>NZ_DASQCC010000185.1:0-86859 GCF_035634895.1 Actinophytocola sp. | reverse complement strand
TGAAGATGTCGCGTGCCGCCACGAGGTCGGCGGCGGCCTCGTCGAGCTGACCGAGGCCGAGACGGGCCTCGCCGCGGTTGTTGAGACAGAACGCCCGGTAGGTGGTGAAGCCGGTCAGCTCGGCCAGCGGCAACGCGACCTCCAGCTCCGCCAGCGCGCCGCGGTAGTCGCCGGACTCGATCAGGTGGGACGCCCGGTTGGAGCGGATCCTGATCACACTCAGCACGTCCCCGGCACGCTCGGCGTGCCGCAGCCCGGCGTCGTTGTGCTCGGTGAGCGCGGTCTGGTCGCCACCGGCGGCGGCGAGCATCGCGAGGACGGCGTGCGCGGCCGCCAGCGCCGCGTCGTCGCCGCACTCCCGCGCCACGGTCATGGCCGTCGCCGCGGCGGTCCGGCACGCGGCCAGCTCGCCGCGTGCCCACTGTGCGCTCGCGACGCAGCTGTGCAGCAACGACTCCGACGCCGGGTCACCGCCGTCCAGCACGCTGCGGCCGCAGACGTCGAGCGCCTCGGCGGTGGCCCCGCTCAGGTAGTGTGACCACGCGATCCGGCGCGCGACCGCGGGCGCCAGGCACCGTCCATTCTCGACAGAGCGTTGTAGACAGTCGAGCGCGCTGGCCCAGTCGCCACGGACCTGGTGTGCCTCGCCGGCGAGCTGCCAGGTCCGGTGGTCACGGGAGTCCGGCGGCACCAGGCGGACCGCGGCGATCACCGCGTCCGCGCCACCCTGGCGCAGCACCTCGTCCACGTGCTCGTGCAGGAACCGCTGGATCCGGTCGAGGTCACCGAGTGCGGCGAGCGCCGACAGCGCCTCGTCGAGATGGTCGTTGGCGGTGAACCAGTCCGCCGCCACGTCGTACACCTCACGTGTCTCGGGCAACAGCTCCGCGATCGCCGGGACCACGCCGAACCAGCCGGCCGTCGACGGCAGCGGCTCGACGAACAGCCCGGTGAGACGCGCGGCCATCTCGACGGGATGTCCCAGTGCCACAAGCAGTTCCGGCCGGAACCGGGGGAACGCCGCGGCGTCGGTGAGGAACGCGCGGGTCGGTTCGTCGGTGATCACGTTGACACAGTCCAACAACCCGCCGGGTGGTTCGGCGGTGTGCCGCGCCGCCTCGGCGCGAAGCCGGACCGCGATCGGCCGGCCGCCGGTGGTTCGGTGCAGCGGCACGGGATCGGCCGGCGAGCCGAGCTGGGCGGTCAGGGCGGCGGTCTCCTCGGCGGTGAACGCCAGCTCGTCGGCGGTCAGCTCGGCGAGCTGCCCGCCTTCCCGCAGCCGCCGCACCGGGAACGGCGGCGCGCACCGGCCGGCCAGGATCAGCCGCACGCCGGGCGGAAGCTGCTGGCACAGACCCTCCAGCAGCCGGGCGGACGGGTCCCCGACGCCCACCAGGTGCACGTCGTCCAGCACCAGCACGAGCGCCGCGTCACGCAGCGCGTCGCAGAGGGTCGCGACGGCGGCATGCGCGTCGCCGGCGACCGCGGGCATCGTGAAGTCCAGGCCCGGCAGCACCTCCCGGATCGCCCGGGCCAGATGGCGCAGCGCCGGCCGGGGTTCGCGGTCGTCGGCGGCGCAGGTGTGCCATGCGGTGCGTGCCGGATCGGTCCAGCCGGTCAGCAGGGCCGTCTTGCCGTAGCCGGCGGGCGCGACGACCGTGGTCAGGCGGGTCGCGCGCGTGCCGGCCAGCAGCGTGGACAGCCGGGGCCTGGCCAGAAGGTGGGTCGTCACGACGCTCCCCTCGCCGCGTCTACGCGTGCATGGGAAGTTCGCCCGCCACACCCGGGTTCGTAACGGCCCTCTCAGCTCACCTTAAGGGCAGCTTAACGGGCAGCGGTTGCATGGTCACCGTCCAACTCCCCACGAGAAGAAGAAGGTCAGGGCATGGTTCGAAGATCATTCCTGCGCTCCCGGATCGGCATGGCCGTCATGGCCGTGGTGGCCGCGGTGGCCGGCACCGCGATCGCGGCGACGGCGGCGAACTCCGCGCCACAGCAGGAGGCCAAGGCGCCGGCACTGCCGGACGCGTTCCGGTACGTGTCCAGTCTCGACCTCGAGTGCTTCCGCACCAACCCCTACCAGCCGCCGCAGAAGCCGCTGACACTCACCCACCTCAACCCGGTGCTGGCCGGCCAGGCGCCGTGGACGATCCAGGGTCTCGGCCCACGCACCCAGCTCTGCTCCCCGGTGATGAAGAACGACCGGCTCCCGCCGGAGGACGTGCTGGACTTCGTCCGGTTCACGGACCTGTCGTGTTACCGGATCGGTGGGCCGAACATCCAGTTCCCGGTGAAGCTGAGCCACCTGAACCCCGTGCTCAAGGACTTCCCCGACCGGGCGGTGACCCTCCTGGCGCCTGAGCAGCTGTGCGTGCCGGTCATCAAGAACGACGAGAAGCCACCGGACGCGGTGCTGCGGTTCGTCGAGTTCATCGACCTGGCCTGCTACCGGGAGACGCCGCAGGTGCCGCTGGAGACGACGCTGAAGCTGACGCAGCTCAACAGGGCGTTGAGCGACGTCCAGCCGACGGACGTGCGGGTCAGGGAGAACCGCCAGCTGTGCGTGCCGGTTCGCAAGAACGCCCAGAAGATCCCGGACGACGTGCTGAAGATCGTGCAGTACATCGACCTGGAGAAGTTCGACATCATCGCGCCGACGATGGCACCGTTCACCCTGCGGCTGACCCACATCAACCCGCTGCTGGCCGGCCTGCCGGCCGAGGAGGCGACGCTACAGGCCCGCTGGCAGCTCGCCGTGCCGATGGCGAAGAACGGCAACGTGCCGACAGGCTGAGCCATCTGACGGGCCGGGCGTGCCGCCTGGGGTGCGCACACCCGGTCCGTCAGGTCATCCTCAACGTCTCCGCCGGCGGGCAGCCGTAGCGCCGCCGGTACTCGACCGCGAACCGGCCCTGGTGGCCGAACCCCCACCTCGCCGCGACGTCGCCGACGGTCGTGGCCGCCGGGTCGGCCGCCCGCAGCTCCCGGTGTGCCTCGCGCAGCCGGACCTGGCGCAGGTACCGCATCGGCGACATGTCGAGGGCGCGATGAAATCCCTGCTGCAGTCCCCGCACGCCCACACCGGTCGCCTTGGCGATGTCGGTGACGGTGAGCGGCCGGTCCGCGTTGGCCTCGATGTAGGCCTGCGCGGCACGCACGGTCGGCGGCCCGACCGCGGCGACCGGCGCCGCCAGCTCGTCGGAGTACTCGTGCCGGGACGCGAGCAGCAGCCCGGCCAGCACGCTGTGCGCGAACGGCGCGGCCACCATCGGTTGGCGGATCAGGGCCTTCGGGTCGGCGAGGTCGGCGGACAGTGACTGGACCAGCGCGAGCCACCGCGCGCCCCGCCCGCTCGACACGTCCAGCCCCAGGCCGAGCTCGACCGGTTTCCTGGGCCGCCGGTCCAGCAGCAGCGCCAGCTCGTGGTTGAGGGCCCGCTGCCCGATCCGCATCGCGAGCAGCGGCGCCGGCACGGTGAACTCGGCGGGCCGTTCGGGCGTGTAGACGGTCCCGAGGCCGGGGCCCGCGACCACCTCCTCGGCACCACACCTCGCCATCATCGGGCCCGCCGCCGGGATGTTGACCTGGTAGTAGCCGGGGTGCGTGCTCTCGATGCGCACGGCCGTGGTGTAGCTGAGCCAGCCGATGCTCAGCGCGCCGAGCGACACCACGTGCAGTGCGATGCCGAACGGGCCGTCGCCGACCACGGACAGCTTGTGCGGGTGCAGGACCCGGGTGGCGATGTCGCGGGTCTCGTCGAGGTCCTGGCTGTGCAGCGTCACCTCGGGCAGCTCGTGCATTGGCGCCTCCGGGACACGGAGCGCACTCCGTGGGTCAGTATGCGCACGATATCCCAGGAACCCGTTGCGATCTCGGGGACAGCGGAGTTTCCTGGCCCGCGGCCGGCACACGGTCCGGCCGCCGCCCGCGACGAGGGAGTCGCCCATGACCGTCGTAGACCGACGTCCGAAGGTCGAGCCGGGACAGCTCTTCGTCGCCGGCCACTGGCGGCCCGCCGCCGGTGGCGAGCGGATCGACATCCTCGACCCCGCCACCGGCCGAACCGTCACCACCGCGGCCGCGGCGACACCCACCGACGTGGGCGGCGCGGTGGCGGCGGCACGCGCGGCCTTCCCGGGCTGGCGCGACACCCCGGCCCGGGAGCGGGCGCGGGTCCTGCGGCGGGCGAGTGCGCTGATCATGGAAAGGGCGGACGAGCTGGCCGCCGTGGAGTCGCTCGACGTCGGCAAGCCGATCGCCCTGTGCCGCAACGTCGACGTGCCGACCGCGGCCGAGACGTACGAGTACTACGCGGCGCTCGCACTGACCGTCGAGGGCGCCCACCGCGAGGTCCCGTTCCCCGCGCACGCGTACACGCGCCGGGAGCCGCTGGGGGTGGTCGCGGCCATCACGCCGTTCAACTTCCCGATCATCCTGAGCAGCACGAAGCTCGCGCCGGCGCTCGCGGCCGGCAACACCGTGGTGCACAAGCCGGCCGACGAGACTCCCCTGTCCGCGCTGCTGATGGCCGGGCTGCTGACCGAGGCCGGGGTGCCGGCGGGGGTGGTCAACGTCGTCACGGGGGTCGGTGCGGTCGCGGGTGACGCACTGCTGTCGCATCCCGGCGTCGACAAGATCGCGTTCACCGGGTCGACGGCCGTTGGCCGGCACGCCGCCGCGGTCGCGGGTGAGCACCTCAAGCCGGTGACGATGGAGCTGGGCGGGAACGCGGCACACATCGTGTTCGAGGACGCGGACCTGACGCGGGCCGTGGAGGCGGTGATCAAGGCGTTCGTGTTCAACACCGGGCAGTTCTGCATGGGTGGGCCCCGGCTGCTGGTGCACCGCTCAAGCTACGAGACGATCCTGGAGATCCTCTCCCAGGCCGTGCCGGGCATCCCGGTCGGCGACCCGTTCGACGAGGCGACGGTCGTGGGCCCGATGGCGGCCGAGCGGCACCTCGCGAAGGTCGAGGAGTACCTGCGGGTGGCCGTGTCCGAGGGCGGGCGGGTGGTCGCGGGCGGCGAGCGGATCGCCGGCGACGGGTTCTTCCACCAGCCGACGGTGCTCGCGGACCTGCCGGCGGACTCGCGGGTCGTGCGGGAGGAGATCTTCGGCCCGGTGCTGACGGTGCAGGCGTTCGACACCGAGGACGAGGCGGTCGAGCTGGCCAACTCGACGCCCTACGGGCTGGCCGCGGGCCTCCAGACGCGGGACGTGGCGCGGGCGCACCGGGTCGCCGCGCGCCTCGACGCCGGGATCGTGTGGGTCAACGACTGGGCGATGCTCGACCCGGCGATGCCGTTCGGCGGCGTCAAGCACTCCGGCTTCGGCCGCGAGAACGGGCCGGAGGCGCTGCACGACTACACCCGCACCAAGTCGGTCCTGATCTCCCTGGCGCCGTGACCGTTACCCGGCGGTGCCGCCGGTCTGGTCGCGGATCCACTGGGCGACGACGTCCACCCGCGACATGATCTCGCGGCCCCCCTGCGGGCACGGCGGGCCGGAGCTCTCGACGGCCACCAGCGTGCCGGTGCGGTCGTCGTCGGAGGTGAAGTACGGGGAGCCGGAGTCACAGGGGCACGGGCTGTTGTCCACGGTGCGCGGCACCAGCGAGTCGGCCTCGATGGTGTACTGCTTGACCGACAGCACGCCGAACTGACCCTGTTTCACGTTGTCGGACGGGAGTTTCACGGTCGCGGAGCGTGAGCCCCAGCCGATGAACCGCAGCTGCTGGCCGACCGTGGGCGGTGCCGCGTAGAGCTTCAGCGGGACGATGTTCGGCACGGCCGAGGACAGCTTCGCCAGCGCTATGTCGTTCACCGGGGACTGCCGGACGTCCACGACCTGCGCCGTGTGGCCGCCGGCGTCGCTGTCCTTCAGCTTGCCGACGGTCACGGTGATCGTGTGGTCCGGCGGGCCGCTGATCCGCTTGTCGTCGATGTCGTGGAAGCAGTGCCCGGCCGTGATGATCCACTCGGGCGCGATCAGCGAGCCGCTGCAGCCGCCGCTGCGCACCCCGCCGCCCGGCACCGGGATGTCGGCCGAGGTGATCTTCGCGTTGAACGGCAGGACCGCGGCCGGTGGGGGCGGGCTCGTGGTCGTGCCCTTCCCCTTCTGCCCCGCCGCCTGGGTGGGCGCCGTGGCGGGTGGTTTGGCCTGGTCGGCCCCCGCGCTCGTGCCGCCGTTGGTGACGACGGCGAAGGCCACGCCGGCGCCGAGGACGACCGCTGCCGCCATCGCCCAGGTCCGTCGCACGGAGTGCCTTCTCGGATGTTTTCGCACGCCTACTCGTGATCACTTCTCATCAGGATCGGTTGGGTCGCCGTCCGACTCTGGCTCGCCGTGGGCTCGCTCGGTGCCGCCGGTTCGGGCACGGACCTCTTCGCGGGCAGGTCGAAGACCCACGTTGTCGGCAGAATCCGATGCAGCATAAGGCAGATCCACACCACCAGTGTGGTCATCATGGCAGGTTCCACCGCCGACACCGCCACTCGCAGGGTGCCGGGCAGGTGCGCGATCGGGCCGCGCAGCGACAGGTGCAGCAGCGCGAGGATCGGCATGTGCATGACGTACACCGGCAGCGTCCGCCTGCCGATGCTGGTCAGCGCCCTGGTCAGCGCCGCCCAGCGCGTCACCAGACTGAACAGTGTCACACCGAGGAAGACGGCGACGAGGCTGACGGCCGGCCACAACCCGAACCACGTCTTGACGCCGAGATGTTCGATCACCACGAGAATGCCGAGATACGGCACGGCGACGGCGGCCAGCCGCACCCAGCTGGCCGTCTCGGCCACCCGCGGCAGGACTGACTTCCCGTACAGGCCGACGAGGAAGAACACCAGGTTCTGGTACAGACCACCGCGATCGCCCGGCGTGGCAACGAGTTCGGCGGCCGCGACGGCGGACAGCGCGAACGCCGCGGCGAGCATGACCGGGGGCGGGATCCGCAGCGACACCTTGGCGACCACGAAGTAGATGGCCAGTGCCTGGAGATACCACAGGTTCGACGGCGTGATCGTGAGCTGTGCCAGGAACTTGAGCACGGTGTCGGCACGCTCGGTGCCGAAGTCCGGGACCACCGAGAACAGCAGGGTGTGCACGCACAGCCACAACGCGTACAGGTAAAGGAACTTGGCCACCTTGGTGCGGCCGATCACCTGCCACGGCCGGCGGACCGCGTTGGCCGCGAAGAACCCGGAGATCGCGAAGAACAGCGGCATCCGCAGTGGTAGGAGCAGTTCGCCCACCGAGCCCCACGCGCCGAGGAACGGCGTGGCGACGTGCCAGTCGATCTGCAGCAGGTCCTTCATGATGACGTGCCACAGCACGACGAGCACGATGCAGACGCCCTTCGCGACGTCCGCCCATTCGAGCCGTTGCCTCACCGGGGGTACCGGACCGAGAAGATCGCCGCTGAAGCTCCCCACATCCTCACGACGGTCGTCCAAGATGGCAGCCTCTCATCCACGTGTGGTGACAGCCGAGCCTGCTGGACAGAGTTCGATTTCCGCGCCGCACTGCCCGTTCTCCCAAGTAACACTGTCCTCCAGGGCAGGTCAGTGGTCGGTCCACTGTGGCGTGGCCCGGCCGTGGCCGCCGTTCGGGACCTTCGGGCAGCTGTCAGCGTACCGGGCCGGTGTACGGACCCGGTGAGTCATGATCGTCCCAAGGGTTTCCCCAGGACAGGCATGGTCACACCCGTTGCCACGCCTCACGCGCGCGCCGCCGTGGACCTGGATGCTGTGGCACACAACACAGCGCGTCCCAGTACCCTCGCCTGTGGCAGGCGCTCGTAGCGCGTCGCTGTTCGCGTGTCGTCCGCGTTGTCGTCTCCGACGGAAGGACCTTCGGGTTGTCGTCCAGCACGAGCCAGATACCGAACACGGGCGAGGCGACCTCGGCGGACCCGCCGGCGGAGGAGCGCCCGGCGGGCCGGTTCGGCTGGCCGCGCCGGCACCGGCGGTGGGTGTTCGCGTTCGTCGTGGTCGCGCTCCTCGCCGAGATGGCCATCGCGATGGTCACGACGGCCGTGGAGCAGACCCCGACCATCGACGAGCCGGTCTACGTCGGCACGGCGGCGGTGTACCTGCGGGAGCACAGTGTGCGGTACAACCCGGAGCATCCCCCGCTGGGCAAGCTGATCATCGCGACCGGGCTGGCCTTCGCCGACGTGCGTCTCGACCCCGCCTTCGCGGGCAACCAGAGCCAGCTCGGCCAGCACGTGCTGTACGAGTCCGGCAACGACGCCCGCCGGCTGATGTTGCTGGCGAGGCTGCCGGTGATCGTGCTGACGCTGCTGTTCGGGCTGGTCGTCCTCGCGTTCGCGAGCGATCTGGCCGGCCCGGCCGGCGGGCTGGCGGCCCTCGCGCTGTACGCGTTCTCCCCCGATGTCATCACGAACGGGTCGCTGGCCACGCTCGACGTGCCGACGGCCGGGTTCCTGCTGACGTCGGTGTGGCTGCTGTGGCGGGCCCGGCGCCGTCCCGTCCGCTACCTCCCCCTCGCCGGACTCGCCCTCGGCGCGGCCATCGCGACGAAGATGAGCGCCCTGGCGGCGGTGCCGGTGCTGATGCTCCTGGTCGTGCTGTCGGTCTGGCACGCCCGCCGCACCCCCGACCTCGACGCCAGGCGGACCGCGCGGGTCCTCGGGCTCGGTGTGGCGGCCGCGGTGGGCGTGGCGCTGGTCGCGGTCGCCGTGGTGTGGGCCGCCTACCTCGCCGTGGACCCGGGGCTGCGGTGGGCGTCGCCGCCGGACCTGCCGGCGCTCCACGGCCTGCGCGCGCTCGTCGACTGGCTGCCGTTCCCCGAGTCGTACCGGTACGGGATGCGTGTCCAGTTCGGCTTCGAGGACCGGCTGTGGGGCGGCTTCCTGTTCGGCCGGCAGTACGTCGGCTCGCTGTGGTACTACCTGCCGGCCGCGCTGCTGGTGAAGACGCCGCTGGGCACGCTCGTGCTCTGGCTGGCCGGCGCCGTCGCGATGGTGTCGGTTCGCCGGCTGCGCCCGGCGGCGCCCTACCTGCTCGTGCCCACGGCCGTGCTGCTGGTCGCGGCCATGACCGGTTCGCGTGACCTCGGCGTCCGGTACGCGATCTTCGTGCCGATGTTCATGGCGGTCGCGGCGGGCGGCGTGGTCGCCGTGCGCCGGCGGTGGGCGCGGGTGGCGGTGGCCGCCCTGGTCGTCCTCACCGCGGTCAGCTCGCTGTGGACGTTCCCGTACTACCTGCCGTACTCCAACGAGGCGTTCGGCGGACCGGCGAAGACCCACCTGCGCCTGCACGACTCGAACGTCGACTGGGGACAGGACCTGGGCCGGCTGGCCGACCGCCTGCGGGAGCGTTACCCGGACGAGCGGGTCTGGCTCGTCTACAAGGGCGCCGGCCTGCCGTCCTACTACGGCATCGAGGCCCACGACCCGCTCGTCCAGCCCCCGGACCGCGTGCACGGCCTGCTCGTGGTGTCCGACTCCGCCATCGCCAAGGCCGACGACCGCCTGCGGGCGCTGCTCGACGGCAGCACACCGATCGACGAGGTCGGCCACTCCATCACGATCTACCGCCGGCGGTAGACCCGACCGGCGGGCGGCACACCGGGACGAACCTGCGAACCGATCCGCGTCAGGCCCCCGAGCTCGGGAGCCCGCGGTGGGCATCCGCGAGCCCCTTCTCGTTGCCGGCGGCGCCGGCGATGCCGATGAGGTCTCGGTGACGATCCGGCGGGCGAAGTAGTCGGCCTGCACCGCGGCATGACCGGCGGACCGTGCGTCACCTCGGCACCGCCGACCCAGCTCAGCGGGGCGTGCGGCGCCCCGTCGAGAGATCGGCGACGAGGTCGCCGTGCCGGGTCGGCACGGCGCGCCGGCCGGGATCCTTCCCGGCGGCCCCGGGAGAGATTGCCCCGCTCGAGTCACAACTCGCGGGGCTGTCCTGTCTGAGCGGGTGGAGCCTCGTCACCACGCGCCGCGAGCCGGCCAGACCGGTGCTCGGCGTGGTGGACGATGAGGAACCGGCACGGCGTGACGACCGTCACGTCGCCTGGCAAGGAAGGTCGCTGAAATGAAGATCGCCGTCATCGGTGGGACCGGGCTCATCGGCTCGCAGGTGGTCAGCATCCTGAACGCGGGTGGGCACGAGGCGGTGCCGCACTCGCTGTCCACCGGGCTGGACCTGCAGAGCGGGCACGGCCTGTCCGAGGCGCTGGACGGGGCCGACGTCGTCGTCAACCTGACGAACTCGCCGACGTTCGACGACGCCTCCCCCGCGTTCTTCCGTACCACGATGGACAATCTGCTCGCGGCCGTCGGGGACGCGGGCGTCGGGCACGCGGTGATCCTGTCGATCGTGGGTGCCGACCTGGTGCCGGACCTGGTCTACTACCGCGCCAAGGTGCTGCAGGAGGACCTGCTCAAGGCCGGCCCCGTGCCGTACTCGATCGTCCGTGCCACGCAGTTCTTCGAGTTCATGGACGCGGTGCTGGCCTGGACCGCCGACGAGAACACCGTCCGGCTGCCCGCCACGCCCGTCCAGCCCATGGCCGCGGCCGACGTCGCACAGGCCGTGGCGGACGTCTGCGTCGGCGCGCCGCTGCTGGGCACGCGCGACGTCGCCGGCCCCGAGGTGTTCACGCTCGACGAGCTGGGCCGGATCACCCTCGCCGCCAAGGGGGACCCGCGCACGGTCGTCACCGACGCCGGCGCCGGCATGTTCGCCGCCGCGCCGGGCGACGCCCTCGTCGCGAAGGACGGCGCGGTGATCGCGAAGACCGCCTACCGCGAGTGGCTCGCGCGGTAGACCGCTCCGGGGCCCCGCGCCGGCCGCTCGGCCCGGCGCGGGGCCCCGTGCCGTCAGGCCACCGACGCGAACTTCTCCGGGTTGAACATCCACAGCACCTTGTCGATGCCCTCGGCGGTGGCGCAGACCGTGAACACGCACCGCACCTCGCCGTCGTGCCGTAGCACGACCGACGCCTGGCCGTTCGTGGTCACCGGGCGCAGGTCGACGTCGTCCCAGAACCAGTCCGCGAACGCCGCCAGGAACCTGGCCACGCGCGACGCGCCCACGACCGCGACCTTGGCGACCCGCGCCCGGCCGTCGCCGTCGGACAGGCTCGTCACCTCGGCCGTGAAGAGCCGTTCCAGCGACGTCATGTCACCGGAGCGGGCGGCCGCGACGAACGCGGTCAGCAGCTCCCGCTGCGCGGCGGGGCTCACCGGGGTGCGGCGTTCGCCGGTCACGTGCCTGCGGGCCCGGCTGACGAGCTGCCGCCCGGCCGGTTCGGTGGACCGCAGGATGTCGGCGATCTCCGCGTAGGAGTAGTCGAAGGCCTCGCGCAGGACGTAGGCGGCGCGCTCGTGGGGCGTGAGCTTCTCCATCAGCAGGAGGGTGGCGAACTCGAGGGCCTCGCCGCGCTCGGCCCCGAGGTAGGGGTCGGCGCTGGTGTCGACGGGCTCGGGCAGCCACGGCCCGACGTAGGTCTCGCGGCGCACCCGCGCGGACCGGAGCGCGTTGATGGCGAGCCGGGTCGTGGTCGTCGCGAGGAAGGCGGCGGGGCTGGCGACGGCCGCGCGGTCGCAGGCCTGCCAGCGGAGCCAGACGTCCTGCACGAGGTCCTCGGCCTCGGCGGCGCTGCCGAGCATGCGGTACGCGATGCCGAACAGGCGCGGGCGCACGCTCGTGAAGACCGCCGCGGCCTCCTCGAGGTCGTCCACGGGTTCGGGACGCACACCGTCACCCCGTCCTGGTCGTGCCGTTTCCGGTCCATCATGCACCGAGCCCACCCGGCACGCCGGTGACCGTCAGTCCTCGACGAGGCGAGCCAGGCCTTGGAGGGGCCGCCAGGATGGTGGGTCGCCGGTGACTCAGCGGAGGCGGTCCGGCACCCAGACGGCCGTACCAGTACGTGAGCGCTTCCATTATCGTCAGCCCCAATTCTCGACCGATCGACACCGGACCTTTGCGAAACTTTCGGTGATCGACCGGGAAGAAATGGCGACCCCGTGTGAGCGTGGACATCGCATTTCGGGCAACGAATGGGAGTTGACCTTGACAGTCCGAGACCAGACCTGATACCTAGACTGGACAACTTGAGATTTCGAAAGTTTTCGGAGACGGCCCCAAAGAAGTCGGCGCCTCTCGAGAACGGGAGAACCAGCGTGGAAAACCAAATCTCTCGACGCACCATCCTCGGCTTCGCCGCTGGTGCGCCGGCCCTCATGGCGCTTGGCGCGTGTGGCACCTCGGGACCAGGAAGCGGTGGCAGCGCCACCTACTGGTACCTGAGCGGGCAACCGCAGGAGGGGGTGCGGACCGGCACCGTCGACCGGTTCAACAAAGCCAACCCCGACAGCAAGATCAACCCCACCACCTTCCAGAACGACGCCTACAAGACGAAGATCAAGACCGCCATCGGCGCAGGCCAGGCACCCACGCTCATCTGGGGCTGGGGTGGCGGCACGCTGGCCACCTACGTCAAGGCCGGCAAGGTCGAGGACCTCACCTCGTGGTTCGACCAGAACTCGGCGGTCAAGGACAAGCTGTTCCCGTCCTCGTTCGGCGCGGCGACCATCGACGGCAAGATCTACGCGATGCCGTGCGAGACCGTGCAGCCGATCGTCCTGTACTACAACAAGCGGGTCTTCGACCGGCTGAAGGTGGAGCCGCCGCAGTCCTGGGACGAGATCATGGCCCTGGTGCCCAAGTTCAACGCGGCGGGCATCGCACCGTTCTCCCTCGGCGGCCAGTCGCGGTGGACGAACATGATGTGGCTGGAGTTCCTGTTCGACCGCATGGGCGGGCCCGACGTGTTCCAGGCCGTGTTCGACGGCGAGAAGGACGCCTGGTCCAACCCGATCGCCATCCAGGCGCTGACCAAGGTCCAGGACCTGGTCAAGGCGGACGGGTTCATCAAGGGCTTCTCCTCGATCACCGCGGACTCCAACGCCGACCAGGCGCTGCTCTACACCGACAAGGCCGCGATGATGCTCCACGGCTCGTGGTCCTACGGCATCCAGCAGGCCGACGGCGGCGACTTCGTCTCCAGCGACGCGCTCGGCTACATGAACTTCCCGCCGATCGAGGGTGGCAAGGGCGACGAGACCGACACCGTCGGCAACCCCGCGCAGTACCTGTCGATCTCCTCGAAGGCCACCAAGGAGCAGAAAGACATCGCCAAGAAGTTCCTCGCCAAGGGCGTCCTCGACGACGAGGAGGTCAAGCAGTGGATCGGCACCGGCGGCGTCCCCGTCCTGAAGGGCACGCAGGACCTGCTGGCGAAGGACAAGAACGCCGACTTCCTCAAGTTCACCTACGACGTCGCCAGTAACGCCAAGGTGTTCGCGCAGTCGTGGGACCAGGCGCTCAGCCCGACGGCCGCGGAGACGTTGCTGGACAACATCGTCAAGCTGTTCCAGCTGTCCATCTCCCCGCAGCAGTTCGCCGACAACATGAACGCGGTAATCGGTCAGTGACCGAACCGACCAATCGGCCGCAGCGGCGCGGCCAGTACGGAATCCTCCCGTGGCTGGCCGCGCCGGCGCTTCTCGTCTTCATCGGCTTCGCCATCATCCCGGTGTTCGGTGTGCTCGCGCTGAGCTTCACCACCTGGGACGGGCTCGGCGAGATCCACCTCACCGGGCTGGACAGCTGGCGGGCCGTGCTCACCGACCCCGGACTGCCGCACGCCGTCTGGATCACGTTCCTGGTGGTGGCCACGTCCTGGGCCGTGCAGACGCCGCTGAGCATCCTGCTCGGCACGTTCCTGTCCGGCTACCAGCGCTACCGCGGCCTGCTGGCCATCGTGTACTTCATCCCGCTGCTGCTGAGCTCCGCGGCGATCGCGATCGCGTACAAGGCGTTGCTGGACCCGAACTTCGGGCTCGGCGCCGGGCTGGGGGTGAAGTTCCTCAGCCAGGACTGGCTGGGCCGCCCGGTGCTCGCGTTCAGCCTCGTGGTGTTCGTCGTGTCCTGGCAGTTCATCCCGCTGCACACGCTGATCTACCAGGGTGGTGTCCGGCAGATCCCGCAGTCCATGTACGAGGCCGCGCAGCTGGACGGCGCCGGCCGCGTCCGGCAGTTCTTCAGCATCACCCTCCCCCAGCTGAAGTACACGATCATCACCTCGTCGACGCTCATGGTGGTCGGGTCGCTGACCTTCTTCGACCTGATCTTCGTGCTGACCGAGGGCGGACCGGGCGACGCGACCCGGGTGCTGGCGCTGGACATGTACAAGCGAGGGTTCCAGGCCAACCTGATGGGACCGGCGAGCGTCATCGCGGTCTTCCTCGTCCTGTTGGGGCTCGTCCTCGCCCTGCTGCTGCGGCGGCTCGGCGGCGACGCGTCGGAGAGCCAGATCGAGGGCGCGTGACATGAGCAGCGGCAGCAACTTGGCGCGTCGGCCCAACTGGCTCGGCGGCTTCGCGAGCCTGGTCTGGCTCGCCATCGTCGTCATCCCGATCTACTGGGTGGTCATCACCAGCTTCAAGCCCAAGGGCACCTACTACACGAGCAACCCGCTGGTGCCGCCGACCTCCCCGACGCTGGCCAACTACCAGCTGGTCATCGAGTCGGACTTCATCCAGTACTTCATCAACAGCGCCGTGGTCACCATCGGCGCGGTGGTGCCGGCGGTGACGTTCTCGTTCATGGCCGCGTACGCCATCGTACGGGGCTGGCAGGCCCGGTTCCTGCGGTGGGTGAACGGGCTGTTCCTCATGGGCCTGGCCATCCCGTTGCAGGCGACGGTCATCCCCGTCTACCTGATCATCATCAAGCTTCGCCTGTACGACAGCCTGCTGGCGTTGATCCTGCCGTCGATCGCGTTCGCCATCCCGCTGTCGGTGCTGATCCTGGCCAACTTCATCCGGGACGTGCCCAAGGAGCTGTTCGAGTCGATGCGGGTCGACGGCGCCTCGGAGTGGATGACCCTGTGGCGCCTGGCGGCGCCGATGACCCGGCCGGCGATCGTGACGGTGACCGTCTACAACGCACTCAACATCTGGAACGCGTTCCTGCTGCCGCTGATCCTGACACAGAGCCCGTCGCAGCGGGTGCTGCCGCTCGCGCTGTGGACGTTCCAGGGCCAGTACAGCGTCAACGTCCCGGCGATCGTGGCCGCGGTCGTGCTCACCACGCTGCCCATCCTGGCGCTGTACACGTTCGGCCGGCGCCAGCTGCTGGGTGGACTGGCCGCGGGCTTCAGCAAGTGAGCAGGACGTACTGCGATCTCAGTACCCGAAGTGACGGCAGCCGCATGATGACGTGAGTGCGGGGTGGCCGCAAGGCTGACGAGGCAACCGATCCCGATGTGGAGGCCTCGTTCCTGTGGCTGCGTTCCTCTACCGGCTGGGCCGTCTGGCCTTCCGCCGGCGCTGGTATGTCGTGGTGGCGTGGTTGGCGGTCCTGGGGGCCGCCGGCCTGGCGTCGAGCACCGTGGGTGAGCTGTCGGACGACACGACGGCCCTGCCCGCCATCGCCAGGGTCGTGTTCGTCGCGCCGGCGGGTGAGACGGTCACCGACCACCGCGCGGCCGTCGACGCGCTCGTCGCCGACGTGTCGCGCGGCGCCCAGGTCGCCACCGCCGTCGGTCCCTTCCAGGCACACGCGGTGAGCCGGGACGGGTCGACGGCGTACGCGACCGTCACGTACACGGCCACCCCGAGCGACCTCACCGACGAGACGAAGAACCGGCTGCGGGACGCCGTCGCCCGGGTGCGCGGGCTGACGGTCGAGGTGGGCGGGCCCGTCCTCGCCGGCAAGCCGCGGGTCGGCGGTGTCAGCGAGGTGGTCGGCGTCGTGCTCGCCGCGCTCGTGCTGCTGGTCACGTTCGGGTCGGTCGTCGCCGCGGGGCTGCCGCTGCTGACCGCCGTGCTCGGCGTCGGGGTCAGCACGTGCGCGATCATCGCCCTCGGCGGTGTCTTCGGGCTGTCATCGGCCGTCACCACCCTGGCCACCATGTTGGGGCTCGCGGTCGGCATCGACTACGCCCTGTTCGTGGTCTCCCGCTACCGCGAGGAACGCGCCGCCGGGCACGCGCCCGAGGAGGCCGCCGGCCGGGCCGTGGGCACGGCCGGCTCGGCCGTCGTCTTCGCCGGGCTCACCGTCATCGTCGCGCTGGGCGGGCTCACGGTGCTCGGCATCCCCACCGCCGCCCAGATGGGTGTCACGGCCGCCGGCGCCATCGTGGTCGCCGTGCTCGTCGCGCTGACGCTCGTGCCCGCGATCCTCGGCCTGTGCCCGAACGCCGTGCTGGCGCGCGGACGCGGCGAACCGGCCACGAAGGACCGTGCCGGCGCGCGCTGGGCACGGTTCGTCCTGCGCAGGCCCGTGCTCGTGCTGCTCGCCTCCGTCGCGGCCCTCGTCGTGCTGGCCGTCCCGGCGACCCGGCTCCAGCTGGGAATGCCCGGCGACGAGTCGAAGTCCACCGCGACCACCGAGCGCCGGGCCTACGACGCCCTCGCCAAGGGCTTCGGCCCCGGCTTCAACGGCCCGCTCGTCGTCATGGTCGGCGTCCGTGGCGCCCGTGACCCCCAGGCGGCCGTCCGGGACCTCCGCGCGAAGATCGCGGACACCCCGGGCGTCGTGTTCGTCTCCCCCGCCCAGGTCGGCCGGGACACCGCCCTGTTCACCGCCATCCCGGCCACCGCCCCCACCGACGAGCGGACCATGGACCTCGTCGAACGCATCCGCGACGAGCAGCCGGGCATCCGGATCGCCGGCCTCACCGCGGTGAACATCGACCTCGCGGAGAAGGTGCGGCATGCGCTCGTCCCGTACTTCGCGCTCGTGCTCGGGCTCGCGTTCCTGCTCCTGCTGGTGGTCTTCCGGTCCCTGCTCGTGCCGCTCAAGGCCGTCTGCGGGTTCCTGCTGTCCGTGCTGGCCGCGCTCGGCCTGGTCGTGGCGGTCTTCCAGTGGGGCTGGGGCGCGGACGCGATCGGGCTGCTGCAGACCGGCCCGATCATCAGCCTCATGCCGATCGTGCTGGTGGGCATGATCTTCGGGCTCGCCATGGACTACGAGGTGTTCCTGGTCAGCAGGATGCGCGAGGCACACACCCGCGGCGAGCCGGCGCGGGCGGCCGTGGTCACCGGCTTCCGGCACAGCGCCCGCGTCGTGGTGGCGGCCGCGCTGATCATGATCGCCGTGTTCTGCGGGTTCGTCGGCGCCGACCTGGCCATGATCAAGATGATCGGGTTCGGCCTCGCGACCGCGGTCCTGCTCGACGCGTTCGTCGTCCGGATGACCATCGTGCCGGCGGTGCTGGCCATCCTCGGCGAACGGGCGTGGGCGCTGCCGAGGTGGCTGGACCGGCTGCTGCCGCGCGTGGACGTGGAGGGCGGGGCACTGCGGGCTGACACCATGGAGCCGGAGCACCTCGGCCGGAGCAGGGTATGACGATCAACCAGTACGCGAAGAACCATCCGCGTGTCCTCGACGGCGCGCTAGTCGCGCTGCTGCTGCTCGCGATCTCCGGGCCGGCGGCGCTCAACTCGAACCTGCCCGGCACGGACAACCTGGGCTGGTGGTCCGCCATCCCCCTGGCCGTGGCCGGCTCGCTGGCCCTGCTGTGGCGGCGCCGTCATCCCCGTGCGGTCGTCGTGGTCGCCGCGCTGTCCGCCGCCGTGGCCGGGGGCATCGGGTTCCTGGTCACGCCGGTGCTGCTCGGCCCCGTGATGGTCGCGCTGTACGAGCTCGCCGTCCAGGTGCCCGGCCGGACGACCCGGCGGTACTACCTCGGGGCCACGACGTCGATCGCCGCGGCCGGCCTGTACGGCGGCCTCGGCGGCTACCCGTGGCCGCTGCAGCTCCTGGACCCCGTGCTGTTCCTGCTGCTGCCGGTCGCGCTGGCCGAGTCCACCCGGCTCCGGCACGACCACCTGGCGGCGACCAGGACGCGGGCCGAGTACGCCGAGCGCACCCGCGAGACCGAGGCACGCCACCGGGTCGCCGAGGAACGGATCCGTTTCGCGCGGGAGCTGCACGACGTCGTCGCCCACCATCTCGCACTGGCCAACGCGCAGGCCGGCACCGCCGCGTACCTGGCGCGCACCCGTCCCGACCAGGTCGAGCGGATCCTGTCCGACCTGACCGGCACCACGTCCGCCGCGCTGCGGGAGCTGAAGGCGACCGTCGGGCTGCTGCGGCAGCCGGGCGAGGACAGCTCACCGACGGAACCCACGCCCGGCCTCGGGCAGCTGGCCGAGCTGACCGCCGGGTTCACCTCCGCCGGGCTGGGCGTCGAGGTCACCGTCGAGGGTGCGGCGCGGCCGCTGTCGCCCGGCGTGGACCTGACCGCGTTCCGCATCGTGCAGGAGGCGCTCACCAACGTCACCAAGCACACCAGCGCGCCGACGGCGTCCGTGCGGCTGAGCTACGGCGACGACCGGCTGACGATCACGGTCACCAACCCGATGAGCGGCAGCCCGCTCGGCGAGGGCTTCGGCCTGGTCGGCATGCGCGAGCGCGCGCAGTCGGCGGGCGGGCGGTTCGAGGCGGGGCCGCGGCCCGAGGGCGCGTTCACCGTCACGACCGAGCTGCCGATCCGGCCGTGATCACCATCCTGCTGGCGGACGACCAGGCGCTGCTGCGCACGACGTTCCGGATGCTCATCGAGGCGAACCCCGACATGGCCGTGGTGGGCGAGGCGGCCGACGGCGACGAGGCCGTCACGCTCGCCCGCGACCACCACCCGACGCTCGTCCTGATGGACATCCGCATGCCCGGCACGGACGGCCTCGCCGCCACCACGGCGATCTGCGCGGACCCGTCGCTGTCCGGCACCCGGGTGCTCATCCTGACGACGTTCGAGACGGACGAGTACGTCGCGAAGGCGTTGCGGGCGGGAGCCAGCGGGTTCCTCGGCAAGGACGTCTCGGCGGACGGCCTGCTGGCCGGGATCCGCACCGTGGCGGCCGGCGACGCGCTGCTGTCCCCCACCGCGACCCGCACGCTGATCACCCGGTTCCTGGCCACCGCGGAGCCCGGGGACCCGACCGCGCTTGCCGTGCTCACCGCCCGAGAACGGGAGGTCATGGCACTGGCCGCCGAGGGCCGCGCCAACGCCGAGATCGCCGAGCGCCTCGTAGTCAGCCCGCTGACCGTCCGGACACATGTCCAGCGGGCCATGACCAAGCTCGGCGCCCGCGACCGGACCCAACTCGTCGTCATCGCCTACCGGACCGGCCTGGTCCGACCGCGCTAGCGCGGTTCCGGGCACCGGCGCGATCGTGGCCGGCCGAGAGCTCAGACGGTGCCCAGCTCTCCTGCCGGGGCAAGGCCGAGCTGCTCGCACGACGCGGCGTGCATGCCGAGGATCTGGTCCATCGGCACGGCCTTGCGGCTGGTCGCCGCCATGTCCTCCTGGGCCTCCTGCGACCACAGGAACGGGTACACCGTGATCCCGTCCCGCAGGCCGAGCCCGGCGACCTCGTCGCGCCACGTCGGCCACAGCACCTCGTGGTAGTGGTTCGCCGCGCCGCCGTCGACCAGCCAGGTCAGCCACTGGCTGTGGCCCATCTCCATGTCCTCCCACGTCATCGTGACCGGGGAGAAGTGCACGACCCCGCCGGGAGCGCCCGGCCTGTCGTGCTCCTCCGGCGCCATGCCGTTCAACGCGTAGACGCCGCCGAGCACGTCGTGGGCGATGATCAGGCCGGCCGGCGGCTGCCAGCCCTCCTCGGCCGTCGCGGGGAAACCGTTGACCTCGGCCATGCTCGGCAGGCCGGTCGCGCCGCCGCCCGAGCCGCCGTACACCCGCACCCAGCCGTCGTGCACCAGGATTCCGCCGGTGTTCAGGATGATCGCGCCGAGCGGCGACCGGGCGGTCACCTGGACCTGCAACAGCGTAGCCCGGCACCGCTCCGGGTCGGGTGCGAGCATGACGTGGTTGGTGAAGCTGCTGGCGAAGTCGTCGGTCAGCCACGGCCACGACGGGTTCTGCACGTCGACGAGCTCGGCGATGTCCCTCACGGACTCCCTTTCCGGGTAGGCGAATGGGCGGCCGACTCTACTGTCGTGCGGGGGCACCGGGCGGCGGCGGTGCCCGTCCAGCGCGATGATCCTGCCCGTTCGTCCCGGGCGGCGGCCGGCTCACGCACCGCCGCGCCGCGACCCGGTGGACGTTCATCGGTCACGGCGCGGCGGGTTTCCCGTGCGATCAGGCCCAGGCCGGGCCGACGAGCCAGCTCGTGTCGTCGGCCCACAGGTTCGTGCTGTCGAACGTGTTCGAGCCGCCGTTGCTGGCGATGTAGGCGGTGAAGCTGTAGTGCCGGAGGTAGCGGGCCGGGTAGTTGGCCGACTGGAGCGAGCTCCCCTGGCCGCTGTTGCCTGTCTGCGGGCAGAACGTCGCGTCCTGCGCGAACTGTGTGCTGCCGTCACTCGACTGCAGGTATACCTGGAAGTTCGAGTGCCGCAGGTACTGCCCGGACCTGTTGGCCGACTCGAACGAGACGCACGAGCCGTTGCCCAGCCCGGCCCGGACGATCCAGCTCGCGTCACCCTTGAGGGTGGCCGTGCTGCCGCTCGTGACCTGCGTGATCCCCACCAGGTTGTCGTTGTCGCCGTGGGTGAGGTAGTCGGCGGCGCAGCAGCCGGTCGTGGCCTGCAGGGAGACCCGGGAGCCGGGGGTGAGACCGGTGCCCGGCGACGACGACGTGCCGTACCCGGCGGCGGTTACGTTGGCCTGCACGGAGTTCTCCGTGGCGTCCGAGGGGTAGCCCGACGTCATCACGCCCTCGTAGAAGGTGCCGGCGGCGCCGATGCTGTTGTCGCCGCCGATGCCGAGGATGATGGCGCCTTCCTTGCGCATCGGGTTGTAGCCCGAGACGTTCGGCCGGGTCCCGTTGTAGTAGGTGGACAGTCCGCCGGACTGGGCGTTGCCCGCCCGGATGGACCAGCGGTTCGGGCCGCCCTTGACGATCGCGGTCAGGAACCGGTGGCTCACGGACGGGTCGTTCGCGTTGAAGCCGGCGTTGACGCCGGAGAACAGTCCGTTCTCCAGGTCCGCCATCACCCAGGGGCCGTTGCCCGTGCCGAAGCCCCAGACCTTGATGTTGCCGAAGTAGATGGCCTCCATGGTGCCGTTGCCGTTGTCGTGGCTGTTGCGCTCGGCGTTGCCGTAGTCGAAACAGCAGCCGCCGTTGTAGTGCGTGCCGTCGAAGATCGCGTACATGCCCTCCGCCTGGTCACCGGTCGCCGTGCCCGAGGCGTTGTTGTTGCGGTAACCGGTGCCCGGCGCCACGAACACGCCGTAGGCCTTGTGCCCACCGACACTGACCGGCGCGGACGTCGCGTTCGCGAGGTTGTCGAACCCGCCAGGCGCCGGACCCGAGAACCCACCCGGCGGAGCCTGGGTGAGCCGGTTGTTCCGGCCGGACTGGTCGTAGATGACCGTGATGACACAGCTCGTGCCGGCGCAGAAGGAGTCCTGCGTCGCGGCGTTGGCGACCCCGCCCGCGCTCAGGACGCCGACGTCGCGGGTCGCGTTGTCCGAGGCGCGGCGGACCTGGTAGAGCGCGCCGTTGTACGCGCCGTACAACGCTCGGGTGGTGCTGTGCGCGGCCACGCACGGCGTGCCGCCCGCGGCGTAGATGTCGCACGGTCCCTGGGTGGCGGCCTGGGACGGCACGGTCGTGACGAGCAGCGTGCCAGCGGCGAGTGCCGCCGCCGCCCCCGTGGCCAGCAGCGGCCTTCTGATCCGACGCATCGATGAACTCCTTTGTTCAGTGGGATTCACGCCGCGCTCGGGCATGGCCGGTGCGTGAGATGTCCGAGGAGTTTCGCGATTGTGCGCGCGTTCATGCGAGAACCCCATCATCGTTGACGGCGGGCACAACGAAATGCCCGCACGGGTTCATACAAATCGTCACACGGCGTTCATGTGAACGCTAACACAGGCGCGTTGCGGCGAACAAGTGCATGGTTACAAGTGATGGTCGCGACCAGCCCGGTGGACGGAAGTGACCATGTGAACGCAAACATCGACTTCGGGAGCGCTCCCGAAATAGGATAAAGACGGCATTTCCGGAAAAGCACCGGCGCGGGACCAGGCCGAGCACGAGCGGCCCCGTGGAGCTGGACCGCGGTGTCCACCGGTGTTGGCGGGTGGATCCAGGTTCACCTGCCGGGTCACAATGGCGGATCCGTGGGCGCCGCGCTAGATCGCGAAGTCGACGCCCTGGGCCAACGGCAGCCGGCCCGAGTAGTTGATCGTGTTGGTCGCGCGGCGCATGTAGCCGCGCCAGGCGTCCGAACCGGACTCGCGGCCGCCGCCGGTCTGCTTCTCGCCGCCGAAGGCGCCGCCGATCTCGGCGCCCGAGGTGCCGATGTTGACGTTCACGATGCCGCAGTCCGAACCCTCCGCGGACAAGAAGATCTCCGCCTCCGCCTGGTCCCGGGTGAACAGCGACGACGAAAGGCCCTGCGGGACGTCGTTGTTCAGCGCTACGGCGTCGGCGAAGTCGTCGTAGGCCAGCACGTACAGCAGTGGCGCGAAGGTCTCGTCCCGCACGATCGCGGTCTGGCCCGGCATGGTGACGATGGCCGGCTCGACGTAGTACGCGTCCGGCGCCGCGTCCGCCAGCACCCGCTCGCCGCCGGCGACGAGCTTGCCGCCCTCGCTCCGCGCCCGCGTGACCGCCGCGGCCATCGCCTCGTGGGCCCTGCCGTGGATCAGCGGTCCGACCAGGGTGCCCTCGGCCATCGGGTTGCCGATCGGCAGCCGCGCGTAGGCGTCCACGAGCCGCTCGGTCAGCTCGGCCACGACCGACGAGTGCGCGATGACCCGCCGCATCGTCGTGCAGCGCTGGCCCGCGGTGCCCGCGGCACTGAACACGACGCCGCGGATCGTCAGGTCGAGGTCGGCGGAGGGGGCGACGATCGCGGCGTTGTTGCCGCCCAGTTCCAGCAGCGCGCGGCCGAAGCGGTTGGCGACCCGCGGTCCGACGGCACGGCCCATGCGTGTCGACCCCGTGGCACTGACGAGCGCGACGCCCGGATGGTCCACGATCGCCTCGCCGACCGCGGGGTCGCCGACGACGACCTGGCTGACGTCCCGTGGCGCGCCGTGCTCGGCCAGCGCCCGGTCGAGCAGCGCCGCGCTCGCCAACGCGGTCAGCGGCGCCTGCTCCGAGGGCTTCCACACCACCGTGTCACCGCAGACGAGCGCGATCGCGGTGTTCCACGACCACACGGCCGCCGGGAAGTTGAACGCGCTGATCACGCCGACGACGCCGAGCGGGTGCCACGTCTCCATCAGCCGGTGCCCCGGCCGCTCCGACACCATCGTGCGGCCGTAGAGCTGCCGCGACAGGCCGACGGCGAAGTCGCAGATGTCGATCATCTCCTGGACCTCGCCGAGCGCCTCGGCGGTGATCTTCCCGACCTCCAGGCTGACCAGGGCACCCAGGTCCGCCTTGTGCTCGGTCAGCAGCTCACCGAACCGCTTGACCACCGCACCGCGCGCGGGTGCCGGGACCTTGCGCCACGCGAGGAACGCCGCGGCCGACCGGGCCACCACGTCGTCGACGGCCGCGGCGTCGTGCCAGCGCACACCGCCGAGCGAGGCACCGTTGACCGGCGAGCGGTGCGGGCCGTCGCCGGCGACGGTGCCGGGATCGACCCCGCAGCGGCGGGCGGCGTCGAGGGCCTGCGCACCGAGCACGTCGGCGCCGGGAATCTGCGTACGAGACATGGTGGGAGTCTCGCGTGCGCACGTCGGCGATGGAAGCGACCCTTCATCGACTCGCCGTTAGAAATTTTCGTAACCGGTGTTGGCGTGGCGCGTCCTTCCCTTACCATCACGCACCGTGGTGCTGCGCATCCACTTCACACCTGAGGACCTGGCCAGGACCAGGTTCAGCTCCGGGGCGCAGCCGATGTGGGAGCTGATACTCAGCACCAACCGGCTGCGCGGGCGTGACCTGCTCTTCGACGGGTGGCGCCGGTCGGTGGCCGCCCGTGCCCCGGCGACCACCCGCCTGCTGACCGACCTGGCCCCGCTGACCGGCTACTTCGTCGACTTCCTCACCCCGACCGCCGCCGTCCCGTCCCTCGACGAGGGGCTGGAGACGCTGCGGCGCACCACGCGGCAACGACTGCGCACCGACCTGGGCATCCTCGCGGGCAACCAACCGCTCCCGCCGTGGACGACCGCGCTGGCGGACGGACGGCCCGAGGCCCTGCGCACACTGGTCGAGGCGGCCGAGCAGTACTTCGCGGCGTGCGTGGCCCCGTACTGGTCACGGGTGCGGGCCCGCGTCGACCAGGAGCGCGCCCGGATGATCACGGCCCTGGCCGAGGGCGGCTGGGACGCCGTGCTCGGACGGCTGCACCCCACGGCCCGGTGGCGCTACCCCGTGCTGGAGGTGGGTTATCCGACCGAGCACGACCTGCACCTGGGCGGGCGGGGCCTGCAGCTCGTGCCGTCGTTCTTCTCCCGGGGCCTGCCCACGACGTTCCGGGACACCGAGTTCGAGCCGACGCTGGTGTACCCGATCGAGCATGTCGTCGGCTGGTCCGAGCCGAACGGCGACCGCAAGCCGCTGGCCGCCCTGCTGGGCCGGACCCGGGCGCGGGTGCTGGAGGTGCTCGGCGAATGCCCAGGCACCACCAGCGACGTCGCGTCCCGCACCGGCACCAGCCTGCCGACCGCCAGCCAGCAGGCCGCCACCCTGCGCGGCGCGGGCCTCGTCGACACCCGGCAGAACGGCCAGTCCGTCCTGCACTCGATCACCCCGCTGGGCCGCGCCCTGCTCAACGAGTCGCTGCCCTGACGACCCCTACTTCCCGGACCGCGACTACTTCCCGGACTGCAACGCGCCCCAGGTGGCCGGACCGACCTCGCCGTCCACCCCGAGGCCCCGCGAGCTCTGGTAGTTGCGTACCGCGGTCTCGGTGTTGGGACCGAAGGAGCCGTCGATGCCCACCGTGGAGCCGAGGGCCGCGGTCAGGGCGCGCTGGAGCCGGCGCACGGCGCTGCCGGAGCTGCCCTGCGCCAGGTTCGGCTTGTCCCCCACCGACAGCAGCGCGGTCCACGTGTGCGCGCCGACGATCCCGTCCGAGGTGAGGCCCCGGGAGGACTGGAACGCCTTGGCCGCCGTGACGGTGGCCGCGTCGAAGGTGCCGCTCGGGTTGGTGGCCGCGGGCAGCTGCCCCGCGTTGGCGAGCAGGCACTGGGCCGCCTTGACCGCGTTGCCGGTCGAGCCGCTCTGCACCGTCGGGTAGGCGGTGAAGTCCAGGCTCACCGAGTCGCACGGCACCGGGTTCCCGGTCCGGGTGTCGAGGTAGTCGCGGTCGATGTTGATGCGCACGCCGCCCCAGGTCTCGTCGACCTCGCCGGAGTACTGATGGATGCGCTGGTGGCCGGACCACTGGCTCTCGGGGACGTACGAGCCGGTGTCGGTGTCCGCCACGTTGTTCCACCACGCGAAGAAGATGTGGTCGGGGCGGGTGTAGGTGGTGCTCGAGTAGGCGCTCGACAGGTCCTTGATGCCCGAGGACGCGCTGGAGTACACACCGGACAGCCAGCCCTTGGCGTGCAGCCGGTCGGTCCAGCCACTGACGTAGGACAGCACGCTCGCCTTGCAGGACGCGGTCGAGGAGTAGTTCTCGATGTCGCTGTACACGGCGCTGCCGCTGCCGAACCCGAGCGCGGTGGCCGCGGCGACGGCGGCGTCCGCGGCGGTGCTGCCCTGCTGGCGGGCGGTCGCCGGGTCGGTGGACATCCTCAGCCGGTAGTCGGTGCACGGCGCCTGCCGGCCGACGTCGGTGAGGATGAAGCGCCAGCCGTTGGCGGACTGGGTGTTCACCCACGACGTGGTCAGGTTGGGCTGGGAGCAGGCACGCAGGTCGCCGCTGATGTAGATGCCGATCGCGCGGTAGGGCGAGGCGGCCCAGGCGTTCATCGTGGACTGTGAGGGTGCCGTGCACGCGTCGAAGCCCTTGCCCTCGAACGTGCCCGGCGTGACGATCGCCGCCTCGGCGACCGGCGGGGCGGCGGGCAGGGTGGCGGGCTGTCCGCCGGGTGCCAGGCGTGCGCCGTCCAACACCTTGCGCACCAACGGTTCGGTGGTCTCGTTGTGCGCGGCGGTGACCAGCACACCGGCGTCCTCGACGGCGATCCGCAGCGCGCCGTCGTGCGAGGCGGCTTCTTTCGGTGGCCGCGCGGAGCCCGGCTCGGCGGTGGCCACGCCGGCGGGGACCTGCTCGGGCGCGAGGTCGTCCAGCGGCTCGACGACCAACCCGGCGGTGCGGCCGACCAGCCTGGTCGGGCAGTCGCCGTCGCCCGGGTGTCCCAGGTAGACGGTCTCGACGTCGAACCGGACGCAGGCGCGTGGGTTCTCGGTCAGGTCGACCACGCGCCACCGCGCGGGGACGTCGACCTGGTAGCCGTGGAAGGTGACGGTGCGGGACGCGGGGGCCGCCGCGGCGGTCGGCGCGCCGCCGAACAGCAGGGCCACCGCGACGATGGCGGTTGCACGTCTCATCGGGCTCTCCCTTGCGAGTCGACGAAGGCTATGAAGCCGCTCGCCGGCCGGGAAAGCGTTTCGGCGGTGATGGAAACGCTTCCGGTGCCGAAATGCCGCTGCTAGAACGAGATCCCATGCGCCGACTCGTGACGGTTCTCGCCGTCTTCCTCGCCGTCGTCACCGTGGCACCCGCGCACGCCTACACCAACGCGTTCTTCCCCACGCAGAGCAGCGGGAACCGGGGCGCGGACGTGCTGGCGATCCAGAACCTGCTGGTCCAGAGTGGCCACTCGGCGCCGACGACCGGCGTGTTCGACAGCGCGACCGCGACGGCCGTGCGGGCGTTCCAGACCGCGGCCGGGATCGGCGTCGACGGGATCGTGGGCCCCCAGACCTGGGGTGCGCTGGCGCCGACCCTACGGGCGGGCGACTCCGGCGCGGCGGTGCGGGCACTACAGGTGGAGCTGAACGCCAAGCGGAGGCTGTCCCTGACGGTCGACGGTCAGTTCGGCCCCGCGACGACCACGGCGGTGCAGGACTTCCAGAGCCACGCGGGCATCGGCGCGGACGGGATCGTGGGCCCGACGACGTGGAAGAACCTGGTGTGGCACTTCGACTACCCCGACCTCGGCAAGAACCTGTGCGACCAGAACCCCGACGGGAACGGCACCGCGGCGAACTGGGCCACGGCCGCCGCGATCGGGCAGCTCGAACAGGCGGCGAGCAGCTTCACCGGCTTCGGCCCGGTGCCCCTCGGCGACGCCGGGTTCGAGCACGGCGGTGACATCCCCGGCCACGCCAGCCACGACGTCGGGATGGACATCGACATCTGGCCGATCCGCACCGACCGCGCCCAGTGCACCGCAGGCCGCATCACCTGGGAGTCGTCGACCTACGACCGCGCCGCGACCCGTGAGCTGATCAAGGCGGTGCGCAACGCCGCCCCCGGCCACGTGCGCCTGATCTTCTTCAACGACCCGACGCTGATCGCCGAGGGGCTCACCACCCACTGGGACAACCACGACAACCACCTGCACGTCCGCTACTGCGAGAAAGTGCACCCCAACAGCCTGTACACCTGCTGACCAGCTGGCGCAGACCGCCCCGGGGGTCAACTCCCCCCGGTGACCCCCGGGGCGGTCACCAGTGGCCGCACGGGGAACTCGTAGGTGGCCAGGCGCTCGCGCATCGTGGCGGCGTCGCGGTGGCCGGGCTCGTCGCCCCGGTCCACGACGAGGCCGACGGGCTGGTGTGACCGGAAGAGCCGCCGCGTCCAGCTCGCCACGGTCTCCGGCGGCGGCAGCAGTTCCTGGCCGAGACAGGCCACCACGTGCAGGTCGTCGCCACCGCCGGACTCGACCGCGGCCGACCAGCCCCGCGACTCCTCCCACAGCAGCGCCACGTCACGGTCGGGGAAGCGGCTGAACCGGCCGTCCAGCGGGATGTAGGCGGAGATCGGTTCCTCGGCCTGGACACACGAGCAGTCCCCGTGCAGTCCCAGCGCCTGGCTGACCGTGCGGACGTATCGGTGCAGTCCGCGCGCCAGGCTGTCGTCGAAGTCGAGTTCCATCATGTCGTCGCAGGTCCTCTCTACGATGGAGACGGACGCGCGCCGACTGCTTGACGCAAGCTCCTACATACCCCGAAGGGGATTCACGTAACCGCGAACCCGCGCTTTTCTCGACTCCGGGCACCGCGCGACGAGTCCACAGTGGCTCCCCGGCCGCCGTAGGACCGTCCGGCTCCGGGCGCCGCGAGACACCCCGCCCGTCAGCGAGGCGCCGACCCGGGGTTCACGGCGTCTGCTCGGCCGCCGTGGCGTCACCGTCGGTCCGGACCTCGTCGGCGCCCGCGCCGCTGGGGGTGGGCAGCGCCGCGACGTTCTCCGGGTGCCACTCGCCGGTCTCGGGGTCGTACTCGGCGCCGGCCACCGGGTTGCCGTCCTCGTCGTACTCGACCGCCACGTCTGCGATGCCGTCGTGGTCGGTGTCGGCGATGGCGATCAGGGCACCGTCACTGGCCTGCAGGACGGCGGTGTCGTTGTCGCCGTCGCCGTCGAAGTCGACGTTCTCCTCGACCGTGTACTCCTGGCCGTCGATCGCGACGGTCAGCTCGTCCGTGCCGCTGGCGGGCTCGGTGGTGTCCTCGACGTGCATCGGTTCCCCTCGGTGGCGGTGGCGGTGGCATGCGGAGTGTCGCACGCCGTTTTCGCCGCCGCCGGACCGCGCCCCGGCGCCGCGGCCTTGACACGCTCGCGATCCGGACAGCACACTCGGACACGCGTTGGAGAGCGCTCTCCGAACCACTCCCCAACCCCTGCTGAGGAGACGCGATGAAGCGTGCTCTCGTACTGGTGCTCGCACTGCTGGCCGGTTTCCTGACGGCCCAGCCCGCCGTCGCCGCCCCGTCCGTGGTGCGGGTGACCGGCTCACAAGGCAACTGGCGGCTCACCGTGGACGGCGCCCCGTACACGGTCAAGGGCCTCACGTGGGGCCCACCGGTGTCGGAGGCGGCCGCCCGACTGCCCGACCTGCGGGCCATCGGCGTCAACACGGTCCGCACCTGGGGCACCGACGGCACCACACAACCGCTGCTGGACGCGGCGGCCGCCAACGGGATCAAGGTGATCAACGGCTTCTGGCTCCAGCCCGGCGGCGGCCCCGGCAGCGGCGGCTGCGTCAACTACGTGACCGACTCGAACTACAGGTCCACCATGCTCACGGAGTTCACCCGCTGGGTGAACGTCTACAAAGGACACTCCGGTGTGCTCATGTGGAACGTGGGCAACGAGTCCGTGCTCGGCATGCAGAACTGCTTCTCCGGGACGGAGCTGGAGAACCAGCGCGTCGCCTACGTCCGGTTCGTGAACGACGTCGCTCGCGCGATCCACGCCGCCGACCCGAACCACCCGGTCACGTCCACCGACGCGTGGACCGGCGCCTGGCCGTACTTCAAGGCCTACGCGCCCGACCTGGACCTGTACGCGGTGAACTCGTACAACGCCGTGTGCCAGGTGCGGAACGACTGGCAGGCCGGCGGCTACACCAAGCCCTACATCCTCACCGAGGGCGGTCCGCCCGGCGAGTGGGAGGTGCCGGCCGACGTCAACGGGGTCGCGGCGGAGCCGTCCGACGTGGCCAAGCGGGACGGCTACCGCAACGCGTGGAACTGCCTGATGTCGCACACCGGGGTCGCGCTCGGCGGCACGCTGTTCCACTACGGCACCGAACAGGACTTCGGCGGCGTGTGGTTCAACCTGGTGCCGGGCAACGAGAAGCGGCTGTCCTACTTCTCGGTCGCCGCCGCGTTCGGCGGCACGCCGCCGGCCAACCGGCCGCCGGTGATCTCCCGGATGGACCTCAGCCGGGTCACCGACGTGCCGGCCGGCGGGACGTTCACCGTCAGCGTCGGGGTGTCCGATCCCGACGGTGACCCGATCACCTACGAGCTTCGGCAGAACAGCAAGTACATCGACAACTCGGGCGCGCTGGTGCCGGCGTCCTACACCGGATCCGGACCGTTCACCGTCCGCGCGCCCGATCGGCTGGGCGTGTGGAAGCTGTACGTCCTCGCCCGCGACGGGCACGGCAACGTCGGCATCGAGTCCCGGTCGTTCCGCGTGGTGGCCCCGACTCCGCAGGGCGAGAACGTGGCGCGGGGCAGGCCGGCGACCGCGTCGTCCTACCAGCAGCAGGGCGACGGAGCGCCGTTCCCGCCGTCGAACACGGTGGACGGCTCGCTGACCACCCGGTGGGCGTCGGACTGGAGCGACCCGCAGTGGGTGCGTGTCGACCTCGGCGCGACGACCACGTTCCAGCACGTGCAACTGGTGTGGGAGGCGGCGTACGGCCGCGCCTACGACCTGCAGGTGTCGGACGACGACCGCACCTGGCGGACGGTGTACTCGACCACGACGGGCGACGGCGGCGTCGACGACGTCGACGTCACCGCGACCGGCCGCTACGTCCGGCTCTACGGCCACGCCCGCGGCACCGGGTGGGGCTACTCCCTGTACGAGCTGGGCGTCTACCGGCGCTGATCGACGGAGAGCGCTCTCTCGCCGGCCGGCGAGAGAGCGCTCTCGGCCTCGATCGGCATGGGGCCGCCTTCGCGGGGCATAGTGGCGGGGCAGCTCTACAATCGACCGACAGTTGGGTGAGCCCCCGGGTAGGCACGGGTCACCCGGGGGAGAGACGACCACCCGATGGACGATTCCGCACCGGCGCTAGCGCTTTTCGACGACGACGCGCCGCACCCGCTGGCGGACCGGCTGCGGCCACGGACCCTGGAGGACGTGGTCGGCCAGGAGCACCTGCTGGCGCCCGACGCCCCGATCGGACGGATGGTCGCCCAGCAGCGGCTGGTGTCGATGATCCTCTGGGGTCCGCCCGGGTGCGGGAAGACGACGATCGCCCGGCTGCTGGCGGAGCGGACCAAGCTCGCCTTCGAGCCCCTGTCGGCGACGTTCTCCGGCGTCGCCGACCTGCGGAAGGTGTTCCAGGCCGCCACGCGGCGGCGCACGGTCGGCCAGGGCACGCTGCTGTTCGTGGACGAGATCCACCGCTTCAACCGCGCCCAGCAGGACAGCTTCCTGCCCTACGTCGAGGACGGCACGGTCCTGCTCATCGGGGCGACGACCGAGAACCCGAGCTTCGAGCTGAACGGCGCGCTGCTGTCCCGCTGCCAGGTCTTCGTCCTCAAGCGGCTGGGTGACGCCGCGTTGGAGACGCTGGTCGCCCGCGCCGAGGCGCTGACCGGCCGGTTGCCGCTGACCGACGACGCCCGCGAGGCCCTGACCGCGATGGCGGACGGGGACGGCCGCTACCTGCTCAACATGGTCGAGCAGCTCCCCGAGGGCACCGAGCAGCTCGACGTCGCCGCGCTCGCCGAGCAGGTACAGCGGCGCGTGCCGCTGTACGACAAGGCGCAGGAGAGCCACTACAACCTGATCTCCGCACTGCACAAGTCGATGCGCGGCTCCGACCCCGACGCGGCGCTGTACTGGCTCGCCAGGATGCTGTCCGGCGGGGAGGACCCCCGCTACGTCGTGCGCCGGCTCGTGCGGTTCGCCAACGAGGACGTCGGGATGGCCGACCCGGAGGCCGTGCGGCAGGCGCTCGCCGCGTGGGAGGTCTACGAACGGCTCGGCTCACCCGACGGCGAGCTCGCGATCGCGCAGGCCGTGGTCTACCTGGCCACCGCCCCCAAGTCGATCTCGGTCTACCGCGGCTTCGAGGACGCGCAGCGGAGCGCGCGGCAGACCGGGTCGCTGATGCCGCCGGCACACATCCTCAACGCGCCCACCCGGCTGATGCAGGACATCGGCTACGGCAAGGACTACCAGTACGACCCCGACTCCCCCGACGGGTTCTCCGGCGCCGACTACTTCCCCGACGGCATGGCACGCGAGACCTTCTACCGCCCGACGCGCAACGGCCGCGAGGCCCCCATCCGCGACCGCCTCGAACAGTGGGCCGCCCTGCGCGCACGACGGCAGGAGAACCCCGGGAACTGAACGGGCCTGTCCCGGTGGACGGTCCCGTTCGCCGCGGGGTCCGCCGAAATCCGCGCCCGGCTCGTGGGTTCGTGGCCCGCGGCCGAGGTGTCCGGGCGGATCTTGCTGGCCAGGTCAGCGCTTCCGCCGCACCGGGTGGTACTCCCCCGTCTGCTGGGTCGAGCCGGGCCTGCGCACCGGCTGCCGTGCGCAGCCGTCGGGACCGGTGCCCTGCTTGCCGAGCCCGTAGTGGCGGAACAGCGCCGCCTGCTCCTCGTCGGTCATGTGGTCGTCGGTCGCCTCGATCCTCGGCGACTCCATGACCTTCTCCTTGTCGACCGCGACGCACAGCTGGTCATCGCGCAGCTCGGCACGCTGCAGCGGCACGAACGACTCCTTCGTGCCGAACAGCCCGGTATGGACCGACGCCCACGCCGGGTCGCCGGTCCGGTCGTTCACCCACACCCTCTTGACGGGGCCGATCCTCTCCCCCCTCGGGTCGATGACCTGGCACTCGTGCAACCGGTCGATCACGTCATGGCGAATCACGTCGTCCCCCCTTCCACTGCCGACAGCCCACCTGGGCTACTGGCATGCTTGCCCTCCGGCGCAACGACTATGCGTGCGTGATCGCCTTCTCACCCGTGTGAGCGAACAGTCCGTACCTGGTCAGGGGCGGCTGTCGCAGCGTGTGCGGTAGGGAAGGGCATGGGCACCGTCGACGAAGGCGTTGCGCCAAGGAGGCGAGGAACACGAGTCCGTGATCGCCGCCTGCTGGTGGCGGACACCCGCCACGCCCGGCCACGGTCGAGGAGGTTCGACCGCATCCGGGTGATGATGTCCGGATGAGATCGCGGCGCCGGAACCTCACCCCGCACGGCCTGCGCCTGCTCGGCCGGTACCGCCGGAGCTGGCTGCGCCCGGACGTGCTGGCCGGCGTGACGGTCGCCGCGTACCTCATCCCGCAGGTGATGGCCTACGCCGGCGTCGCGGGGCTGCCGCCGGTGGCCGGGCTGTGGGCCATCATCGGGTCCCTGCTCGTCTACACCGTCTTCGGCACGTCCCGGCAGCTCTCGGTCGGCCCGGAGTCGACCACCGCGCTGATGACCGCGGTGTCCATCGCCCCGCTCGCCGCCGGCGACCCCGCCCGCTACGCCGCCCTCGCGGCCCTGCTGGCGCTGTTCGTCGGCGTGCTGTGCCTGCTCGGCGCGCTCGGCCGCCTCGGCTTCCTCGCGGACCTGCTGTCCCGCCCGGTCCTCGTCGGCTACCTGGCCGGCGTCGCCGTCATCATGATCATCGGCCAGCTCGGCAAGGTGACCGGCGTCCCGGTGGCCGGCGGGTCGACGGTCGACGAGTTGCGGTCGTTCGCCACCGGACTCGGCCAGGTGCACGGCCCGACGCTGGCGCTCGCGGCCGGCGTGCTCGTCTTCCTGCTCGTGGGGGGCCGGCTGCTGCCCAGGCTTCCGGTCCCGCTGTTCGCCGTCCTCCTCGCCACCGGCGCCGCCGCGGTGTTCTCCCTCGCCGACCACGGCGTCCGGCTCATCGGCACCATCCCGGCCGGCATACCGGTCCCGGCCGTGCCCGCGGTCTCCGGGGCCGACCTCGCCACGCTGCTGCTCCCGGCGCTCGGCGTCGCGGTCGTCGGCTACTCCGACAACGTGCTCACGGCCCGCTCGTTCGCCACCCGCAACGACTACCGCGTCGACGCCAACGGCGAGCTCCTCGCGCTGGGCGCGGCCAACATCGCCGCCGGCGTGCTGCACGGCTTCCCGGTCAGCAGCAGCGCCAGCCGCACCGCCATCGGCGACAGCCTCGGCAGCCGCTCACAGCTCCACTCGCTCGTCGCGGTCGGCGCGGTGGTCCTGGCTCTGGTGTTCGGCCGCCCGGTACTGGCGACATTCCCGATGGCCGCGCTCGGCGCGCTGGTGATCTACGCCGCGCTCCGCCTGATCCAGCTCGACGAGTTCCGCCGCATTGCCGCGTTCCGGGCCAGTGAGCTGGCCCTGGCACTGGCCACCACGGCGGGCGTGCTGCTGCTGGACGTCCTCGACGGCGTGCTGGTCGCGATCGGACTGTCCATTCTGGACCTGCTGCGCCGCATAGCCCGGCCCCACGACGGCATCCTCGGCCAGGTGCCGGGCGTGGCCGGCATGCACGACATCGACGACTACCCCGAGGCCACGACGATCCCCGGCCTGGTCGTCTACCGCTACGACGCGCCGCTCTGCTTCGCCAACGCCGAGAACTTCCGCCACCGCGCCCTCACCGCGGTCGACGACTCCCCCACGCCGGTCGAATGGTTCCTCCTCAACGCCGAGGCCAACATCGAGGTCGACATCACCGCCGTGGACGCACTCGAGGACCTCCGCGCCGACCTGGCGAAACGCGGCGTCGTCTTCGCGATGGCCAGGCTCAAACAGGATCTCCGGGACCTGCTCACCCCGACCGGCTTCCTCGACCGGGTCGGCGAGGACCACATCTTCCCCACCCTGCCAACGGCCGTCCGCGCCTTCACCGCGAGGTCACCATGACCATCCCAGCACGCCGGTGCCCAGTACCATCCCGGCTGGGAGGAGCGATGCACGGTCTCGGCGAACTCGAATCCGCGGTCATGGACGTGTTGTGGCAGGCGTCCGAGCCACTGCCGGTGCGTGCGGTGCTGGAGCGGCTCGACACCGGTCGCCGGCTCGCCTACACCACCGTGATGACGGTGCTGGACAACCTGCACCGCAAGGCGTGGGTGAGCCGTGCGCAGCAGGGCCGCGCCTACCACTACCGGCCGGAGATCAGCCGTGAGGAGGCCGCGGCGCGTGCGGTGCGCGCGGTGCTCGACTCCTCCGGGAACCCCAGCGCGGTCCTGATGCACTTCGTCGCGTCGGTGTCCGACGAGGAAGGGGACGCGTTGCGCAGGGCACTGCGCAGGCGGCGGCGTTGACCCTCAGCCGACCAGGAAGTCGACCAGCACGCGACTCGTCGCTTCCGGGTGGGTCATCAGGCCGGCGTGTGCGGCGCCGGGGATCTCGACGAACTCACCGTGCGGCAACAGCTCCGCGGCGGCACGGCCGGCCCGTGGCGGGAACAGCGGGTCGTGCTCGAACGCGGCGACGAGCACCGGCACCGTGATCCGCCGCAGCGCGGTGAGCCGGTCGGTGCGGCTCACCCACGTGCCCGCGGCGGCGGACTGCCCGATCTCCCCATCGGCCGAGGTCCAGAACTGGCCCTGCACGGCGAGGATCTCCCGCCACTGCCTGACGAACTCGTCGTCGTCGCGCAACGCGTTCGGCGCGAGCCCGGTGCACAGCGCCTGGAACGTCGCCGCCGCCGCCGGGATCCGGCCCGCGACGGTGATCAGCTCACGCTCCATGGCCAACGCCGCCACCAGTGCCTGGGTGGTCGGGCCGGCGCCGGCGAGCAGCACCGCGCGGGCCACGAGGTCGGGGCGGGACCGAACGAGGGACTCCAGCGTGAAGCTGCCCAACGAGTACCCGACGGCGGCCACGTCCCGCAGCCCCAACGCGTCGAGCAGGCCGGCCGCGTCCGCCGCCAACTGCCCGACGGTGTAGGGGGCGGGCGGCGCGTCGCTCGGCACCACCCCGCGGGCGGCATAGGTGACCACCTGGAAACCCCGGCGCGCCAACGCTTCCACGAGGCCACACGCCTGCCACGCGACCGGCGGCATACCGGTGCCGCCGAGCAGCAGCACCGGCCGCCCCGCACCCGCGAGCTCGTAGGCGATCCGCACCCCGCCAACCACCACCGAGTCCACGCCGTCTCTCCTTCGAGCTACTATTCTGCATAGTAGCTTGAAAATCTTCGACGGTCGGGACCCCACGTGGACATCGTGTCCGCAGGCTACTAACCCACATCGTAGCCAGCCTACGTCGCGAACCGGAAGAGCTCCTGAAGGTCGTACAGGCACTCACAGGTCCACACCACCGTGCTGACCGCGACGAGCAGCGGCACCACCGCCGGGAACCGGCGTTGGACCGACGTGTCCAGCAAGGCCATGACCCGGCGCGGCGTCTGACCGTGCCGGGAGCCGACGTGCAGGGCCCCGGCCCGCCGCGCACCCGTCGTGTGCGTCGCCACCAACCCGAGCGCGTCGGCGACCCGCTGCCGGTCGCCGACGGTCCTGGCCGCGGTCTCGTCGGCCGTGCGTTCGGCCAGGTACTCGACCTCGCGGACCATCGGGAACAGGACGGGATGGATCGCCGCGCCCAGCCGGGTCAGCCAGACGAGATCGTGGTGCCGCTGGTCGAGATGGCCGCGTTCGTGGGCGATGACCGCGGCGAGCTGGCCGGGGTCGAGCAGGTCGCGCATCGCCGTGGTGATCACGATCCGCGCGGGGCGGCCGGGCAACGCGAAGGCGTCGACGACCCGGCTCGACGCGACCACGACCTGTTCGCCACCCGGCAGCGCGGCCGCCAGCCGGCTCGCCACGCCGACCGCGCGACGATGCCGCAGGACGGCCAGGAGCACGGCGAGACCCGCTGCCGCACACCACACCAGGCACAGCCAGGGCGCCCACGGCTCGTGCACGCTGTCGGCCGCGACGACACGGTAGGACCAGCCGCCGAGGACCGCGACGGCCGGTATCTCGGCCAGCGCCTTCACCGCGAAGCTGGCGAGGTTCAACGCGGCCGAGACGCCGACGGCGAACGTGGTCCACGCGAACACGCGGACCGCGAGGTCGGGCCGGAGCCGGTCGACGAGCAGGTGTCCGGCGGCGAGCACCAGCAGCGGGACGACAACCACCGACCACGCGAAATGGTCAAACATCGAACCCCTGTACGGCCACTGACTCTCGGGTTGGGACATAGCGAGTTGGACATCTCGGGTTGCACACAGAAGCTAGCCGACCGGACGCGCCGGTGACAACGCCGGCCAGCCGGTCCCGTCCGGACCGTGCCTGACGAGGACGGCTCTGGTGTAGAGCAGGTCGAAGCCCTGTCGCTGCGCGTTCTGCTGCGACCTGGACCCGGGCTGGGTGGTGATCACCGCGATGTCGCAACCCGCCTCGGCGGCGTCGGCCAGCCGGGTCGACAGCAACGCGGACTGGACACCCCGACGGCGGTGTGCCGGCAGGGTCGCCGCGCCCGCGAACTGCGCGACGCCCTCCGCGACACGCAGGCCGGCCCCACCCGCGAGGACACCGTCGCGCAGTGCGGCATAGCGCCCCACGCCGGCCGCGGCGAGCCGGCGCTCGGCGCGCAGGTAGGTCTCACGGGGAAACTCCTCGTGCCAGGGCAGTCCCTGGCTGTCCGGGTGGGCGACACCGTCGGCCACCACCTCGAGCCAGCGTTCGAACTCGTCGTCCCCACTGCGGCGGACCACGACCCCACTCGGCATCGGCCGTTCGTACTCGCCGTCGAGGGCAAGGCCGAGCACGTTCTCGAACGACTCGAGACGGTAGCCACGCCCGGTGAGCAGCACCCCGACCGCGGGGTCGGCGAGGTGCGCGAGCTCGACCTGTACCGCGGCGCCGTGCGCGGCGAAGGCCTGCTCGATCCCGTCCAGGTCGGCCACGCCGGGCACCCCGCCGAAGCCGAGGCCGGCGACCTTGTTGAACGGCGAGCCCGGCTCGGCGAAGCACGCCACCCCGCCGGCGATGGCGCGCACGAATCCCGCCGAGTCGACCTGAGCGGCGCGACCGCACGCGGCGATGAGGCCCGCCTCGACCCGCTCGATCCGCCCGGCGAGCGCGGTGTCACAGAACAGGGACGTGCGGTTGGCGTTCACAGCGGTCCACTGTGCCCGACCCGATCCGCCGGCTCCACGCCTTTTGCCTGGCCACCGGCCCGGCGCCGGCAGCGCTCCCGAGTGGTAGTGTCCGACTACTATTCGTAGTTCTTACGGTTGATGACGACGAAAGTCTGTATGTCAACCACAAAAGATGCTTCCACTTTTGCTGTTCTGACGGAAAGATCCTCCTAGGTGGCACGACCGGGTTCCGGCTCGGGTGATCTTCAAGGAGGAAGAATGCGTTTACCATCGCGGCGCCATCGCAGGAGAGGCCTGGCCGGTCTTCTCTGTGCCGGCGTCCTCGGCTCGCTCGCCGTCCTGACGGCACCGGCTGCCACGGCCCAGCCCGCGGAGCTGCCGCCCCAGGAGCCCGGCGTCACCCTGCGCACCTACGACCTGCAGGTGCCGTTGACCGAGGTCTGCACCCTCAAGACCGGCCAGACCCCCAACGTCGACAAGCTCATGCCGACGATCGACTGGACCACCGGCGCCCAGTTCGGGCTCGAGAGCAACTTCGTCACCCATGCCATCGGCAACCTCGACATCGCGGAAGCCGGCACCTACACGTTCCGCCTGACCAGTGACGACGGTTCACGGCTCTACCTCGACGACGCGCTCGTCATCGACAACGACGGGCTGCACGGCGAGCAGGCCAAGGACGGCACGCTCACCCTGACCGCCGGCCACCACAAGCTGCGGATCGAGTACTTCGAGGCGGGCGGCGACCAGGTGCTCCGGCTCGCCTGGCTGCCACCGGGTGCCACCGACTTCGCGATCGTCCCGAGCGACGTCCTCTCGACCGACGCCGGCGTGGTGCGCGTGACCGCGCCGGGGCGCAAGGAGTGCGAGGGCCAGACCGACAGCCCCGGCGACGGTCTCCCCCTCCACGACGTGAACCCGAACTACACGCTGACCAACCTGCGCCCCGACGGGTTCGAGCCGCAGGTGTCCGCGATGGACTGGACCAAGGACGGCAGGCTCGTCATCGCCACCTGGGGCGGCAGCCTCAACACCCTCGGCGAGGTCTACATCCTCGACCACGTCACCGGGCGGACCGGCCCGAACAAGGTCACCTACAAGAAGATCGCGAGCGGGCTGCGGGAGCCCATGGGCCTCAAGGTCGTCGACGGGATGATCTACGTCTCCCAGAAGCACGAGCTGACCGAGCTGCGCGACACCAACGGCGACGACGTCATCGACAGGCAGCGGACGGTCGCGACCTGGCCGCTCGGCGGCAACTTCCACGAGTTCGCGTTCGGCCTGCTCTACCGGGACGGCAACTTCTACATGAACCTGTCGGTCGCGATCGACTACGGCGGCGCGACCACCAACCCCCAGCTCGTGCCCAACCGCGGCACGAGCCTCGTGGTGAACCGCAGGACCGGGAAGGTCACCTACGTCGCGGGCGGCCTGCGTACCCCGCACGGCATCGGCTGGGGACCGCACGACGAGGTCTTCGTGACCGACAACCAGGGCGGCTGGCTGCCCGCGTCGAAGCTGGTGCAGATCAAGCAGAACCGGTTCTTCAACCACTACACCAACCCCGCGGGTCCGTTCGACGCCAACCCGGTGACCAGGCCCGTCCTGTGGATGCCGCAGAACGAGATCGCGAACTCCCCGGCCATGCCGGTGACGCTGCGGTCCGGGCCGTTCAAGGGGCAGCTGCTGATCGGCGACGTCACCTACGGCGGCCTGCAGCGCGCGTACCTGGAGAAGGTGAACGGCGAGTACCAGGGTGCGTTGTTCCGGCACACGCAGGGGCTGGAGGTCGGTCTCACCGAGACCACGATCGGGCCCGACGGCGCGCTCTACGTCGCGGGGCTCGGCGCGGACGGCAACTGGGGCCAGGAAGGAAAGCTGAAGTTCGGCCTGCAGAAGCTGACTCCCAACGGCCACAACACCTTCGACATGAAGTCGATGAGCGCCACGCGGACCGGCTTCCGGGTCACCTACACCCAACCGCTGTCGGACGAGACCGTCGCGAAGATCGCCGAGGACGCCGGCGCGGCCTACCAGGTCCAGCAGTGGCGCTACGCCGCGACCGAGCAGTACGGCGGCCCGAAGGTGGACGAGGAGGCGCTGCCGGTCACCTCCGCCACGGTGTCCCGGGACCGCAGGACCGTGACGCTGAAGGTCGTGGGCCTCAAGTCCGACCACGTCGTGCACCTGCGCTCACCGCGCCCGTTCGCCGCGGCGAACGGCGAGGAGCTGTGGAGCACCGAGGCCTGGTACACGCTCAACGCCATCCCCGGCAGGCATGAGCGCCAGGTGTTCTACGAGGCCGAGGAAGGCCGCCGCGAGGGTGGTGCCGGGGTGAACGCCGACCACCGCGGCTACACGGGCATCGGGTTCGTCGACCGGTTCGGCAACCAGGGCGCGTCCACCACGATGCACGTGACCGTGGACCACGCCGGCCGCTACGACGTCGGGCTGCGTTACTCCAACGGCCCCAACCCGTTCTCGGGCGACAAGTCCGTGAGCGTCTACGTCAACGGCGAGAAGATCCGCCAGACCGTCCTACCCACCACCGTGACCTGGGAGGACTGGGCCACCAGGACCGAGACGCTGTCCCTGCGCCGCGGGCTCAACACGATCCAGTACAAGGTGGACGATGGTGACACCGGGCACGTCAACCTCGACCTGATCTCGGTCCGCGAACCGGGCAGGCGGGTCGTCCTGTTCGACGGCAGGAACACCGACGAGTGGCGGCACACCGACGGCCGGGTGGCGAGCTGGCCACTGGTCGGCGGCGGGGCCATGCAGGTCAAGAACGGTGACCTGCGCACCAAGGACTCGTACACCGACTTCCGGTTGCACGTCGAGTTCAAGGTGCCGCAACTGCCGCCGGAGGTGACCGGGCAGAACCGCGGCAACAGCGGTGTCTACCTGCAGGAGCGCTACGAGGTCCAGATCCTCGACTCCTACGGCGACACCACGCTCGCCGACAACGAGGCCGGCGCGATCTACACGCGCAAGGCACCGGACGTCAACGCGGCCAGGCCCCCGGAGACCTGGCAGACCTACGACATCTGGTTCCACGCCGCCCGCTACGACGCGGCGGGGACCAAGACCGAGGACGCGCGGGTGACGGTGGTGTGGAACGGCAAGGTCGTCCACCGCGACTACGCCATTCCGGGCGTGACCGGGGGCAGCATCGCGGAAGGCCCCTCGACGGGGGCCATCCGGTTGCAGGACCACGGGAACGCCGTCCAGTTCCGCGACATCTGGATCCAGCCGCTGAGCTGACGGAGCGGGTGGGGCCCGGCACCGCCGGGCCTCACCCGGTCTCGTTGTCGGCGCGGGCGGCGATCGCCGCCGCCGCCCGGCGGCCGGAGAAGACGCAGTCGGCGATGGCCAGGCCGCTGACGTAGGACTCCGAGCAGACACCCACCGCGGTGCGCCCCGCCGCGTACAGGCCCGCCACCACGCCGCCGTCCGCACGCAGCACCGCACCGGTCTCCTCGCACACCGCGAGCCCGCCCAGGGTGATGACCGGGCACGGGAACCCGGGCTGTGTGCGCAGCGAACAGTCGAAGGCGTAGTACGGTCCGGTCTCCAGTGGACGGACGTGGCCGGCGTCCTTGCCCATCGCGTCCGGCCTGCCGCTCCGGGCGTCCTCGTTGTACGTCTCGATCGTGTGCCGGAGTCCCTCGGCAGCCACGCCCAGCTCGCCGGCCAGCTCGTCGATCGTGGCTCCCCTTGCGTGACCGAACAGGAACAGGTACTTCATCTGCGTCCACTGGAACCACAGCGTCTGGCTCGGCAGCTGCCGCTTCGCCTCGTCGAGGACGCGCCGGTCCACGACCAGGTAGGCCCTCGACCCCGTCTGCCGGGCGATGTGGTCGCCGATCCTGGCGCCGTAGAGGGTCTCGTCGCAGACCCGCTCGCCTTCCTGGTTCACCAGCACGCCGTCGACCAGTGCGATCGGCGGGTTGAAGAAGCGCCAGGCCGACACCCGGTGCAGGCGGTCGGTGACCCCGCCCGCCTGCACCCCGAGCCGGATCCCGGTGCCGTCGTCGCCGATCGTGCCGAGCGAGGAGCCACCCTTGTAGGCGGGTGCGTGCTCGGCGAGCATCTTCCGGTTGAACACGAACCCGCCCGCGGCCAGGATCACCCCGTCGCGTGCCAGGAAGCGCCGCGTGACGCCGTGTCGTGCCTCGATGCGCCGGATCGGGCGGTCGAGCAGCCGGCCCGCCGGGCGGTAGTAGATGTTGAGCTTGCGGTTGGCCCCGGCCAGCATCCGGTGCGCGAGGCGGGCGAACGGCGCCACGATCTCCCGGCACTCCACCCCGACCACCCGGCCGGACGCGTCGGTGAGCAGGCGCGACGCCGCGGTCTGGTAGCGCACCCTGACGGGTCGCCGCGCCACCGCCCGGCGCAGCGCCGCGAACAGCGTCCGGCCCGACATGCCGGCGCCGTGCGCGCGGTGGCCGCGCGGCGCGGGCGGGGCCTGGTCCCGGTAGGGCCGCGCGAGCTCGTTGCCGGAGTAGTAGAGGTAGTGGTCGTTGGTCGGGTACGACGTCTTCCTCGGGGCCATGCTGGCGTCGAAGGGAACGCCGTTCTCCTCCAGCCAGCGCAGGTTGTCCACGCTCTGCGCGCAGAAGCGTTCGAGGGTCGCCGCCGACACGACGTCGCCGGTCTCGAACCGCAGGTAGGCGAGCATCGCCTCCGCCGTGTCCGTGACGCCGGCCGCCACCTGCTGGCGGGTGCCGCCGCCCGCGTACACGATGCCGCCGCTGATGGCCGTCGCGCCGCCGCCGGAGAACCGCTCCACCACCAGGACGTCGCGGCCGCGGTCGGCCGCCTCGATCGCGGCGCAGGCGCCCGCGCCGCCGAACCCGACGATCACGACGTCGGCCTCGGCGTCCCAGTCCGGGGACATCACGCGCGTCCGGGGGTGAACGTCACGGGCATGGACTCGATGCCCGACACGAAGTTGGCCCGGGGAGGAAGCCGGCGCCGCGGTATCCGTGCCATGAGGACATGCCGGCCACAGGTCAACGTGATGGACATCCGCGTCCTCCCCGGCCTCGCTTGCGTTGGACACTACAGCAAACTATCGTCTGGACACATGTCCAGTCTAGGGTGGTGGTCACCGGACGCCGCGCACCTGCTGGTCGACGGCGGGCTTCGCCCCGGACGCGCGGGCAGGTTCCCGACGGTCGACCCGGCGACCGAGGAGGTGCTCGGCACGGCGGCGAACGCGGGCGCCGCCGACCTCGACGACGCGATCGGCGCCGCCCGCCGCGCCTTCGACGACACGGACTGGTCCCGCGACACCGCGCTGCGGGCACACTGCCTGCGCAGGCTCGGCGAGGTGCTCACCGCACACGGCGACGACCTGCGTGCGCTCACCGTGGCCGAGGCGGGCGTCCCGGTCGCGCTGACCCACGGCCCGCAGCTCGACGTCCCGGTCGCCGGCCTCGCCTGGTTCGCCGAACTGGCCGGCGCCTACGAGTGGCGCCAGGACCTGGGGATCGCGACGCCCATGGGGGTCCGCAGCCGGCGCACCGTGGTGCGGGAGCCCGCCGGGGTCGTCGCCGCGATCACACCGTGGAACTTCCCGCACCAGATCGCACTCGCCAAGCTGGGTCCGGCGCTCGCCGCGGGCAACACCGTGGTGCTCAAGCCCGCGCCGGACACCCCGTGGTGCGCGGCGGCCGTCGGCAGGCTGATCGCGGAGGAGACGGACTTCCCGCCCGGGGTGGTCAACATCGTGACCTCGGCCGACCACGGCATCGGCGCCCTGCTCGCGGAGGACCCGAGGGTCGACCTCGTCTCGTTCACCGGCTCCACCGCCACCGGGCGGTCGGTGATGGCCGCGGCCGCGACCCACCTGACGAAGGTCTTCCTGGAGCTCGGCGGCAAGTCCGCCTTCGTCGTGCTCGACGACGCGGACCTCGCGAGCGCCTGCGCGATGGCGGCGTTCATGGTGTGCACGCACGCCGGGCAGGGCTGCGCGCTCACCACCCGCCTGCTCGTGCCGCGCGCCCGTCACGACGACGCGGTGGCGGCGACCGCCGCGGTGCTGAGCGGCATCCGCTGCGGCGACCCCACCGACCGTCGCACGATCTGCGGACCGCTGATCTCCGCGCGGCAGCGCGACCGGGTCGAGGGCTACCTCGCGCTCGCGACGGCCGAGGGCGGCAGGATCGTGTGTGGCGGCGGCCGCCCGCACCACAAGGGTTTCTACGTCGAGCCGACGCTCATCGCGGGGCTGGACAACGACTCGCGGGTGGCACGGGAGGAGATCTTCGGGCCGGTGTTGGTGATCATCCCGCACGACGGTGACGACGACGCTGTGCGGATCGCCAACGACTCCCCCTACGGGCTCTCCGGTGCCGTCCACGGCACCGACCTCGACCGCGCGCGTGCCGTGGCCGGGCGGATCCGCACCGGCACGCTCAGCGTCAACGGCGCGGTCTGGTATGCCGCCGACGCGCCGTTCGGCGGCTACAAGCAGTCCGGGATCGGCCGGGAGCTGGGTGTTGCCGGCTTCGAGGAGTACCTGGAGACCAAGGTCATCGCCGAGCCCGCGTAGAGGAGCTTTCATGGGTCGTTTCGACGGCAAGGTCGCCATCGTGACCGGTGCGGCACAGGGCATCGGCGAGGCCTACGCCCGTGCCCTCGCACAGGAGGGGGCGAACGTGGTGGTGGCGGACGTGAACGCCGAGCGCGGCGAGCGGGTGGCCAAGCAGATCACCGCCGACGGCGGCACGGCCGCCTACCGACAGGTCGACGTCTCGGTCGTGGCGTCCACCACCGCCATGGCTGAGTCCACTGTGGACCAGTTCGGCGGTATCGACCTCCTCGTCAACAACGCCGCGATCTACGGCGGGATGAAGCTCAACCTCCTGCTCGCCGTCGACTGGGACTACTACAAGAGGTTCATGGCGGTGAACTTCGACGGCGCGCTGCTGTGCACCCGCGCCGTCGCACGGCACATGCGGAAACGGGGCGGCGGCGCGATCGTCAACCAGTCCTCGACCGCCGCGTGGACCTACTCCTCCTTCTACGGCCTCGCGAAGGCCGGGGTCAACAGCCTCACCCAGCAGCTCGCGACCGAGCTCGGCGGCTCGGGCATCCGGATCAACGCCATCGCGCCCGGCCCGACCGACACCGAGGCCACCCGTACGGTCACCCCACCCGAGATCGTCCGGCAGATGGTCGAGCGACTGCCGATCAAACGCATGGGCACGCCGGCCGATCTGGTCGGCCTGTGTTTGTTCCTGCTCTCCGCCGAGGCGGGATGGATCACCGGTCAGATCTTCAACGTCGACGGCGGACAGGTAATGCGATGAACGAGAAACGCGAACGCGGGCTGGAGATGATGCGCGAGGTCTACGGCTGGGAGATGCCGGACCTGCCCGGCGAGTTCTTCGCCCAGACGGTGGACCACCTGTTCGCCGAGATCTGGACCCGACCGGGCCTGACCCTGCGCGACCGCCGGCTGCTCCTGCTCGGCGCGATCGCCGCGCAGGGCCTCGACGACATCGCCGCGATCCAGGTCAAGGCCGCGCTGCGCAACGAGGAAATGGACGCGGAACAGCTCCGCGAGGCCGTCGTCTTCCTCACCCACTACGTCGGCTGGCCACTGGGCAGCAAGCTGTCCATGACCGTGGACAAGGCGATAGCGAAACACGAGAAAAAAGACTCGTGAGAATTCGGTTGTCCGCGCCGCGGACCCGGCAATAACCAACCGTTCATCGCCGGCGGATATTGCCGTTCACACGCCGGGAAAACGAACGACCGCCATGATGTCGAATATCTTTCGACCTTGTCTCGACGCCGCCAACTCCCGTCGACCCGTCGCGGAACGCGCCTACAGTCGGGATATCGGGCGCCGGCTGGCTCAGGCACCCGATCCGCGAGCAGACGCCTACCGTCTGTCGAAGAGGGGAGACGAGAATGTTGGTCGCAATGCCGTTAGGAACTCTGGTCAAGCTGGTCCTGGCACTCGTCGTGGCACTGACGGTGGTCGTGGTTCTCGTGAGCGGGCTCGGCACGCAGGACACCAACGTCCCGCGGGACACGCCACCGACCGCGGACATCCGCGCCGACCGCTGAGCACACCGGTCACCGCGTGACTTCGGCCGGCGCATCGCCGGCCGCCGGCCGAAAACAGCGCACCGCTCAGCGCGGCGTCACCCGCATGGGCAGCGTCGCGAACCCACGTACGTTCGTCGAGTGGACCCGTGCCGCTGCGGTGTCGTCGATCTCGTAGTCGGCGACTCGGGCGACGATCTCGGTGAGCGCCACCCGTGCCTCCAGCCGCGCCAGGGACGCGCCGAGGCAGAAGTGGACGCCCGCACCGAAACTGGCCAGCTTCTGGCCGGGTTCGCGGTCGACTCGATACGTGTCACCGTCGGGGAAGGCGGCCTCGTCCCGGTTGGCGGAGCCGATCAGCAGCAGCACACGGGCACCGGCGGGCACCGTCCGGCCGTGGTAGTCGAGGTCGGTGGCCGCCGTGCGGACGAGGATCTGGCTCGACGTGTCGTAGCGCAGGGTCTCCTCGACCCACGCGGGCACCAGCGCCGGGTCGGCCAGCACGCGCGAACGCTCACCGGGGTTGCGCCACGCCCAGTACAGCGCGTTCCCGAGCAGCTTGGTCGTGGTCTCGTTGCCCGCCACGACCATCAGGAACAGGAACCCGACGATGTCCTCGTCGGACAGGCGTACGCCGTCGAGCTCGGCGTCCAGCAGCGCCGAGACCAGGTCGTCACCCGGCCGGCGCCGCCGTTCCCCGATCATGGTCACGTAGTACCTGGCCAGTTCGAGAGCGGCCTCGATGGCCGCCGGCGGCACGTCCAGCACGCCGTCCGCGCGGTGCATGACGGCGTCGGCCAGCGTGCGCAGCCGGTCCCGGTCCGCCACCGGAACCCCGAGCAGCTCGGCGATCACATCCATCGGGAGCTTGCCCGCGAACTCGCCGATGGCGTCGAACTCCTTTTCTGCCAACGCCTTGTCGAGGTGCTGGCGCGTCAGCTCGGTGACCCGCCCCGCCAGCTCGGCGACCCGCCGGGGCGTGAAACCCCTGGACACCAACGCCCGCATGCGCAAATGCCGCGGTTCGTCCATGGCCAGGAAGGACATCGTGCGGTACGCGTGCGGTCCGTAGGCGGCCGGGTCCAGTGACACGCCGTTGGCCGACGACAGCCGCGTGTTGTCCCGGAACCCCGCCGTCACGTCCGAATACCGTGACAGCGCCCAGAAGTCCTGGTCCTCGTTGTGGTACAGCGGCGCGTGCGCGCGCAACCACGCGTAGGTGGGGTATGGGTCCTCGTGGAAGTCGTAGTCGTACGGATTGAACTCACTGGACACATGTCCAGACACTACTCTTGACGGCGTGCCGGGGCAACGCCACGGAACAGCACCAGCACCGCGGTGGCGGTCGCGGTGACCTGGTCGCCGGCACGCAGCTCCGCCGCGGCGGACAGCCTTCGCCCGTCCCGCCGGACCAGCCGTCCCTCGACGTGCAGCGGCACCCCGTACGGCGTGCCCGCGTGGTAGTCGACGGTCAGCGAGGCCGTCATGCCGGGCGAGCCGGCCGATGCCACCGCGCGCCCGACGGCGTGGTCGAGCACGGCGGCCACCCAGCCGCCGTGCACCCGGCCGGGCGGGCCCTCGTGCGCCACCGAGAACACACACTCGGCCAGGACCGAGTCCGCGCCGGTGCGGTGCCACACCAGGGGTGGCGCGAGCGGGTTTCCCACACCCTCCACGGGATTGTTCACGCTCAGCCGGCCACCACCGGCCAGTGGCGCGAACAGCGCCGCCGTGTCCCGGGCACCCGGGCGCAGCGACGCGGTCACCGCGCCGACCCGCGCCGCGGCCGCGAGCAGGTCCACCGCGTCGTCGTCGGCCAGCAGCGCGGCCTCGACCAGCTCGCGGATCCGGGCCGCGAGCGCGACCCGGCCGGGCGGCGGTTCGCCGACCACCGGCGGGTTCGGCAGTCCCGCCGTCGCCACGAGGTCCGGCTGGTCCATGGTCGTCCTCCTCGGGCCGAACGAGAACACGTTCTTGTTCTTCGGCCATTTGACCACACCCGGAATTCCGAACTACAGTCCAGACACTTGTCCACCCATCGGGGAGGCGACCGTGAAGCCAGTGGGTTTCGTCGGGCTCGGCCAGATGGGCGCGCCGATGGCGCGGCGGCTGCTCGACTGGCCCGGCGGTCTCGTCGTCCACGACGTGCGTCCCGAGGCGCTCCAGCCGTTCCTCGAGGCGGGCGCGCGAGCGGCGGGCAGCCCGGGCGAGGTGGCCGAGTCCGCCGAGGTGATTTCGCTGATGGTCCGCGACGACGCGCAGGTCGAGGAGGTGCTCTCCGGACCGGCGGGCCTGTTGGCGACCGCGGCGCCCGGCACGGTCGTCGCGGTCCACTCCACGATCGCCGCCGGCACCGCGGCCCGGCTGGCCGCGCTGTACGGGCCGCGGGGCATCGAGATCGTGGACGCGCCGGTCTCCGGCGGCGCGCCCGGCGCCGCCAGGGGTGAGCTGGCCGTCATGGTCGGCGCCACCGACGCCGCGTTCGCGCGGTGCCGCGACGTGTTCGCGCTCTGGGCCGGTCACACCATGCACGCGGGCCCGCCGGGCGCGGGCACGGCCGCGAAGCTGGCACGCAACCTGCTGCACTTCGTGTCCTTCGCCGCGGCGGCCGAGGCCCAGCGGCTCGCCGAGGCGGCCGGGCTCGACCTGGTGGAGCTGGGGAAGGTCGTGCGGCACACCGACGCCGTCACCGGCGGCCCCGGCGCGATCATGCTGCGGCGCACGACCGCGCCCGTCGCCGAGGACAGCGGCTGGTACCCGATCCTGTCGCATGTGCGCGACCTGGGGCACAAGGACCTCACGCTGGCGGTCGAGCTCGCCGCCGAGCTCGACGTGGACACGCCGCTCGCCCGCCTGGCGCTGTCCCGACTCGCCACAGACCTGGGCGTCGCTCCTTGACAGCTGTCCGGACGACTATCATGTGGTCATGATCGAAAGCGTGGCGCCGTGATGGAACCAGTACGCCGCATCGTCGACGGCCGCCGCGCCGACACGGTGCAACGCCTGCTCACCGCCGCGCTCGACGAGGTCCGTGCCGTCCCCTACAGCGACCTCACGGTCCGCTCGGTCGCCAAACGCGCCGACGTCTCACCCGCGACCGCCTACACGTACTTCTCCTCCAAGGAGCATCTGGTCTGCGCGATCCTGTGGCAGCAGGTCCAGGACCTGCCCGCGCCGCAGGCAAAGCCGCGCCGGTCCCCAGCCGCCGCGCTCGCCGACGCGGTCCGCGGCATCACGGAGGTGTTCACCAGGGAACCCGACCTCAGCCGCGCCTGCACCACCGCACTGCTCACCGACGACCCCGAGGTCCGGCGCCTCCGCGACCAACTGGGCGCCGAACTACTGCGCCGCGTAGCCGGCGCGATCGGCCCCATGTCCCCCACCGCCCGCGAGACCCTCACCATGGCCTTCGTCGGCGCCCTGGTCCTAGCCGGCACCGGCTACCTGTCCTTCGAGGACGTCCCCCGCAAACTAGCCAAAGTAACCGACCTCCTACTCTCCAACCCCCGCCGCCACCCCAAACCCTAACCCGCGAGTCCCGCGCCCAAACACACCGAGTCCCGCGTTCACACACACCGAACTACGCTTTCGCGCACACCGAGTTGCGGTTTCATGCACACCGAACCACGGCCTCGCGCACACCGAGTTCGGTTTCGCGGACACCGAACTACGGGCGCGCGCACCGAACTACGGTTCGCGCATAACGAACCACGGGCTCGCGCACACCGAATCACGGTTTCGTGTAGATCTTGCTGTGCCCGCACCGATCCCGGTATGCACGAAACCGCAACTCGGTGCGTCTGAACGCGCAATTCGCCATGTCTGAACGCGGGGCTCGGTGTGTCTGAACGCGCAACTCGCTATGTTTGAACGCGAGACTCGCGGCCCACCGGGGTGATCGGGAGCGACCGCCGCGGCTCGAACGTGAACGACGACCCGGTGCTGATCCTCGTGACGGCGACCTCGTCGAGCTCCCTCGCCGGGACGGCGCGCGTCACCACCCGCGCGGTCCACTCCTCGGCCGTGCCCTCGACCTCGACGTCGAGCCGCGGGTCGACGGCCTGGACGACCGCGCGCAACGGCCGGCGCTCCGCCGGGCCGCACAAGGAGATCCAGGCGCCGTCCTCGTGCGCCGGCGAGGGTGTCACGGTCACGGCGTCGCCGACCGCCGCCCGCACGTACGCCGCGGGGTTGAGCAGCGGGTGCAGTTCGAGCACGCGCAGCGCGCCCTCGACACCGCCGGGCAGGCGCAGCGCGCGATGCAGGCGTTGCGCGGCGATGCCCGCGATGCCGGTGAGCTGCTTGACGCACAGGCGACGCGCGCCCTCGGCGTCGGTGCGCCGCCGGACGGCGTGGCCGAACCCGAGGTTGAGCAGGTGCATCTGCAGGCACACCTCGTCCGCCAGCCGCACGAGGGCGGACTTCGAGAACTCGGCGAAGTCCAGGTCCCCGCGCAGCGGCCCGGAGTAGTCGGCGTGACCGTCGTCGCCGGGCTCGATCGGGTCCAGCGCCACGGTGGCGGCCCTGGACGACCGGAGCCGTTGGCATCCCGGCGACTCGCCGACGGGCGGGTGGGCGTCGTCGATGACGACGGTCCACGCGCAGTGCGGGTGCCGGTCCGCGGGTGTGCGTGGCGGGCGGTGGATCGGCCGGACGCGCGCCCTCGGGTTGGTGGCGACCGCGGTCGCGTCGAACGTCGGGTCCTCGATGTCGTGGCACATCCCGGTCACGAACTCGTCCCCCAGCGGCTCGACGTCCATCAGCGCGCCGCAGTGGTCGAGCCGGAACTCACCGTGCCACCGGTCGTGCACGGTGTACCGGAAGTCCATGAACTGTGGCGGGGCGCCGATGTCCAGCTGCAGCCCCTTGAAGATCGTGACCACGTCGGTGCCCTCGAAGCCCAGCGCGCGTTGCATCCGGCGGGTGTAGACCGGGCTCGCGGCCATCCACTCCTCGACCGCGATCCGCGTCATCTCGGCCCGGCCGAAGGCGCCGATGCACCAGGCCATGCCCGACCGGTCGATGAGCTGCCCCGCCAGCAACAGCTCGGGCAGCAGTACGGCCAGATCCTGTTGTCGCAGCTGGGCGAACCTGCTCGTCACGACGGCCTCCGGTCTTGCCATGGGCAATAGTCCGTACTAGCGTCTGGACACATGTCTAGCACAGGAGGCGGCTGACGTCATGCCACGTTTCGAGCCGAATCCCGCGAGGCGGCCGTCGATCGTCACCGGTGCGTCGTCCGGCATCGGCGCCGCCACGGCGGTCGCGCTGGCCGGGGCGGGACACCCGGTGGCGCTGGGCGCCCGGCGCGTCGAGCGGTGCGAGGAGGCCGCCGAGCGGATCCGCGCGGCCGGTGGCGAGGCGGTGGCCCTGCCGCTGGACGTTGGCGACGACGAGTCGGTCCGCAAGTTCGTCGCCGCGGCGGTGGAGTCGTTGGGCCCCATCGAGATCCTCGTGTCCGGCGCCGGCGGGCTCGCGCCCTCGCCGATCCACGAGCTGGACTCCGAGACCTTCGCCGAGCAGGTCGGGATCAACCTGGTTGGCGCGCACCGGCTGGTGTCGGCCGTCGTGCCCGACATGGTCGGCCGGCGCCGCGGGGACGTCGTCTTCGTCGGCTCCGACGTGGTTCCCGCGCCACGCCCGGGCATGGGCGGGTACGTGGCGGCGAAGTCCGGGCTGGAGGCGATGGCGTACACGATGCGGATGGAGCTGGAGGGCACCGGTGTCCGCGCCTCGATCGTGCGTCCCGGCCCGACCGTGTCCGACCTCGCCGCGGGCTGGGACCAGCAGGCGACCCTGACGATGCTCGAGAGCTGGCAGCAGTGGGGTTTCGCCCGCCACCCGTACTTCCTGCGCGCGTCGGACATCGCGGCGGCCGTGACGACGGTCGTGTCCGCGCCTCGTGGCGTCCACCTCACGCTCGTCGAGGTCCAGCCCGAGGCGCCGCTGCGGGAGGTGCCGGATGCGTGAGCCGCGACGGGTCTCCGGCGGTGCCGGCGAGCACGGACACCTCGGTGAGCTGCGTGCCGATCCCATCGGCCTGATGCGCCGGGTGCGCGCGGAGTGCGGTGACGTCGGCGCGTTCGACCTGGCCGGCCGGCGCGTGCTGCTGCTGTCCGGCGCGAGCGCGAACCAGTTCTTCTTCCGCGCCGCAGACGAGGACCTGGACCAGGCGGAGGCCTACCCGTTCATGAAGCCGATCTTCGGCGAGGGCGTGGTGTTCGACGCCCCGCCCGAGCGGCGCAGGGAGATGCTGCACAACCAGGCGTTGCGCGGCGAGCACATGAAGGGGCACGCGGCGACCATCGCGCGCGAGATCGACCGGATGGTCGGCGGTTGGGGCGAGGCCGGGGAGGTCGACCTGCTCGACTTCTTCGCCGAGCTGACGATCTACACCTCGTCCGCGTGCCTCATCGGCGCGAGGTTCCGCGACGAGCTGGACGGCCGGTTCGCGCGGCTCTACCACGAGCTGGAACAAGGCACGGACGCGCTCGCGTTCGTCGACCCGTACGCGCCGATCGAGAGCTTCCAGCGTCGCGACAAGGCACGCGCCGGCCTCGTGGACCTGGTGCAGGGCATCATGAACGCACGCGCCGGGGGCCCGCCCCCCGCCCGCGACCAACGCGACATGCTCGACGTCCTGATGTCGGTCCGGGACGCCGACGGCGGCCCGCGCTTCACCGCCGACGAGATCACCGGGATGTTTATCTCGATGATGTTCGCCGGGCACCACACCAGCTCCGGCACGGCCGCGTGGACCCTCATCGAGCTGCTCCGCCACCCGGACGTGCTCGCCGGCGTGGTCGCCGAGTTGGACCGGCTGTACGCCGACGGCTCGGCGGTCAGCTTCCAGGCACTGCGCGAGATCCCGATGCTGGAGTCGGCGGTCAAGGAGGCGCTGCGCCTGCACCCCCCGCTGATCCTGCTGCTGCGGGTCGCGACCGGCGACCTCACGGTGAACGGGTACGCGGTCCGGCGCGGCGACTACGTCGGCGCCACCCCGGCGATCTCCAACCGGATCCCGGAGGACTTCCCGGAGCCGGACACCTTCGACCCGGCCCGCTACGCGGAGCCACGGCAGGAGGACCTGGTGAACCGCTGGACGTGGATCCCCTTCGGCGCGGGACGGCACCGGTGCGTCGGCGCGGCGTTCGCGATGCTACAGCTCAAGGCAATCTTCTCGGTGCTGCTGCGCGACTACACCTTCGAGCTGGCGCAACCCTCGGCGACCTACCGCAACGACCACTCCAAGATGGTCGTGCAGCTCACCCAACCCTGCCGGGTCCGCTACCGCAGGCGCGCGTCATGAGCGGAGCCCGTCCGCACGAATGGGACTTTCGTACGGACTCGGGGAGCAAACCCGGCAGCTCGCTCGTTGCCATGGAGGTAGCGTCGGGCGGGGCGGGCCCGGGCGGGTGGACGTCATGAGGATCGAGGCCGATCTCGATCTGTGCCAGGGACACGCGATGTGCCAGCTGGAGGCGCCCGAGGTGTTCGAGGTGCCCAGGCGCGGCACGGTGATCGTCCTGGACGAGGCGCCTGGCCCCGGCTCGCGCGGGCCGGTCGAGAGCGCCGTACGGAACTGCCCCACCCAGGCACTGACCATTGTGGAGTGACCGTGACCGCTTTCCCCCGCGAGGAGCTGGACGAGATGGTCCGGCGCTGGCTCGACGCCAACGAACGCTGTGAGGAGGCCGGCGACTGGCGCCCGCTCGCCGAGATGTACACGGCGGACGCCACCTACGGCTGGCACAACGGACCGCACGAGGAGTTCATGGCGGTGGGCCGCGACGAGATCCGCGACCACGCGCTCGGCACCGAGATGTTCGGGCTGGACGGCTGGACCTACCCCTACCAGAGGGTGCTCGTCGACGACCGCGCCGGCGAGGTCGTCGGCTTCTGGAAGCAGGTCGCCGACGCTCGCGGGCCGGACGGCTCGCCGTACACGGTCGCGGGCATCGGCGGCAGCTGGTTCCGGTACGCGGGTGACTGGCAGTGGTCCTGGCAGCGTGACTTCTTCGACCTCGGCGCCGCCGCGGCGCTGTTCGTGGAGATGATCAAGGCGGACGTGCTGTCCGACGGCATGCGCGAACGCATGGCACGCGCGGCCAGGCCCCAGCCGGGGCACCATCCGCGCGGCGGCTCCCCGGTCGAGATCTGGTGAGACCCCGTGCGCGCGCTGCGGATCCGGCTGTTGCTGTTCGCGATGATCGCGGTGGGCGGCGTCGTGTATGTCGGCGGCACGTACGCGGGGCTGGACCGGCTGTTCGGCGCGCACGGCTACCGGGTGACCGCGCGCATGGCCGACTCGGGCGGCATCTTCCCCAACGCGGAGGTGACCTACCGCGGCGTGGCCGTCGGCCGGGTGGAGCGGCTCGTCCTGTCCGACGACGGCGTCGACGTGATCCTCGACCTCGACGGCGCACCGCCGATCCCCGCCGACACGCGGGCGGTCGTGGCGAACCGGTCGGCGGTCGGCGAGCAGTATGTCGACCTGCGGCCGCCGGATGGGCGCGGGCCGTACCTGACCGACGGATCGGTGATCCCGGCGTCCCGGACCGAGACCCCGGCCGGCCCGGAGGTGCTGCTGTCCAACCTGGACGGTCTGGTGGCGAGCGTGCCGCTGGATTCCTTGCGTACCACGGTGGACGAGCTGTACCTGGCGTTCCGGAACTCGGGACCGGCACTGCGGGTCCTGCTGGACAGCGCCCGCGAGCTGACGGCCACGGCGGTCGCGCACCTGCCGCCGACGACCTCCCTGCTGGCCAACGGCGAGGTCGTGCTGACCACGCAGGCCGAGCAGTCGCGACGGATCCTGGACTACAGCTCGTCGCTGCGCCTGCTCGCCCAGCAGCTGAGGACCTCGAACCCCGACCTGCGCGACCTGATCACCGTGACCCCCACCGTCGCCGTGCGGGTGAACGACATCCTGCGCGACGTGGGCCAGGACCTCGGCGTGATCATCGCGAACCTGCTGACCACCATGCGGATCACCGCCACCCGCACCGACGCCGTCGAGGAGCTGCTGGTGGGCTTCCCGATGATCACGGCCAACCGGTCGGCCGCTAGCTCCGACGGAACCGGGCACGTCGGCCTGGTCCTCACGTTCAACGACCCGTTCTCGTGCACCAAGGGGTACGAGGGCACACACCAACGCGGCGCGACCGAGACGACCGAGTCCCGGCCGAACCAGCAGGCGTACTGCGCCGAGCCGCCGGGCAGTCCGATCGGTGTGCGCGGCTCGCAGAACGCCCCGTACGGCGGCAGACCCGACGCGGTCCCACCGCCGGTGACCTCGGGACTGCCGGGCATCCTGTCCTGGCCGGGGACCGCGCCGACGACGCTGCCCGGCCTGCTCGGCCTGCCGGCCGGCTGACTCCCACGCCGCTGGCGACGCTGACGACGGGCACGAGCTGGTCGATGCCGGGGTGACCTGCCGCGCCACCTTTTGGTCACGGGGGCGGGCGAGTAGGTTTCACCGCATGATCTTCATTACGGCCAAGTTCCGGGTCCTGCCCGAGCACGCGGACGACTGGCCCCGGATCAGCGCCGAGTTCACGCGGGCCACCCGCGCCGAGCCGGGGTGTCTCTGGTTCGACTGGTCCCGCAGCCTCGACGACCCCAACGAGTACGTCCTGGTCGAGGCCTTCCGCGACGGTGACGCCGGCGCCGCGCACGTCCAGTCCGACCACTTCGAGACGGCCCGGCGGACCCTCCCGCGCCACCTCGCCGAGACGCCACGGATCGTCAACTTCACCGTCCCGCAGGACGACTGGTCAGAGCTGGGCGAGATGGCCGTGCCAAAGGACTAACGGGCCCACGGCGCGCCCAGCGACGAGAACGTCTTCCCGCGCACGGCGGCCCGGGAACACCATGCCTCCACGTCGGTGACGACGGGGTGGCGGTCGTCGCCCTCACCTGACCAGCGGATGTGGTGATCGGGGATCCGGGTCGGCTCGTCAGCGGCGCGGACCGCCTCGACCACGTGCATGAAGGCCGCGGTGTCCTCCACCGGGCAGCGCGGCCGGCTGCCGGTCGCGCGGGCCGTGAGCAGGTCGTCCAGCAGGTCGACGCGGCCGAACGTCATGGTCCGGTCGTCCACGTCGACCGTGTCCGACTCGTATGCCAGCCGTACCGTGCCCTTGCTCCCGTGGACGAGAACCAGCGCGGGCGAACGCCTCGGCGCGCACAGCGTGAACCCGAAGGCCAGCCGCAGGCCGTCGGACAGGGTGACCACGCCCGACGACGTGTCGTCGGCCTCGATGTCGTTCGCCCGGTAGAGGTCCGTCTCCACCTGGGTGACCGAGGCCCCGGCCACCAACAGTGCCGTCGCGACCGCGTGCGCCAGCGGGTTCGTCACGACGCCGTCGACGACGTCCCGGCCGGCCAGCCGGCGGTGCCCAGCCCACTCCGACCGCGCCCAGTACCCCGCCGTGCGCACCCACGTCCCCACCGCGCCGTACCCGCTCACCTGCCCGATCTCGCCGGCGGCCACGATCCGCCGCACCGCGTCGATCGCCGCCGAGCCGAACGTCTGGAAGCCGACCTGGCAGATCCGTCCCGTCTCCCGGACGGCGGCCACCACGCGCGAGAACTCCGCGAGCGACGGCGCGGGCGGCTTCTCCAGCAGCACGTCACAGCCGGCCCGCATCGCCGCCACCGCCAGGTCGGCGTGGGTGTGGACCGGCGTCGCCAGCACCACCACCGCCGGCTCCTCCCGGGCCAGCAGGTCCGCCAGGCTGTCGTGCCAGGTCACGCCGGACAGCCGGGGCGCGAGCGGGCCGGGCGGGCGGGGGTCGGCCACCGCCACGAGCCGGGCCCGGCCCGCCGCGGCGAGCCGGTCCAGCCGGTCGAAGTACGACGCGCCGTGCCCGCGGGCACCGACCAGGGCCACGCGTTTCACAGGGCACCCCGGCGGGCCGCCGCGACCCGGGCGAGTGCCAGGTCCGCGAGATCCGAGGCGTCCTGTGTGGACAGCCGGCGGTCGACCACCAGTGCCACCAGCCCGAGGTCCAGGTCCTCCCCGGCGCCGATCACGCACGGCGTGTCCCACGCGAGCGCGGGCCCCGCGCCGACGTAGTCCGCCACCCGGACGAACCACGGCCTCGGCTCGCCCTCCTGGACCAGCACCACCGACGCCCACTCCCCGCCGTACCGGCCTCCGAACGCCAGCCACGGTGACCGGGACCCGTGCGCGCCGGACTCCGAGTCCGCGTCCGCCGTCAGGACCTCGGTCGAGTCCGCCGACACCAGCCGGCAGAAGATCCCGCCGTACCCGGCGCCCGGCCTGCCCCGCAGCGCCGGGCTGGAGATGGTCGCACCCGCCGGCGCGGTCAGCCTGCTGTGCCACCCGAGCGCCCACGCCTCGGCCTCCGCGATGACCACCCCGGTCAGCTGGCGTTCCTCCACGAGCTGCTGCCGGTCGTGCTGGTCCGCCCAGGTCAGCGACTCGCGCAGCCCGCCGTCGGCGACCTCGGCGCCGTGGCTGATCTGCCGCCCGTGGTTGCGCAGCAGGGTCGGGCCCTGCCCCGCCAGGAACGTCCGGCCGCCCCAGTACGTGGTGCCGTCGACGTCGGCGATGGTCAGCGACAGGCCGTAGTGGTGCCGGTGGTCGACCGGGCTGATCTCGGTCACCGCGCGCCCGGACAGCGAGTGGATCGGGTGCAGGTACGGCCGCGGGCTGTGCACCTGCGGCAGGTCCGCCCCGTCCTCGTACCGCGTCAGCGGGATGTCGCGGTGCTCCAGCACCGCCCCGCTGCCCGCCAGCCGCCAGCGCGCCTCGCCGATGACCTGCTGCCGCGCCGCCGCGGCCGTGCCCGACGACGGCACCCCGAGCCGCCGCGCCGGGGGCACCGGACCGCTGCTCGCCCGCACCACCAGCTCCGGTGCGATCATCTCGGGCTCGGTGCCGGTCTGCTCGCTTTCCATTGCCATGACCAGCCTTTCCCACGCCCGGCGCCCGAGCGCGACTGATGAGACGCTTGCCGTGGTCAGCGACGGCGTCGCGTACCGCGAGAGTTCGATGCCGTCGAAGCCGGTGACCGAGAGGTCGCCCGGGACGGCCACCCCGGTCTCGTTGAGCCGTGCCAGCAGCCCGAACGCGACGAGGTCGTTGAACGCCAACGCGCTCGTCGCCCGGCTCTCGAGGACCTCGTCGGCGACGCGGTAGCCGTCCTCGATCGTGGTGCCGGCCGGGATCGTCCGGACCCGCAGGAACGGGTGCCGGCGCGTCGCCTCCGCCAGCCCCAGCAGGCGGGCCCGGTTCGACGCGGCGTTGGGCGGCCCGGCCAGGTACGCGAGGTCGCGGTGGCCCAGGTCGACGAGGTGGTCGACGATCTCGCCGATGCCCGCGGCATAGTCGACCGCGAGCGTCGGGGCCTGCGCGACCGGCCGGTTCAGCACGACGACCGGTGCCGCCCTGGCCAGGAGGGCGGTGAGCTCGTCGGCCGGCATCCGGGGGCTGGCGAGGATGAGCGCGTCGCAGCGTAGCCGCGCCTCCAGCGCGGTCTCCGCCTCCTCGGTCACGGACTCGGCCGTCTCCGCGACCAGGATCCGGTACCCGCTCTCGGCCGCGGCAGCCATCGCGCCGCGCAGCACCTGCTGGAACATCGGGTTGCTCAGGTCGGGGACGACCAGCGCGACCGTGTTGGTGCGGCCCAACGAAAGGCTGCGCGCCACGTTGCTCGGGCGGTACTGCAACCGGTCGGCGGCGGCCCGCACCCGGGCGGCGATCTCCGGGGCCACGGTCGTCCTGCCGTTCATGACCCTGGAGACCGTCGCGCGGGACACCCCGGCCGCGGCGGCGACCTCCTCGATGGTGCTCGCACCCTTCAGCGACCGTGCCATGCCTCGTCCTTCACACCTAGGAAACCGGTTCCCCAGCTGTTACCGTAGCCCACGATAAACCGGTTTCCCATCCGGCGAGCCACGCTCAACGACGAGAGAGGTGCACGACCATGGGACTGCGAGGACGGCTGGCCGGCCTGGCCGCAGTCGCGGCGGCGCTGGCGATGGTCGGCGGCTGCGCCGGCCCGGGCAGCGGGACCACGGCAGCGCCGAAGGCCGCCACGGTGGACTGGGGCAAGGCCGAGGGCACGATCGAGTTCTGGGACACCAACGCCAACCCCCGGCTCACCGCGAAGTGGCAGGAGCTGATCGCGGACTTCCAGAAGGAATATCCCAAGATCAAGGTCAACTACGTCGGCCTGCCGAACTCCTCCTACCTGCAGAAGGTGCAGAACGCGCTCGCCACCGGCGAGATCCCCGACGTCCTGCTGATCGGCAACGACATCGCGAGCCTCATCGCGCAGAAGTCGCTCGTGCCGCTGGACGACGCGTTCACAGAGGCCGGGCTCCCGGACCGGATCGACAAGGCCATGGTCGACAACGAGCGGGTCAACTCGGCCGACCGCAAGCTCTACAAGGCGCCGCTGACCGCGCTCTCGGACATCATCTGGTACCGCAAGGACTGGCTCGCGGAGGCCAACCTCAAGGAGCCCAAGTCCTACGAGGAGTTCTTCGACGACGCCGAGAAGCTCACCAACCCGGGCGCCAACCGGTTCGGGTTCGCGTTCCGCGGCGGCCCCGGCTCGATGCCGCCGATGATCGCCATGACCTACGGCCAGTCCGGCGTCGGCGAGTTCTTCACCAGGAACGGCCAGGCAACCCTCGACAACAAGGACAACATCAAGGCCTTCAAGCGCTACGTCGGGCTGTACGGCACGGTCAGCGCCGCGGCGGACATCTCCAACGACTATCCCAAGATCGTCGCCGCGTTCGACGGCGGCTCCGCGTGGGCCATGCACCACAACCTCGGCTCCTACCAGGACCACATCACCGCACTGGGCGCGGACAAGGTGGCCGGGGTGGCGCCGTTCCCCGACGAGAAGGGCGTGATCACCGCGACGAGCCCGTCCGTCTCCGGGCTGAGCATCATGGCCGGCAGCGAGAAGAAGGCCGCGGCGTGGAAGTTCGTCGAGTTCATGAGCACCACCGCCAACTCCGCGTGGTCCGAGACGGTCGGCCAGGTGCCGGCCCTGCTCACCGCGCAGAAGGACCCGTGGGTGAAGAAGTCGCAACCGCTCGAGTCGGTCGTCAGGACGGCGGCCAACCCGAAGACGCGGTTCGTGCGGCTGCCGACCTACCTGCCCGACTGGGGCTCGATCCTCAAGACCGAGATGGAGCCGGACTTCCAGGCGGTGCTGCAGAAGACGATGACGCCCGAGGACTTCCTGTCGAAGTACGCGGACCGCTTCGAGAAGGCGCTGGCGGAGTACAAGGAACACGGCGGTAGGTAGCCGGGCTCATGTGGACAGTGCGGCGACAAGGAAGTCGATTGCCTGATCCTGCATGGGACCGTCGAAGCGGTGGGGGCCGGGCACCGTGACGCCCACGTAGGTCCCCGCCGCTTCGGCGAACCGCTGGCGCAGCAGGGCGTCGGCGCGGACCATGCCCTCGGGCGGGAACAACGCGTCGTCGGCCGCGTAGAGCACGAGCTGGTCGTGCTCGCCCCGACCGAAGGCGACGTCGGGCCAGTCCCGGCCGTCGCCGATGCCCGGGGTCGCCAGCAGCCACGAGTGCGCGTCGAGGTAGGCCGGATAGAGTTCGTCCACAGTGGACATCATGCACGCGATGACGCTGGCCCGTATCCGGGGGTCCAGTGCCGTGAGCACGGCCGCACGCCCTCCCCCGCCGGAGAAGCCCACGACGCCGAGCCGGTCCACGTACGGCAGGCCGGCGAGGACGTTCAGGGCGGTCAGGTCGTCGTGGGCGACCGCGCCCGCGAAGGACGTGCCCATGACGCCGGCGAACTTGGCCACGGTCGCCTCGTGCAGGGCCGCCGCGGTGTCGTAGCCGGGATCCCGCCCGGCCGCGCGGAGTGCCGCCATCGTGGACCGCAGCCGCCACGGCTCGGGCGTCAGCGCGAACCGGCGCGACCCCCAGGCGAACGCGTCGTGGGCGAGCACCGCGAACCCCGCGCGCGCCAGCCGCTCGGCGAGCGCGACGCCCCCGTAGCACTTCTGGCGCAACCGTTCCGCGGTCGGCTCGGGCGAGGAGACCAGCCGTTGCGCGCCGACGCTCTTGACCCCGGCGTGGCAGTGCAGGGCCAGCACTCCCGGCAGTGGTCCGGTTCTCGACGACGGCAGCGCCAGCCACGCCCTGGTCGGCGGCCCGAAGGCCGTCCGCCAGCTCAGCTCGGTCAGCTCCACCTGGCCGCGCCGCCACGCGCGTACCGCCCGCGAGGCGGCCCGTGCGGGGGCGAGAACGCCCAGCAGCGAGGCCAGCTCGCCGTCGAGGCGCTCCCCGGCGCGCCAGGCCGCGGGCCAGTCCTCGTAACCGCCGATCGCGGACGGCCGCGTGGTCAGCCCTTCACCGCCCCGGCCGACAGGCCCTGCACCAGGTACCGCTGGACGTAGGCGAACACGAGCACGACCGGCACCACGGCCACCACGCCGCCGGCCGCCAGCGCGCCGAAGTCGACGCTGTACTCGCCGAGCATGTAGCTCAGCCCGACCGGCACGGTGAACTTGTCCTGCGAGTTCAGGAACATGAGCGCGAACAGGAAGTTGTTCCACGACGAGATGAACGCGAACGAGCTGATCGCGACGATTCCCGGGCGCAGCAACGGAAGCACGGTCGCCAGGAAGCCACGCACGCGGCCGCAGCCGTCGATCCAGGCGGCCTCCTCCAGCTCGATCGGGATGTTCCTGATGAACCCGGCCATGAGCATCAGCGACAGCGGCAGGTGGAACACGGTGTCCGCGACGACGATGCTCCACAGCGAGTTGATCAGGAACGTGGCGCGGAAGACGTCGAACAGCGGGATGAGCATCATCGCGCCGGGGATGAACTGGGTGCACAGCATCAGCAGCATGAACGCGCCCTTGCCGCGGAAGGAGAACCGGGCCAGCGCGTAGCCGCCGACCAACGCGATGGCGGTGCTGAAGAACACCGTCAGCACCGCGATGATCACGGAGTTCTCGAAGAACACCGAGAAGCCGGCGCCGTTCCACACCGTCGAGAAGTGCGCCAGCGTCAGCGGCCACGGGAACAGCGAGGTCGACCCGGTCTCGCGGAAGGCGAAGAGCAGGATCCAGTAGAACGGCACCAGCGTGAACAGCAGGTACAGCGCGAGCGGTACGTAGACGACCCAGCGCGGCGTGCGGCGCGGATCGGCCGCCCGGCGGGAGGGCCGCGACTGGGGCGGTACCGGTGGCACGGACGTGACGTTGGGTGGCGCCGCGGTCATGCTCATGAGTTCTGTTCCCTCCCCATGCGCACCAGCCAGAGATAGGTGCCCGAGAACACCGCGAGGACGACGAAGGCCGCCATCGTCAACGCCGAGCCGTAGCCGAACTCCTTGGCGTCGATGGCGAGGCGCGCGACGTACAGCGGCAGCGTCGTCGTGGCGCCGCCCGGCCCGCCGCCGGTCAGGGTGTAGAGCAGGTCGACGTTGTTGAACTCCCACACCGCACGCAGCAGGGTCGAGATGACGATCGCGGTACGCAGGTGCGGCAGGGTGATCGACCAGAACCGGCGCAACCGGCCGGCGCCGTCCACCTCCGCCGACTCGTACAGGTCCCGGGAGATCGACTGCAGGTCGGCGAGGATCAGGATCGCGAAGAACGGGATCCCGCGCCACAGCTCGGCGACGACCGCCGCCCAGAACGCGGACCCCGCGTTCGCCAGCGGGCTCGTCCCGTACTGGCCGATCCCGGCGTCGGCCAGGTAGCGGCCGATTCCGGTGGTGGGGCTGTAGATGAGCAGCCAGATCGTCGTCGTCAGCACGCCGCTGACCGCCCACGGCGCGAACGCGAGCGCCCGCGAGATGGCCCGGCCGACGAACGACTCGTTGATGATCAGCGCGAGCGCGAGGCCGAAGACGAGCTGCAGGCCGACCTCCACGACGACCCACCGCGCGGTGAAGACGAGCGACCGCCAGAACTGGGTGTCGCCGAACATGGTCACGTAGTTGTCGAAACCGGCGAAACCATTGCTCCACGGCTTGGTGACGTTGTAGTCGTAGAGGCTGTAGTAGACGACGCTGCCGATCGGGTAGAGGAGGAACACCGCGACCAGCAGCCCCGCGGGCGCGATCAGCAGGTAGGGCGTCCACCGCTCTCGGCGCCGTCTCCGCGCGCCCCTGGCCGGGGCCGGGGCGTTGAGCACGGCCATTGTGCTGTCTCCACCCTCTCGGTAACCGGTTTCCGACAGTGAAACGCACACTCTCGCCTTGGTCAATCCCTTGGGTATGGTGTTGTGAGAAACCGGTTGCTCTCAGGGAGGATGCCCAGATGGTGCTCCGGCGGCGGTACGGGGTGGTCGGCACGGGGTCACGCGCCGGCATGTACGTCGACGCGATGGTCGGCGAGCACGCGGACGTCGCCGTCCCGGTGGCGTGGTGCGACACGAACGAGTCGCGGATGGCCGCCTACGACGAACGGGTCCACCCGCTCACGCCCCGGCACTACCACCCGGACGAGCTGGACCGCATGCTGACTGAGGTCGACGCCGTCGTCGTGACCTCACCGGACCACACGCACGCCCAGGTGGTCGCGACCGCGCTCGACGCAGGCGTGGACGTGGTGTGCGAGAAGCCCCTGACGATCGACGCCGAGGGGCTGCGGGTCGTCCACGACGCCGTGACGGCCTCGCCGGCCCGGCTGACGGTCACCTTCAACTACCGCTACTCGCCCCGCAACAGCGCGCTGCGCCGGGTCATCGCGGGCGGCGAGATCGGCGACGTGCTGTCGGTGCACTTCGAGTGGCTGCTGGACACCGTGCACGGCGCGGACTACTTCCGCCGCTGGCACCGCGCCAAGCGGAACTCCGGCGGACTGGCCGTGCACAAGGCGACCCACCACTTCGACCTCGTCAACTGGTGGCTCGACGACGTGCCCGAGACGGTCACCGCGCTCGGCGGCATGCGGTTCTACGGCCCGCGGGGCACCGGCCGCCCCGCGGGGGCGCGGCCGCCGCTGGCGCGGGACCTGGCCGAGGACGACCCGTTCCACCTCGACATGGCGGGCGACGACCGGATGCGCCGGCTGTACCTGGAGGCGGAGCGGGACGACGGGTACCTGCGCGACCAGGACGTGTTCGCGCCGGGCGGGGACATCGAGGACACGCTGAGCGTGCTGGTGGGCTACCGCGGCGGGGCGAGCATGTCGTACTCGCTGACCGCGCACAGCCCGTGGGAGGGGTACCGGGTCGGGGTCAACGGCACTCGCGGACGAGCGGAGCTGGAGGTCGTCGAGCGGAGCCACGTCGCCGTGGGCGACGCCGCGCGGTTGCTGGGGCCGGGTGGCAAGCGGCCGGCCGTCGACCCGAGCGTGACCCCGGGGACGGTGGACGGCACGGTGGGCACGCGGCCGCACGGGTCACGGCTCGTCGTGCAGCGGCACTGGGACGTGGCCAGGGAGATACCCGTCCCGGCGGGCGAGGGCGCCCACGGCGGCGGCGACGCGATCCTCCTGCGCGACGTCTTCCGCGGCCCGGCGGACGACCCGCTGCGCCGCCAGGCCGGCCACCTCGACGGGATGTACAGCGTCGCGGTCGGGGTCGCGGTCAACACTAGCCTCCGGACGGGCGGGCCGGTGCGGATCGCCGAGCTCGTCGCCGCCCCGGCCGACCGGTAGGCCCGGTCCCGCCTCGGGGACGCGGCCCGGCCCGGGTCGGGACGACTAGGTGTCCAGGCCGAGGACCAGCTGTGGTTGCGGGATCGTGTGGTCGTCGCGGATGGGGCGGACGGCGGTGCCGATGGCGAAGAACTCCGTGGTGTGGCCACCCCAGGTGTGGTTGTGCTGGGAGAGCTGCACCCCGACGATGCCTTCGGCACGCAACGCCTCGGCCTCCTTCTGCATGCGTTCCATCGCCAGCTCCCGCGCGTCGTAGAGCGCCTGGGTGAACTGCGGCAGCTCGGTGTTGCGGCCGACGTTGGACACGATGTTCCCGAACGTCCGGTGCGCGATGTGGTAGACGCAGGTGCCCATCACCATGCCGAGCGGCATGTAGCCGGTCTGCAGCAACGTCCAGAAGTCCTGCCCCGACAGGTCGGAGGTGAACGGACGGTCGCGGTTGTTGCGCCAGTTCCCACCGTCCTCGGCCGCCACCGCGGTACCGATCGCGATGAACTCGGCGATGTCGCTGCCCCACTCCTTGAGCTCGACCCGCAGCCGCACGGCGACGATCCCGTCCGCCCCGAGCACATCGGCCTCGGCCTCCATGCGGTCCATCGCCAGCTCCCTGGCGTGGTACATCGCCTGCGACAACGTACCCATCTCCTGGTTCTTCCCCCACCGCCCGAACTGCATCCCCACGTGGTAGATCGAGGTGCCCAGCACCAGACCGAGCGGACGGAAACCCGCCTGGCGCACCAGAAGGAACTCGTTCACCGACAGGTCGGAGGTGAAGATCGAACCCGGCCGGCCCGGCTTGAGCTCGTTGAGCCGGGTCATCGCGTCGGCCGGCAGACCTGCCTCGCTGGCGTCCATCGGGTTCCTTCCTTCAGTTGAGTCGCATCATGGGCAGCGGCGCGGGCGGCCGGTTGCCGGCGGTGTGCTCGAACGGTGTGATGGCGGTGCCGATCACGATCGCCTCGGCGACGTGGTCACGCTGGTCGTTGCCGCCGCTGCGGCACGCTCGCTCGCCGACCTGCAGCGTGGACGTGCGCACGACGACACCCGAGCCGCGGACCCGGGCGCACTCCTTGCGCAGGCGGTCCCTCGCCCAGTGGCGCGCGGTGCCGACCAGCTCGGTGAACCCGCTGACCTCCGTGTTCGACCAGGACCTCGCCTGGAGGCGGGTGCCGTAGTCGTCGTGCCGGATGGCGACGGCCACGCCGAGCACCATCCCGCAGGGCACCCATCCGGCGGTGATCAGCTTCGCGAAGTCCTGGCCGGTCAGGTCGGACAGGAAGGGCTGCCGCGCGTGCACCGGCCCGTCGGCCCGCACGGCGGTGCCGATCGCCTGGAACTCCAGGCCGCCCGCCGGGAACGGCGCGATGGTCAGGCGCACCGCGACGACGCCGTCACCGCCGAGGCCGGCGCACTCCTGGCTCATCCGGCGCATCGCGAGGGTGCGTGCCTCGTACAGGGAGGCACGCAGGCCCTCGGCCTCGGTGACGGTCGACCTGCCGCTGGTGAAGCCGCCCCAGGTGTAGCCGCAGTTCCACGAGCCGGTGTAGCCGATGTGGTAGACGCAGCTGCCCATCACCTGGCCGACCGGCGAGAACCCGGCGGACCGGATCGCGTGGTGCTCGGCGACGGTGAGGTCGGAGGTGAACGCGTGGTCGGCGGTCATCATGGCCAGCCGTTCCTGCGCCCTGACCGGCAGCCGGCCGGCCTCGAGCTCGGCGATGCTCCACTGCTCGATCTGCTCGGGCGTCAGGCCTTCGGTCATGGGAGGTCCAGCGTCGGCATGGTGAGACGGCGCACCGCGTCCGCGGCGGCGGCGTTGTCCTGCGCGTACCCGGCGAGCCGCGCGGCCAGCTCGCGGGACCAGACGTCCATGCCGACCGTCTCGGTGCGCATGACGATGCCGCCGGACTCGTGCCTGACCTGTGCGGTCACCGGCTTGCCGACGGCCTCCCGGCGCAGCGTGAACCGGCGGTCGCCGAACAGGACGCCGACGCCGAGCACCGGGGCGTCGTCCTTGACCCGGCCGAAAAGTCCCGGTTTGCGCTCGATCGACACCATCTCGGGCGGGAGGGTCGCGGAAAGGGTGTTTATCAGGAATCCCGCGTACAGCGACAGATCACCACTGTCGCGCCGCAAATTCGCGGCAAGCACCTCAAGGTCCCAACCGGACAAATCGATCCCCCTTCGACCACTTCACCCCAGATCATCCTCCTGGACACCAGGCACGACCACCAATTCAGGCACGAAACAACGTGTCGTCCACGACATTAAATGAATTCGGGCAAAACACACGGTGGGCCATGCGGTCACCACGACGGGCGGCGCGGCGGGATCTCGGGAAGGATCGAGGGTGGAAAAACGTATTCGAGCACTCCGGGAGTCGTTCATGTCCAAGCCGCCGTTGCCGCCACAGGCCGTCGAGCTGCTGCGCAAACCCAACGCGTGTGTGATGGCCACCCTGCGTTCCGACGGCACGCCGGTCTCCACCGCCACCTGGTACGTGTGGGACGACGGCCACGTGCTGTTGAGCCTCGACGCCGCCCGGGTTCGCCTCCGGCACCTGCGCGAGGACCCACGCGTCAGCCTCACCGTCCTCGACGGGGAGGACTGGGGCACCCACGTCAGCCTCATCGGCCGGGTCGTCGAGCTGCGTGACGACCCGGGCCTGTCCGACATCGACCGCATCGCCACCCACTACATCGGCGTGCCCTACCCCGACCGCGAGCGGCCCCGGGTGACCGCCGTGGTCGAGGTCGACCGCTGGCACGCCTGGGGCGCGCTCAAGGACGCCTGACCCGCGGCGGGCGTCCATGTCCCCAACTCCAGGCACCCCGGCCCGGCCCCGCGTCGGGGAAACCCCCAACGCACCCCGAGCGCCTTGGTCGCGAGCTTTTCTCACTTTCGTCCGTTCACCGCAGTGACACGCCCGGAAACCGTGGTAAGCAAGGACATCGGAGAGCGGAGGGCGCGATGACGCGTCGAGTTGCCACGGTCGTGTCCGTGGTTGTCTGTCTGGTCGGCGCCATGGTCGGCTCCGTGGCCGCCTCGGCCACCGCATCGCCGCCGTCGCGGCACGGCGGGTTGCGCATCGAGGTGCTCTCCGGCCCCGCGCGGTACGTCAGCGGCGGCGCCGCCCGGCTCCGCGTGGACGTGCGGCGCGAGACACCCGTCCAGGTGAAGGTCAACGGGACCGACGTCACCAGCCGCTTCACACCGAGTGGCCACGCACTCGAGGGCGTACTCAGCGACCTGCCCCTCGGCCCCAGCACCGTCACCGCCACCACCCGGCGGGAACGTACCGCCCTCACGCTGGTCAACCACCCCATCAGCGGCCCCATGTTCTCCGGGCCGCACCAACCCGACTTCTTCTGCTCCACTCCCGAGCACCTCGCCGGGTTCGACCTGACCGGCCCCTTCCTCGACACCGACTGCTCGCTCCCCACCCGCACCGACTACTACTACAGGTCGACCGCCAACGCCTGGCGGCCCTACGACCCGGCCGCGCCCCGGCCCGCCGACCTGGCCACCACCCCCGCCGGGGTCGACTTCGTGATCCGCTGGGAACGCGGCACCATCAACCGCTTCATCTACTCGATCGCCGTGCTCGACCCCGAAGCCGGTGGGCCAGCCGCCCTGCCGCACTGGAACCGCAAGCTCATCCACTACTTCGGCGGCGGCGTCGCGATCGGTCACTACCAGGGCTCGAACAACCAGAGCGAGTCCCGCTACGTCCACGGGCTCGGCCAGGGTTACGCGGTCGCCTGGTCCACCGGCACCAAGACCAACACGCACTACAACATGGTGCTGGGCGGCGAGACCGCCATGATGGTCAAGTCGCGGTTCGTCGTCGAGTACGGCGAACCCACCTACACCGTCGGGCTCGGCGGGTCCGGCGGCGGCATCCAGCAGTACCTCTACGGCCAGAACCACAAGGGCCTGCTCGACGCCGCGATCCCCCAGTACTCCTACCCCGACATGGTCACCCAGACCATCCACGTCGGCGACTGCGAGCTCCTCGAACGCTGGATGGACCTCAAGGTCAGGGCCGACCCGAACGCCAGGTGGCGGCAGTGGTCCAACCGCACGCTCCTCGAAGGGCTCGCCTCCTCCGACACCGTCGCCAACCCGTACCAGCCGCTAAGCCCCTGGCTCGCGACCCCGGGCTCGACCGAGTGCGTCAAAGGCTGGCGCGGCCTGTCGCCGCTCGTGCTCAACCCCAGGTTCGGCACCGCGCCGGGGATCACGCCGGAGCAGCAGGCGCGGGTCGAGTGGACGCACTGGAACGACGCGGTGAACGTGTACGGCCGTGACCCGGAGACCGGCTACGCACGGTCCACCTGGGACAACGTCGGCGTGCAGTACGGCCTGCGGGCCCTGGTGGACGGCGACCTCACGCCGGCCGAGTTCCTCGACCTCAACGCCGACGTCGGCGGCTGGAAGCAGCCCCAGGACGCCGTGCAGGAGGGCTGCCCGTTCATCGCCGCGCTCTGTCCGTCCGATGTGGACGTCTGGAGCGCGCGGAACATCAACCCGTCCGACGCCAACGGCGTGCGGCCGCGGACCGAGGGCGACGTCGACGCCATGCGGGCCGCGTACCGGGCCGGGCTCGTCTTCGACGGCCAGCTCGACATCCCGGTGATCGACTGGCGTCACTACCTCGACGCCGAGCTGGACATGCACAACGCACGCCAGTCCTTCGTGTCCCGCCAACGGATGATCGACGGGCAGGGCAGCGCAGCGAACCAGGTCATCTGGTTCACCGACGCCCGCCCGGCCCGCGCGTTCGACCAGACCCCCATGGCGCTCGCGGTCATGGACCAGTGGCTCGCCAACATCCACGACCACCCGTCCCGCGGCGTGGCCGGCAACAAGCCGGCCGAGGCGGTCGACAGCTGCTTCGCCACCGACGGCACGCTCCTCTACCGTGGCCGGGACGCCTGGCGCGGCATCCTCGACCACGGCGCGGCCGGGCCATGCACGCAACGGTTCCCGATCCACGGCACGTCCCGCACGGTCGCGGGCGGCCCGTTCGACGAGCAGCTGTACAAGTGCGCGCTCCAGCCGGTGCGAACGGCGATCGCACGCGGCCTGTACGGCTCGTGGCGGCCGACCGCCGCGGAACTCGCCCGGCTGCGGCAGATCTTCCCGTCCGGCGTCTGCGACTACCGCAGGCCGGACGTGGGCCGCCCGTAGGATCAGGTGCCCACCAGGGCGATGTCCGCCGGCGTGCTGCGGTGGGCCGGGGCGGGCCGCACCGCGCCGCTCCCCCGGTCGGTGACCATCGGCCCCTGGAGCTGCCTCGTGGTCGTGTCCGGGTTGACCTGGAACACGAACGCGCCCGTGTAGCCGGCGTGCGACCCGGCCGAGAACGCGAACGGCGTGACACCGGGTCCCGTGATCTTCCCGGACTCCAGCGCGTCGACGAGCTTGCCGCGGGTCAGGTCACGGCCGGCCAGCTTGAGCGCCTGGGCGAACGTGTACGCCTGCGCCAACCCGAAGGCGACGGTGTTGGTGAACGGCTCGTTCGGGATGTACCTGTCGTGCACCTGCCTGAACAGCGCGACCCACGGGTCGTCACTCGCCACGTCGGGCAGGTAGCCGGTGCCGATCAGCCCGTCGAGCAGCGCCGCGGCCGACACCTCCGCGCCACCGCGCCTGGCGAAGTCCCGCAGCAGCCCGGTGAGCGTCACCGGGTCGGCGCCGATGGAGGACACCACGAACCGGGGCCTGTACCCGAGCCGGGCCGCCGTGAGGATCGTCAGCGCGGTGAACGCCGGCACGCACGAGCACACGACGACCTCGGCGCCCGAGTCCTTCAGCGCGGACAGCTGTGGCAGCACGTCGGTGTTGGCCGGGTCGTAGCCCTGCCGGGACACCACGTCGGCCTTGATGAACCGGTCGAGACCCGCCTGCGCGTCCCGGCCCACGTCGTCGTTCTGGTACATCAGGCCGACCTTCCGGCCGCCGAGGTGGTCCCGGATGTACTTGCCCTGGATCTTGCCCTCCCGTTCGTAGTCGACCTGGAAGCCGAACGTCATGGGGCTGTTCCCGGGGTCGTCCCACTGCGACGCGCCGGAGGAGACGAGCAGGTCCGGCACGCCCTGCTGGTTGAGGTAGCGCACCACCTTGGAGTGGGTCGGCGTCCCCAGCCCGCCGACGATCGCGAACACCTCGTCCTGCAGCACCAGCTTCTTGACCACCTCGACCGTGCGGGTCGGGTTGTAGCCGTCGTCCTCGACCCGGTAGTCGATCCTGCGGCCGTTGATCCCGCCGTTGTCGTTGATGTAGTCGTACATGGCCTTGGCGGCGACGGAGATGCGGCTGTAGCCGGGCGCGGCGGGCCCGGTCAGTGGCTGGTGCGTGCCGATGACGACCGAGTCGTCGGTGACACCGGGCGCCGCGTCGGCCCCGGCGCCGGTCTCGCCGCCGGTGGACTCCCCCGCGCCGGCACACGAGGTGAGCAGCAGCGCGACCGCGAAGATCACGACGCTACGGACTCTTCTCATGACGTTCCTTCTTTCTCGACGTGGTGACAAGGCGCGCGACCGTCCCGTGGATGCCGCGCGGGAGGACGAGGACGACGACGATGAGCACCACGCCGAACACCGCGAGCGGCAGGTGCTGTGCCACGTCCGTGCCCAGGTCCAGCCCGTGGGTGAGTTCTTCGGCTCCCGCCTGCACGTAGACCAGCGCGAGCGCGCCCCAGAACGCGCCCCACAGGCTGCCGACCCCGCCGAGCACCATGGCCGCCAGCAGGGACAGCGACAGCGCGAGGGTGAACGAGCCGGGCGCGGCGGTGCCGAGCAGGAACGCCTGCAGGCCGCCGGCGAGCCCGCCGCAGGTGGCACTGAGCAGGAACGCCAGGATCTTCGTCCGTCCGATGTGGACTCCCGCGAGCGCGGCCGAGACCTCGTCGTCGCGCACCGCACGCAGCATCCGGCCGAACCGCCCTCGGGTCACGTTGGCCAGCAGCACGAGCGCGAGCAGCGCGGCGGCCCACACGACCCAGGCCTGCCAACGGGTCTCGGGCACGTCGAGGCCGGCAGGCAGGCTGTGCACGGTGAACGCGAGGCCGTTGCTGCCGCCCAGCGCGTCGGGAAACCGCTGCGTCACCGCGGGCAGCCCGACCGCGAGCGCGAGTGTCGCGCCGGCGAGGTAGGGCCCGTGCAGCCGGGCCGCGGCGGCGCCGGTCAGCGCCCCGGCCAGGCCGGCGGCGAGCGCGGCGAGCAGCAGGTCGAGCCAGAACGGGAAGGCCGGCACGTGGATCACCAGCAGCGCCACGGTGTACGCGCCGATGAACATGAACGCGCCGTGCCCCAGCGAGATCTGGCCGTTCGTGCCGGTCAGCAACGTCAGCCCGGCGACGGCGACGAGGTAGTACCCGACGGTCGCGATCCGCACGTTGGTGAACGGGTCGACGACGACCGACAGCGTGACCACCGCCGCGAGCGCGAGCAGCGCCAGCAGCAGGTGTCTGGTGAGCAGGCTCAACTCACACCCTCCTCGCGAGGTCGCGGCCGAACAACCCGTTGGGCCGCAAGGAGAGCACGAGCACGAGGATCACCAGCGACGCCATGGTGACCAGCTCCGGCCCGAGATAGCCGGACACGTAGGACAGTCCGATCCCGACGGTGAAGCCGGCGACGACCGTGCCGATCGGGTTGTCCAGGCCGCCGACGACCGCCGCGGTGAGCGCGTAGACGAAGATGCCGTCCAACACGGTCGGATAGAGAAGTGGCGGCACGGCCAGCAGTCCGGCCAGCGCCCCGACCGCGGCGGCGAGCGCGGCGCCCGCGGTGACCATCAGGCCGACCCGCACGCCGGCGAGGCTGGCCGCCTCCGGCGCGAAGGCGGCCGCCCGCATCCGCAGGCCGAGCGGGGTGGCCTTGAACAGCAACAGGATCGCGCCCGCGGTGACGAGCACGGCGACGACCGCGAAGACGCCGGCGGGTGAGAACAGCCCGCGGAAGTCGAAGGCGTAGCCGAAGGACCGTGGCTCGCTCGTCCAGATCATCCCCGCGATCGCCTGTGCGACAAGCAGCAGGCCGAGGGTGACGATCACCGAGCCCAGCTCGCCGTGTGCGCGGGCCGGGCGGATCAGCAGGCGGTCGGTGAGCGCCCCGAGGACCGCGCCACCGGCGATGGCGACGAGGAAGCCGAGCCAGTAGTTCCCGGTGGCCTGGTTGACGGTGAACGCGAGGTAGGTCGACAGGAGCGCGAGCGCGGGCTGGGAGAAGTTCACCACCCGCGTCGCCCGGAAGATGATCACGAGCGAGAGCCCGAGCGCGGCGTACACGGCGCCACTGGCGAACCCGCCGACGGTCAGGGTGAGGAACTGGTTCACCGCGCCCCCAGGTAGACGTCGTGCAGGGCCTCCGCGCTGATCGACTGGGCCGGCGCGTCCACGACCACGCGCCCGAGGTCGAGCACATAGGCGTGCTCGGCCACCGACAACGCACTACGCGCGTTCTGCTCGACCAGCAGCACGGTCAGCCCGCGGTCCTCCCGCAACCCGCGCAGCACCCGCATGATCTGGGCGGTCACCATCGGCGCGAGACCCAGCGACGGCTCGTCCAGCAGCAGCAGCCGCGGCCGGCCCATCAGCGCCCGGCCGATCGCCAGCATCTGCCGCTCCCCGCCGGACAGCGTGCTCGCCTGGGCGCCCACCCGGCCGGCCAGCGGCGGGAACAGGCCCAGCACCTCGTCCTGCGCGGCGGCCCGGTCGGCCCGGTCGCGGCGGAGCGCGCCCAGTCTCAGGTTCTCCCGCACGGTCAGCTCGGTGATCACGCCGCCGTGCTCCGGCACGTGCCCGAGGCCCATCCGCGCGACGCGGTCCGGCGCCGTGCCGGCGATCTCGTCGCCGTCGAAGCGGATCGAGCCCGACCGCGGTGGGACCAGACCGCTGATCGTACGCAGCAGGGACGTCTTGCCGGCGCCGTTCGCGCCGAGCACGGCCGTCAGGGTCCCCGGTGCGACCGACATCGAGACGCCGTCGACGGCACGCACCGCGCCGTACGCGGTGACCACGGTGGACAGTTCGAGCACCGTGGCCGCCTACGCCGGGACGCCGAGGTAGGCCTCGACGACCCTCGGATCGGACCGGATCTCCGCCGGGGTGCCGGTGGCGATGACCTCACCGAAGTCCAGGACCACCAGCCGGTCGCAGATCCGCATGACCAGGTCCATGTTGTGCTCCACCACGATGACCGCGCCCCGGGTGGCGAACCGCGCGATCTCCTCGCCCAGCTCCTCGATCTCGTCGGCGGCGAGGCCGCTGGCCGGCTCGTCGAGCAGCAGCAGCCGCGGTTCCGAGACGAGTGCCCTGGCGAGCGCGACCCGCTTGCGCGTCCCGTACGGCAGCGAGCCGGGCAGCGCGGCGTGCGCGTCCGCGATGCCCAGCTCGGTCAGGGTGGCCATGGCCCGCATCCGCAGCTCGGCCTCGTCCCGCGCCGCCCGGCGCAGGCCGAGCAGTGTCGACAGTGGACCCGAGCGGGCCCGGACGCCGGCGCCGACGAGGACGTTCTCCAGCACGGTCAGGCCGGCGAACAGGCCGAGCCCCTGGAGCGTGCGCGCGATGCCGAGGCCGGCGAGGGAGTGCGCCGCGTGGCCGCGCAACTCCTCGCCACACCAACGGATCGTCCCCTGTGCCGGGCGAACGAACCCGCACGCCACGTTGAACAGTGTCGTCTTGCCGGCGCCGTTGGGACCGATGACGCCGAGCACGGTGCCGGCCTCGACGGCCAGGCCGACGTCCCGCAACGCGACCAGGCCGTCGAAGCGGACCGTGACGTTCTCGAGGTGGAGCAGGGGCGTCATGGGCCGGGGCACGGGTCCCGGTAGTCGCTGATCGTCGTGTCCATCATGAGTGGGTGCTCCAGTCGGCTCGTCGTCGAGCGATGCGGCCACACTGTGGCAAGACGCGCGACGCCGGCGCATCGGTGTAATCGCCAGTCCGGTGCGCGCCCTCGGCCGCACCGGCGCGAACGCGTCGTACAGTGCGGCCGTGACCCTCACTGCCGACGAGATCGTGCGGACCGCGGCGCACTGGATCGACCGGGGCATCCGCCTCGACACCCGCACGTTCGCCACCGAGCTCGGCATCTCCCGCAGCACGCTGTTCCGCCGGGTCGGCAACCGCGAGGACCTGATGGGCGACGCCCTGTGGTACCTGGGGAACCACACCATGGAGGCCGCGAAACGCGCGTGGCGGAAGGCGCACGGGGACGCGGTCCGCTCCCCCGGCGGCGAGCTGCGCTGCCTCGCGGTGATGCGCCGGTACCGCTCGGACATCGCCGGCAACCGTGGTTTCGGCCGGCTGCTCGAGGAGGAACCGGTGGTCACGATCCGGGTGCTCACCGACCCGCACGGGCGGGTGCAGCCGCGGGTCATGGCCGCGCACGTCGCCCTGCTGGCCCGCGACGTCGAGGCAGGCGGGTTCGTGCCCGCGGTGAGCCTGGAGAGCCTGTGCTACGCGATCGTCCGCCTCGGTGAGGCGTTCCTGTACTCCGACGTGCTCGCGTCCCGCGCGCCCGACCTGGACGCGGCGTCCACGCTGCTCGCGGCCCTGGTGGAGGGCCACGTTCCGGCATCGGACCGCGGTGCGGGGTTGTGAAACACTTTCCCTTGGTGTTTCATCGGGACGCACTCACCGGTGACGCTGAGGAGGCCCGATGTCGGTCCGCAACGCCCAGTCCCGACCGCCCGGCCTGCCCGACTCCCTGGTGTATCCCGAGGTTCCGGCCGGTGCGATCCTCATGGGGTCGGCGCGGCGGTACGGCGACCGGGTGGCGTTCACCCACCACGGCGAGACGCTGACCTACGCCCAGCTCGGCGAGCGGGCCGCCCAGTTCGCGCACGGCCTGCTGGCCCACGGCGTGACGCACGGCGACCGGGTGGCCCTGCGGATGCCGAACTGCCTGGCCTACCCCGTCGCGTACTACGGGACGCTGCTCGCGGGCGCGGTGTTCGTGCCGGTCAACCCGCTGCTGCCGGCCGCCGCCGCCGAGCGCCAGATCGCCGACGCCGGCGCGGTGCTGACCGTGACCGCCGAGGACGTGCCCGGCATCCGCGAGGGCCGGTCCACGCGAGCGCCCGAGGTGGACATCGACATCCACCACGACCTCGCACACCTCGCCTACACCGGCGGCACGACCGGCGAGTCGAAGGGCGTTCGGCTGCCGCACCGCAACGTCGTGGTCAACACGCTGCAGTACGCCTGCTGGGGCACCGGTTCCGTGCCCGCGCTCGACGGCGCGGGCGGTCTCGTCCTGTCCCAGGTCGGCACCGCCGAGGAGTTCCCGACCCGGCTCGGCACCTCCGTCACGATCAACCTGACGCCGTGGTTCCACGCGATGGGCACCATCGGCGGCCTCAACGCCCTGCTGCTCACCGGTGTCAGCGCCACCCTCCACGACCGGCTCGACCCGGCCGCCTACCTGGCCGAGGCAGAGCGGCTGCGGGTCACCTCGCTCGGCGGGGCGCCCGCGCTGTTCGCCGCGCTGCTGAACCACCCGGACATCGACACCCGCGACCTGTCGTCGGTGCGGACGATCTCCTCCGGCGCGGCGCCGATGCCGCTGGCGATGACCAGGCGGCTGTACGAGCTGGCGCCCGACGCGGTGATCGGCGAGGGCTACGGGCTCACCGAGGTCACCATGGGCGCGACGAGCGGCCCGGCACACCGGTCCGGACTGCGCAAGCCCGGCACGGTCGGGCTGCCGGTCTTCGACACCGAGGTCCGGATCGACGGCGCGGCCACCCCCGGCGAGCGCGGCGAGGTGTGTATCCGCGGCCCACAGGTGATGACCGGCTACCACAACCGGCCCGACGCCACGGCCGAGGTGCTCGTCGACGGCTGGCTGTACACCGGGGACATCGGTGTCCTGGACGAGGACGGCTATCTGTCCATCGTGGACAGACTGAAGGACATGCTGCTGTACAAGGGGTACAACGTCTACCCGCGTGAGCTGGAGGAGCTGCTGGCCGCGCAGGAGGGCGTGCTGGCCGCCGCGGTGGTCGGCAGGCCGGACGAGTCGGTCGGCGAGCTGCCCGTGGCGTTCGTGGTGCCGGCCGGCGGTCCGGTGTCCGCGGACCGGCTGATGGCCGCGGTGAACGAGCAGGTGGTGGCGTACAAGCGGCTGCGCGAGGTGCACCTGGTCGACCAGCTCCCCGTCTCCGCGGCCGGCAAGGTGCTCAAGCGCGAGCTGCGCGGCCGGCTGTCGTGAGTCCCGTCCTGCGCGGCCGGGACGCGGAGGTGGGCCGGCTCCGGGAGCTTCTCGATGCCGCACGGGACGGCCGGGGCACGGGTGTCGTCGTGCTCGGCGAGGGCGGCACGGGCAAGACGGCCGTCCTCGCGGCGCTGCCGTCGGCGGGGGTGACGACACTCGCGGTACGGGGTGTGCCGGCCGAGCGGGACCTGCCCTTCGGTGGGCTGCACCGGCTGCTGTCCCCGGTGGCGTCCCTTTTCGAGGAGCTGCCCGAGGCACTGCGCGACGCGGTGCGCGGCTCGGCGGACGGGATGCCGTTGCGGTGTGGGGTGTACGAGCTGCTGTGCCGCCTCGCGACCCGGCGGCCGGTCCTGTGCCGGGTGGACGACGCGCAGTGGCTGGACACGCAGTCGTTGGAGGTACTGGGTTTCGCGGCGCGGCGGCTGGCCGGCCAGCGGGTCCTGCTGGTGCTCGCGGCGCGGCCGGAGCTGGTGCGCCCGGCCTGCGACGCCGTCGCCGGTGTGGAGCGGCTGTGGCTGCCGCCGCTGCCCGACGCCGCGTGCGAGCAGCTGCTGCGGGACCGGATCGACCGCGACGTGCCGGCCGGGCTGCGGGCGGTGATCCGTGACCTCGCCGGCGGGAACCCGCTCGACCTGGTGGCACTGGCGGAGTCGCTCACACCGGACCAGCTGGCCGGCCGGGCGCCGCTGCCCGACGAGCTGCCGGAGGGCACGCGTCGCGCGGACTACCGGGCCCGGGTCGCCGCGCTGTCGCCGGCGGCCCGGCACGCGCTGGTGTGCGCGGCCGCCGAGTCCACTGTGGACCTGACGGTGCTGCGACGACTGGGCGACGTCGACGCCCTGTTGGCCGCCGGGCTGCTGCGGGCCGAGGGCACACCACTGCCCAGCAAGGTGGTCGGCTCGACCCTGTACGCGCTGGCGTCCCCGGCGGAACGCCGCGCGGCACACGCGGCGCTGGCGGCCGAGCTGACCGGCCCGGAACGGACGTGGCACCGGGCCGCGCTGTCCCCGAGCGCCCGGCTGGGCGACGAGCTGGCCGCCACCGCGCGGTCGGCGAACCCCGCGACCGCGGCGACGCTCCTCGAACGGGCCGCGGCACTCGCGGTGGCCCCCTCGGTGCGCGACGACCGGTTGCTCGCGGCCGCCCGGCACGCGTGGCGAGCGGGCCGGCCGGGCTGGGCGCGGCTGCTGCTCACCCGATCGTCCACTGTGGACGACGGACGGCGCGCGTTGCTGCACGGCGAGATGGAGCTGCGCGACGGCGACCCGGCGGTCGCCACGCACGAGCTGGCCACGGCGGCGGCCCGCCTCACCGACCCGGACGAGGTGACCACCGCGCTGCTGCTGTCCGGCGAGGCGAGAAGGCTCCGCGGCGACCTGCCGGGGTATCTGGCCATGGCGCGCTCGGCGGACCACCTGGACCATTTCGCCGGGCTTTCCGCGGTGTTCGAAGGGCGGTACGCGGACGCGGTCGAGCCGTTGCGGCGGGTGATCGACCATGGGCGCGCGGCCGACGACGTCGGCCCGGCGGTGTGGGCGGCGGAGGCCGCGTTCGCGCTCGGGCGCGGCGAGGATGCGTTCGAGTGGGCGTCGGCGGCGGTCAGCCGGGCCCGGCTGACCGGGCGGGAGTCGCTGCTGCCGTGGGCACTCGTGCAGTTCGCCCTCGCGGCGATCGTGCTGGACCGGCACGACTACGCGCGCTCGGCCGCGGCCGAGGGGCTGGCCGCCGCCGCGGGTCAGCGCAACACCTGGGTGGAACACCTGTCGCTGCTGGGACTGTCGGCCGCGCTGCGTGGCGACCGCGACACCGCACTGTCCATGCTGGACACCGCGGCGCCCGGGATCGCCGAGCGGGCACTCGGCCGCCCGGGTGCGATCGTGTCGTGGGCGCACGCGTGCCTGGACCTGGCCGATGACCGGCCGGCGGACGCGCTCGGGCGGCTGGAGTCCATGGCGGCGGGGGTGAGCGGCGCGCAGCCCGCGGTGCAGGTGCTCGCCACGCCGCTGCTGGTGGAGGCGGCCGTGCTGGTGGGCCGGCCGGACCGGGCGCACCGCGCGCTGGTGGTGTTCGACCGGTGGGCGCTGGCGGGCGGGAGTCCCGCGTGGCTGGCGCTGTCGCACCGCTGCCACGGCCTGCTCGCGACCGACCCGGCCGAGGCGGAGCAGCGGTTCACGACCGCGATCGCCCTGCACCGGACCGCCGGCGCGGCGATGGAGCTGGCACGGACGCAGCTGGCGTACGCGCGCCGGCTGCGTCGCCACCGGCGTACCCGGGACGCCCGCGCGCAGTTCCGTGACGCCCTGCGGGTGTTCGAGATCGCGGGCGCGGACCGGTGCGCCGAGAAGGCCCGTGCCGGGTTGCGTGCCACGGGTGCGACGGTGACCGGCGCGGGCGACGCCGTGGCCGGCCCGGACCCGCGGCTCATCGGCCTCACCCCGCAGCAGGCGGAGATCTCCCGCCTGGTCGCGGACGGCGAGACGAACAAGGAGATCGCGCGGCGCCTGGTGATCAGCCACCGCACGGTGGACCACCACCTACGCAACATCTTCACCGCGTTGGGCGTGCGGTCGCGGGTGGAGCTGGCCCGCCGCGTCACGAGCATGAGCGGCCCGGACCAGTAGCGGTGCCCGGTCGGGTGGCTGGCGGCCCGGCACCATTACCTGGCTCGCGGCAACCCGGCGCCGCACGCGCCCGCCCGCTCCTACTGTCGTGCCCCGTACCGGTTCCCGTGTGCGAGGGAGTTCTCGATGACCACCGCCATGCTGTCACTGGAGTCGCTGTCGGCCGCGGTTTCCGCGGTGCGGGCACGCATGGAGGCGGTGAGCCTGGCCATTCACGCGCGGCCGGAGCTGAAGTTCGCCGAGCGCCACGCGCAGGAGGTGCTCACCGGCTGGCTCGCCGAGGCGGGCTTCGCGGTGCGCGCGCCGATCGGCGGGGTGGAGACCGCGTTCGTGGCGGTGCACAACGGGGTCAAGCGCGGTCCGTGTGTCGCGGTGCTCGCCGAGTACGACGCGCTGCCCGGGGTCGGACACGGCTGCGGCCACAACCTCATCGCCGCCGGTGGCGTGGCGGCGGCGATCGCGGTCAGCGCCGCGCTGCCCGACCATCCCGGCACGGTCGCGGTCATCGGCACGCCCGGCGAGGAGATGGGTGGCGCGGGCAAGGTCCGGCTGGCGGAGGCCGGGGTCTTCGACGGCGTGGACGCGGCGGTGATGTTCCATCCCGGTGACCGGTCGCTGACCGCGCGACCCGGGCTCGCCGCCGCGCACCTACGCGTCGAGTTCGCCGGCCTGAGCGCGCACGCCTCGGTCAGCCCGTGGCTGGGGCGCAGCGCGCTGGCCGCGGCACAGCTGTTCCTGCAGGCGATCGACGCGTTGCGGCAGTTCGTCCCGCCCACGGTTCGCCTGCACGGCATCGTCTCCGACGGCGGGCTGGCGCCGAACGTCGTGCCGGCGCATGCCGCGGTGGACCTGTACGTGCGCGACCGCACGGCGGTGTCGGTGGTGGAGCTGCTCAAGCGGGTGCGGGCGGCGGCCGACGGCGCGGCGCTGGCCACCGGGACCTCGGCGACGGTCGGCGAGACCGGCCCGCTGTACACGGAGCGCCGCAACAACATGGTGCTCGCGCAACGGTTCGGCGAGACCGTTCGCGCGCTGGGGGTGGACATCGCGACCGACGACCCGGAACACCCGGCCGGTTCCTCCGACATCGGCAACCTGTCGATGCTGCTGCCGGTCATCCACCCGTACGTCCAGATCGCCGCGGCCGGCACGCCCAGCCACTCCGACGCGATGCGCGAGGCGGCGGCCTCGCCGTTCGCCCACGACCGGACCCAGGTGGCGGCGACCGGGCTGGCGCGCGTGGTCGCCGACCTGCTGACGGAGCCGGACCTGCTGGCAGCGGCCCGCGCGGAGTTCGCGGCGTGAGAGGCTCGAGCCATGTCGGTCGTCGTCGTGCTGGAAGGGGTCGGCCCGGACCGGTTCACGGTCACGGTGTCGCCGCTCGCGGAGCTGGCCGCGGCGTTGCACGTGCTGACCGAGCACACACATCATCCCGAGCACGCGCCCTGGGCGCAGGGTGTCGTCCAGGACGCCCCACCCGCGCTCAGGACGGGCCTGGACCGGTTCGCTCCACTGTGGACAGCGTTGCGCTGGCGTGGTTTCTACCCCGGGCTGGCCGGGATGTGCCTCGACCGGTTCGCCGAGCTGACCGCGTACACGTGTGTGAGCGGCTACCACGGGTACCACTTCGACCGGGTGCTGCACCGGCCTCGTCAGGCCGCGGCGTTGCGTCAGGCCGCGGCCATGCTGCCCGAGCCGCATCCGCGGCTCGCCGAGGACCTGCTGCGCGACCCGTCGGCGTTGCGCGCGGACGTGCTCGGGTTCGTCGACCTGTGCCGCGAGGTGTTCTTCAACGAGCTGTGGGCCGGGACCGCACCCGCGCTCACCCGCGCCGCGCACCGGCTGCGGCAACGCCTCACCCGCGACGGACCCGCGGCGGCACTGGCCGCGCTGAGCCCTTCCACGCTGCAGGAGTCACCGACCCGGGTGATCTTCGACAAGGTCCACCACGCGGTGCTCAACCCGGCGCACACGCCGGTCATGCTGATCCCCAGCAGGTTCGGCGCGCCGCACCTGCTGGTGAAGAACGAGCCCGGCCTGCCGCCGGTCGTGCACTACCCGGTGGAGGCGCCGGGCGTGGCCCTCACACTGGCACGGAACCGGCTGATGGCACTGACGGATCCGCACCGGGTACGCCTGTGCCGACTGATCGCCCGCCAGGCGATGACGACCGCCGACCTGGCCGACCGGCTGTCGATGACGCGGCCGCAGGTGGCCAGGCACCTGCGGGCGCTCCGCGAACTGGGGCTGGTGCGGGTGGAGCGGCACGGCCGGTACGTGCACTACGGCCTCGACATGGCCGCGGTCGAGCGGATCGGGCGGGACGCGGCCACCGCGTTGCAGCGGTGACGTCGTGAACCACTACCCGATCGTCGAGCAGCCGCGCCAGGCAGCGAGCCGAGGCGGGGGGCACCACCGGCCGCGTCCTCACCGCCGCACCGGGCGCTCAGGCCGTTCTTCCGCCGCACGGCCGCGGACCTCGTGGCGGTCAGCGGCGGTCGGCGAAGCTCTCGTACAGGGCGCTGAGGTCGAGGGAGTCGATCGGGTCGGGGCGGATCTCGCCGGGGCGGTCCACGAGGTGGTGGAGGGCCTCCATCTTCTCGTCGAGCTGGGCCGCTGCGTCGGCGGCGAGGGTCAGCTCGGTCCGCAGGTTCGCCGGCACCTCGCCCCGGTACTTGTAGTAGATCTTGTGTTCCAGGCTCGCCCAGAAGTCCATCGCGATCGTGCGGATCTGGATCTCGACCGGCATGCGGTCGGTGCGCCCGGCCCGGAACACCGGGATCGACACGATCAGGTGGAGGCTCTGGTACCCGTTGGTCTTGCGGCGGGTGATGTAGTCACGCTCGTCGAGCAGCGTGATGTCCTCCTGGCCGAGCAGCATGTCCCGGATGTTGCGGATGTCCGAGATGAAGCTGCACACCACCCGCACGCCCGCGATGTCGAGCACGTTCTCCCGGATGCTCGCCAGGTTCATCGGGTAGTTCTTGCGCCGGGCCTTCTCCAGCACGCTCTCCGGCGACTTCAACCGCGAGTTGATGTGCTCGATCGGGTTGTGCTCGTGGGCGTTGTTGAAGTCCTCGCGCAAGATGTTGATCTTCGTGACGATCTCGTCGATCGCGAACTTGTAGCCGAGCATGAAGTCCGCGAGCTGCCCCCTGAGCAGGCGGAAGTCCACGACACCCGTCGCGCCCGCGTGCTGCTGCCATGATCTCATCAACTTCCATAGTGCCACGTCAGTGGCTGGGCCCGGCCCGGTAGGTGGACGAGCCCGAGCCGGTGAGCCGCGGGTCCGCCAGTGCCGCGCGCACGCGTTCGACGGCGTCGGGCCCGGTCGAGGCGTGCGGCGACAACCGCACCTGGTCGGGCCGGATCGTCGCCGTCACCTCGACGTCGGCCAGCGCGGTCGCCACTTCCGCGGCGGTGCGGCCGGGCACCTGGAACGCCAGGATCCCGGCCCGCCGGTCCGTCGCGGACACGATTCGCGCACCGCCGGACCGCAGCACCTCGTCCAGCTCGGCCACCCGGTCGGTGATCCGCCCGGCGATCACCGCCGGCCCGATCTCCTCCGCCAGCTCCAGCGCCCTGGCCAGCGCGCCCGCGGTCACGGGGCTCAGGTTGCTCACCGACCACGACCGCGCGTCCGGTGCGATCTCGTGGATCTCGTCGTCGAACAGCCCCGGGTCGGCCGCCCCGGTCCAGCCCGAGATCAGCGGTTCCAGCCGCGCCAGCGCCCGCTCCGACAGCACGGCGAACCCGGTCCCCCACCCCGCGCGCAACCACTTCTGCCCGCCGCACACCAGCACGTCGGCGACCTCCCACGGCTCGTCGACGACCCCGACGCCCTGGATCCCGTCCACGACCAGCAGCCGGTCCCCCACCACCTCGCGCAGCGCGGCCAGGTCCGCCCGGTAGCCGGTGCGGAAGTCCACCGCGCTCACCGACACCACGGTCGTGTCGGTGGTCAACGCGGACGCCACCACCGCCGGCGTCACGGCGGGCACCCGCAGCCACCGAACCGTCAACCGCCCGGCCCGCTCGGCCCGCGCCCACGGGTAGGTGTTCGCCGGGAACTCCGACGCCGACACCAGCACCTCGCCGGCCGGCACGCTGAACGCCGCCTGGAACAGCCCCTGGCTCGTGTGCGGCAGCAGCACCACGCGCTCGGCGACCGCGCCACACAGCCGCGCCACCGCCGCCCTGGCCCGGTCGTCGCACGTCATCAGGTCGTCCACCGTGGACATCCCGGCCGACGCCACCCTGCCCAGCAACGCCGCGCTCTCCTCGACCACCGCCCGCGACGGTGGCCCGACCCGCGCGAAGTCGAGGTAGCCGGGCGACTCGTCGAACTGCTCGCGCCAGATGTCATCCATCGCCGCGGAGCATATACAACGTTGTAAAACCCGGCTAACCTTCGTCTCGGTGTCATCGCGGTGCGGCGTCTCGCCGGGCCGCACCCTGCCGGCATCCGACGAGCACGAGGAGCGTCATGCGCTCGCTTCGACCCCTGTGTGTCGCGATCATCCTGCTGGCCGCGCCGACCGCGCCGGCGCAGGCCGCACCCGACTCGCACCAGTCCGGGGTGGGGCCCGGCACCCACCTGCTGGACCACGCCGCGAAGCTGGCCGGGTTCGTCGAGCCGGAGTGGTACGAGGCCAACATCCCGTTCGTCGACCTGCCCGACCCCGCGATCGAGGACACCTACTACTACCGCTGGCGCACCTTCAAGGAGGCGCTCAAGTACACCGGCCCCGACGACGGCTGGATCGTCTCGGAGTTCCTCGGTCCGGTCGGCTACTCGGCACCCAACGGCGGGATCGTGGCCGCCGCGGGACATCACATCTACGAGGGCCGGTGGCTGCGCGACGGCCGCTACCTCGACGACTACATCGACTACTGGCTGCGCGGCAGCGGCGCGGGCCCGAAACCCGCGACCGACGGCCTCAACGAGAACACCACCGACTGGGCCCACCAGTACTCGTTCTGGGCCGCCGACGCCGTGCTCGCCCGCGCCTCGGTCGACGGGCGGTGGGACTTCGCGACCGACCGGCTGCCGGAGCTGGAGAAGCAGTGGGCGACGTGGGCGCCGCAGTTCGACAACCGGCTCGGCCTGTACTGGCAGGTGCCGGTGTGGGACGCGATGGAGTTCACCGCCGGCTCCTACCAGAGCCCTGACCCCTACCACGGCGGCGCCGGCTTCCGGCCGACGCTCAACGCCTACCAGTACGGGGACGCGATGGCCATCGCGTCGCTCCTGCGCATGCGTGGCGACCGGCGGCTCGCCGACCGGTACGAGCAGGCCGCCCGGTCCCTGCGGGCGAACCAGGAACGTCACCTGTGGGACGGCGGCGGCCAGTTCTACAAGCACGTCATGCGTGACACCGGCACCATGATCGCGGACCGCGAGGAGATCGGCTTCGTCCCCTGGTACTTCCACATGGCGCCGGCGAAGGACGCGGCGGCGTGGGCGCAGCTGACCGACCCGGCGGGTTTCGCCGCGCCGTACGGGCCGACGACCGTCGAGCGGCGCAGCCCCTGGTTCATGCACGACGCGCTCCTGGGCTGCTGCCGCTGGTCGGGCCCGAGCTGGCCGTACGCGACGAGCCAGACCCTGACCGCACTGGCGAACCAGCTCGTCGACTACCCCCGCCAGTCCTTTGTGGACAAACAGGACTACTACGACCTGCTCCGCGGCTACGCGCTGACGCAACGCAGGAACGGCCAGCCGTACGTCGCGGAGGCGCACCACCCGGACGAGGACCGGTGGCTGTACGACTCGCGCAACCACAGCGAGGACTACAACCACTCGACGTTCAACGACCTGGTCCTGTCCGGGCTGCTCGGCATCCGGCCGCAGCAGGGCGACCACGTCCGGCTGTCCCCGCTCGTGCCGTCCACCTGGGACCACTTCGCGGCCGAGAACGTGCCGTACCACGGACGGAACCTGACGGTCGCGTGGGACCGGGACGGGCACGCCTACGGCCGGGGCGCCGGGCTGAGCGTCTGGGTGGACGGCACGCTCGTGCACCACCAGGCCGACCTGCGCCCGACCGACGTGCCGGTGCGGCCCGGCAGGCGGCAGAGCCACCCACACACCGTCGACGACCTGGCCAACGTCGCGAGGACCGGCTACCCGGCGGCGACCGCGTCCTACACGTGGTCGGGCGACCGGCCGGCCAACGCGATCGACGGCCAGGACTTCCACCTCGACGTCCCGACGACACGCTGGACGAGCTACGGCAGCCCCAACCGGCAGGACTCGCTCTCGGTCGACCTCGGCGCCGCGACCAGCGTGTCCGACGTCCGGATCTCCTTCTACGACGACGGTGGCGGGGTACGCACCCCCGACGCCTACGAGTTGCAGTACCGGAAGCCGGACGGCTCGTGGGCCGGCCTGCCCGGGCGGGTGCCGAAACCGGTGCGCGGTCAGCTCAACCGGGTCGCCGTGGACCCGCCCGTCCACACGGACGGGCTCCGCGTTCTTCCGTCCAGAGTGGACGGTGGGGCCGTCGGCATCACCGCGCTGCAGGCGTGGCGGACGGAGGACGAGCGGGTCAGCGTGCGGCTCGACGACATCGGGCAGGTCCGGCCGGGACAGACCATCGACGTCACCGGGACCGTGCGCGCCACAGGGCCGGTCACCATCCGGCCGGAACTGGCGCTGCCGCGTGGCTGGACGGCCCGGCTGGTCAGCGGCAAGGTCACCGCGGGCAGGCCAATGCGCTGGCGGGTGTCGGTCCCCGACACGATGCCGGTGGGCGTCCGGCTGCCCGTGCGGCTGCTGGTCTCGACGCTCGAGCACGGCAGGGAGGTCCGCGCCACCGCCGACCTGGCCTACGCGGAGACGGCCTTCGACCCGGCCGACTTCGGCACGACGGTGTGGGACGACGACTTCACGCGGCTCGGTGACTACCGGGTCGGCGCCCGGTTCGGTGAGCCGGCACCCGATCTCCACGTGGCCGACGGCGCGCTGGTCGCGACGCCGGCGGGCCGCCAGTCCGCGGCGGTGCTGGTCGCGCCCGTGGCGGCGCCGGCCGGCGACTTCGCGGTGATCCTGGCACCGCGGTCGTTCGGCGGCGGGTCGCCGGAGGACAGCGTGTTGCTCGGCCGTGCGGCCGGACCGGACGACCTCGTCCTCGCCTGGTACAACAACCGGTTCCGCACGTCCGGGGCGGACGTGCGGGTGGCGGGCCGCGACCTCGGCGACGACGCGACCGGCGGCTGCTGCGCGGACGTGACCTGGTCGGCGGGCGACCGGTTCGCGACCGTGTTCACCGGCGGCACGATGACGAGCTGGCTCGAACACCAGGGCGAGTGGCGACTGCTGCGCACGGTCCCGTTCGGCACCGCGGCCGACCATCCCGACTGGTCCCCCGCGATCGGCCTGCGGCTGACCAGCGGGCAGGTCGCCGTCGACCGGATGACCGTCATCGCCCGGTAGTCCGGGGTCCGGTGCGCCCCCGGCGGGCAGGTCCCGGTCGTATCCCCCCGGCGGTCCCCAGGCGTTCTCCGTCCGGCGAGTGCCGGCTGCGCGGCGGTCAGTCGCGGTCGCGGCGGTCAGTCGCGGTCGCGGCGGTCAGTCGCGGTCGCGGCGTCGGCGGCGGTTCGCGAAGCGCCGGACCGCCTGGCGCTGGCG
>NZ_DASQCC010000184.1:0-16960 GCF_035634895.1 Actinophytocola sp. | reverse complement strand
CCTGAGCCAGGATCAAACTCTCCAACAATGCATCATTGTGTAGAGAAATCCCAGCAAAAATACCAAACCTCGCAAAAAACAAGGCCGGCACAAGCTCACTAGCATTTATCGGCACACTGTTGAGTTCTCAAACAACACACGCACACCCGTCCGACACTGCAAGAGTAGTCATCCAGGGGCTTGGTTGACGGTCGGGATCTCTCCCGTCCGCAGGTCGCCCACTCTATCACCTATCGTGAGAGCTTGGTTCGCGACCCCCGCCTGCGGTCCGTTCCGGTCTAGCCTCTCGGCGTTTCCCGGCCCGTTCCCCGCTGGCAGAGATAAAGTTACACGGGGGCAAAACCCCTGTTTCACCCACCCCCCCCTTAACTGCGTTCCCGCAGGTCAGGGGGTGGTTTCGATGCCTCCGACGGTTCGCTTGCCGTGACGGACCACGAGCCAGCGGCCGTGCAGGAGGTCGGCAGCGCCCGGCTGCCACTCCTCGTCGGCGATCTTCGAGTTGTTGACGTACGCCCCGCCCTCGTTCACGGCCCGGCGGGCGGCCCCCCTGCTCTTCGCTAGCCCGGACGACACCAGCAGGTCGACGATCGTGGGCGCCTCGGCCAGCCGGACCTGGCCGGTCTGTACCTCCGCCATCGCCGCGTCGAGCGTCGAGGCGTCCAGGTCACGCAGCTCCCCGCGGCCGAACAGCGCGCCGCTCGCGGCTATCACCTGCTCGGTGGCGCGTGCGCCGTGCACCAGCGTGGTGAACTCCGCGGCCAGCCGGCGCTGGGCGGCCCGCTGATGGGCCCGCTCCCTGGTCTCCTGGTCCAGCGCGTCGATCTCCTCGCGCGTCAGGAAGGTGAACATGCGCAGGTAGCGCATGACGTCCGCGTCGTCGACGTTCACGAAGTACTGGTACCAGGCGTACGGGGAGGTCAGCGTGGGGTCGAGCCAGAGGTTCCCACCACCGGTCGACTTGCCGAACTTCCTGCCCTCGGCGTCGGTGACCAGCGGCGTCGTCATCGCGTGCACGCCGTCCGCGTCGACCCGGCGGATCAGCTCGACGCCGCCGATGATGTTCCCCCACTGGTCCGAACCGCCCACCTGCAGCGTGCAGCCGTGTCGCCGGTGCAGCTGCAGGTAGTCGTTCGACTGGAGGAGCAGGTAGCTGAACTCGGTGAACGACATGCCGTCGGAGTCCAGCCGCCGCTTGACCGTCTCCCGCGCGAGCATCACGTTGACCGAGAAGTGCTTGCCGACGTCCCGCAGGAACTCCAGCACGGGCAGGTCGCCGGTCCAGTCCAGGTTGTTGGCGATGACCGCGCCCGTCGGCGAGTCGTCGAAGTCCACGAACCGCTCGAGCTGGCCGCGGATCCGCTCGGACCACTCGGCGACCACGTCGACGGACTGCAGGGCCCGCTCCCCCACGTCCCGCGGGTCGCCGATCATCCCGGTGGCGCCGCCGGCGAGCACGATGGGCCGGTGTCCGGCCTGCTGGTAGCGGCGGAGCATCAGCAGGGGCACGAGATGACCGGCGTGCAGGCTCGGCGCGGTCGGGTCGAACCCCGCGTACAGGGTGACCACGCCGGCGTCCAGGTCCTTGCGCAGCGCGTCGAGGTCGGTGGACTGCGCGATCAACCCGCGCCAGGACAGCTCGTCGAGAATGTGCTCCGTCACGAGGCCAGTGTCTCGTACCTGCTCAACGCGATTGTCGCCGAGCCGCCTTGCCGCCGCGCCGGTACAAGCTGACGGCGGGCGAGCCGTCGATCCAGAACCGCCACGGGACGTCCACGGCCACCGCGACCCCCACCCGCGGGCCGGCGTGGATGCGTTCCGGCGGCACGTGCTCGCCGGCGAACAACCGGACCGGGGACGCGGGGTCGGTCAGGTCGAGGCCGTTGCTGTCGCGATCCAGTCCCAGCACGGACGTCAGCCGGGCCGGTCCCTTGCCCAGCTCGGCGTCGCTCCGGGATGCCGGGCGGCGGATCCGCGCCTCCTCCAGTCCGCCGATGACCTCACCGGCACGCAGCAGGACCGCGCCGGGCACCCCGTCCGTCAACGCGACGACGTTCGCGCAGAAGTGCATGCCGTACACGAAGTACACGTAGAGGTGGCCGGCCGGGCCGAACATGACCTCGTTGCGTGGTGTGATGCCGCGGTAGCAGTGGGAGGCGGGGTCGTCGCCGCCCCGGTAGGCCTCGACCTCGACCAGGCGGACCCGCACCTCGCCGGCCTCGAGCACGCAGCCAAGCAACAGCTTGGCCGCGTCGACGGGGTCGACGGCCAGCTCCTCTCTGGTGAGCTGCCGGTCGAGCGGCACGGCCACGGACATGCGTTCGACCCTATACGGATACGGATTGTCGTCGCTCGGCCCTTGCCGCGGGCAGGTAGAGCGGTGCCGCCACGGCCAGCGCGACGCCGCCGACAACGATCGCGAAGCCCGTCGACACGCCCGACGCGAGGGCGGTGAGCACGATCAGCCCGAGCGAGCCGGCCGGCTGGGCGAACATCGAGTTCATCGACGTCACCGTCGACCGGTGCTCCGCGGTCACCTCGCGATGGACCAGGGTCATGTGCACCGGACCGGCGGCGCCGTGCACGGCGTACGCGGCGAGGTAGCCGGCGAGCACGCCGACCGGACCGGCGAGCAGGCCCATGCCCACCACGGCCAGGCCCTGCGCGATCCGCAGCACGCCGGCGGTCACCGCCACGCCGATCCGCGCGCTGAGTAGCGGGACCAGGGCGGATCCCGCGGCGAACGCCAGCCACGCGACCGCGCCGGCCGGGCCGACGATCGCGGCCGCCTTGGCCAGCCCGCCGACCTCCTCGGCGAGGCGGACCTTCACGAGCACCTCGAAGGTGATCATGCCGAAGCCCCAGAACAGCTCCACGGCGAGCAGCGCGAGAAGGACCCGGGAGCGGCGGACCAGACCGGCGCCCTCGACGATGACCCGCGGCACCTCCCGCAGCGAGGCCAGGAAGCGGCGCCTGCCGTCCGGGTGCGGTGGCTCGTGTACCAGCAGCAGGATCGCGGCCAGGCCGGCCAGTTGCACGAAGAGACCCAGCCAGACCGGGAGAGCCAGGGTCGGCACGCCCGGGATCTCGACCCAGGCGACCAGCCCGCCGGCCACCAGCGCGCCGGCACCCATCGCCACGCCGACCACCGCGCTGCCCGCGGACAGTCCCCGTTCGACCTTCGCGTCGGGGTCGTCGGCCAGCGTCGCGTCCACGTACCAGGAGTCGAGCGGTCCGCTGTCGAGCGCTCGGAAGACGCCCTGCAGGACATAGACGGCCACGAGCATCAGGAAGGTGTCGGCCACCGCGAACAGGGCGAGCGACACCGCGCACACGGCCGCCGACACGACGAGGACCGGGCGGCGGCCCCACGAGTCGGCCAGCCCGCCGGTGGGCAGTTCGAGCGCCAGCACGACGAACCCCTGGACCGATGCGGCGAGACCGGCCTCGGCCAGCGTCAGCCCGCGGTCGAGCGGCAGCAGGACGAAGATCGGGAGCGCGAGGCCGACCGGGAACCAGCGCAGAGCCAGCAGGAGCAGGTACCGGCACCTGGTCTGGCGCGGGGTCATGGCAGGTCGTCCGGCTCGGTCGGCATCGCGAACAGGTTGACCAGCACCTGACGGCTACCCTTCCCCGGCGCGATCTCCTTGTACCGCTGCAGCACCACGTACAGCTCCTGCATCAGCGCCTCCAGCTGTTCGGGATTCAGGTCGACGATGAAGTCCGACGCGGCGGCCGCTTCCTGCCACGGAACCGGCCAGTTCTGCCGGGCCTGTTCCCAGCGCAACGCCCGCTCGACGAACTGTTGGAAGTAGTGCTTGAGTAGCCAGTCCGAGGCGGCCAGCGCGTCCGGGTCGCCGGCGATCAGGGCATCCCCCCAGCCGTGTGACTCCTGCGCGGCGGCCCAGAACCGTTCCTTGCCGTGCCCCTCCCCGGTCTCGACGACCAGCTTGACCTCGGCGAGTTTCCGCAGGTGGTAGGAGGTGGCGCCGGTGTTGGTGTCGAGCCGTTCAGCGAGGGCCGTCGCGTTGGCGGGGCCGCGCAGGCGTAGCTCGCTGAGCAGCCGGGCGCGCAGGGGATGGGCGAGAACCCGCAGGGCGCGGCGGTCCAGCTCGATATGCTCCACACGTGCACAATAGTTGTGCACAGAAGTTGTGCACAACTATTGTGCGAAAAGTTCCTAAACCACTCCGCGAGGTCGGGACGGCATAGTCACAACCCGGACCACTCCAGGAGGCACTCATGAAAGTTCGCTACAACCCGGCCGTCGGCATCGTGATGCTGGTGCTCGGCGCCGTCTGCCTGTTCCTCGGGTTGTGGCTGATCGCGTTGGGCGAGTTCAGCCCGGCCGTGTTCCCCGGGATTCTGGTGACGGTGCTCGGGATCCTGTACCTGGTCCGGCCGTACTTCTGGGTGATGGCTTCGACCATCGAGGTCGTCGCGCCGATGGGGCCTGCGAAGCGCCGCTACCCGTTCCAGACGCTGGCGGTCGAGGGCGGCAGGTTCTACGCGGTGAGCGCCGACGGGACGCGCAAGAAGGTCCCGGTCTCCCGGTGGATGGCGAACTCGGCCGACTGGACGGCGGTGACCGAGCTCGCCACCCAACACTAGGAAGAAGTGGCCCAGTCCCGGATGCCGGTGAGCACCTCGTCGAGGCCGACACGCTGCTCCGCGACGCGTGCGGGGGCCGTGCCGCCGTACGCGTCCCGCGAGGTGACCGAGCCGTCGACGGTCAGCACGTCCCGCACCTCCGGGGAGAGCGCCGGGTGCACGCCGGCGAGCTCCTCGTCGGTCAGGTCGTCGAGGCCGACCCCTCGGGCCTCGGCGACCCGCACGCACTCCCCCGCCGCCTCGTGTGCGACGCGGAACGGCACGCCCTGGCGCACCAGCCACTCGGCGATGTCCGTGGCCAGGGTGAAGCCGGCGGGCGCCAGCTCGGCCAGGCGTGCGGTGTCGAACGTCAGCGTCCGCAGCATGCCGGTGATCGCGGGCAGGAGCAGGACCAGCTGGTCGACGGAGTCGAAGAGCGGTTCCTTGTCCTCCTGCAGGTCGCGGTTGTAGGCCAGCGGCTGGGCCTTGAGCACGGCCAGGAGCCCGGTCAGGTTGCCGATGAGCCGGCCGGACTTGCCGCGGGTCAGCTCCGCGACGTCCGGGTTCTTCTTCTGCGGCATGATCGACGAGCCGGTCGCCCAGGCGTCGTCGAGCTTCGCGTACCGGAACTCGGCGGTCGTCCAGATGATCACCTCCTCGGCGATCCTGGACAGGTTCACCCCCAGCATGGCCAGGCAGAACGCCATCTCGGCGGCGAAGTCGCGGGAGGCCACGCCGTCGATCGAGTTGGCGACGGCCGCGTCGAAGCCCAGCTCCTTGGCGACCGCGTCCGGGTCGAGGCCGAGTGACGAGCCGGCGAGCGCACCAGAGCCGTACGGGGACACGGCGGTCCGGCGGTCCCAGTCCCGCAGCCGGTCCACGTCCCGCAGCAGTGCCTGGACGTGCGCGAGCAGGTGGTGGGCCAGCAGGACGGGCTGTGCGTGCTGGAGATGGGTGCGGCCCGGCATGACGGCGGTCGGGTGCTGGTCCACCTGGTGCAGCAGCGCGTCGATGACGTCGGCCACGCCCAGCGCGATGCCGCGGGCGGCGTCCCGCAGGTACATCCGGAACAGCGTCGCGACCTGGTCGTTGCGGGAGCGGCCGGCCCGGAGCTTGCCGCCGAGGTCGGGACCGGCACGCTCGATGAGCCCGCGTTCGAGAGCCGTGTGCACGTCCTCGTCGTCCACCGAGGGCGTGAACGCGCCCGACGCGACGTCCGCGGACAGCTGGTCGAGCGCGGCGAGCATGCCCGACAGCTCCCCGTCGGTCAGCAGCTTCGCCTTGTGCAGCACGTGCGCGTGCGCCCGTGAGCCGGCGATGTCGTACTGCGCGAGCTTCCAGTCGAAGTGGGTCGAGACGGACAGCGCGGCCATCGCGTCGGCCGGGCCCGCGGAGAACCGGCCGCCCCACAGTGCCTCAGGCATGCTGGTCCCGCTTCGCGGCGATCTTCGACGGCAGGCCCCAGAGCTGCACGAAGCCCTTGGCGAGCGACTGGTCGAACGTGTCGCCCTCGTCGTAGGTCGCGAGGTTGAAGTCGTACAGGGACTGCTCGGACCGCCGCCCGTTCACGACCGCGCGGCCGCCGTGCAGCTGCATCCGGATGTCGCCGGAGACGTGCTTCTGCGAGGCCGCGATGAACGTGTCCAGGGCGTCCTTGAGAGGTGAGAACCACAGGCCGTCGTAGACCAGCTCGCCCCAGCGCTGCTCGACCTGGCGCTTGAACCGGCCCAGGTCCCGCTCGATGGTGACGCTCTCCAGCTCCTGGTGCGCGGTGATCAACGCGAGCGCGCCCGGTGCCTCGTAGACCTCACGGCTCTTGATGCCGACCAGCCGGTCCTCGACCATGTCCAGCCGGCCGACGCCCTGGGCGCCCGCGCGGCGGTTCAGCTGCTGGATCGCCTGCAGCACGGTGACGGTCTCGCCGTCGATGGCGACCGGGACGCCCTTGTCGAAGGTGATGACCACCTCGTCGGCGTCGCGCGGCTCGGCCGGGTTGTCGGTGTAGGAGTAGACGTCCTCGATCGGCGCGTGCCAGATGTCCTCGAGGAAGCCCGTCTCGACCGCGCGGCCCCACACGTTCTGGTCGACCGAGTACGGCGACGACTTGGTCTGGTCGATCGGCAGGCTGCGGTCGTGCGCCCACGCGATGGCCTTCTCACGGGTCCACGCGAAGTCGCGGACCGGGGCGATCACCCTGAGGTCGGGGGCGAGCGCGCCTATGCCGACCTCGAAGCGGACCTGGTCGTTGCCCTTGCCGGTGCAGCCGTGGGAGACGGTCGAGGCGCCGTGGTACTTCGCGGCCTCGACCAGGTGCTTGACGATCACCGGGCGGGACAGGGCGGAGACCAGCGGGTACCGGTCCATGTAGAGGGCGTTGGCCTGGAGGGCGGGCAGGCAGTACTGCTCGGCGAACTCGTCGCGGGCGTCGGCGACGACCGCGTCCACGGCGCCGCAGTCCAGGGCCCGCTTGCGGATGGTGTCGAGGTCCTCGCCGCCCTGGCCGACGTCGACCGCGACGGCGACCACCTCGGCGCCGGTCTCCTCCGCGATCCAGCCGATCGCGACGGACGTGTCCAGACCGCCCGAGTAGGCGAGGACGATCCGTTCAGTCATTCTCTGGTTCTCCTTCTGAGTTCGTGCGCGCCGCGAGTGCGGTGAAGCGGTCGGCCAGGTCCTTGCCCGACAGGGGCTCCCTGGCGATGGCCATGACGGTGTCGTCGCCGGCGATGGTGCCGACGACCTCGTGCAGTGCGGCCCGGTCGATCGCGCTGGCGAGGAACTGCGCGGCGCCCGGCGGGGTTCGCAACACGGTCAGGTTGGCCGAGTAGTCCGCGCCGACCAGCAGCTCCGCGAGGAGACGCGACAGTCTCGACGTCCCGCCCTGGATGCCGCGGACGGGCGAGCCGTCCTCGGGGATCACGTAGACGGCGGCGCCGCCGTCGGCACCCCGCAGCTTGACCGCGCCCAGCTCGTCGAGGTCCCGCGACAGCGTGGCCTGGGTGACGTCGATGCCTTCGCCGGCCAGGAGCCTGGCCAGCTCGGTCTGACTGCGGATGCCCATGGCGGACACCAGCTCGACGATCCTGGCCTGACGGGCCACCCTGGTCACTGGAGCACCCAGCTGAGCAGGGCCGTCTGGGCGTGCAGCCGGTTCTCCGCCTCGTCCCAGACCGCGCTGGCCGGGCCGTCGAGGATCTCGTCGGTGATCTCCCAGCCGCGGTGCGCCGGGAGGCAGTGCAGGACGATCGCGCCCGCGTTGGCCCTGGCCAGGAGCTCGGCGTTGACCTGGAACGGGCGGAACGGGGCGATGCGGTCCTTGCCGTCGTTCTCCTGGCCCATGGACGTCCACGAGTCGGTGACCACCACGTCCGTGCCGTCGACCGCGGCCCGCGGGTCGGACAGGACGGTCACGCTGCCGCCCGTGTCGGTCGCGCGTTTCCTGGCGTCGAGCAGGACATCCTGGTGCGGGGTGAAACCCTCGGGGTGCGCGACGCGGACGTGCAGGCCGGCGGTGACCCCGCCGAGGAGCAGCGAGTGGGACATGTTGTTGGCGCCGTCGCCGAGGTAGGTCAGGGTGAGGCCGGCCAGCCTGCCGTGGCGTTCGCGGATGGTCTGGAGGTCGGCGAGGACCTGGCAGGGGTGGAACTCGTCGGTCAGCGCGTTGACGACCGGGACGCGGGAGGCCGAGGCCATCGCCACGATCCGCTGTTGGGCGTAGGTCCGCCAGACGACCGCGTCGACGTAGCGGGACAGGACGCGGGAGGTGTCCTCGATGGTCTCCTCGCGACCGAGTTGCATCGTGCGACCGTCGATAACGATGGGCTGACCGCCGAGCTGGGCGATGCCGACCTCGAACGAGAGGCGGGTGCGCGTGGAGTTCTTCTCGAAGATCGTCGCGACCGACTTGTTCGCGAGCGTCGTGAAGGCGTGCCGGTCGGCCTTCATCCGGTCGGCGAGGTCGAGGACCGCGAGCTGGTCGGCGGGGGTCAGGTCGTCGTCACGCAGGAAGTGGCGGCTCTTGTTCGCTTCGCTCACTGTGACTCCTGTGCCTGGTCGAGGACGCCGGGCAGGGCGTCGAGGAAGCCGTGGACCTGGTCGTGGTCGAGGACCAGGGGCGGAGCGAGGCGGATCGTGTCCGGCTGGACGTTGTTGACCAGATAGCCGGCGTCCTGCGCGGCCTTCGCGGCACCGCTGGACACGGGCCTGGTCAGGCCGATGCCGAGCAGCAGGCCACTCCCCCGCACGCCGGCGACGAGCGGGTGGTCGAGGGCCTCGACACCCGCGATGATCTCCTTGCCGACGGCTGCGGCGTGCTCCACCAGGCCGTCGGCGGCGATGGTACGCAGGACCGCGAGACCGGCCGCACAGCACACGGGGTTGCCGCCGAACGTGGTGCCGTGGTGGCCGGGCTTCATCAGGTCGCCGACCGCGCCGACCCCGATGCACGCGCCCAGTGGGAGGCCGCCGCCCAGGCCCTTGGCGAGGGTGATGACGTCCGGGGTGATGCCGGCCTGTTGGAACGCGAACCAGGTGCCGAGGCGGCCGAGGCCGGTCTGGACCTCGTCCAGGATCAGCAGGGCGCCGTTGTCGCTGGTGAGCTGCCTGGCCTTCCGCAGGTAGCCGTCGGGGGCCGGGCGGACTCCGCCCTCGCCGAGCACCGGCTCGATGATCACGGCGGCGGTGTGCTCGTCGACGGCGGCTTCGAGGGCCGTCTGGTCGCCGAACGGGACGTGCTCGACGTCCGGGAGCAGTGGCTTGAACGGCTCGCGCTTCGGCGGTTGGCCGGTCAGCGTGAGCGCGCCCATCGTGCGGCCGTGGAAGGCGCCGTCGCACGCCACGAGCTTGCCGCGGCCGGTGAGGCGGGAGAGTTTGAGCGCGGCCTCGACGGCCTCCGCTCCCGAGTTGCAGAAAAGGACCTTGCCGGTGACACCGGCCACGTCGAGCAGTTCCTCGGCCAGCTCGACGGTGACCTGGTTGATGTAGAGGTTCGACGTGTGGCCGAGGGTCTGGATCTGTTCGGTCACGGCCTGGACGACGGCCGGGTGGGCGTGGCCGAGTGCGTTGACGGCGATGCCGGCGACCAGGTCGAGGTAGCGGTTGCCGTCCGCGTCCCAGACGTACGCGCCCTCACCGCGGACCAGCGTCAGCTGCGGGGTGCCGTAGTTGTCCATGAGGGACGACCGCCACTTGGCCTGGCCGTCCGTGTTCGAACTGATCACTGTGTCTCCTCGGGGAGGACCATGGTGCCCACACCGCTGCCGGTGAAGACCTCGAGCAGGACCGAGTGCGCGAGCCTGCCGTCGATCACGTGGGCACGGGGCACGCCACCGCGCACGGCGGTCAGGCACGCCTCCATCTTCGGGATCATCCCGGTGGCGAGACCGGGGAGGATCTTCGCCAGCTCGTCGGCGTGGATCTCGCCCAGTAGGGAGTCCCTGTCGGGCCAGTCCGCGTACAGGCCCTCGACGTCGGTGAGCATGACGAGCTTCTCGGCGCCCAGCGCGACGGCGATCGCGGCGGCCGCGGTGTCGGCGTTCACGTTGTGCGCCAGGCCGTCCGTGTCCGGGGCGACCGTCGAGACGACCGGGATGCGGCCGGCGTGGACGATGTCGAGCACGGCGTCCGGGTTGACCGCGATGACCTCGCCGACCAGGCCGATGTCGACCTCCTCGCCGTCGACGGTGGCCGTGCGGCGCTGCGCGGTGAGCAGCTGCGCGTCCTCACCGGAGATCGCGACGGCGTAGGGGCCGTGGGCGTTGATCAGTGCGACCAGCTCGCGGCTGACCTGGCCGGTGAGGACCATGCGGACGACGTCCATGGTCTCGGGGGTGGTGACGCGCAGGCCGCCCTTGAACTCGCCGGAGATCCCCAGGCGGTTGAGCATGGCGGTGATCTGCGGGCCGCCGCCGTGCACGACGACCGGGTGCAGGCCGACGAGCTTGAGGAACACCATGTCCTGGGCGAACGCCTGCTTGAGCTTCTCGTCGACCATCGCGTTGCCGCCGTACTTCACGACGACCGTCGCGCCGGTGAAGCGTTGCAGCCACGGCAGGGCCTCGATCAGGACCGCCGCCTTCTCCGCGGCCTGCGGGATGGTCATGAGGAGTACGCGCTGTTCTCTTCGACGTAGCCGTGGGACAGGTCGGTGGTGAGGACCGTCGCCGAGCCCTGTCCCGCGTGCAGGTCGACCTCGACCGTGATGTCCCTGCCCTTGAGGTCGGCCTTGTGGCGGTCCTCGCCGGCGCCACCCGCACGGCAGACCTCGACGCCGTTGATGGTGATGTCCAGCTTGTTCGGGTCGAAGTCCGTCGGCGCGTTGCCGACGGCCATGGCGACGCGGCCCCAGTTGGGGTCCGAGCCGAAGAAGGCCGTCTTGCACAGGTTGTCCTGGGCGATGACCTTGGCCGCCTGCTTCGCCTCCTCGTCCGTGGCCGCGCCGGTCACCGTGATGGCGATGTGCTTGGTGACACCCTCCGCGTCGGCCTGGAGCTGGCGGACGAGGTCACGGCAGACCTCGGTGAGCTTCTCGGTGAAGTCCTCCGGTGTCTGGCCGGAGGCGCCGGAGCAGAGCAGCAGGACGGTGTCGTTGGTGGAGGTGCCGCCGTCGATGTCCAGCGCGTTGAAGGTCTTGTCCACCGCCGCCCGAAGGGCCGCGTCGGCCTCTTCCCTGGTCAGGACCGCGTCGGTGGTGAGGACCGAGAGCATCGTGGCCATGTTGGGTGCGCACATGCCGGCACCCTTGGCGAAACCGCCGATGCTCCAGCCGTTCGCGCCGGTCCGGGCCTGCTTGGGGACCGTGTCGGTGGTCATGACCGCTTCGGCGGCGTCCCGGCCCGCTGCCGGGGTGTCCCCGAGCTGCGCGGCGGCCTGCGTCACGCCGGCGGTGAGCTTGTCCATGGGCAGGCGGGCGCCGATGAGTCCGGTGGAGCAGACGGCGACGTCGACCGCACCGATGCCCAGGGTCTCCGCGACGTGCTCGGCTGTCCTGTGCGTGTCCTGGAAGCCCTCGGGGCCGGTGCAGGCGTTGGCGCCGCCCGAGTTGAGGACGGCGGCCCTGACGCGGCCGGTCGCGAGGACCTGCTGGGACCAGAGGACGGGCGCGGCCTTGACCTTGTTGCGGGTGAAGACGCCGGCCGCGACGTCGAGCGGGCCGTCGTTGACCACGAGGGTCAGGTCCTTGTTGCCGTTCTCCTTGATGCCGGCGGCGATCCCGGCGGCCCGGAACCCCTTGGGCGCGGTGATGGTCATGGCGCGACTCCCACTGTGGTCAGGCCGGTGGTCTCCGGCAGGCCGAGCGCGATGTTCATGGACTGCACGGCGGCGCCCGCCGTGCCCTTGGTGAGGTTGTCGAGGGCGGCGATCACGACGAGCCGGTTGGCGTCCCGGTCGACGGTGGCGCGGAGCTGGACCGCGTTGGAACCGAGCGTGGCGGCGGTCGCGGGCCAGGAGCTCTCCAGGACGTGGACGAACGGCTCGTCGGCGTAGGCCTTGCGGTAGATCTCCTCGGCGTCCGCTTCCCGTCTGATCGGCGCGGAGGCACTGGTCAGGATGCCGCGGGGCATGGGGGCGAGCACGGGCGTGAAGGAGACCCTGACCCTGGTACCGGCCACCTGGCTCAGGTTCTGGGCGATCTCCGGCGTGTGGCGGTGCGCGCCGCCGACGCCGTAGGCGCTGACCGACCCCATGACCTCGGAGCCGAGGAGGTGCGGCTTGAGGGACTTGCCGGCGCCGGAGGTGCCGCTGACCGAGGTGATGACGACGTCCGGCTCGACGAGGCCTTCCGCGAGCGCGGGCGCGAGGGCGAGCGAGGCGCCGGTCGGGTAGCAGCCGGGGACGGCGATCCGCTTGGCGTGCCTGAGCTTCTCGCGGTTGCCGGGCAGCTCGGGGAGGCCGTACGGCCAGGTGCCGGCATGGTCGCCCCCGTACCAGCGGGCCCAGTCCTCGGTGCTGGCCAGCCGGTGGTCCGCGCCGCAGTCGATGACGAGCGTGTCCGGGCCCAGCTCCTTCGCGATGGCCGCGGAGTGGCCGTGCGGGAGGGCGAGGAAGACGACGTCGTGACCGGCGAGGTTGTCCTTCGTCGTGTCGGCGAGGACTCGGCCGTCGAGCGGGAGGAGGTGGGGTTGGTGCGCGCCGAGCGGCGTGCCGGCGTTGCCACCGGCCGTCAGCGCGCCGATCTCGACGTCCGGGTGGCTGAGGAGCAGTCGGAGCAGCTCACCACCCGCGTACCCACTGGCTCCGCCAACCGCGATCCTGATCGTCACCTGGATGATTATGCACGGCTATGCAAAGTCACTCAACCGACTATTCGAGTGACCTCCCTCAACACGGCGACGGGCGCCCCCGGTGACCCGGGAGCGCCCGTCGGTGATCGACTAGCGCGGTACGGCCAGCGCCAGTTCGGCGCGCGCGTCCAAGTTCGGCACGCTCGCGGCACGCTTGTCCGCGGTGGCGCCGGCCGGGACCGGCTGGGGCACCGGGTCACACTGGACGTCCGACCGGTTGCCCGGCTTGCGGGCCGGGAGGGCACCCGTCTTCAGGTAGTCGGTGATGAGACTGTCCGTGCACTCGACGCCGGACAGCGAACCCGAGTGCGTGGTACCGCCCACACCTTCGATGAGCACGGCGTTCGGGAACAGCTTGCGGACCTCGAGCGCGCCCGTGTACGGCGTGGCCGCGTCGTTCGTCTCGTTGATCAGAAGGGCGCTCCGGACCCCGCGGCCGTCGACCTTCACCGGACGGTCGGCCGTCGCGGGCCAGTACACGCACGGCGCGTTGAACCACACGTTGCCCCAGGTCTCGAACGGGGCACGGGCAAAGGTGAGCCACTGGTCGGCACGCCACCTGTTCCAGTTCGTCGGCCACTGGTTGTCGGTGCAGGAGACCGCGAGGTAGATGGCGTGGCCGTTGTCGTCGAACGGCGGCGTGCCGTACAGCTCCTGCAGCGTCTGCCAGTCACCGTTGTGGACGAAGCCGGCGAACGCGTTGGCGATGTCCTCCCAGCCGTACACGTAGTAGCCGGCCTGCAGGAAGATGTCGGTCCACTCGTCCGGGCCGATCACACCGCCGGCCGGGGCACGCAGCAGCTCCGCCTGCTTCTGGTAGAACAGCGCCTCGACCTGCCGCTCCGTCCGGCCCAGGTGGTAGATGTCGTCGTAGCTGGCGATCCAGGCGAAGTAGGTCTTGATGTTCTTGTCGAACTGGATGTCCTGGTCGATGTTGGCGTCGTACCAGACCCGCTTCGGGTTGACGTTGCCGTCGAAGACGACCCGGCGGAAGCGGTTCGGGAACAGGGTTCCGTACACCTGGCCGAGGTAGGTGCCGTAGGAGAAGCCGTAGTAGTTGATCTGCTCGGAGCGAAGCGCCTTGCGGATGCTCTCCATGTCGTTGGCCGAGTCGACGGTGGTCAGGTGCTCGAGCAGCCTGCCGCCGTCGCGGCCGCAGGCCTGCGCGTAGGACTTGGACCGCTGCAGCCAGGTCCGCTCCAGACCGGGGGTGATCGGCGTGTAGAACGGGCGGTTGTAGCCGTCGTAGTCGGGGATGCAGGACAGGGACGGCTGGCTGGCGCCGACGCCACGTGGGTCGAAGCCGATCCAGTCGTAGTCGTCACCGCCCCCGTTCGGCACGAAGTCGCCGAAGATCGCGTAGATGAGACCGGAGCCGCCCGGTCCGCCAGGGTTGACGAGCATCGGACCCTGGTACGAGGAGTCGGGCCCCTTGTGCTTGACGCGGGAGACGGCGAGCTTGATCTTCTCGCCGTTGGGCTTCGCGTAGTCGAGCGGCACCTCGAGGAGCCCGCACTTGGCACCGGCCTGCACGAGCCTCGGACTGTCGCATTCACCCCATTGGATAGCCTTTGGAGTGAATTCGGGTGCCTTCGCCGGTGCCGCGGAGGCGGTCGCCGACACACTCAACCCACTGAGCACAACTCCAACCACCGTGGCCACGGCAGCGAATCTGTGTATTTTGATCACCGGTAGAGCCTGCCGCCGAAATAGGGGCGACGGAATACCCCGAAAGTCGTTTTATCGGATCGTGACAATACGGAGCGCAACCGTCCGGACACGGAGTCGCGGAAGTCGGGGAACGTCCTCAGGGGACACATGGCAACGCCTGCATGTGTTGCGACACACCGGGCCTGCACTCGACGGCGTCATGCCGCGCGGCACGGACCCCTGCGGACGAACGCCCGCTCCGCGGACCGCACCCGAAATTATCGGTGCCCTCCGGTAGTGTTGAAACCGGGGGACCCCCTGGCGCACGAATGGGACTTTCGTGCGAGTTCGTTGGAGTGAACAGATTCCCGTTTGCCATTCACACTTGGCGATGTGTCGGTGATGTGAATGACACATTCGGGACATGGCGGTGCCGCGAGAGCGCCTTTCGGGGCGGTCCGGCGTCGGCGCGCGGCGGTGAAAGGTGACGGAGAGCGTACGGGCGCCACGCGTGTGGTGGACGGCGTGTAGTTGACGTGCTGAGGGATGTCGGGCCTGTGCCTCGTTATGTCTCGCTGACCCCGCACGGACACTCATCGACCTGAACGCCACGATCCTGATCTTGTCCCTACGGCACGCGGCCGGTTTTGTGCTTGGGCGGTCTGACATTCACGCAGGTCACGGCATCGGGCCTCGCGGCCGAGCCGTGAGCTGGCCCGCGGCATGCCGGAGGTCGAGCAGTGCAGGTCGAGGAACCTGTTAGGCCGGCGGGCGATTGACGCGCAGCCAGCCGACGGCGAAGGCCACTGCTTCCGCGACCGGGAACAGGCGTGCGTCCGCCTTGCCCACCGCTCCTCGGCGCAGGGTGGCCGTGGGTTCGTAGGCCGCGCCCAGTTGGGCGAAGTCGTCGCTGGTGGTGGCCACGTCGGTGTAGGTGACCCATTCGCGGCCCTGGGCCGTGAGCATCGCGCAGCTGTGCTCCGTTTTCGGCACCGGTGCGCGGTATTCGGCCAGGTGGAACGCCGTGCACACGTCGAAGCCCACGCCCAGCAGCAGTACTCGGGCACCCACCCGCTCCAGTGCCCCCAGCGGGGAGCGCTCGCCGAGGTGGCTTTCCAGGTCGTGCGTCGCCATGAGGTCGGCGGCCTGTGCGCCCACCGCCGCGAACGAGGCCTGTGGGTGGTCGCTTCGTACGGCACCCGGCCAGGTTCGGACCGCTTCGGCCACCGCGCCCAGGCCGCGAGGTGGCGTCAGCGCGGGATCGAATGCCGGCATCTGCTCACGGATGACCGGCCACCACGACTCCGGCACCGGCGGGCGTTGCCAGTGCCTCGGGTCCGAGTTGTCCATCGTCTGGGCCGGCACCACCAGCGTGCCCGCCGGACCGAGCACCTCCAGCAGCGACTGGACGACCGCGACCCGACCGCCCGGCACCCAGCCGACCGCACGCAGCGACGAGTGGACGATCACCGTCTCCCCCGCACGCAGTCCCAGTGCGGTGAGGTCCTCGGCCAGCGAGGCCCGTGTCGGTGGCAGGTCGGTCACCATGTCATCGTGTCAGGGGCTACAAGTGCTTTCTCGCCTCGCGGACCGACAGGGGCGACAGGTCCGGGTGGCTGTCCACGAACGCCAGCACCCACCCCGGTTCGGTGCGGGCGAACTGCCGCAACGCCCACCCGATGCCCTTGCGGATGAAGAAGGCCCGGTCACCCACGTTCGCCTCGATCGCCGTCGCGAGCAGCTTGGTGTCGGTCGCCTCCTTGAAGCTCAGCTGGCAGATGATCGACGTACGCCGTTTCCAGAGGTCGACATCGGTGGCCCACGTGTACATCACCGGCGTCACGTCCTCCGGGAACCGGCGTAACAGAGCGCCGACGCGGTGGTTGGCCAGCTCGTCCACGAAGTCCCACCACGCCCCGGTGACGATCAGCTCCTCGTAGAGCGGCAGCAGCGACGGGGTCTGCCATGCCGCGTACCGCCGATCCCCCGTCAGCGCGATCGCCACGTATCGCTCCTCACGGTAGGCGGCCTCGCGCCACAGTGTCAGGACCGTCGCCCGCCATTCGGCCTCGTCGGTGAGGACATGGTCGTTGAACAACCGTCGGCAAAGCGCCGTGCGTTCGGGCGAGGACACACCACGGAACGGCAGCTCGGACTTCATGTACCGCTGCATCTCGGGCGCCTTCCGCGCATCACCAAGAGCGGCAAGCCCCGAGCGCACCGCCTTGATCAGAACCTGGGATCCAGTCATGCGGCCAAGCTACGCGGCCCCACCGACAATCCCCCGCCGAAGATCGAACGAATGGGACTTTCACGCGAGAAAGGCAGCAGGGGGCGGGGATGGCCCGAAGAAGGGGAAAGAAAGGCGCCGAAGGGGGCGGGTCACGGCATGGAGGCACGGCGACAACGGAAGCCGGAAGCCGGAAGCCGGAAGCCGGAAG
>NZ_DASQCC010000183.1:0-5117 GCF_035634895.1 Actinophytocola sp. | reverse complement strand
GCGGTGTCCACCAACGTTCGCCGGGTCTCTCGGCGGCCCAGCGAGCACCGGGCCGGCGAGACGGCGTTGCCGATCCGCCCAAGTACGGTCCAGTACGAGGGCGAATCGGCGCCTTGCCAGCGGAAACCTGGATCCACCGATGGACCCACCGACATTGGTGGACACCGCACTAGTTCACGCAGGTCACCCCCGCGGGCGGGCTCGTGTTCGGCAGGTCCGCGACGAACTGCCTGACCTTGGCCGGGTCGACCTCGACGGCCATCACGCCCGTCGGCGCCGGGAAGTCGGGGTTCTCGTAGGGGATCGTGCCGATGTGCAGCGTGTCGCTGTCGGCAAGGGCCTTGGCGAACCCGAGCACGTCCAGGCCGGGATCCGTCTGGACGTGTCCCTTGACGGAGTCGATCAGGGCGGGCAGGCGCTTGCCGTCCAGTTTGCCGAGCAGCGACTCCAGGAAGACCTGCGACCGAACGATCCGGTCGAGGTCGCCGTTCGGCAGTCCGTGCCGCTGGCGGATGAACGCGAGTGCGGAGTCCCCGTCGAGCACCTGGTTGCCGGCGGGGAAGTCCGCGCCGGCGTAAGGGTCCTCGGTGGCCGCGGTCAGGCAGACGGGCACGCCGCCGACCGCGTCGGTGAGCGTGCCCACCGCCGCCATGTCGACGACGGCCCAGTGCTCGACGGCGACACCGGTGAGCTCGCCGACCGCGCTGACCAGCGTGTCCATGCCGGAGTTCACGAACACCTGGTTCAGCCTGGTCATGGCCCCGCCCGCGGACACCCACGAGTCGCGGGGCAGTGAGACCACGCTGGTCGAGCCGTTCGCTGCGGTCCGCACCAGCAGGATCGAGTCGGTGTTCCGCGCCCCGTCGATCCCGACGACCAGCACGCTCGTCGGCTTCGCCGGCGTCCCGGTCCGCTCGCCGGCCGCCGGCACGGTGCTGTGCTCGAACACCTTGGGCACCACGAACGTCGCCACCGCGGCGACGAACACCACGACGGCCGCGGTCGCGAGCACGAGCCCGTACGAGCGGCGCGGCCGCTTCCCCCGCAGGTTGGCGAGCACCTCGCGGGGATCGGCCGCGCGCGCGGCCTCCTCGGCGAACGCGTCCCGGACGAGCTGTTCAGTGCGGTCGATGATCACAGTGCCTCCCTCACGGGGTGCTGGTGGGTGGCCCGCAGCGCGCTGAGCGCGCGGGAGATGTGGCTGCGGACGGTGCCTTCCGAGCAGCCGAGGAGCTCGGCGATCTCCGCGTCGTCGCGGTCGGCGTAGAACCGCAGCATCAGGGCGGCGCGCTGCTTGCGCGGCAGCCGCGCGATGTTCCGCCGCATGGCGTCCCGCTCGGTCACGTACCCGGCGGGGTCGGCGGTTGGCGTGCCCAGCGCGTCGAGCGTGCTGTGCGTGGCGGCGACGGTCCGCGCGGCCTTCCTGCGCCGCCAGGACAGGTACTCGTTGATGATCATCCGGCGGACGTACTGGTCCCGCCCGGGCATCGGCCCGATCCGGGCCCACCTGTGCTGCACCCGCACGAGCACGTCCTGGACCACGTCCTGCGCAAGATGTGGGTCACAGGTCAGCGCCGTGGCGAAGCGCAGAAGCCGATCGATGCGATCGACGGCGAACTGGTCGAAGGTGTCCAGCACCGCGACTCCGTTCCTTCTCGATGACGGTCGAGACTAGAACGCCACCGCTCCCCGGTTTGTTGAGACGAGTTCGGCGCGCGGCGCAAGGCCGTTCCCGGTAGTCGTGAACGCGGGTGGGGCAACCGGGCAACAGCTAGTGACGTATGGATCACTAGCGGCGAACGGCGAGGAGTCGTCGCGGGGTGCCTGGAGGGTTTGATGATCCACAAACGGGCTCGGTCGAGCCTGCTCGCCGCGGCGGTCGCCGCGGGCGTGGTAGCGCCGGCCGTATGGGCCGTGCCGGGTGTCGCGGGGGCTGTCGCGGCGCCTGGCACGGTCGGGTCGACGGTGACCTTGTTGACCGGGGACAAGGTGACTCTCGGGGGCGCGAACGGTGTCAGCGTGCATGCCGCCAAGGGCCGCGGGCACGTCTCGTTCTACACCACCAAGGACGAGCAGGGTGACACGCACGTCATCCCGGAGGACGCGCTTTCCCTTGTGTCGTCCGGAAAGCTGGACCCGCGGCTGTTCGACGTCACCGAGCTGGTGCGGGACGGGTACGACGACGCGTCGCGGCCCGCGCTGCCGCTGATCGTGGACTACCAGGGTCGTACGCCGCGGGCGGCGGGTGCGCGGGTGAGCCGTGAGCTGCCGGTGATGGGTGCGGCGGCGGTGTCGGCGGAGCGGTCGAGCGCGTTCTGGGCCACGGCTCGCGGTGCCGAGCACGTGTGGCTCGACGGGCCGGTGCGGGCGAGCCTGGATCACAGCGTGCCCCAGATCGGCGCGCCCGAGGCGTGGGCGGCGGGGTACACCGGTGCCGGGACCACGGTGGCGGTGCTGGACACGGGTGTCGACGTGACGCATCCGGATCTGGCCGACGCGGTGGTGAACGCGAAGAACTTCACCGACAGCGACACCGACGACGACCGGTTCGGGCACGGTACGCACGTGGCGTCGATCATCACGGGCAGCGGTGCGGCCAGTGGTGGCAGGTACAAAGGTGTCGCGCCGGATGCCAAGCTGCTCAACGGAAAGGTTCTCAACGACTTCGGCGGCGGCCAGGAGTCCTGGATCATCGCGGGCATGGAGTGGGCCGCCGAGAGCGGCGCCGACGTGGTCAACATGAGCCTCGGCAGCTCGGCGCCCAGTGACGGCACGGACCCGATGTCCCAGGCCGTCAACCGGATCACCGCCGACACCGGCACGCTGTTCGTGATCGCGGCCGGCAACTCGGGCGGGTGGATCGGCAGCCCTGGCCGCGCGGACGCCGCGCTGACCGTCGGCGCGGTCGACGGGAACGACCAGCTTGCCGAGTTCTCCAGCCGCGGCACGATCGACGGCGCGCTCAAGCCGGACATCACCGCGCCCGGTGTGAACATCGTCGCCGCGAAGGCGAAGAACGGTGTGATCGGGGAACCGGCCGCGGACGGTTACGTGTCCCTGTCGGGCACCTCGATGGCCACCCCGCACGTGGCGGGCGCCGCGGCGATCCTCGCCGGTGAGCACCCGGACTGGACCGCGGCGCAGCTCAAGCCCGCGCTGATGGGCACCGCCAAGCCGAACGACGCGTTGAGCGTGTACGAGCAGGGCGCTGGCCGGGTGGACGTCGCGAAGGCGGTCGACACCACCGTGTTCTCGACGCCGGCGAGCGTCGACAACGGCACCGTGCAGTGGCCGCACGGCGACGACCAGCCGGTCATCAGGACCGTGACCTACACCAACTCCGGCGCCGAACCGGTCACGCTGGATCTCGCGGCCACCGTCCGGGCGCCGGACGGATCCGCCGCGCCACAAGGGATGTTCACGCTGACGCCGGCGTCGCTGACCATCCCGGCCGGCGGACAGGCCGCCGCGACCGTCACGACGGACACCAAGGTCGACGCGGCGGACGGCGAGTACAGCGGGGTGATCACCGCGACCGGCGGCGGCCAGTCCGTGCGCACGCCCATCGCCGTGAACCGCGAGGTCGAGAGCTACGACGTGACCGTGGAGTACCTCGACCAGAACGGCGCGCCGACCGACCTGTACTTCCACCGGTTCGTGGATGTGCACAAACCCAAGGCGTACCTGCCGTTCGACCCGTCCGGCACGGTCGTCGCCCGGCTGCCGAAGGGGGAGTACTACTTCGAGGCCACCGTCCAGACCGAGATCGCCGAGTTCGACTACCAGAACGCGTTGTTCGCCGAACCGGCGTTCGTGGTCAGCGGCGACTCGACACTGGTCGTCGACGCCCGTAGGACGAAGCCGGTGGGGTTCACCGTCGACAAGCCGAACGCCAGGGCAGGCGTGGCACAGCTGAACTTCCTGCTCGACACCGAATGGGGCCAGACCGGCAGCTACTACTACCTGGGGAGCTTCGACGACTTCACCGTGATGCCGTCCGCCACGTCCAAGAAGGACAGGTTCGACTTCCTCGCGGAGGCGAGGATGGCGGAGTGGAACGGCACGTCGTTCACGGGGCAGTACCTGTACCACGTGCGGCACACCGACAACGGCAGCGTGCCGGCGACCCTGCGGTGGACGGTCCACGACCGGCAGCTCGCGAAGGTGCGTGGCGAGTACGCGGCGGCGACCCCTGGCATGATCGGCGTCCGGGACGGTTTCCTCCCGGTCTCGCTGCCGTCGGCGCTGACCGAGTACTACACGCCGAACGTGCCGTGGACCGCCGACCTCTACGAGATGGCCGACCCGCAGGCGTGGCCGCCGGTGTCGGCACTGAGCCAGATGGCGCCGCGGACCTACCGGCTCGGCCACCCGACGACCGTGCGCTGGAACGCGGGCGTGTTCGGTCCGGCGTTCCCGGACACCGACAACTGGTACTCGGCGGCCAGGCTGGGTGACGAGGTGAACTTCGACCTGCCGCTGACCACCGACCAGGGCCCGGGCCGGGGTGGCCTGCCGATCGGCGACGGCGCCACCACGCTGTCGCGGGACGGCCAGGTCGTCGGCGAGACACCGTATGCCGGCAGCGGGTTGTTCACGGTGGCACCGGAACAGGCCCGCTACACGGTGCGCTCGTCGGTGACCCGCCCGGCCGCCCGACTGTCCACATCGGTCAGCGGGGAGTGGACGTTCAGCTCAGGGCACGTGGACGGCGAGGAGCCGGCACACCTGCCACTGCTGGCCGTGCGGTTCTCGCCGGACGTGGACGACCACAACGCGGCACCGGCCGGAAGGCGGTTCACCATCCCGGTTTCCGTCGAACGCAACCACGCCGCGCTGGGGAACGTGCACACCCCTGCCGTCGAGGTTTCCTACGACGACGGCGCGACGTGGCAGCGGGCCGCGGTGGGCCGCCACCACGGCGAGTGGCAGGCGACCGTCAACCACCCACGCGGCGCGAACTTCGTCTCACTGCGGGCGAGCGTGTCCGACCGGGACGGAAACTCCGAGAAGGTGACGATCATTCGCGCGTACGCGCTGAGGTAACGGGGACGCCGCCCCCATACTGGACGAGTCCTGACCTTGACCGGGAGGGGGCGGCGTTGCCCACCATCGAA
>NZ_DASQCC010000182.1:0-66537 GCF_035634895.1 Actinophytocola sp. | reverse complement strand
CCGAGGCCGCGTCCAGGTTCGTGGCGGTCGTCGCCAGCCACGCGGCTTCCTCGTGGAGCTCCTGCTCCGTCGCGGCGGACAGGAGCCATGGCAGCACCTGTGGGACTGCCGGCGACTCGGCCGGGGGCGCCGCCTCTATCGTCAGGCCGGGGAGTGTCACCTCGCGGCCCCGGGAGACCATGATCGCCTCCACGACCGCCGCCGCGTCCACAGTGGACTCCGCGGACACCCTCAGCACGGCGAGAATCGGATGGGCGTTCGCCGTGGCGACCGGCAGGCTCTCCAGTACCAGCATGCCGGCCACCGCTGTCGTGCACTCGCCCGACGACACCGCCTGTGCTGCCTGGCTCAACGCCGCTGCCGTGCCTGACGGGAACACCGCCGTGTTCGGGCCTCGCCACGAGCTTGGCTCTATGTGGCCCATTGCCACGATGGCTATCGGCTCTGCCTGCCACGGTGTGGGTTCCGGGCGTGGGTCTACCAGGGGGATTCCTAGGCGGTCCAGCAGGTGGTCGGCCAGTGTCGCTGGGGTTGGGTGGTCCGTCGTCACGTGAGCCGGTAGGTCCAGGCCTGTTGCCACGCAGAGCCGGGTGCGGAGTCTTGCTGTCGTCAGCCAGTCCAGGGTCAGTTCTTCCGCGGGTTTGCCCAGTACGCCGGCGATCTCCGCCTGGACGACATCGAGTAGCACCTGGCGGCGATCGGTGGCGGCCAGTACCCGTTCGCGCAGGGCCGCGCGTACCGCGTCGCCTGCCTGGTTGCCGCGGAGGCCCGCTATGACGCACGGTTCCGTTGCCGCCAGTGCCGCGTCCAGCATGCCCGGGCGCCAGGACGCCGGCAGCTCCGTGAAGCCGGGGCGGGTCCACGTCACCGCCACCGCCGGCAGCTCCAGCGCGCGGCGGTGGCGGACCAGTGCCTCGCACACCGCGGTCGCCGCGGCGTCCGCGCCCGAGGACAGCAGCACGAACGCCGCGAGGCTGTGGGAGAGGGATGCCTCGTGCAGGGCCAGTGCCTCGTCGGCGGGCAGGTCCACGCCGATCACCGCGTTGATCGGGTACTCGTCGAGGCACGTCGTCAGCCCGTCCACCTCGTGGGCGGCGGTGAGGTGCTCGGCCAGTGACAGCTCGCCGTTGACCAGCACCACCGTGCCGTACAGGGGCGGCCCGGCCGATGCGGCCGGCACCGACGTGTAGTTGGGACGCAGCAGGCCGCCGGCACGCACTGCCAGCTCGTCCTCCCCGGAGGCCACCGCCGCCGCGAGCAGGTCGGACGTCACCACGTCCGCGTCCACCAGCACCAGGCGGCCCGGGTGGCGCAGCTGCTGCGCGCTGCCCAGGCCCCACGCCGTCGCCCTCGACGGGTCGGGGGCGTAGCCGCCGGCGTGCACCGCGCCGTGTGTCAACAGGACCAGGCGGGTGCCGGCGTGCTCGGCCAGCCACGAAGTGACGAGGTCCGCCAGCATCGTGACGTCGTCGACCACGAAACCGGGAGCGTCCATGCCACTCATCAGCTCCGCCGGGCCGGCGACCGCCCATTCGCCTGGCTCCGCGGTCACCTCGGGCAGCGGTTCCCAGTGTTGGGCGAACAGCGTGTCGTGTGTGCCGGCGGCCACCCCGAGCAGGCGCGACGGCAGGCCGGGTAATCGGCGTCTCAGTGCGGAACCCGTTGCCGTGCGGGGGATCTCTCGGACGCCGTACAACTCCGCCGGTACCGCCGCCGCCGGCAGCGCCGCTCGGCACGCGGCGAACAGGTCCGCCGCGTCGACCCCGTCGGCCACCACGTACGCGACCGGGCCGTGGGCCGTCGCCGCGTCGCGGACGCCCGCCACCGAGCGGAGCGCCTCGTCGACCCGCGCCAACCGGACCACCTCGTCGGCGACCCGGATCTCCTCCGTCGCGCGGCCGGTGATCGTCAGGCGGCCCGACTCGTCGAACTCACCGAGATCGCCGGTGTGGTACCAGCCGCTGTGCCTTGCCGTCACCGTCGGGCCGCTCACCAGGATCTCGCCGTCATCGGACAGGCGGACCGTGACGCCCGGCAGCGGGACCAGGCCGTCGTGGCCGGGGCGGCTCATCGCCACCGGGCCGGCCGCCTCGGTGATCGTGTACACCGTCAGCAGCGGGAGCTTCGTGTCCGGGCGGCCCGGGCCGACCAGCAGTCCGAACCGGACACTCTCGTCGACGCGTCGCAGCTCCGTCAGCATCGCCGCGTTCCCGGCCACCACGGTGCTCTGCTGCTCGGCCAGCGCGTGCCGGACCTCGGTGCTGTTCAGGCCGGCGGCCAGCCACACCGACGCACCCGTCGCCACCGCGGCGAACACGTGGGCCACGCCGCAGTGCAACGGCAACGTCCACAACAGACGGTGGTTCGCGGAGAGCACATCCCCGTACGAGCCGAGGGAGGACCACAGCACGTTGCGCAGTGTGGCCGGTACCGCGCGGGGTGGTCCCGTCACACCCGCCGTGTGGCACAGGAACGACACGCCGTCGAGGTCGATGCCGTCGCGGGCCGAGGAGATCGGGTCGGTCGTCGCCAGCATCTCGTAGTCGAGGGCGGCACCCGCGTACGGGCCGTCGACTATCAGGGTGCGCGGGGACACCCTGGCCGCGCCGGCGGCGTCGGTGATCACCGTGCGGAGGTCACCTAGCGGACCGTCCACTGTGGAGTCCAGCGGAACCGCCACCGCGCCGGCGCGGACCACGGCCAGGAGGCTCTCCACGCCCGCCACGCCGTCCAGCAGGACGCCCACGCGGTCGGCCGGGCGCACCCCCAGGTCGGCGAGGTGCCCGGCCAGCCGCTCCGTGCGTGCCGCCAGCTCCGCGTGGGTCACCTCGCGCCGCACGTCCGCGAACGCGATGCCGGTGCGGTTGGCCGCCGCCCTCAACAGCTCGGGCAGCGGCCGGAGCTGGTCCGTACGCACGGGTCAGGCCGCGACAGCGGAGACCTGGATGGCCGCGTCGTGTTCGAGGATCCGCTGTTGTAGCTCCCGCAGCGCCCGCCCGGGCTCCAGGCCCAGGCCGTCGATCAGCGCCTCGCGTGTCCGTCGGTAGACCCGCAGCGCGTCGGCCTGCCGGCCGGAGCGGTACAGCGCCAGCATGAACTGCAGGCACAGCCGCTCCCGCAGTGGCTCGGTCGCCGTCAGGACCTCCAGCTCCGGGGTTATCTCGCGGTGGCGCCCGCACGCCAGCTCGGCGTCCAGGCGGTCCTCCAGCGCGGACAGCCGCTCGTCCTCGATGGCCGCCAGCTCGGACCAGCAGATGCCGGTCTCCACCAGGTCGGCCAGCGCCCGGCCGCGCCACAGGGAAAGCGCGTCGCGCAGCAGCTCCACGCCGTGGGCCGGCATGCCGTCGGTGATCGCGGCGCGGCCCTCGCGGACGAGTCCGCGGAACCGGAACAGGTCGACGTCTTCGGTGTCGACGCGCAGCTGGTAGCCGGGGGCGTGCGTCTGCAGCGCCGGCGCGTCGGCGTGGTTCGCGAGCATCCGGCGGATCGCCGAGACCGCGTTCTGGACCATCTTGCGTGCGGTGGGGGGCGGGTTGCCCTCCCACATCGCCTGCAGGATCTGGCTTGTCGGCACGACCTTGTTGGCGTGCAGCACCAAGTACCCGAGGATCGCCCGCTGCTTGACCCCGCCCAGCTCCAGCTGGACGCCGCCCGCGGTGACCTCGGTCGAACCGAGAACAGAGAACTGCATGGTCTCACTCCGAGTCGGAAACCGGTCGCCGCCGAGCGTCGCATCGCAGGTCACCGCGCGGGAACCCCAAGGTCACGAATCGTGAAATTATCATGACAACGAATGACGCCGGCACCGGTGAGCCATTCATGACCGGCAAATGAGAAACCCTTGAGCGGTCGGTGAGTGCGGACCTTGCCGGCGCGCATGCCGATGCCGGACATTGGGAGTCGAGTGGTGCGCCCAAGGTCCGGCCCACCGCCGGGGCGGGGCAGACGCGCCGGCGGTGGCGCCAACGAACCAGATCGCGGGAAACCGGCCAGGCAGCCGCGCTGCCACCACCAGCGGCTGCCTCCTCATCTCTGCCATTCAAGTCGCCGACAACCATCGAGGATTCCATCGGGCGGTAATTCCTTACTTGCGCGGTGGGGTCCTCACGCTCGTTTTCCTGGCCCGCACGCACGCGCACTGCCTATTCTCGCCACGAGGCCAGGGAAACCGGGTAGTCCACATGGGACGGGAACAATGAAGACGTTGACGAAGCTCGGGGCGTTCGCGCTCGCCCTTGTGCTGGTTTTCGGGAGCGCCTATGTCGTCGGCCGGGTCGTCGGCCCGCCGCCCGCGGCACCCGCACCGGCCGCCGCGACGGCGACGGAGGTCGAGCCGGCGGCCAGCGGCCTGGAGATCACCGGCGAGAGCATGCAGATCAAGGTGCTCACCGACTCGGTGCGGGCCGGCGAGCCGGTCACGTTCGCCTTCCAGATCCTGCAGTACGACGGCACGCCGCTGGTGAAGTACAAGGCACAGCACGACAAGCTGCTGCACCTGATCGTCGCGCGGCGCGACCTCACCAACTTCCAGCACGTGCACCCCAACCTCGGGCCGGACGGCGTGTGGCGGGTGCCGATGACCTTCGCGGAGGCCGGCGAGTACAAGGTCATCGCCGACTTCTTCCCGTTGTGGGGCATCCACAACTCGGTCGTCGGCGCGGACGTGTCGGTCGCGGGCGACTTCCAGCCGCACGCGCTGCCGGCGGTGTCGAACACGGCCACCGTCGACGGCTACACGGCGACCATGAAGGGCTCGCTGTCCGCGGGCAAGATGAGCAACCTGACGATCAGCATCGCCAAGGACGGCAAGCCGGTCACCGACCTGGAGCCCTACCTCGCCGCCTTCGGCCACCTGGTGGTCCTGCGGGACGGCGACCTGGCGTACCTGCACGTCCACCCGCAGGGCACGCCGGGCGACGGCAGGACCAGGCCGGGGCCGGACATCACGTTCATGGCCACCGCGCCGACCTATGGCATCTACCGGATGTTCCTGGACTTCCAGCACGGCGGTGTCGTGCACACGGCCGTGTTCACCATCAACGTCGGCGGCAAGAACCCGCCGCCGCACGGGCTGGACGAGGCCACCTACGAGGCCATCAAGGCCCAGAACGAGAAGGCCGCGCTGAACGGCACCGCTCCGAAGGCGGCCGGCGGCACCTCCGGAGGGGCGACCCATGGCCACTGACGACCGGTGCGAGCTCGTCATCGGCGGCATGACGTGCGCGTCGTGTGCCGCGCGGATCGAGGAGCACCTCAACGAGATCGACGGCGTCGAGGCGTCGGTCAACTACGCCACCGAGAAGGCCAGGGTGACGCTCACGGCCGACATCTCGGCCGAGCGGGTGATCGCGGCGGTCGAGGAGATCGGCTACTCCGCCAAGCCGGTGGTGAAGGAGGCGACGACCTCCACCGTGAGCCCGGCCGACACCGAGGAGGCACGCCACGACGCGGACCTGCGGGCCGCGCGCAACCGGGTGTGGATCGTCGTGGTGCTGGCCGTGCCGGTCATCGCGATGTCCATGTGGGACAAGCTGCAGTTCGAGTACTGGCAGTGGGCCTGTCTCGCGCTGTGCGGCCCCGTCGTCGTGTGGGGTGCGTGGCCGTTCCACCGGGCCGCGTTCCAGAACCTGCGGCACGGCGCCGCCACGATGGACACGCTGATCTCGGTCGGCACGCTGTCGGCGCTGCTCTGGTCGCTCTACGCGTTGTTCCTCGGCGACGCCGGCATGGCCGGCATGACGCACCCGTTCCGCATCACGATCGAGCGGACGGACGGCACGGGCAACATGTACCTCGAGGTCGCCGCCGGTGTGACGCTGTTCATCCTCTGTGGACGGTACTTCGAGGCGCGTGCCAAGAGACGGTCCGGCGCGGCCCTGCGGGCACTGCTTTCCCTGGGGGCCAAGGACGTCGCGGTGCTGCGGGACGACGCCGAGGTCACCGTCCCGGTCGGCGAGCTGGTCGTGGGCGACCGGTTCGTGGTGCGGCCGGGGGAGAAGGTCGCGACCGACGGCGTGATCGAGGAAGGCTCCTCCGCGGTCGACGCGAGCATGCTCACGGGCGAGTCGGTGCCGGTCGAGGTCGGGCCGGGTGACGAGGTGGTCGGCGCGACGGTGAACGTCGGCGGGCGGATCGTCGTGCGTGCCGTGCGGGTCGGCGAGGAGACGCAGCTCGCCCAGATGGCCCGGCTCGTCGAGGAGGCGCAGACCGGGAAGGCCGAGGTGCAGCGCCTCGCGGACCGGGTGTCCGGGATCTTCGTGCCGTTCGTCATCGCGCTTTCCCTTGCCACACTGGGCTACTGGTTCGGCACGGACCAGCCGCCGGCGGCCGCGTTCACCGCGGCGGTCGCCGTGCTGATCGTCGCCTGCCCGTGTGCGCTCGGCCTCGCCACGCCGACCGCGCTGCTCGTCGGCACCGGTCGCGGCGCGCAGCTCGGCATCCTCATCAAGGGCCCGCAGGTACTGGAGTCGACCAGGACCGTGGACACCGTGGTGCTGGACAAGACCGGCACGGTCACCACCGGCGAGATGTCCCTCGTGGACATCGTGCCCGCCGACGGGGTCAAGGGCGTCGAGCTGCTGCGGCTGGCCGGCGCGCTGGAGAACGCGTCCGAGCACCCGATCGCCCGGGCCATCGCGGCCGGCGCGCTGGAGCAGCTCGGGCTGCTGCCCACCGTGGACGGATTCGCCAACGAGGCAGGGCTCGGCGTGCGTGGCACGGTCGACGGCCACGAGGTGATCGTCGGCCGGACCTCGCTGCTCGCCGAGTGGGCGGACGCGCTGCCGTCGGAGCTGGCCACCGCCAAGGCGGCCGCCGACGCGGCGGGCCGGACGTCGGTCACGGTCGGCTGGGACGGCGCGGTGCGTGGCCTGCTCGTCGTGTCGGACACGGTGAAGCCGACCAGCGCGCAGGCGGTGCGACAGCTGCGGAAGCTCGGCCTCACCCCGGTCCTGCTCACCGGCGACAACGCCGCGGCGGCACAGGCGGTCGCGGACGAGGTCGGCATCACCGAGGTGGTCGCCGAGGTGCTGCCGGCCGACAAGGTCGCGGAGGTGAAACGCCTGCAGGAGAGCGGAAAGGTCGTCGCGATGGTCGGCGACGGGGTCAACGACGCCGCCGCGCTCGCGCAGGCCGACCTGGGTATCGCGATGGGCACCGGCACGGACGTGGCCATCGAGGCGAGCGACCTGACGCTGGTGCGGGGTGACCTGCGCGTGGTGGCGGACGCGATCCGGCTGGCCCGCCGCACGCTCGGCACGATCAGGGGCAACCTGTTCTGGGCCTTCGCCTACAACGTCGCGGCGATCCCGCTGGCGTCGAGCGGGCTGCTCAACCCGATGCTCGCCGGGCTGATCATGGCCGGCAGCTCGGTGTTCGTGGTCTCGAACAGCCTGCGCCTGCGGCAGTTCAAGCCGCTGGCCGGCAACGAGGCGCCGAGTGCCGAGGCAGCGGAGGTCGAGCAGAAGGCGATGGCGACGGCTGCCTGACGACGGTCGGACATGGGGTCTTGTCGATGAGAATCACCGCACAGGTAGGTAGGGCGCTCGGCGTGACGGTCGAGGGCTTCGCCGCCGGACGAGCGACCGCGGCGGACATCGCGGAGCTGAAGGAAGCGGTCTACACCAACAAGATCGCCGTGGTGAAGGGCCAGGAGCTGACCCCACGACAGTTCCTGGCCCTCGGCAGGCGGCTTGGGCGGCATGCCGACTTCCACCTGCCGGTCTACTGTCAGGCCGGCAAGTTCTGGCATTCCAACCGGCACCTCACCGCCAACCCGTTCGACCTCTCGCTGAGCTACCCGAGGGCCGTGCCGACGTACTTCATCGACATGGCCGCGGCGTACGAGCGGCTGCCCAACGACCTGAAGTTCGAGGTCCGGTACGCCACCGCGACCTACGGCGTTCTCCGCTACGCCGAGCTCGGGCCGCGCGACAAGGCCCAGAAGCTGGCGGACATCGTCGAGCAGGTCAACGCGAGGACCCCGCCGGTCACGGGCCCGGCCGTCTCCAAGCACCCGCACACGGGCGAGACCGTGCTGCACGTGAGCGAGGGCTTCACCATGGCACTGCAGGACACCGACGGCGCCGACCGGCCGGACCTGCTCGCCGCGCTCCTCCGGGAGACCGGGCAGCTCGACCCCACCTACCAGCACGAGAACATCCACCTGCAGGCATTCGAGCAGGGCGACCTGCTCGTCTGGGACAACCACAGCCTCGTCCACCGCGCCGCGCACAACGCGGCGCCGGAGCCCGTGGTGTCCGTCTATGACGAGTGATCCCGATTGGACGGTCGATCCCATGCCCGACGCACTGCCGTTACTCGCCGCACAGGAGGGAATCTGGACCGGCCAGGAGTACGACCGGGACAGCCCTGCCTTCAACACGGCCGAGTACGTGGAGATCCGCGGGCCGGTGGACGTCGACCTGCTGACCGCGGCGATCCGCCGGGCCGTCGCGGAGGCGGAAGCGCTGCACGTCGTATTCGACGCGGACGAGGAAGGCGTCACCTGGCAGCGGTTCCGCGCCGAGCGCACGTGCCCGCTGAACGTGGTGGACGTCCACGCCGAGCCGGATCCCACGGCATCCGCGCTGGAGTGGATGCGTGTGGACCTCGCCGCGCCCGTCGACCTGCGCCGCGACGTGCTGTTCCACCACGCGATCTTCCTGCTCGGCCCCGAGCATGTCCTGTGGTACCAGCGGGTGCACCACATCGCTCTCGACGGGTACGGCCTGTCCCTGGTGGCGCGGCGGGTCGCCGAGGTGTACACGGCGCTGGTCGAGGGACGTGCGCCGGGCAGGCGGTCCTTCGGCTCGCTCGCGAGCGTGGTCGAGGAGGACCGGGCGTACGCCGAGTCCGCGAAGCACGCGGCGGCCCGTGACTACTGGGTCGGCACGGCCACCGGACGCCCGGCGCCGGTGGTTCTCGCGCGCCGCAACGCGAAGCTCGCGAGGTCGGTGCTCCGGGTCGGCGCGGAGTTCGACGACGCGATCCCCGCGCTCAAGGCCGTCGCCGGTCCCGCGGGCGCGATGTGGACGGAGACGCTGGCGGCCGCGTTCGCCGCCTACCTGCACCGGTTGACCGGCGCCGACGAGATCACCCTCGCGCTGCCCGTGATGGTGCGGCTCGGTTCGGTGTCGGTGCGGGTGCCGTGCATGGTGACGAACGTGGTGCCGCTGTGGGTGACCGTGCCGCCCGGCGCCACGTTCACGGACCTGACCAGGCAGGTCTCCACGCAGCTGCGGGAGGGGCGGCCGCACCTGCGGTACCGGTACGAGCAGCTGCGGCGCGACCTCAAGCTGGTGGCCAGCGAGCGCAAGCTGTTCGGCCCGTCGGTCAACATCATGCCGTTCGACTACCGGCTGCGCTTCGCCGGTCTGCCGGGCGTCGTGCACAACGTGAGCGCCGGGCTGATCGAGGACCTGGCGGTTCACATCTACGACCGCGCGGACGGCCACGGCCTGCGGATCGTCCTGGACGCCAACCCGAACTGCTACGACCACGCCGAGCTGACGGGACACCTCGACCGGTTCATGACGTTCCTCGAGCGCATCGCCCGGCGGCCGGACGTGCCGGTCACGGACATCGGCCTGCTGCTCCCCGGTGAGCGCCAGCTGCTGCTGGACGGCTGGAACGACACCGCACGGGAGCTGCCGGAGGTCACCGTGCCCGAGCTGTTCGCGGCACAGGTCGAGCGCACCCCCGACCGCACGGCACTCGTGGCCGGCGACGCCACCCTCACGTTCGCCGAGCTCGACGACAGGGCCGACCGCCTCGCGCGGTGGCTCGTCGAGCGTGGCGCCGGACCGGACAGGTACGTCGCGCTCGTGCTGCCCCGGACCTCGGACGCCGTGGTCGCGTTGCTGGCCGTGCTCAAGGCCGGCGCCGCCTACGTGCCGATCGACCCGGACTACCCGGCCAGGCGGGTGGCGACGATCATCGCCGACAGCAGGCCGGTCGTGGTGCTGGAGGAGCTGCCGGCACTCGACCGACCGTCCGATGTGGACCTGCCGGTGGCCGGCCCGCGGCACGCGGCCTGCCTCATCTACACGTCCGGCTCCACGGGCACGCCCAAGGGCGTCGTGATCGAGCACCGCGGCCTGGTCAACCTCTTCCACCACCACCGGGACTCGCTGATCCGGCCCAACGCGGGCGGGACCGTCCGCAGGGCCGCGCTGTCCGCGTCGCTGTCGTTCGACACGTCGTGGGAGGGCCTGCTCTGGCTGCTCGACGGCCACGAGCTGCACTTCGTCGACGACGACCTCCGGCGGCAGCCGGTCGCGTTCCTTGACTACGTCAGCACGTGCGAGATCGACTTCATGGACATTACGCCGACCTACGCCGAGGAGCTGGTGTCCATCGGGTTCCTCGAACCCGGCCGGCGGAGACCGGCGGTGCTCGCGCTCGGCGGCGAGGCGACCGGACCCGCGCTGTGGACCGCGTTGCGGGACGCCGGCCTGACCGTCTACAACCTGTACGGTCCCACCGAGTGCACCGTGGACACCCTGTGGTGCCGCCTCGACGAGAGCCCCGACCCGATCGTGGGCCGGCCGCTCACCAACACCAGAGCCTATGTGCTGGACGGACAGGGCAGGCTCGTGCCGCCGGGTGTCGTGGGAGAGCTGTACTTCGCCGGCGCGCCGGTCGCCCGCGGCTACCACGAGCGCCCGGAGCTGACGGCGGAACGCTTCCTCGACGACCCGTTCGCGCCGGGCACGATGTACCGCACCGGCGACCTCGCACGCTGGCGTCCCGACGGCACCCTGGAGTTCCTGGGCCGCGCCGACGACCAGGTCAAGATCCGTGGTTTCCGCATCGAGCCGGGCGAGATCGAGGCCGCGCTCGCGAGCCACCCTGCCGTCGCGCAGGCGGCCGTCATCCCGCGCGAGGACACGCCCGGACTGCAACGGCTGGTCGGCTACGTCGTGGTCACCGCCGACGTGGCACCCGCGGAGCTGCGCCAGTTCCTGGCCGACCGGCTGCCGGACCACATGGTGCCGCCGGCCTACGTCACGGTGGACCGGATTCCCCGCAACACCAACGGGAAGCTCGACCGCGCCGCGCTGCCGGCCCCCGAGGTCGTCGCCGTGGCCGGCCGGCCGCCCCGCGACGACCGCGAGAAGATCCTCTGTGGACTGTTCGCCGCGCTGCTCGGGCTCGACGGGATCGGTGTCGACGACGACTTCTTCTCCCTCGGCGGGCACTCGCTGCTGGTGGCCAAGCTGATCGTGCGGGTCCGCGAGGAGTTCGGTGTGACCATCGGCATCCGCACGGTCTTCGAGGCGCCGACGGTCGCGAGGCTCGCGGCCGCGCTCGCGAAGGACAGCGCCACCGACGCCACCGACGCCACCGACGCCACCGACGCCGTGGTCGCCCTGCGTGCCAGGGGAACACTGCCGCCGCTGTTCTGCGTCGCGCCCGCCACCGGGCTCGCGCTGTCCTACACCGGCCTGCTGGCGCACCTGCCGGACCGGCCGGTGTACGGGTTGCAGCTGCTCGGTGCCCGCATGGAGTCGGTGTCGGACATGGCCGCCGCGTGCGTGCGGCGCATCCGCGAGTTACAGCCGGCCGGGCCGTACCATCTGCTCGGCGCCTCGTTCGGCGGCCTGGTCGCGCACGAGATGGCCGTCCGGCTGCAGGACCTCGGACAGCCGGTGGCACTACTCGCGCTGCTCGACTCGTATCCCTTTCCGGAGGCCTGGCGGGACCTGCCGCCGGCGACCGAGGCGGAGGTCGCGGCCGCGCTCGGTGATCTCGACGCCGGGCAGATGTCGTTGGTGTACCGGGCGTTCACGCACCACTCCCGCATCGGCGCCGAGTGGACGCCGCGCCGGGTCGCCGGCGACGTGCTGCTGTTCGAGGCCACCGAGGACAAGACGCCGGACTGGCCGGGACCGGAAACCTGGTCGTCCCATGTGGACGGACGGGTCGAGGTACACCGGATCGCCTGCACTCACAACGGGATGACGAGCGCGGTGCCGCTCGCCCGCATCGGCGACACGATCGCCGGGCGCACCGAGCTCAGGAGGGTGTCATGAGTCTCCAGCGTCTGTTGGGTCTCGCCGGAGTCCTGGCCGCCACGTTCATGACCCAGGTCGACGGGTTCGTGGTCAACGTGGCCAGCCCGTCGATCCAGGCCGACCTCGACGCCGGCTTCGACCAGGTCCAGTTCATCGGCGCGGCGTACGTCGTCGCGTTCGGCGCGCTCATCATCACGGGCGCCCGGCTGGGCGACCGCGTCGGGCACCGGAACGTGTTCCTCTGGGGCGTCGCCGGCTTCACGCTCACGTCCCTCCTCTGTGGACTCGCGCCGAACGCCGAGCTGCTCATCGCCGCCCGGTTCCTGCAGGGCGCGACGGCGGCGTTCATGGCGCCGCAGGTGCTGGCGGTCATCCGTGCTACCGTGCACGACACCGAGCAGCGCGCGAAAGTCCTTGGCGTCTATGGTGTCGTGATCGGTTTGGGGGTCATCTGCGGGATCGCCGGCGGCGGTATCCTCGTCGACCTGGACGTCGCGGGGCTGGGCTGGCGGCCGGTCCTGTTGGTCAACGTGCCGATCGGGGTCGCGATCCTCGGACTGGCACGACTTCTGCCGAAGAGCGAGACGGGCACCGCCCAACGTCTCGACCTCGTCGGCGCGCTGCTGACCACGGTGGGGCTGCCCGCCCTGCTGGTGGCACTGGTTCTCGGGCCGGGCGACAGGTGGTGGCTGTGGCTCGGTCTGGGGCTCGCGCTCGCTGTGTTCGCGATACTGGCCGTACAGCAGCGTGAGTTGCACAAAGGCGGTGGCGACCCGCTGTTTCCGCCGCGGGTCGCCACCGCCCTTGGGATGCGCCTGTCCCTGCTGACGGTGCTGTCCTTCTTCGCCACGAGTGCCGGGCTGTACCTGGTGTTCACGTACTACGTGCAGACCGGGCTCGGCATCGCGCCGGCCACGGCCGGGCTCATGTTCGTGCCACTGGGCTTCACGTTCGCGCTCGGCTCGGCCGTGTGCCGCCGGCTGGGCCACCGGGTCCGCGTGTCGCTGCCGGTCGCCGGCACCGCACTCGTCGCGGTCGTGCTCTGTGGCGGCGCGCTCGCCGCCCGGTTGCCGGCGGACGTCCAGCCGCCACTGCTGGTGGCGATGATCGCGCTCGCCGGGTTCGGGCAGGGACTCGTCGTCGCGCCGCTGGTGGCCGGGATCCTCAGCAGGGTCGCGCCGACCGAGGCCGGCGCGGCGTCCGGCATGGCCACCACCGTCACCCAGGTCGGGCTCGCGCTCGGCGTCGCGCTGGCGGGCGTCTGCTACCGGAGCGTTCTCGGTGCCACACCGGGAGATCCGCGGGTCCCGTTCGCCGACCACGCGCTGGCGTTCTCGTTCGCGGCACTCCTGTTGGCCGGGTTCGCCACGACCACGAGCCTGCTGAGCGCACGGCTGCACAGGCTGCCACCCCAGGAGACCACCGGCGCCGCGGTGCCGATGGAGCGGAAGGAAGCGGCCACGGCCGCAACCAACTAGAGGAGTAAACCCATGAGGCTCAAGCAACTCGCCGCCGCCGCGGCGGCGGTCGGCTGCCTTGCCGCGACGGCGTGCAGCACGGCGACCACGAGTGCCGACCCGACGAGCGGGGCGGCCGAGGCCGGTTATCCCGTGACGATCACCAACTGCGGCAAGGAGTACACCTACACCCAGGCGCCGAGCCGGGTGGTGGTGATGAACGGCGGCTCGGTCGCGGAGGTGTCCTCGCTGCTGGCGTTAGGCCTCGGTGACAAGATCGTCGCCAACGCCCAGTCGTACGGCGCCTCCGAGGTCCCCGGCCGCGCCGACGCCATCGCGAAGCTGCCGACCGGCGACATCAAGCTCAACGACATGATGGACATCCCGCGCGAGGCCATGATCGGACTGGCACCGGACCTCGTGATCTCGACCTACGACGGCGGGTTCCGCGCCGAGGCCGGGTTCGCCACCCGCGAGGACCTGGCGACGATCGGCGCGAACACGTACTCGCCGGAGAGCACCTGCGGTGACGTCGGCACGGTCAGCGGCAACCCGTCCATCGAGGACAGCTACCGGCTGCTGCGGGACCTCGGCAAGATCTTCGGCGTCAGCGAGAAGGCGGAACAGATCATCGCCGACTCCAAGGCGAAGATCGGCGACCTCCGGTCGACGGTGTCCAAGCTGCCCAGGAAGAAGGCGATGCTGATCATCCCGGGCATGGCGATGGGCAGCGAGTTCAGCTCGGTGGGCGCCAAGGCCATCTGGAACGACATCATGGCCAAGGCGGGCGTGGACAACATCTTCGCCGGCGCGTCCGACCAGATGTTCGCCAACCCGTCGCGGGAGCAGGTCGCGAAGGCCGACGTCGAGCTGCTGGTCGTGGTCAACTACATGTCCAAGGACCCGGCCGCCGACGCGAAGAAGCTGTTCGACGAGTTCCCGCAGTGGGACGCGTCGCGGAACAAGTCCTACGTCGTGCTGTCCGACTCGATCTACCTCGGCCCGAGCAACGACGTCGCGGTCGACAAGATCGCCCACGTCGCACACCCCGACGCGCTCTAGGCCATGGTCACCCAGGTGAGGGAGTTACCGGTCGCGCGGAAGGCCAAGCCCGCCGCGCGACCGGCGCCGCTGCACGGTGTGCCGCTCTCGGTGTGCCTGCTGGTGCTCGGCGCGTTGCTGGTCCTCGCGATCCTCGTGGCGGCCGCGGTCGGCTCGGTCTCCGTGTCGGTCGGCGACAGCTGGCGGATCGTGTGGGCGCACCTGACCGGTTCCTCGCCCGGCGTCAACCGGGCGTACGACCAGATCGTGTGGAACTTCCGGATCCCGCGGGTCCTGCTGGCCGCGCTGTGCGGTGCGGGGCTGGCGGTGGCCGGCGTCGTGCTGCAGGCGCTGGTGTCCAACCCGCTGGCCGACCCGTTCATCCTGGGCGTGTCCGCGGGCGGGTCGGTCGGCGCGGTCGTGGTGATGGCGCTGGGTGCCGGCGCGCTCGGCGGCCTCGGCGTGTCGGGTGCCGCGTTCCTCGGCGCGATGCTCGCGGTGGGGCTGGTGTTCCTGCTCGGGCAGCAGCGGGGCAGGCTCAACCCGGTGCGGCTGGTGCTGGCCGGGGTGGCGATCAGCTACGTGTTCACCTCGATCACGAGCTTCCTGCAGTTGCAGACCGAGCCGAACAACATGCGGCAGATCATGTTCTGGCTGCTCGGCAGCGTGTCCGGGGCGCACTGGTCCCAGCTGCGGGTGGCTGGGATCGTGGTCGTCGTGGTGACAGTGCTGCTGACCCTGTACGGGCGCCAGCTCAACGCGCTGGTGACCGGCGACGAGTCGGCGACCGCGCTGGGCATCGACGTGAAACGGTTGCGGATCCTGCTGATCGTGCTGACGTCGCTGCTCGCGGGCGTGCTCATCGCGGTGGCCGGCGGGATCGGGTTCGTCGGGCTGATGGTCCCGCACCTGGTGCGCCTGGCGTTCGGGGTCGACCACCGGCGGCTGCTGCCGCTGGCCGCGCTGGTCGGGGGGATCTACCTCGTGATCGTCGACCTGCTGTCGCGGACGGTGGACCCGCCGAACGAGCTGCCGCTCAACATCCTGACCGCCCTGTTCGGCGCGCCGTTCTTCATCTGGCTCATGCGCCGGGATCGGAGCCTCGCGAACTCATGAAGCTCTCCGTGCACGACGTGAGCGTGGCCATCGGCGGGACGCCGATCCTGCATGACGTGAGCCTGTCCGTGGCGCCCGGCGAGTTCGTCGGGCTGATCGGGCCGAACGGCAGCGGGAAGTCGACGCTGCTGCGGACGATCTACCGGTCGGTGCGGCCGGTGTCCGGGTCGGTGCTGCTCGGTGGCGCGGACGTCTGGGCCATCTCGGCCCGGTCGGCCGCGCGGCGGACGGCCGCGGTGCTGCAGAACAGTCCCACGCCGCCGGGGCTGACCGTGCAGGAGGTGGCGGCGCTCGGCCGCACGCCGCACAAGGGCATGTTCGACCGCGAGACCGCCGAGGACCGCGAGATCGTGGCCGACGCGCTGACGCGGACGGGGATGCTCGGGTACGCGGACCGGATCTACGGGTCGCTGTCCGGCGGCGAGCGGCAGCGGGTGCTGCTGGCCCGTGCGCTGGCGCAGCGGCCGGAGCTGCTGGTGCTGGACGAGCCGACCAACCACCTGGACATCCGGGCCCGGTTCGAGCTGCTGGAGCTGGTGCACACGGTCGGGGTGACGACGCTGGCCGTGCTCCACGACCTCGACCTCGCGGCCCGCAGCTGCGACCGGCTGGTCGTGCTGGAGTCCGGGCGGGTCGTGGCGTCGGGGCCGGTGCTCGAGGCGTTGACGCCGGAGGTGCTGTCGGACGTGTTCGGAGTGACCGCGGTCACAGAACGTCACGAGGACGGCATCGTGCGGGTCACGTACGGTGCCCGGCCTTTGGCTCGCGCCGGTTGAGCGTGGGTGAGGTGCGCCGAACGCGTTCGGCGCACCTCAGTCCGAATTAATCATCATCATTCGGACATATCAGTTTCAGGCGGTCTTCGCTGATCTGGTCAAAGGTATTGCCAGATCCGTCACATCTGCTTCCTCGGCCGCGGGCTCGGTGTGATCGAGGTGGTTCGCGGCCGGTTTCGGAGGTGTGGGTCGCTTGTCGGTGGTGACGGTCCGGCCCAGCAGGGCCACCACGGCCAGCACGGCCGCGCCCAGCGCCAGTTGCCAGCTGCCCGCGTCCAGCCCGCCACCGCCCAGCATCGCCACGCCGGTGGCGCACTGCAGCACGCCGATGCCGCCCAGGGTCATGCGCAGCCGTGACCACGAGCGGTCGGCGCCGGGCGGAACCCGGGCCAGTACCGCGTCGGCGACGTCCGGCCAGGCGACCACGGCGCTCGTCCTCGTGCGTCGGGTGATCAGTGCCGCGGCGTCGTACCAGTACGCGCAGTCGGCACAGTGCTCCAGGTGCGCGTCTGTCGGGTGGTCGGCGACCTCCTCGTTGTCGAGGCGGGCGCTCAGGGCCTCTCGGAAGTCTTCGCAGTCCACGAACTAGTAGTCGGAAATCAGGGCCGAACAGTTCCAACACATTCTGGAATATCACGATGAGGCTCGCTGGACCGTCACTCGACACGCCACTCACCGGTCATTCGCGGAGTTACCCTCTGATTATGTCGGATTCAGGGGACGAGGTCACCGATTTAGCTCTCGCGGCAGGGCGAGGGGATCGGGACGCGGCAAGCGCGTTGATCCGCGCCACGCAGCGTGACATCTGGCGCTTCCTGCTCTACCTGGTCGGCCACACCGCCGCCGAGGAGCTGACGCAGGAGACGTTCGTCCGTGCGCTGAAGGGCGCCCACCGGTTCGCCGGGCACGGCCGCACCTGGCTCCTGGCCATCGCGCGGCGGGTCGCCGCGGACCACCTCCGTGCCGTGATTCCTGACCAGGACCGGCAGTTCGCCGCGGAACGGGCCGCGGAGCGCCAGCTGCCCGGCACCGACGAGACGATCGCGATCAACCGCGTGGTACGGCTGCTGCCGCGCGACCGCAGGGACGCGTTCGTGCTGACACAGGTGCTCGGGCTCGGTTACGCGGAGGCCGCCGAGGTGTGTGACTGTTCGGTGGCGACTATCCGCGCTCGGGTCGCGTGGGCGCGCCAGGAGCTCGTCGCCGCGGTCGGCACGGGGGAAATGCGGCCCGAGGGGGTAACTCGCGGTAAGAAATTCACCCGATCGCTACGGACGTAGTGTAATCTACTCAGGTTAGTCCAATTGAATACAAGAGACACACACCTAGGTACGGGCGGAGTTACAGAGGTGAGAAGAGGTGTCTCCCACCACACCTGGTCACTTACCGGAGGGCCTGGGCCCATTTCCCGCGCCGAGGATCGCGGTCGGCGTCGTCACCGCGGTCTTCGCGTGCATAAGCCTGGTCGGCTTCCTCCACGTGTTGTTGCTGCCGGACGTCAGCGCGGGCGAGGTCGCGCTGTCGTTCACCTGTGTCGCGGCGCTCCTGCTGATGCAGCTGCGCTGGTACGCACACGACATGGACCGGCTGCGAAGCCCGCTCGGCTACGCCGTGCTGGGTACGCAGATCCTGGTTGCCTACCTGCCACTGCTGGTCTTCGGACAGGCATGGGTCGGCATGCTCGCCTTCCCGGCCGGCAGCGCGCTGCTGGTGCTGCGGCCCGTGTTCGCGTGGCCGGTGTTCGGCCTCGTCGTGTCCAGCATGGGGATCGCGCAGTGGGGGTTCTCCGCGCGCCTGCTCGACGTGCTGTACACCGCGATCTCGACGCTCACGACCGGCCTCGTGGTCTACGGCCTGTCCCGGCTCGCCGCGCTGGTCACCGAGGTGCGCGAGAGCCGTGCCGAGATCGCGCGCATGGCCGTGCTCGGTGAGCGGCTGCGGTTCGCGCGGGACCTGCACGACCTGCTCGGCTACAGCCTCTCGGCCATCACGCTGAAGATAGAGCTCACCCACCGGCTGATGGAGAAGCATCCGCGGGAGGCGGCCGACCAGCTGCTGGAGGTTCTGGAGATCTCGCGGCTCGCGCTGTCCGACGCGCGCACGGTGGCGAGCGGCTACCGCGACCTGTCGTTGGAGGACGAGTGCCGCTCGGCCGTCTCCGTGCTGGCGGCGGCGGACGTCTGCGTGTGCTTCGACAGCGACCGGGACGGGGACCACACCGACCTGCCCGTGCACGTGAGCACCGTGCTGGCCACCGTGTTGCGCGAAGGTGTCACAAACCTGTTGCGCCACAGCAAGTCCAAGCATTGCGAAATCATCATTCGGCAGACCGACGAGCATGCCTCGATCGAGATCGCCAACGACGCGACCGAGCGGCCGGACCAGGAGAGTCGCGGTGGCGGCGGGCTGCGGAACCTTTCCGCGCGGGCGAGGGAGATCGGCGGTACGGTCACGGTCGAGCGGACGGAGAACATGTTCCGGCTGCGTGCAAGCGTGCCGTTGCGAACACCAGCGCACACGGCATTTCTCGCGCGCTCACAGCCAGCCGGCGTCCCGCGCGATGCGGATGGCGTCGACCCGGTTGCGGGCCGCGAGCTTCCCGATGATGGTGGTGAGGTAGTTCCGGACGGTGCCGACTGACAAGAACATCTTCGACGCGATGTCGACCGCCTGCAGGCCATCGGCCGTGAGCCGAAGGACCTCGGTCTCGCGCGCCGTGAGCGGCGACTCCGCACTGTCCCAAGCGGACATGGCGAGCTGGCTGTCGACCACACGGCGTCCCATGGCGACGCTGCGGATGGCGTCGGCGAGCTGGGTCGCCGGCGCGTCCTTGAGCATGAAACCCGTGACTTTGGCGGAAAGGGCGCGACGCAGGTTGCCGGGGCGTGACAGTCCCGTGAGGATCAGCGTCCGGATCCCGGGCACCGCGTCATGCAGCTCGGTCACCGCCGAGAGGCCGTCCTTGCCGGGCAGGTCGATGTCGAGCACCGCCACGTCGGGCCGGTACTTCATGGCGGTGGGCACGATGTCGTTGCCGTTGGCCACTTCCGCGACCACCTCGATGTCGGGTTCGAGGTTCAGCAACGCCACGAGGGCCCCCCGGACCATGTGCATGTCTTCGGCAAGCATCACCTTGATCATTTCGGCGTCCCTCCGGGCCCGATACGCCTCCCGTTGTATCACGCGGAATCCGGATGCGCATCCCCCTTGTCTCCCAACGGTTCCCGTGCGTTCCCCGGCAATTCCGTTGCGTGACCGGGAAGCCCGACGACGAACTCGCCCACGCTCACCTCCGCGGGCCAGTCCAGCCCGAACGCGGTCGTGGCCAGCTCGCTGTCGCCCATGGCGAGCGCACACGGCGCGAGCCCCAGCATCGTGGCGACCAGATACATGGTCTGCTGCAGTACTCCCACGTGCTTGAGCGTCGTGGCGTACGCGATGCTGTCGTACACCCAGGACAGCCGGCCGATCCGTGCCGTCATCGTGATGAGCACGGGAGGTTTGGACGACCCGATCAGCACGGTCGCGCCGGCGAGCAGCTCCTCGATGTCGCTCTCGCACTGGTTGATGAGCGTCAGCGCGTGGCCGGCCGGGTCGTAGTGGTAGATGCCGCGCGGCAGGTCGGCGCAGCGGTCGATGGTGAGGTACAGGTCGAGCTCGTACAGCGACCCGGCACTGGGGTAAGGGCGTTCCGAGACGACGTACCGCGTGTCGCCCGCGCCGCTGGTCTCGTACTGCGTGCGAATCCGCGCCGTGCGGAACAGGAGTTCGCCCAGCTGCGCCGCGGACGGGCCCTCGTCGGCGAACACCCGCACGGAGTGGCGGTGCTCGACGGCCTCGGTCAGTGACATGTCGTGCGTGGCGAGGTCCGGTCGTCCGAGCGGGTGGCGCGGGCCCTCCGGCAGGGGTTTCACGACCGGCAGCGGTGCCATCGACGGGATGAGGTTGAACGCGGCGCCGGCCGGGTTGTCGTGGCGGCCGAGTCTGCTGCGGGAGTGGAACAGCAGGTCGTGGGGTGACCAGGTGAGCAGCGCGGGGTCGGCGTCCTCGGCGAAGGTGGGCGTGTCGTTCCCGTTCTCCTCGCCGAGCAGCACCATCCCGGCGCCGGCGAGGTAGGCGACGACCTCGAGGACGAGCGGCCGGGACAGGTTGGCGCCGCGGGCGACCTCCGTGCTGGTGGTCGCGCGGCCCAGCGAGCCGACGATCCACGACGCGAGCGGGCGGTGCAGTACCACGTGGTGGTGTGCCAGCGGGGACTCCAGCAGCAGCTCGTCGTCCCTCGCGCGGATGAACGCGAAGCGGGACAGGCGGATCGGGCGGGACTCGGTCAGCACGGTCTGGCCGGGCAGGTCGAAGATGCCGCGGGGCGAGACCGGGACGACCGACAGCAGCGGGCTCGACGCGTCTCGCAGGGCCAGCGAGTGCACGACGCAGCCGGGCAGCTTGGACAGCGTCTCGTACAGGTCCTTGGGATCGAGGTCGACGGCGTTGCCGAGCGCGACCGGGCCGTAGGTCATGCGGTGCAGGAAGTCCTCGACCCCGGAGGCGGCGTCCGGGACCTGGACGTCACCCCAGCGGGTCAGGACGGTGAGGCAGCCGTCGCGGTCCACCTCGATGGCCACGTCGTCGCGGAACGACCACAGCTGAAGGCGGAAGTCTGGTGGTGGCGCGCCGGCATCGGGTTGCACTGGTCGCTCCTCGCGCATGTGCGCCTGTAATCGCTCGCGGCGCGCACACGCGCGCCCGAGCTTTTTGTACCACCCCGCGGCGGCCCGCGTCCCGTGGCACCAGTGGGCCACTGGCCTGCGACGAGACGAACACAAGGCGGTCTCCAGTCACCGTCCACTCCGGACGTCCCGTGGTCCGGTCACGGCACCGGGATGAGGATTTGTGGGGTCGTCACGGGAACCACTCACGGGTCCGCACCGACTACTTTCACGAGACCGCAGTGATGGTTTGTGAGTGTGCACTATGAATTTCTCATGTGGTCGCCGCCGATTACCGAAGGACAGGTCATGAAAATTTCCCCACAGGATGGCAAGACGCTCGGTGTCGTTGTGGAGGGCTTCGACGCCAACACCGCTACCGCGGAGGAGCTCGCCGAGCTGAAGAAGGCGGTCTACACCAGCAAGATCGCCGTGCTGAAGAACCAGCACCTGGACCCGGAGGAGTTCCTGGCGCTCGGCAAGAAGCTGGGCGACGTCTCGGAGTACTACGAGCCCGTGTACCACCACCCGAAGGTGAAGGAGGTGTTCGTCTCCTCGAACGTGAAGGAGGACGGCAAGCAGGTCGGCGTGCCGAAGACCGGGAAGTTCTGGCACTCGGACTACCAGTTCATGCCGCGCCCGTTCGACCTCACGCTCATCTACCCGCAGGTCGTGCCGTCGAAGAACCGTGGGACGTTCTTCATCAACATGGCCGGCGCGTACGAGAAGCTGTCCGAGGACCTGAAGCTGGCCGTGAAGGGGACGACGGCCACGCACAGCGTGCTGCGGTACTTCAAGATCCGCCCCGACGACGTGTACCGGCCCATCTCGGAGATCATCGACGAGGTCAACGGCAAGACCCCGCCCGTCGTCAGCCCGACGGCCGTGACGCACCCGCACACCGGTGAGACCGTTCTATACATAAGCGAGGGTTTCACAATGTCCATCGAGGACGCTGACGGAGTGTCCCGGCCGGACCTGCTGAACGAGCTGCTCGAGGCGACCGGCCAGCTGGACCGGACCTACGAGCACGAGAACATCCACCTGCAGACGTTCGAGAAGGGCGACATGCTGGTGTGGGACAACCGAAGCCTGATCCACCGGGCACTCCACACCGCGACGCCGGAACCGGCCGTGTCGTACCGCGTCACCGTCTACGACGACTGAGTGTTCTCGTGCCCCCTGGGACCGGCGGCGCAACGGCGCGCCGCCTCCCTTTCGCGGAACGGGGTGGTACGAGTGAGGTTGACCGAGGAAGTCGTGCGTGCGGATGTGGCGGAGCTGCTGCACCTGCTGCCGGAGGAGGTACGCGACGCCGACGATCTCTTCGAGTTCGGCCTCGACTCGATCCGCCTGGCGACGCTGCTGGAGAGGTGGCGCGGCGCCGGCGCCGAGATCGGGTTCGCCGATCTGGCCGAACGCGCGACCCTGGACCACTGGCTGCCGCTCCTGCTCGATGAAGGACGCCCTGTCGACACCGAGGGCGTCCTTCATCGCGTTTCTGGTCGCGGAGACGAGCCTCGCTTGACCGCGGCTTGATCGCGTTCTCCGTCGCGCGCCGCGGAGCTACCTTCGAAGCATGTCCGAGGCGCTGGATGACGAGATCACCGAACTGGCTCTCGCGGCCGGGAAGGGTGACCGGGCCGCCGCCAACTCCTTCATCAGGTACACCCAGCGGGACGTCTGGCGGTTCCTGGTCTACCTCGTCGGCCGCGGCGAGGCCGAGGACCTGGCGCAGGAGACGTTCATCCGCGCGTTCGCCAGCGTGCACCGGTTCACGGCCCGCAGCAACGCACGCACCTGGCTGCTCTCCATCGCTAGGAGGGTGGTGGTGGACTTCTACCGAGCGGCCAACGCACGGCCGAAGATCGCCAGCGACCACGACTGGCAGGCCGCCGCGGAGCAGGCCCGGACCCCTAACCTGCCGGGGATCGACGACACCGTGTCGCTCGGGCTCGCGGTGCGGGAGCTGTCGGACGACCGGCGGGACGCGTTCGTGCTGACGCAGGTGCTGGGCCTGGGGTACGCCGAGGCGGCCGAGGTGTGCGGTTGCCCCGTCGGCACCATCCGGTCGCGGGTGGCCCGTGCGCGCCGTGACCTGGTGGAGCTGCTCGGGCTGAGCATGGCGAGTTAGTGCTGCGATGTCCCTGACCGCGCGACCGCCCCGAAGGGGCCGTCAGAGCCAGCCGGAGTCGCGGGCGATGCGGATGGCGTCCACCCGGTTGCGGGCGGCGAGCTTGCTGATGATTGTCGTCAGGTAGTTGCGGACCGTGCCGACCGACAGGAACAGGCGGCCGGCGATGTCCACCGCCTGGAGGCCGTCGGCCGTCAGCCGCAGGACCTCGATCTCCCGGGCCGTCAGGGGGCACTCCGCGCTGTCCCACGCCGCCATGGCCAGCTGGCTGTCGACCACGCGCCGCCCGGCGGCGACGTTCCGGATCGCGTCCGCCAGCTGGGCGGCCGGGGCGTCCTTCAGCATGAAGCCCGTGACCTTCGCGGACAGCGCCCGGCGCAGGTTTCCCGGCCTGGACAGCCCGGTGAGGATCAGCGTCTGGATGTCCGGCATGACCTCCTGCAGCTCACTGACCGCCGTCAGACCGTCCTTGCCTGGCAGGTCGATGTCGATGATCGCCACGGTGGGCCTGTGCTGCCTGGCCGTCGGGAGGATGTCGTTGCCGTTGGCGACCTCGGCCACCACCTCGATGTCCGGCTCGAGGTTCAGCAGTGCCACCAGAGCACCGCGGACCATGTGCATGTCCTCGGCCAGCATCACCCTGATCATGCGTGGCGTCCCTCCGGGCTGCCAGCTACCAGCCCGTTGTACCACGCCACCAGTCAACAGTGAAGCCTTCATGATCGGCACGCCCCCTGTGCGTTACGTCCTGACCGGTAAGCCGACGACGAACTCGCCCACGCTCACCTCGGCCGGGTGGTCCAGTCCGAACGCGGCGGTGGCGACCTCGTCGTCACCCGTCGCGAGTGCGCACGGCGCCAGCCCGAGCACCGTGGCCACCAGGTACAGGGTCTGCTGCAGCACGCCGACGTGCTTGAGGGTAGTGGCGTAGGCGATGCCGTCGTACACCCAGGACAGGCGACCCATCCGTGCGGTCATCGTGATCAGCACCGGTGGCCGCCGCCGCGCCCCGATCAGCACCATCGCGTTGTCGAGCAGTTCGTCGGCGTGGTCGGGGCGCGAGTTCACCAGCGTCAAGGCGTGTCCGTCCGGGTCGTAGTGGTAGATCCCGCGCGGCAGGCCCGCGCAGCGGTCCAGCGTCAGGTACAGGTCCAGCTCGTACAGCGAGCCCGCGCTGGGGTAGGGGCGGGCGGAGACCGTGTTCGCCACGTCCGTGCCGTCCGTCTCGCGGGGCGACCGCACCCTCGCCGCCCGGTACAGCAGCTCGCCCAGCTGCGCCGCGGACGGGCACTCCGCGGCGAACTCCCGGATCGACCGGCGCCGCTCGATGGCCTCGGACAGCGACATCTCGTGCGCCGCCGGCGCGTCGACGTCCGGCCGGTACAGCGGGTAGCGCGGCCCGGTCGGCAGCGGCCGCACCGCGGGCGGCGGCGGCTGGTCCGCGCCGGGGTGTCCCGCCGAGTCGTCGTGCCGGCCCAGCCGGCTGCGGGAGTGGAACAGCAGGTCGTGCGGCGACCAGGTGAGCAGCGCGGGGTCGGTGTCCTCGGCGAAGACCGGCGAGGACACCTCGGCGCCGTGCACCACCATGCCCGCCGCCACCAGGTACGCGACGATCTCCGCGACCAGGGGCTTGTGCAGGTTGACGGTGTTCGCGACGGCCGTGACGGTGGTCGTGCGGCCCAGCGCGCCGACCACCCACGACGCGAGCGGCCGGTGCAGCACCACGCGGTGGTGCGACAGCGGCGACTCCAGCATCATCTCGCCCGCGCGGTCCAGCAGGACGGCGAAGCGGGACAGGCGGACCGGCTGGGTGAGGGTGAGCTTCGGCAGCTCGAACCGCGCGTTCCTGGTCACGGGGGTGGCCGACAGCAGTGGGCTCGCGGTGTTCCGCATGCCCAGCGAGCGGACCACGCAGCCGGGCACCCGGCTGAACACGGCGTGCAGGTCGGCCCAGTCGAGGCCCGTCACGTTGGCGAGGGCCACCGGCCCCAGCGTCATGCGGTGCAGGCTGTCCTCGATGGCGGCCGCGGGCGACTCGACGCGGACCTCGCCCCATCGGCTGAGGATGTTCAGCCCCTCCGCGGTCGACTCGATGGCCACGTCCTCGCGAAACGACCACAGCGGGATGCTCTGCTCGAGGATCTGGGCGCCGGAGTCGATGTGCACGGTCGTTCCCCGGCAGGACTGCTGTCGCGCCGCGCGGTTGACACGAATAGTCGCTGTCATGGCGTACTTCCACTCCGAAGGTGGCGCTGGACTGCGCCTGGTACCAGGGTTGCTTCTGGCTTGCGTGAACGACAGTGCGCACCTCACGCGCTCACCCTCTATTACTCATCGCACGCTTATGACGCCGTCACTATCGGCGGGAGGAGTGTCCCGAATACCTTTGTCTTGTCCTGGAACCAATGATCGTCGCGGATAGCGAGGTCCGAAATGGTCGCGAAGTCTGACGCGCTGGCCGCGATGACGCACGAGGAAAAGTTGAATCTCCTCGCCGCGTTGTTGGAATCGACGGAAATCTCCGAACCGAATCCCGAGCTGCTCACTCCCCGTGGCTCGGCCGAGAACGCCATTTCGGAGCTGCGGTTCGAACTGCTCGGCCCGCTGACCATCCGGCACGGCAACCGCGACGTGGCGCCCAGCGCGCCGAAACTGCGGCTGATCCTCGCCACCCTGCTGTTCAACGCGAACAAGCCGGTCGGCGCGTCTGCCCTGATCAAGGAGCTGTGGGGGGACGACGCGCCACGCACCGCGCACGCCACCCTGCAGACGTACATGTTCAAGCTGCGCAGGCTCTTCCGCGTGGTGCTCGGGCTGTCCGTCGAGCACGTCACGAGCGAGGTCCTGCAGACCTGCTCCGGCGGCTACATCCTGCGGGTCGACCCACGCCAGCTCGACGTCACCGAGTTCGAGCAGCTGGTCAGCGCGGGCAGCGCGGCCATGCACGCGGGCGACTACGAGCGTGCGGCCGACAGCCTGCGCCGCTCGCTCGCGCTGTGGCGCGGCGCCGTCGTGCACCCCGGACAGTGGGGCACGCAGCTGCGGGCACAGGTCGCCCGCCTGGAGGAACGCCGGTTCTACGCCCACACCACGAGGATCGACGCCGACCTGTGCCTCGGCCGGCACCGGGAGACCATCAGCGAGCTCGCCTCGCTCGTGGTCGAGCACCCGCTGCACGAGTCGGCGCACGCGATGCTGATGCTCGCCCTGTACCGCTCCGGGCGCACCTCCGCCGCGCTGGAGGTCTACATGCGCTTCCGGCAGCGGATGCTGCACGAGCTGGGCATCGAGCCCTCGGAACGCATCCAGGCGCTGCACATGGCGCTGCTGTCCACCGCGCCGATCCTCGCCAACCGCTCCTTCACGTCGGACATGCTGCTCGACCGCCTCGCGCGGTCCATGCCGCCACGCCACCGGGACGGTTCCCCGCCGGTTACCGGTTGATGACCTGCGTGCGCTTACATTGATGCCCTGAGGGTGCTTTACGGGATGCTCGGCGTCTCGAGGGTGCCCTGCAGGGCTACAGGCGTTTCGGGAGCGAGCGGACACCGGTCGGCCCCGGGTGGAAGGCCGCCCTCGTCCAGTAGAACGTCATGCCCTCGTGCAGTCAAGGCGTACTCAAGCCAACGTGAGCGATTCACGAGGCGGCAGTGAGCAATCCTTGAGTAGACGGTGAGCGGCTGCCTTGTCCGGAACCCCCTGCGTGGCGCACATTTGTGGGGAGCGGAAAACCGCTCCCACTCCGCCCCACCGGAGTGGTGCCAAGGAGGCTCCCATGTCCACCACCATGCGTGAGGTTCCCAACTTCGGCGGCGTCCGGCTCGGCGCTCCGGTCGAGAACAGACCGTGAGGCCGCCATGTCGGACACGCACTTACCCCACGTCAGCACGTACTCCCGCGACGTGGTCACCAGCGCCGGGCGGTTGCTGCTGACCAGACGGGAGCACGTGAACGTCCGGCCCTTTCCCCGGGCTGGGCTGCTCCCGCCCCCGTCCCCGGCTGGGACGGGCGGCCATGAACGGTGCCACGGCGGGCTCCTCAGCGAGCCTTGCCCCGCCTACCCGGCGGTGGCCGACGTGGACCACCAGCGCGCGGCCTGATCTCGCCGCGATTCACCCATGTGCTTCGAGGGCTGCTCGGGCCCTCGAACTTTCCCGGCTCCGGGAAATGAATTCCGAAAACAACCCCGACCCCACGCGGAGTTAATCATGTCTGTCGCCCTGCAGGAAATCATGCCAGTCAACATGCCCCCGGCCACCGACGAGCTTACGGACCTGTTAGCGGTCCTCGGCTTCGACGCCGATGTCCGCGACGTCGAGCTGGAGCTCGCGATCGACCAGTTCGACCAGTGGACCAACCCGCGGGACGCCGTGCTGGTCAACAGCTCGGGCATCTGGCCGGGCACGGACGTCGAGCTGGAGCGGCGGGCAGCCTGATGAACGCGGGGACCGTAGCAGCGCCACTGGTCGGCTTCAAACGGCACCTCCGTGCCGAGGTGTCGGCCGGCGAGGGCACGTACTTGTTCGCCGAGAACGGTGTGACAGTCCTGAAAGGGGCGAATGTCGCGGCCCTCGCGACGCTGCTCGACGGGACCCGCGACATCGCGACGCTGCTCGGCGCCATGCCGGGGGGCATGGCGCCGGAGCAGGTCGCCGGCCTGATCCGAAAGCTCGCCGCCGCGGGCCTGGTGGCACTGCGGCCACCGGTCGCGGAACCGGCGGACGAGCACGCGCTGGCCTACTGGGAGGCGATCGGGGTCGATTCCGCGGCCGCGGTCGCCGGCACCACCGGCCAGGCGCTGAGTGTCATGACGGTCGGGGACGTGGACATCCAACCGGCGCTGGCGGCTGTGCGGGCCGCCGGACTGACGGTTGCCGGCGACGCGGACCCCGCCGCACTCTCGGTCGTCCTGTGCGACGACTACCTCAACCCAGAGCTGGCCGAGGTCGACGCCCTGCACCGCGCGCAGGGCCGGCCCTGGCTGCTCGCCAAGCCAGTCGGTGTCAAGGTCTGGCTCGGTCCGGTGTTCCAGCCGGCCGAGCCGGGCTGCTGGCACTGCCTTTCCGTGCGCCTGTGGGGCCACCGCAACGCGGAGGCCGTGGCACAGAGCGCCCTTGGCCGGCAGGGGCCCGCGCAGAGCCCCGCCGCCTTCATCCCCGCGCTGCGGACCGCCGCGCTCGGGATGGTCGCGCTGGAGGCGACCAAGTGGCTCTCCGGCCACCGCCACCCCAACCAGCGCCGCGTGCTCACCTTCGACAGCCTCGAGCTGCGTGGTGAGCCGCACGAGCTGCGCCCCTACCCGCAGTGCGCGACCTGTGGCGACCCGGACCTGGTGCGGGACCGGGCGAACCGCCCCGTCGTGCTGACCTCGCGGCGCAAGGTCTGCTACAGCGCGGGACACCGCTCGATGACCCCGGAACAGGTGCTCACCGAGTACCGCCATCTGATCAGCCCGGTGACCGGTGTGGTCAAGGAGATCAAGCGCGACGACACCGGGCCGACCTTCTTCAACTCGTTCCGCTCCGGCCCGAACCTGGCCGCGCGGGTGAACGACGTCAACACGCTGCGCGCCACCATGCGGCTCGAGAACGGTGGCAAGGGTGTCACCGCGGTGCACGCCGAGGCCAGCGCGCTGTGCGAGGCGATCGAGCGTTACTCGGGCAACTTCTCCGGTCACGAGGAGCGGGTCCGCGGCAGCCTGCGCTCGCTGGGTGACACGGCGATCGATCCCCGGTCCTGCCTGCTCTACGATCCGCGGCAGTACGAGGAACGATCGGAGTGGAACGCGGCGCACGGATCGTTCCAGCGGGTGTGCGACCCGTTCGACGACGACGCGGTCATGGACTGGACACCGGTCTGGTCACTCACCCGGCGCAGCCACCGGTTGCTGCCGACGTGCCTGCTCTACTACGGCGCGCCCGCCGCGCGTGGCCCGCACTACCTGCACGCCGACTCCAACGGCAGCGCGGCCGGCAGCAGCATCGAGGATGCCGCCCTGCAAGGAGTTCTGGAGCTGATCGAGCGCGACGCGGTGGCGTTGTGGTGGTACAACCGGACCGCGCAGCCCGCCGTCGACCTCGACGCGTTCGGCGACCCGTGGCTCGACGAGCTGCGGGACGTGTACGCCGGGCTGGGCCGTGAGGTGTGGGTCCTCGACCTCACCTCGGACTTCGAGGTGCCCGTGATGGCCGCGGTGACCCGGCGCCTCGGCGCGCCGAACGAGGAGATCCTGTTCGGGTTCGGTGCGCACCTCGACCCGCGGCTCGCGCTGCGGCGGGCGCTGACCGAGCTGAACCAGTTGATGCCTCAACTGCTTTCGGACGTGCAGGCCCGCAGCACCGACCCCGACATGGTCGGCTGGCTGCATGACGCGACGCTGGCCCGCGAGCCGTACCTGGTACCCGACACCGCCATGCCGGCACTCGGACCCGCGGACTACGACTACGCGCCGAGTGCCGATCTACTATCCGACCTAGTCAGACTGCAGGACAAGGTGGAGGAGCTCGGCATGGAGCTGCTGCTGCTCGACCAGACCCGACCGGATGTCGGCATGCCGGTGGTGAAGGTGATAGTGCCCGGCATGCGCCACTTCTGGGCCCGTCTCGGACCTGGTCGTCTTTACGACATTCCGGTCCGGCTGGGCCGTTTGGCTCAGCCGACCCCTTACAACCAGCTGAATCCCATTCCGATGTTCCTCTGAAGCCTCGCTCGTATGTCGCCGGAGGAGACATGATCTCTGCATATAATTCAAGCCTCGGAAGAAGACTTGGCGCTCGAACCCGCACTGTGCGCCGAGCACGGTCGGTGCGGCGATAGCGAGGCGGGCATGACGTCGGTTGGTGAGAACGCGGGCCGGAAAACGGCTCACGTGCGCCCCGACGATCTCGGTCGTCCTGGCGACAGCGGTGCGTTGATCGCACCGACCCTGGCCAGGGCGATCGTCGCGGTGGTGTTCTGCGGTTTCGGCAGCATCGCCGTGCTCTGGGTGATCCAGGAGGGCAAGGGCACCGACATCGCGCTGGCCGTCACGTGCCTCGCGGGGCTGCTCTCCCTGCAGTACTTCTACTTCTGCCGTCCACAGGTCGACCTGCACTCCCGGCGGGCGTACGCGATGCTCGCGGCACAGGCTTGCCTGGCCTATCTGCCGCTGCCGCTGTTCGGGAACGCATGGGTGAGCCAGCCGTCGTTCCTGGCCGGCAGCGTGCTGCTGGTGTTGCCCCTGTCGGCGGCATGGCCCGTCTACACCGCGATCGTCGCGAGCACCGGGATCTCGCGGTACTTCCTGGACGGCACCTGGTCCGACGTCGTCTACATCCTCGTCAACACCTCGACGGCCGGTCTGTACGTGTACGGCCTGACCAGGTTGGCCCGGCTCGTCACCGCACTGCACGAGGCCCGCGACGAGCTGGCGACGTCCACGGTCGCGCACGAGCGGCTGCGGTTCGCCCGCGACCTGCACGACCTGCTGGGCCTGAGCCTGTCGGCGATCGCCCCGAAGGGTGAGCTGGCACTGCGGCTGGTGCGCAGGAACCCGGCACGGGCCGAGCGGGAGCTGTCCGAGATCCTGGACATCTCCCGCCGGGCGCTCGCCGACGTGCGGGCGATCGCCCGGCTGTACCGCGAGATCTCGCTGAACGAGGAGGCCACGACCCTCGCGTCGATGCTCGCGGCGTCCAATGTGGATCTTCGGGTGGACCTCGACCTGCGTGAGCTGCCCTCGCACATGCGGACCACGCTGTCCGCGCTGCTGCGCGAGGGCGTTGCCTACGTGCTGCGCCACCGGGAGGTCGAGCACTGCGAGATCGTCCTGCGGCAGGAGGACGGCAGGGTCTCGGTCGACATCGTCAACGACGAGGTGGGCGCCGGCCAGGACGGCGAGGCCGACGGCTACGAGAACCTGCAGAAGATGGTCTCGAGGATGGGCGGCGAGCTGTCCGTCGGGGTGGACCCGGACGAACGATTACGCCTGCATGTGTCCGTTCCGGTGACCGCACGATCACCCGAACGAGTGCCGACCGCCACCGAGCCGACGGAGTCGATTCCGCAGTTCGCGACCAAGCTCGCCAACTGGCTCGTAGTGGCGGTTTTCTTCGGTAGTTTCGTGCAGGCGGTGATCCGGGCGCTCTGGGTGACCCGGGAGTTCTGGGACATCGCGCTGGTCAGCGCCTATCTGACCGCGGCGCTGGTGATGCAGCTGGCGTACTTCAGCAGACCGGGCACCCGGCTGGGCTCGCCGGTGAGCTATCCGTTGCTGGGGCTGATGGCCCTGCTGGTGTTCCTGCCCTCCGTGCAGTTCCAGGACGCCTCGTGGACCGGGCTGCAGGGGTTCCTGGCCGGTAGCGCGTTGCTGGTGCTGCGCCCGGCACTCGGCTGGGGCGTCTTCGCCGCGGTGGCCGTCGCGGTCACGTGGAGCCAGATCGGTTTCCTCGACCTGCTACCCAGGGCCATCGGCCTGCCGATCATCACCATCGACCTGGGTCTTGTCACGTATGGACTGACGTGGATGGCCCGCACGGTGCGGCAGCTGCGGGCGGCGAGGCAGGAGCTTGCCGAGGTGGCGCTGGCGGAGACCAGACTGCATTTCGCCCGCGACCTGCATGATCTGTTGGGGCTGAGCCTGTCCGCGATCACGTTGAAGAGCGAGCTGGCGTACCGGTTGGTGATGCTGGACCCCGACCGGGCCAGGACTGAGTTGACCGAGGTTCTGGAGATCTCCCGGCACGCGTTGGCGGACGTGCGGTCGGTGGCGAGCGGGTACCACGAGATGTCGCTCGAGGAGGAGTGCCGGACCGCGGAGTCCCTGCTGACGACGGCCGGCCTGAACGTCCAGATGGACGTCGGCTATGGCGAGCTGCCGCCCGAGGTGAGCACGGTGCTGGCGACCGTGCTGCGCGAGGGCGTCACGAACGTGCTGCGGCACAGCAAGGGCGAGTGCTGCGAGATCACCATCCGGGCCGATGACGGCGACGCGTACCTGGACGTGGTCAACGACGGCGTCACCAAGCAGACGGACCGGGACCGCGGTGGTTGGGGCAGCGGCATCCGCAACATGTCCGACCGCGTGGCCGGCCTCGGCGGCCTGCTGACGGCCCAGTACGAAGGCGACGGCCGCTTCGGCCTGAGCGCCCGCATCCCGACCAGCCACTGAAAGTTCCCGGGGAATTCCTCGCCTGGTTTCGTGCGCCTGAATCCTGGGTGCCCGGGTCATCGGTTGGGCATAACACCGCCAGCCAATTCCTCTCAGGCGTTCACCCGGCGCCCATGTGATTTTCATTCGGACCGGTGCTGGCCAGGCGTTTTCCGTCCGGTCGAACAGAAAGAACGGCACGCGCGGCCGATGGGGCGGGGGTTCCATCCGAGTGGTCGGCATGTGACCATGAACAGGGGCCAATTCAACGAGTTCAGCGGTAGGGGTTGACGCGCGATGAGGTTTCACTTACTTGGCTCATTGGAAATCATTGATGACGGCGAGCACGTGGAACTCGGCGGCGGCGTCCAGCGGGCCGTCCTCGGTTACCTGCTCCTGCACGCCAACCAGGTGGTCCCCACCAGTCGTATGCTGCGCGCACTCTGGGACGAGCACGCCCCGCTCACCGCACGCAAGATGGTCCAGAACGCCGTCTCGGGCATCCGCCGCGCCCTCGCCGACGACACCGGGCTGCACACCCACTCGCCCGGCTACCGGCTCCAGGTCGAGCCAGAAGCCGTCGACCTGCACCAGTTCCGCCAGCTCGTCGAGCAGGGCCGGTCGGCCATCGACGACGGTCAGCACCAGCGCGGTGTCGAGTTCCTGCGTTCGGCGCTGAACCTCTGGCGCGGGCGTGCCCTCGCCGACCTCGTCGAGCGTGGCACCATGTGGTCCGAGCTGGCCGCCGTCGAGAACGAGCGGCTGCTCGCCCTCGAGGACTGCTTCGACGCCGAGCTCGTCTGCGGCCACCACCGGGAGATCACTCCCGAGCTGGAGGTCCTGACCGAGGCGGAACCCCTGCGGGAGCGGCTCTGCCAGCAGTTCATGCTCGCCCTCTACCGCTCGGGCCGCCAGGTCGACGCCCTCAACATCTACCGCCGCACCCGGATGGCGCTCGTCGACGGGCTCGGCATCGAACCGGGGCCCGAGCTCCAGCAGTTGCAGCACCTCATCCTCGAACACGACTCGTCCATCCAGGCGCCCATGCTGGTCGCCTAGTGTCCCGCGCCGGGAATGCGGTGATCAAGTCGGTGGATCCAGGTTTCTGCTGGCAAGGCGCCGGTTCGTCCTCGTACTGGGTGGTACTTGGGCGGACCGGCAACACCGCCGGCGGGAAGCTGGGCCGCCGAATTAGTTGCCTGATTTCCGTCGCGGGACACTAGAGCAGGGCGAGGTACTGGCCGAGCTTGGCGGCCGCCCTGAGCATCGCAAGGCCCTGTTCGGTCAGCTTCTTCTGCCAGTCGTCCAGGGCCTGCGACAGTGCCTCGGTGCCGCCGGCCGTGCGGATCTGTCGCACCACCGTCGCGATGTACGCCAGCGGGTAGCCGCCACGCCTGAGCAGGTGGGCCAGCTCGGCGTCGCGGTGGTCGGCCGCGTGGTAGACGCGGTAGCCGGTGGCCGGGTCCCGGGTCGGGCTGACGATGCCGGCGCTCTCCCAGTTGCGCAGGGTCGCCGGGGTGACCCGGAGCTGGTGGGAGAGCTCGCCGATCGTGCGGGCGTTCACCGGCGCGGGCGGCTGCTCGGTCAGGTGATCCACCGCCTTCCGCACGGACGAGAGGGTCTCGCGGTCGTGGAGCAGCCTGTTGTGGCCGCGGTCGATGATCAGCAGGGCGTCGTCGAGCCGGTCGCCGACGGCGTTCATGATCTGGCCGCCGGCCAGGTGCCCGTAGGCCGGGACGAGCGCGAGATAGGCACGGAGCGCCGCCGCGTGCACCTCGGTGTAGACGCGGTAGCCGCTCGGGGTGCGCGCCGCGGGTGGGATGCACCCGTCCTGCTCGTAGTTGCGCACGGCCTGGGTCGAGATGCCATGCTCACGAGCCAGGTCGGCCGGCCGCAGGGTTCTCACGAGTTTGAGACTTCAACGGATGGATAACCGAGTCAAGTGGGGCAAAGTCTCAACCGGGTTTTCAATGTTACGGTTGAGACACATGAGCCAGGACATCCGAACCTTCATCAGTCCCTCGTGCGAGCTGCTCGCGTTCGGCGAGCCGACCCATCTGGCGCCGGACTTCGGCCGGATCCGCAACGAGCTGTTCGCCGAGCTGGCCGAGCACGGCTTCCGGTCGATCGCCCTCGAGACCGACCGCGCCGCCGCCCTCGCCGTCGACGACTTCGTCCAGGAGGGCATCGGCAACCTCGACGCGGTGATGCGCGACGGCTTCTCCCACACCTTCGGCGAGCTGGACACCAACCGGCAGCTGGTCGTCTGGATGCGTGAGTACAACCGGCGCCGCCCCGCCGCGGAACGGTTGGCGTTCCACGGTTTCGACGCCTCGACGGAGATGATGAGCGCACCGAGCCCCCGGCCCTACCTCGAACACGCCCGCGACTACCTCGGCCTCGATCTCGACCTCGCCGGCCTCGCCGGCGCGGACGAACGGTGGAGCCGCACCGAGGCGGTCATGGACCCGGCCGTGTCGGTCGGCGCCACGCCCGAGGCCGAGCGGTTGCGGTCGATCGCCGACGACATGCTCACCTGGCTGTACGCCCGCGCCCCGGAGCTGATCGCGGCGACCTCCCGCGCCGCGTGGCTCCGCACGCGGACGATCCTCACCGCCGGCCTCGGACTGCTGCGCTACCACAAGGAAGCGGCCAACCCCATCGAGGACACCCCGCGCTGGAACAACATGTGCGCCATCCGGGACTCGATCATGGCCCAGAACCTCCTCGACCTCCGCGAGACCGAACGGCCGCGCGGCGCGACGCTGGTCTTCGCGCACAACAGCCACCTGCAACGGAACCCGAGCAGCATGTGGTTGGGCCCCATGGCGCTGAACTGGCATTCCGCAGGCGCCATCGTGGGGTCCCTGCTGGGCGAGCGGTACACCGTCGTCATCGGCAGCCTGGGCCGCGACGACGCCATCGGCCTCGGCGAGCCCGCCGCGGACACCTACGAGGGCCTGCTACAGCGGCAGATCCCCACCTGGGGCCTGACGAAGGAGGTCGCGCCCGCCCGCACCCGGACCGACCAGACCCCCGAGCAGGGCGTCTTTCCGCTCGACCAGGCGTCCGTCGACGCCGCCGACGCCGTCCTGCACGTGAACGGCAGGCCAGATCTCTAATTCACGCAAGGGATTCCGGCGGCCGTGATGGTTTGCTGGTCCGGCTGTTCGTTGGCCAACTTCTGCACCTCGACCGACGAACGGTCCAGTGTGGACTTTTCCGGGACGGACGGCGCGTCGGGCGTCGCGGTGCTCGGGGGTGGACCGCTGAGCAGGCTCTGCACGTAGGCACGCACCTGCTCGGGGTCCACCTCGACCGCGCTGCCGTCGGACGGGGTGGGCAGGGCGATGGTGCCGGTCGGGATGGTCGAGAACTGGATGTCGTCGCCGCTCAGCGACGCCACCTGGGTCGCGAAGCTCATCAGGTCCCAGTTCTTGTCCAGCACCACCGACCTCGTCAGCGCGTCCACGAGAGAGCTGATCCGGCTCGGCGAGGTCAGGGTGCCCGAGCTGAACATCTGGTGCGCCAGCCCGGCCATGAACGCCTGCTGTCGCCGCACCCGGTCCAGGTCGCCGTTCTGCAGGCCGTGCCGCTGCCGCACGAACCGCAGCGCGTCGATCCCCTGCAGCACCTGCTCGCCCGCCGGGAAGTTCGCGCCGGAGTACTTGTCGTGCACCGGCGCGGTCAGGCACACCGGCACGCCACCGACCGCGCTGGTGAGGTCGGAGAAGCCGAGCAGGTTGATCTCCGCGTAGTGGTCGATCGTCAGGCCGGTCAGGTCCTGGATCGTCGCGATCAGGTTCTTGCGGCCGGCCGTCGTCGACTCGCTCTCGACCGTCGCGTCGTCGGCGCCCTCGTTGCGCAGACGGTTCGCCTCGGCGTTCTTTCCCCTGGCGAACGCGGAGTTCAGCTTGTGCCTGCCGAAACCGCCCGCGATGTCCACATAGGAGTCACGGGGCAGCGACAGCGCGAACGCCTTCTTCTCCGGGTCCGCCGGGATGTGCACGACCATCATCGTGTCGGTGTTCTGCACCCCGGTCGCCTCGCCGGCGTTGAGCGCGTCGAGCACGTCCTGCGGCAGTGGGTTGCCCTGTTTGTCCGTGCGGGAGTCGAGGCCCACCAGCAGGATCGTCTGCGCGACCCGCGGCAGGTCGCGCGTGGTCGGCACATCGGGCGCGGCCGTGATCACGTCGTCGCGCGCCACGTTGTCGTCGGCGTTGCGGAACGTGTACCAGGCGAAGCCCATCGTCGCGACGACGGCGGCGGACAGGAGCGCGAGGAACGTCCTCCCCAGCCACGCCAGCATGTCGAAACTCCCCAGAACCGTTGGTGTTCCCCGCTCGTTCTCGACGTTAGGCGCGCTACCCGCCTGCCCGGCGACGGTCGTGTAACAGCCGCCCAGCAGGTGTGCCCCGGCCACGTAACAGGGTGCTGTGGCAGTTCCGGCGCTGGCATGGTCTCCTCTGGGCGGACGTTCGTCGGCTTGGCAGGAGGGTTGGATGCGCAGAGTGCTCGTGCCGGTGCTGTGCGGCGTGCTGCTGCTCGGGGGCTGCGGTGTGCCGGGCGGCGTCGAGGTGGAGGGCCGGGCGAGCCAGGTCAACCCGCCGACGACCTCCACCACGCCGAGCGGCACCCCCGCCTCCGCCGACGCGGTCGCCATCCTCCGTGCGGACCCGCTGCTCGCCACCAGGTACAAGGACGCGCTCGCGCCGTGCGAGGACGGCTACTACCCGGTCGGCGACCGGTACGTCGACCTCACCGGCGACGGGAACGCCGAGCTGGTGGCGACGCTGTACTCCTGTCCGGAAGCGCAGCGCGGGGCCAAGAGCGGCCCGATGGTCGCCATGGGCGGGTTCGCCTCCTACGGGTACGCCGCCTACGTGTACGACCTGGCGACCAGGCCGCCGACCCGGCTGCTCGCCGCCGAGGACGGTCCCGTCGAGCTCGTGTCGTACAAGAAGGAAGCGAACCTCCTGGTCCTGATCCGCTACCGGTGGGGTCCGCGGGACGACCCGTGCTGCCCGACCGACCAGACCGAGGTGCTGTACCACTGGGACGGCACGAAGTTCATCGAGGGAAAGTAATGAGAGTTCTGCTCGTCGAGGACGACGACGTGATCCGCGAGGCGACCCAACTGGCCCTGGAGCGCAACGGTTTCACGGTCGACGTGGCCGGCGACGGGCTGACCGGGCTCGACACGTTCCGCGAGCGGCAGCCGGACGTGGCGCTGCTCGACATCATGCTGCCGGGGATGAACGGCGTGTCGCTGTGCCGGCAGATCCGCGAGGAGAGCCAGACCCCGGTGATCATGATGTCGGCCCGCGCGGACCCGGTCGACGTGGTGCTGGGCCTGGAGGCCGGCGCCGACGACTACGTCACGAAGCCGTTCGACAGCACGGTTCTCGTGGCCCGGATCCGCGCGGTGGTGCGGCGGATGGGCCGGGCCGCGGTGCCGTCCGCGGCGGCCGGGAACGTCTTCGGCGACCTCGAGGTGGACCGCGACGCGCTGGAGGTCCGGCTGAAGGGCCGGCCCGTGGAGCTGACGCCGACCGAGCTGCGGCTGCTGCTGTGCTTCGTCGACTCGCCGGGCACCGTGCTGACCAGGGAGGTGCTCCTCGAGCAGGTGTGGGACTACCAGTGGGGCGGCGACTCGCGGGTGGTCGACGTCCACGTGCAGCGCCTGCGCGCGAAGATCGGCCAGGATCTGATCGAGACCGTGCGAGGCTTCGGGTACAAGCTCAGGAACGGGTGAACGGAGTGAAGGCCCGCGGATGAGCGCAGCGAACCACTGGACACCGAAGCTGTTTCCGCAGAGCCTGCGCTGGCGGCTGTCCGCGGTGATCGCGCTGGTGGCGGCCGTGCTGGCGGTCGCGCTGTCACTGCTGGTGCGTACCGAGTTCAGCCGGGTGCAGCTGGCGGACGCGCGGCGCGTGCAGGACGAGCGGATCCAGCTGGTCGTGCGGGACTACGGCCTGACCGGACGTGCCGCGCTGGGCAGCAGGCTGGACGCGCCGGACGTGCCGCGCGAGCTGCTGGCCGCGGCACGCGGCGGCCGCCGCGCCACGTACCTGCAGCGCACCGCGAACGGCGCCTGGATCTGGGCGGCCGCGGAGACCGACGGGCACCTGCTGTCGCTGCGCAGCCCGTACACCGATCGCGACGACGCCTTGCGCCAGCTGGACAACGCGCTGATCCTCGGCTCGGCCGGGGTGCTGGTGCTGGCGTCGGTACTGGGTGTGGTGCTGGGCGCCAGGCTGTCCAGGCGGCTGCGCCGGGCCGCGGTGGCCGCCCGGCGCGTGGCCGAGGGCGACGCGACCCTGTCGGTGGGGGAGGAGATCGGCACCCGCCCACGCGACGAGACGGCCGAGCTGGCTCAGGCGGTCGACGCGGTGGCCGCCGCTCTGCGTGGCCGCCTGGCGGCCGAGCAGCGGGTGACGGCCGACATCGCGCACGAGCTGCGCACCCCGGTGACCGGGTTGGTCACGGCGGCGGAGCTGCTGCCGCCGTCGAGGCCCGCGGAGCTGGTGCGGGACCGGGTGGGGGTGCTGCGCTCGCTGGTGGAGGACATCCTGGAGGTGGCCCGTCTGGACACCGCGACCGAGCAGGCGGAGCTGGTGGCGGTGCCACTGGGTGACTTCGTGTCCCGGCGGGTGCCGGTCGCGGTGGTCGAGGAGGCGGAGACGGTCCGCACCGATCCCCGCCGGCTGGAGCGGGTGCTGGTGAACCTCCTGGAGAACGCCGAGCGCCATGGCTCGCCGCCGGTGACCGTGCACGTGGTGGGCCGGACGATCGTCGTCCGCGACAACGGCCCTGGCTTCCCCGCGGATCTGCTGCGGGAGGGCCCGAGCCGGTTCCGCACCGCGGACCCCAACCGGTCCGATGGTCACGGGCTCGGTTTGACCATCGCCGTGGCTCAGGCACGCGTCCTTTCGGCGGAACTCACCCTCGCCAACGCGGCCGATGGTGGAGCGGAGGTCACGGTAGCGCTACCGTCTGCGCCGTGAGCGGAGCTTGCGGAGCGAAGTGTGTGTGCCACGCCGGCGGACGACCTCACGGAGCCTGTGAGGTGAGGTCGTGAGCGGCGTGAGCCTACGTGACGAGCTGTTGGCGCAGCTGGAGTTCTACTGGGACCACAACGTGTGGCCGCGCCTGCGCGGGCTCACGGACGAGGAGTACTTCTGGGAGCCGGTCCCCGGGTGCTGGTCCGTGCGCAAGCGTGACGACGGCACGTGGTCGATGGACTGGGAGTGGCCGACGCCCGTCCCGGCGCCCGTGACCACGATCGCGTGGCGCCTGGCGCACATGGGCATACAGACCCTCGGCATCCGCGCCAGCGCCCTCTTCGGGGACGGTTCCCTGACGGTCGAGACGGTTCGCTGGCCGACGAGCGCGTCGGAGGCGTTGCGTGCCCTCGCGACCCACTACGAGGCCTGGCGCCGAGGCGTCCGCACCCACCAGCCGGCGGACGAGGACTCGTTCACGACGCTGATGCTCCACATGAACCGTGAGCTGATCCACTACGGCGCGGAGGTCGGGCTCATGCGCGACCTGTACCGCTCGGGTCGCAGGGTGCCGGCGACCGCCTGACCCGGACGGTGAACCGTGACCTCCGGGGCACGGCTCGGCCGGCACGGTCGGGTGAGCCGGCGCCGAGCCAGGCGTCGGGGTGGGCCTCGAACACCTCGCGGGTCCTCGGCGGTCCCATGTGGATTCGGTGTGCACGAAACCGCGACTCGGGGTGTTCGAACGCGGGATTCGAGGTGTTCGAACGCGGGACTCAGGGTGTGCGAACGCGGGACTCGCGGGTCAGGTAGCCCACCACCAGTTCTTCTGCCTGGTGGACCGCCTTGCGGGACTCGTCGGTGTGGTCGGCGACGTCGAAGCCGTGGTGGCCGTTCGGCACGTCGATGACCTGCACCGCGACGCCGCTGGCGATCGCGTGGCTGAGGAACCGGTCCACCTCCACCTGCATGTCCGGCCGTTCCTGCCCGACCCGCGTCACCACCAGCGGGCGCCCCGGGCGCAGCCGCTCGGTCGGTGCCCCGAGCAGCGGGTAGGTCAGCGCGAGGCACCGCAGCCACGCCGGCGACTCCGCGAACCAGGTCCCCAGCAGCAACGCGCCCCCGGACACCCCCCACAGCGCGACCCGGTCCCCGTCCACCTCGTCCAGCGCACGCACCGACTCGACGATCCCGGGCATGGTCTCGCTCAACCCCGCCGCGTCCGACACGTTGTGGTACGGCAGGTCCAGCACCACCCCGAGCACGCCGCGGCTCGCCATCAGCCGCCCGTACCCGGCGAACAGCGGCCACCGGAACGGCCGCGACGGCACCAGCTCCGGCACCGGCCCCGGCACGATGACCGCGGCCGGCAGCGGGCCGTCCGCGTCCTTCGGCCGGTACACGTCGAACCCGGCATGTTCGGTCACCGTCCCGGAGTCGGCCACATCCAGGACGAAAGGCATCTCGTGGGGCCCCAGCGTCATGTTGAGATGATCGCTCACCGGTCCCCAAATGGAACGGGGGCGGGCGGTTCGCGGCACCCGCGTCCTACTCACCGAGGGTGACGTTCCTCAGCGTGGGTCCTCCGTGAGGGCCTTGCCCGTCCAGATGGCGTGGGTGCAGGCGATGCCGCTGCCGCCCTTCGGGCGCAGGACGTCGTAGATGTGCATGCGCGGGATCTTCTCCGACAGGCCCCAGCCGCTCGGCCACGTGATGATCCAGTCCATGTCCAGGTCCACCAGCAGCCCGAGCATCCGCGCGATAGTCGGCTCGTCCAGCCGTTCGAACGCCTCGTCGAGCAGCACCAGCCGCACCGGGGGCTGGTCCGCCGCCGTGCTCACCGCGTCGTAGAACGCCGAGGCCGCCGCGAACAACGTCACGTACGAGATCAGGCGGGTCTCGCCCGACGACAGCTGCCGCATGCGTCGTGTCCTGGGCGCGCCGTCCGGGCCGAGGTCCTTCACCCGCACCGTGAACCGGTACCACGTGCGGTAGTCCAGCGCCCGCGCGAGGACCTCCGCGTAGTCGCCGGAGTGCCCGTCCCGCTCCGAGGTGATGCGGTCGGTCAGCGCGGTGCGCAGTGCCTCGTCCTGGCCCTCGCCGCGCTTGGCGAACGGCGTGCGGATCAACGCCATCGCCTGGCGCATGTCCTCGTCCAGGTCCGGCGCGGGCTGCCAGTCCAGCTGGACGTGGACGCCCTGGCTCGACCTGGCCACGTCGAGGGTCTCGTTCATGCGGCGGCACAGGTCGTCCGCCACCTCGATCTGTGTGGCCAGCTTGTCCGCCAGGTCCCGCAGCATGAACGCGTCGAAGATCTGCTGGTACTCCTCGGACAGCAGGTCCCGTTGCGCCGTGAGGCGTTCCGCCACCTCCCGGGCCGCGACCGCCACCGGCTGCGGGCCCTGCGCGCCGGTCACCGTGACCGTCAGGATGTCCGCCGAGCGCTGTGCGATCACGTCGTGGCTACCGGCCAACGTGGACTGCAACGTCTGGAGGTTGCCCAGGACCGTGTCCTCCGACACGCCGTCGCGTGGGTTGCCGGTCAGCACGGTGAACGCCTCGGCCAGGTCCTCGGGACGGTCCACGGGCACTGCCGCCGGCCACACGCCGTCCGCGGCGAGCGCGTCCACGAAGCGTTGGCGGGCACCGGCCTCGCGCTCGGTCAGCTCGGTGCTCTTCGTCCGCCGGTTGTCGATCTGGGTCTGTGTCTTGCCGGCCCTGACCCGTGCGTCCGTCGCCAGCTGCCGCACCTCGGGGAGCCGGGCACGCACCGCGGCCCGCTCCTCCTCGGCCGCCGACAGCTCCCGCTCCAGCTGCTCGGCCGCGCTGCCGATCGCCTTCACCCGCTCCTCGTACCCGGCCTGCTCACGCGCGTGGTCGAGGCACGCCCGGTCCGCGCCGGCCTGCACGTCCGCCAGCTCCGCGTCCGCCCGCGCGTGGTTGTCCAGTGCCCTGGTCAGGCTGTCCACGCCGCCGAGGCAACGCTTGGTCAGCGCCGCGGCCAGCTGCTCGGCCGTCGACCTGGCCTCCAGTGCCGAGGCACGCGCCAGCTGCAGCGACTCCGCGGCCGCGTCCAGACCGGCCGAGCGGGCGTCGGTCAGCAACGCGTCCTGCCGGGCCCGGTGCCGGTCGGCGTTGCCCGCGTTCCTGTCCCGCAGCGAGAACGCCTTCCTGGTCGCGTCGTCCGCCGCCCCGGCCGCCGCGCGCAGCGTCACGTGCGCCGCCAGCACCTCGCGGTCGTCCGGGTACTCGTCGACGTGCCGCTCCCACGCCGCCGCGTGCTCCCGCGCCACCGTCAGCGCCTTCGCCGCCAGCTCACGTTCGTCCGCCAGCCGCGCGAGCGACGCCGACAGGTCGCCGATCCGCCGGTGCCGCGTGGTCTCCCGCGCGCCCGCGCCCACGAACTCCGCCGCCGGCTTGGTCATCGCGCCGGTCAGCACCCCGGCCCGCCACCGGCCGTCCAGCGAGACCGACAGGCCCGCCTCGCCGCCAAGGCCCACCCTGGACAGCAACCGTGTCACCAGGTCGGCCGACACCGGCGAGCCCGGCGGCACCGCGGGCACCAGGACCTCCGACAGCGACGGGGAAAGCTCCGGCCCGGCCACGATCGCGGTCAGGTCCCGCGCGGCGGCGTCGGTCACCGTGCCGTCCGCGGTGACCCACGCGTTCAGCAGTCCGGACGACTCCAGCGCAGCCTCGCAGCCGGCGCGGTCCGAAGGGGACAGCGATGGAGAGAAGTCGACAAGGCGATAGAACGCCGTGCCGTCGCCCGGGAGCCGGCCCACGCCGGGCACCGGCAGCGCCGGCTCGGGGTCCACACCGGACTGCAGCGCCGACAGCTCGGCGTCGGCCTCGGTCATTCGGTCGTCCAGCTCGTCGACCGCCCGTGCGGCGCGGTCGACCTCCGCGTGCAGCGCCGGCAGCCGGCCACGCAGCCAGGCGTGCGCGGTCTCGGCCGCGCGCGTGGCCGCGTCCACGTCCGCCGCCAGGTCGGCGAGGGGCGGCGGCGCCAGCTCCGCCGTGTCGGGAACCGTTGCCAGCGGCCCGGAGACCGACCACTGCGTGGCCGCCGCGTGCCACGTCGCCGCGATGTCCTCCAGCCGCTGCGCGGCCTCGTTGCGCCTGCCGACCGACTCGGTCGCCTCCAGTTGCGCCTCGCGGGCCTCCCGCTGCAACCGGTCCACCTCGGACCGTTCGCCATCCAGCTCGCGGGCCCGCTCCAGCAGCGTCAGCGTGACCGCGCACCGCTCGCGCAGCGCCGCCACCGCCTCCCCGGCCTGCGCGCCGGCGTGCTCCAGCGCGGCCCGCAGCGAGTGCGGCGCGAGGTCCGGCGGCGTGCGCCTGGTCGTCTCCTCCGCCTCCGCCTCGGGATCGAGCGACGTGCGCACGGTCTCGACCAGCTCGGTGGCCGCCGCCTCCGGCACGGCGGGCACCGTCGGGGACAGCCGGGGGTCCAGCCCCGCCTCCCGCATCCGCGACCGGACGGAGTCGGCCAGCTCGGCCGCCTGCGTCGTGTCGTCGGTGAACCGGGCCAGCTCGGTCACGACCGAGTCGACCAGCTGCTCGGTGTGCTCGCGTTGTGTGCGGAGCTGCTTGAGCGCGCTGACCGCGGCCGCCCGCGCCGCCGACACCACCCGCTTGCGGTCGGCCAGGTCCCGCACGCTGTCGTAGGCGGGGGAGGACTTCAGCGAGTCGATCTTCGCCTCGAGCGCCAGCTCCTGCTCCTCCAGCTCGGCGACCTCGGCCTCGGCCTCCTCCGCGGCCTTCTCCTCGTCGGTCAGCCGCGCGACCAGCTTGGTGATCTCGTTGTGGGCGCTGGAAAGCTCCTTCGACGCGTCCACCGACCGCTTGCCGGCGGAGCGCAGCGAGCCATAGGCGTAACCGGCGTAGGACGCGAGGAACCGCTGCAGCGCGGCGTCGGCCGCGCCCAGCGTACGGATGTTGTCCCGAATGGACTCCAGGTCCTCGAACGACCGGGCCAGCTGCTCGATCACCGCGGGATCCAGCGGTGGCAGGGAGTCCGACAGGATCTGTTCGAGCTGGCCCTCCAGGACCTTCAGGCCCACGTCCGGGTTGCGCAGGGTTCGTTGCAGGTGCAGGAGATCCGCGTACCGCACGGCCGGGATCCCGTACACCAGCTCGGCGATCCTGGCACGGAACGGGCCCTCGTCGTGCAGGCAGTCCGCGCCGAGCAGGTCACGCAGCTGCGTCGCACCGACCGGCGTGCCGTCCACGACCAGCGGGAAGTCCTCGCCGACCCGGCGATCGGTGACGAACCGCCACGAGTCGCCGATCGCCTGCGAGTTGGCCGACGCCTTGATGCCGATGCCGCTGGTGAGGAACTCGTCGCGGCCGCCGGCCGTGCGGTGCAGCTCGATCCACGCGTAGCCGATGCGGTTGGGGCCGCCGGTGTAGTCGTCGAGCATGAGCCTGCGCATGCTGACCGTGTCGTAGCCCTTGGAGCCGATCTGGCGCAGGTCGCCGTCGAGGCACAGCGGCAGCAGCAGCTCCAGCGTGCGGGACTTGCCGGATCCGTTGGTGCCCTGGAAGATCGCCCGCCCGCCGGACAGGTCGAACTCCTCCACCGCGTACTGCCACACGTTGACGATGCCGCCGCGGTGGAGTCTCCAGCGGGTCGTGGACTGTGCCACCTCCCCGGAATTCGATGTGTTGGTCGCGTCGGAGAACGAGGGCTCTGCCTGGTCACGTGCTTGTGGCTGGTTCGCGTCACGTTCCCCTGAGGTGCGGTTGGGGAGCACTCGGTCTGATTTCGACCCCGAGGTTGGCGCAGGGAGTGTCATGGCAGCTCCTTCTCGTGATCGAACAGCGACCAGCCCGGCTCCGGTTCGAGCTTCGGCTCCTCGGCCTGCCGTGGCGCCCCGTCCGGCTCGGGCAGCCAGCGGTGCGCGGCCGGGCTCAGCAGCCACCCGCCGTCCGCCGGGCGCGCCAGGCCCAGTGACAGCAACAGGCGCAGCACGTCGTCGGTGAGCTTCGGCAGGCTCGCGACCATCAGCTTCGACCACGCCGCCGGGTAGGCGTCGACCAGCTCGTCGCACACGGCCGTGACCGCATCGACGGTCACGGCCACCCAGCCGTCCCTCGCTTCACCGGCCCGCAGCAGCTCGGGCAGCGCCAGCAACGCGACCCGGGCGACGGTCGACTGGCCGGGGAAGGGCACGTCGGTGAGGTAGTCCTCGGGGTCGGTGACCGCGATGCCCTCCAGCCGCACCTCGGTGACCAGCCCGAAGCACCGCTCGATGAGCCGCGACTCCTGGCGGGCCCGTCTGCGCAGCCAGGCGGCCTCCTCGTCGGGGAGATCCGCGTAGTGGGTGAGCGGGTTCTCCACGAGCCTGCGGCGCAGCGCGTGCTCGACCCCCCGCGGCCCCGGCCGGGCGGCCAGCGTGACCAGCTCGCTCGGCGTGGTCGCGACGCCCAGCGGCCCGGCGACGAGCTGGCCGAGCAGCGTGGTGTCGATGGTGAGCAGGGCCTCCTCGTCGCCGGTGACGGTGCCCTCGGTCTCGCTGAGCACGCCGAGCGAGACGAGGTGGCGCAGCGCGGACGCGATGGCCCGCAGCTCGCCGAGGTCGTCGGACACCTCGATGCCGGCCTGGTTCGCGGCCGACCGGATGTCGGTGACCAGGCGGGACAGCAGCGTCTGCTGGCCGATGCCGGTGAGCGAGGCGAGGCAGAGCGCGAGGTAGGCGTAGCCGCGCGGGGTGAGGCTCGGCTCGCCGCGGGTCGGGTCGTTGCCGGGGCCCGACTTGTAGAGCCGCGCGAAGCGACGCTCGACGACGAGCCGGTAGCCGAGCACGCCCGCGAACAGCTCGGCGAGGGTGGCGCGGTGGCGGTAGATCAGTGGGAGGAGGTCGCTCTCCGGGCCGCCGGTGCGCAGCAGGGGCCTCCTGAGCAGGACACGCGCACAGCGGACGACATCGGCCTGGTCGATCTCACTGAGCCGGTCGAGCGTGTCCGCGTTCATGCGGTGCCCGTGCTGAACTCGACGGCGGTGTTCCGCAGCTCGAGGACCCCGCCCGCGGTGTGGATCACGGCGGTCTCGCCGGTTCGCGGTTGCAGCCGCAGCGTCAGGCCGCCGACCGGGTCGACGGCCTCGCCGTCGTCGGAGGCGCGTTCGCGCTGGGCCATGGCGTCGGTGAGCAGGCCGCACAGGGTGCCGAGCGCGTCGGCGGACAGCGTCGTCCCGTCGAGACGTCCGCCGGCCGCGGCCAGCTCGGCGACCGCGGCGGCGTGCCGCGCGTCGGCGTCGCGTGCCTCGGCGAGCAGCTGCTCACGGCCGAGCGGGTTGTCGAGGATGCGGGAGGTGCGGCCCCTGGTGCGCTCGCCTCGGCTGCGCACGGTGACGAGGACGTCGACGACCGGGCCGTCCGCCCAGGCGGTCTGTTCGTCGTCGCCGCTGTCGTGCTCGGGGGCGGGGGAGATGTGCCGGGCCGGGTACAGGCCGAACGCGGCGGCGGCGAGCGTGTGCGCCTGGTCCTCGGTCGACTCGTCGAACCACTTGGCCAGTTGAAGAAGCTCGGCGCGCCGGCCGGGTTCGGGCCCACCGCCGGAGGTCGCGCGCTTGACCGTGGCGAGCAGGGTGCCGATGGCGCGGGCGGTGGCCTCTCGCAGGGCGGTGACCTGCGACGGCCGTCCCGGCCGGTCGACGAACCAGTCCGTCAGCTCCCGCCAGTCGGCGGCGGCGCGGCCCCTGGCGCGCTCTACGTCGCGGCCGAGCGAGCCGTTGGGGGTGAGCAGGCGCAGCAGGTGCGCGGTGGCGCCGGCGAACTCGTCCCGCGTGAGGATCTCGGCGATGGTCGGGGTGTAGCGGAGGACGTCCTCGACGACCATCTGGATGTACTCGACGAGGAGGTTGCGGAAGCCCGAGATCTCGTTGGAGGCGAGGTGGTACCGGGTGACGACCTGGCCGAGGTAGGCGTAGAAGTCGCGGACGGTGGCGGCCAGCTCGCCGTGCTGGAGGAAGAGCGTGGTGACCTGCTCGGCGAGACGTTCGACGGTCTTGCCGGCCGCGTCGCCGCCGGGGTCCCTGTGGTGCTCGTGGCTGGCCTTCGACAGGCGGACGAGAAGCTCGTCGAGCCCGGCGCCGATGGCGGGCAGGAGCTCCCGGGAGACCTCGCGGGCCCCCTCGGTGGTCCTGAGCAGCTCGTCGACGTCGCGCTGGACCCGCACGCCGAGCTTGCTGACCTGGTAGCGAACACTGCCGTGCTGGAACTCGGCGATGCTGGCGGCGACGACCTCCCGCCGACCCGCGACCAGGTTGCCCCACTCGACGAGCTGCTTCAGCCGCGTGATGACGTTCTCGACCCGCGACTCGCCCTGCGCGATGTCGCCACGCCGCTCGGCGGGGGACAACGCCGCCGACACCTCACCCGCGGACAGGTCCGCGAGCAGCGTCGACGCGAACAGCCGCATGATCCACAGGTAGGTGCGCCGGTGCTCGCGCGCGTCCAGGTAGGCGTACAGCTTGAGCCGGCGCGCCTCGTCCGCCGCCAGACCGGCGGGAGCGTCCGATGCCATGGTCGCTCACCCTACCCGCGCCCCCCGACGGAAACCGGCACCCGGTCCCACCCGGTTGGGGGACTGGCTGCGGCAATACCCCGAGGTGGCGTCGGTGATCATCGACCCCCGCCTTTCATCGGGCGGTCAAGCGCGGCGGACCCCGCGCGTACGCGGTCGGCGAGACGGGCATTCGAGCCACCTGGCCGTGACATCAGCGCGCTCCACGCGAGGAACGTCAGCGCGGCGAGCAGGTAGCTGTTGCCCAGCAGGTGTTGCCACCACGTCCACGCCAGCTCACGGCCGCGGCCGTGCGGTAGGAAGCGTTGGCCGGCGACGAAGACGACGGCGGTCGCCACGAGCACAGCTCGGTTCCGGTGCGCGTGTACCGCGAAGTACGCGAGCGCCGGTGCGATCCACACCCAGTGGTGGGACCACGACACCGGGGACACCAGCAGGCCGGCGGCGGCGACCACCAGCAACGCCGGCACCGGATCGGACGCCCGCCGCGCGCCGAGCCACGCCAGGACCAGCACGACCGCCACCAACGGCAGCCACGCCTCGGTCAGGTCGAGTCGGGTCAGCGCGGCGCGCAGTGACTGGTTCGTCGCGAACTCCGCGCCGCCGATCCGGCCCGGGTCGAAGACCGTCGTCCACCAGTACCGGGCGCTGTCCGCCGGGGCGAACAGCATGCCGGCGCCCGTCGCGGCGGCGAACGTGACCACCGCCGTGACGGCGGGCCGGAACTGGCGCCGTGCCACGAAGAACAGGACGAACACGAGCGGCGTCAGCTTCACCGCCGCCGCCAGCCCCACCAGCATCCCGCGCGGGTGCCGCGTCCCGGCCACCAGGCAGTCGGCCGCCACCAGGCCCATCAGCACGAGGTTGACCTGCCCGAACATCAGCGTCGTCCGGACCGGCTCCAGCACCGGACCGCACACCACCGCCAGCGTGGCCACCGCCCGCGCCGACACCGGCGGGACGGCCGACGCGGTGGTCACCGACAACGCCACCAGGCCCGCCACCGCCAGCAGCATCGCCGCCACCACGAACGGCAGCACCGCCAGCACCCCGAACAGCACCGCCGACACCGGCGGGTAGGTGAACGGCAGCCAGAACGGGAACGCGTCCGTGTACAGCGGCGTCCCGTGCAGCCACGAGGCCCCACCCGTCCGGTACACCTCCAGGTCCGTCAGCGCCCCGGGCACGGATACCCCGTACACCACCGTCCCCAGCGCGACGGCCGCGACGAGCGAGCGCCGCACGAGCGCGGTCTCACCGGCGGCCCGCACGACACCGCCGAGCCGGTGCCTCATGAGACGAACCGGGACGGGGTCGCGACCGCGGCCACCGCCGACGCCGCCAGCGGGACGCCCACGAGCGCCACCCACAGCTGCTGCCACGGCACCGACAACCCGTGCAGGCCCGCCAGCGGGACCGCCGCGAACCCGACGCACACCCCGACCACCAGCCCGGCCGACGCCCCCAACCCGGTGACCACCAGCGCCTGTGTGCCCGCGAGCATCCGCCGCTGCCGCGCCGGCGCCCCCAGCGCGGCGAGGATGGCCAGGTCCGCGCGCCCGTCCGCGGCCGCGAGCGCCACGGTCACCCCGGCGCCGAGCAACGCGACGACACCGGTCAGCGCGGCCAGCGCCAGGTACAGCCCGGTGCCGTCGACATCGGCCGACTCGCCCACGCGGATGTCCATGCCGGCGTCCTCCACCGCGGTGCGGACCGCGTCCAGGCTGCCTGGCGGATAGGTGACGGCGATCATGTCGGCGAACGAGGTCCAGCCCAGTGCCGCGGCCGCGTCCGCCGAGATGAACGCCTTGGGCAGGTTCCAGTCGTAGTGCTCGACGCCGGCCGGCACCCTGGCCTGGTAGGCCGGCAGGGTGACCCCATCGCCGAGGTCGCTGGGTGACAACAGCGCGGTGCCGTTCCGGCTCACCAGGCAGTCGTCGAACAGCACGACCTTGCCCTCGGCCAACGCGGACCGCATCCCGGCGTCCGGCTTCCGGCCCGTGACCAGCTCGATCAGCTCGGGGCTGCCGATACCCAGCGACGTCCCGGAGTTCATGCAGCGGAGCGGCGACATTCGCGGGTTGACGGAGACCGAGGCGGAGCCGGGGCCGTCCTGGTGGGTGGTGGCGAGGGTTATCTCCTGGGTCGCCGCGCCGGGAACCGCACGGGGAATCCAGGTCATGGCGCCTTCCAGGTCCTGCCCGCCGTGCGCGGCCCTGACGTAGAGCGCCACCACATCGAGCGACGCGAGTGCCGTGTCGCGCGGCAACGTGTGTGGTTCGGTGTCCACCCGCGTGGCGAACAGGAACGCGGCGACGACCGACCCGGCGATCGCGACCATGACGGCCGCGCTAGCGGCGGCGGTCCGGTGCCGGTGCCGCACCGCGTCGCGGACGGCCAACCGGCCGGACAGCGGCAGCAGCGCACCCAGCCGCCCCACGACGCCGACGACCGCCGGCATCGCGAGGACCAGCCCGACCACCGCGACCACGGTGCCGGCGAGGGTGCCCATGATCGGCAGCGTCCGGGCCACCGGCGGGGCGAAGTTGTTCAGGTCCAGCAGTCTTCGGTGCTCCGCCACCCTGCCTTGTGCCACCACGCCGGCCATCGCGACCAGGATCATGCCGGCCAGCACCAGGAACCCGCCGAGCAGCGACCACCGGGCCCGCGGCGCGCCGGCCCGCACCCGGCCGGTCAGCGCGTCGACAGGGTGCGTGCGGGCCGCGTGGAACGCCGGCACGGTCGCGGCGACGACGCTGGCGAGCACGCCCACCGCGGCGGCCGCCACCAGCTCACCCCAGCCGAACCGCGGGTGCTCGATCAGCTGGTCGGTCGTCCGCTGCCACCGTGGTAGCCCCAGCACGGTGGCGGCCGCGCCCACCAGCAGGCCAACCGCGGCGCCGACCACGCCGAGGACGAGACCCTGTGCCAGCACCACCCGGCGGACGTGCCTGGCCGTCCCGCCGTTGATGGTGACCAACCCCAGCTCACGAGCCTGTTGTCGCGCGCCGACCGCGAACGCCGCGCCCACGGTGACGACGATGGCGATCAGGGCGAGCCCGGCGAAGAGGGTGAGCGGTTCACCGGTGGCGGCCAGGAGGTAACCGCTGACGGGGGTCGTGTCGTCGTAGGAGTCCCGGGTGGTGATCGTGGCATCGGCCGCGGGCCACGCGCCGGCCAGCTCGGCCGGGTCGACGCCGGCCGGCAGCTCTACCAGGTAGCCGATCGGGAGCGCCGAGCCGTCGAGCATCACGTCGGTCAGCACCGAGTCCGGCATCGCGACGACATCCGCGCACCGCAGGCAGTACGGCTTGACCGCGAGGCCCGTCACCGCGATCGGCGCCGCGGTGGGGTGGTCGGCCCTGCCCTGGGCGCTGATCGGTTCGATGGTCGCGTCCGGTCGTAGTCCGCCGTCGCCGTCCAGCAGGTCGAGCCGCTCGGCGAGCGGCCTGGTCACCAGCACCTCGTGCGGGTTCCTCGGCAGCCGGCCCGAGGTCAGCCGCGCGAGGTGTGCGGTCATCGGGTCGCCGAGCACGACGAAGTCGGGCCTGCTGCGGACGAGCCGGTCGCCGACGACGAGCCGCAGGCTGCCGGTGTAGTTCGGTGGACCGATCGGCACGGCCCGCGCGCCCGGCGGCAGGAGCCGTCCGATGTCGTACGGCCTGCGGTCCTTGATCCTGACCAGGGCATCTGCCGTGCCCATCGCGTGGTCCACCTCGATGTCGCGGTCGGTGACGCTGTGGACGAGCCCGTCGCCCACGGTCGCCGCCGCGACCGGCAGCGCGATGAGCGCGATGATCAGCAGCGACCGTCCCAGGTGCCGCCGCACCGACCGGCGCGCGACCCGCAGCGCCGTCCGCCATCCGGTCATGACGCGCCTTCCAGCAGGCTCTCGGCCGAGGGCGGCGCGCCCGTGTCGTCGACGAGCATGCCGTCGCGGAGGAACACGATCCGGTCGGCCCACGCCGCGTGCCGGGCGTCATGTGTGACGAGGACCCCGGCGGCGCCCTCATCGCAGCGGGTGCGGATCAGCTTGAGGACCGACTCGCCGGTGTGCGTGTCCAGCGCGCCGGTCGGCTCGTCGGCGAGGAGCAGACCGCGTTCGCCGACGAGCGCGCGGGCGATGGCGACGCGCTGCCGCTGCCCGCCGGACAGCTCGTCGGGGAACCGGTCCGCGGCGTCGGCCAGCTCGACGGACCGCAGCGCGTCGAGTGCGTCCTTCCTGGCCTGCCTGGCCCGGACACCGTCCAGCTCACGGGGAAGCGCCACGTTCTCGGCGGCGGTCAGCGTGGAGATGAGGTTGAAGTCCTGGAACACGTAGCCGACCCGCCGGCGGCGCAACGCGGCGCGGCCGGATCTGTCGAGCGAGGCCAGGTCCGTGCCGGCCACGACGACCGTGCCACCGGTCGGCTCGTCCAGGCCGCCGGCCAGCTGCAGGAGCGTGGACTTGCCGGAACCGGACGGGCCCATGACGGCAAGCAGCTCGCCGGCGCACACGCTCAGGCTGACCCCCGACAGCGCCCGCACTGTGGTCGCCCCCTTGCCGTGCACCCGGCTCACGTCGTGCAGCTCCAGCGCGGTCACTCGCCCACCCCCGGCGCCGGTGTCGCGACGGGGACTGCCGGCCGGCCGGTCATCGCCGGGCCGCCTTCGGTCGGTCCGCCTTCGCGGATGCCTGGGTCCCGCGGGGGGTGGTGCGGGACAGGCGGGTCTCGGAGTGGTCGAGCCAGCGGACCTCCGACTCCGCGCGGAAGATCATGAGGTCCAGTACCAGCAGCCAGGCCTGGTCGTCGGCCTCGTCGGCCTTCGCCTTCAGGCGGGTGAACTCCTGCAGCTTGCGGATGGTGGCCACCCGCTGTGCCCGCAGCACGGCCGACACGTCGACGCCCGGGGTGTGCAGCGCGAGGGCGACCTTGATCGCCAGCTCGTCACGCGGCTGCTCGGCCGGGGCGACCGGCGTGGTGAACCACGCGGCCAGCTCGGCCCGTCCCGCCTCGGTGAGCCGGTACACGACCTTGCCGGGCTCCTCGGCCTCGTCGGTCTCCTCGACCAGGCCGTCCCGGCTCAGCCGCGACAGCGTCGAGTAGACCTGCCCGATGTTGAGCGGCCAGGTCATGCCGGTCGAGCGCTCGAACTCGACGCGTAGTTGATAGCCGTGCATCGGCTCCCGACCCAGGAGCGCGAGCAGGCCGTGCTTGACGGACATAAGTACCGAGTATGCATACCCGGTACTCACCGCGCAACGAGCCCCGGCGACCGGTGGGCGGAAATCGTGGTGACCACTTGGCGGGGTCGCATCACATGTGGTGTCTGGTTCACCGCGCCGGCGTGTCCGGTTCACCGCGAGATCGCCTCCGGTTGTTCCGGATGGCGATAAACCCCTTGTGACCCCGAGATTCCGGTTTCGCCGATTACCCGACGGAACCTTCGGCTGGATGTTGCTCGGCGGCAACAACCGGCTCATCGGCATGGCCGCCGCCGGCGCGCCGACCCCGGCCCGGGCGGTGTCGGGCGCGGAGCTGGCCAGAGACCTGGCGGCGACCGCCGACATCGCCTTCACCGTCGCCGACGACCGGCTCTGGTACTGGCGCCTCCTCGACGCGGGCGCGCTGATCGCCGTGTCCGCGTCCGGTTTCGCCAGAAAGCTCGACGCACAGCGGGCGGCGAGACGTTTCATCCGCGCGGCCGGCGCCGCCCACGTGCAGCTCGGCGTGGTGACGGTGCCCGACCGCGTCCGCGAGAGGCCGGGCCCGTCCCGCACGGGCGCACGGTGATCACGCGTTCGTTCCTCGTTCACCGTGCGGCCGACGGTCAGCCATCCGTGGCGGGTTTCCTTTGCGGCGCACAGGAATGCCCAGCGGGAAGGCGCACGTGACGACCGTCGAGAACGACCGGCCGCGGCGGCTGCGCGTCGGCCGCACCACCGGGGACCGGGTCTTCCGTGGCACCGCACGCGGTTTCGGCGTGCTGGTGCTGCTCATCATGGGTGGCATCGGGATCTTCCTGGCCGTCGAGGCCGCGCCGGCCTTCGGGGAGTTCGGCTGGGGCTTCTTCACCACCGTCGAGTGGAACCCGGAGAGCGGCGCGCTCGGCATCGCCGCCGTGCTCGTCGGCACGCTCACCGTCGCGACGCTCGCGATGGTCGTCGCGTTCCCGCTCGCGCTCGGCACCGCGCTCTACATCTCCCAGTACGCGGCCCCGAAGGCGAAGCGCTGGCTCATCGCGATGGTCGACCTGATGGCGTCGGTGCCCAGTGTCATCTACGGCCTGTTCGGCGCCTACCTCCTCCAGCCCGAGATGGTGTACGTCTCCCGCTGGCTGCACGACATGCTCGGCTTCATCCCGGTCTTCCAGGTCGACACCGACCCGGACGCGGCCGTGTTCGCGCAGTCCCGCTACACCGCCTCGGCGCTCATCGCCGCGCTCGTCGTCGCGATGATGGTGCTGCCGTATGCCTGCATGGTCATGCGCGAGGTGTTCGACCAGGCCCCGCAGGGAGAACGCGAGGCCGCCTACGCGCTCGGGGCCACCCGCTGGGGCATGGTCCGCGCGGTCGTCCTGCCGTTCGGCCGGGGCGGGATCGTCGGCGGAACCATGCTGGCGCTCGGCCGCGCGCTCGGCGAGACCATCGCGGTCGTGCTGATCATCGCGCCGCTGTTCGAGATCAAGGTGCGCATCCTGGAGAACGGCACGATCACCATCCCGTCGCTGATCGCCACCCGCTACGGCGAGTCCGTCGGCATCCAGCTCGCCGCACTGCTCGCCGCGGGCCTGGTCCTGTTCGTCATCACGCTCGTCACCAACAGCATCGCGGCGGTCATCGTGACCCGCGGTCGCAGCGGCGCGGACACGGAGATCTGATGACCGCGGTCCTCAAGACACCCCAGGAGACGAAGCGGAACCTGCACGGCAGGACGGTCGACGACCGGGTCGCACCGCTCGGCGCGGCACTGGGCGCGCTCGCGCTGATGTCCCTGCTGTACGACCGGCTTCTCCCGCTGTCCGGCTCGCTCGGCTTCGTCGTCTGCTGGTACGTCACGTTCGTCGTGCTGTACGCGCTGGTCTCGGCCTACCGCCATCCCGCGCCCGCGGTCACCGACCGCGTCGCCGGCGTCCTGATCCGCACCTGCGCGTTGGTCGTCGGCGGCTCGCTCGCGCTCGTCATCGGCTACGTCTTCGTCCGCGGCGCGCCGGCGATCATCCACCCCAACATCTTCACCGAGGACATGACCGCGGGCCCGCACGACCCGCTCACCACGGGCGGCGTGCTGCACGGGATCGTCGGCACGGCAGTGCAGATCGGCATCGCCATCACCATCACCCTGCCGCTGGGCATCGGCTGCGCGGTGTTCATGACGGAGGTCGGCGGCACGCTCGCCAGGCTGGTCCGCACGGTCGTGGAGGCCATGACCGCGCTCCCGTCGATCGTCTGCGGCCTGTTCGTCTACATCGCGTTCCTGCTGACGTTCGACGTGCAGCGCAACGGTTTCGCCGCCTCGCTCGCGATCAGCGTGATGATGCTGCCGATCATCGCGCGGTCCGCCGAGGTCGTGCTGCGGGTCGTCCCCAACGGGCTTCGCGAGGCGAGCCTCGCGCTCGGCGCGTCGCAGTGGCAGACGGTCCGCAAGGTCGTGCTGCCCACCGCCCGGCCCGCGCTCGCGACCGCCATGGTGCTCGGCGTGGCCCGCGGCATCGGCGAGACCTCGCCGGTCCTCATCACCGCCGGCTACACGACCTTCCTGAACGCCAACCCGTTCGAGGGCCCGATGGTGTCGCTGCCGCTGTTCGCCTACACCAACGCGCGCTCGCCGGAGCCGCTGCTCCAGACCCGCGCGTTCGGCGCCGCCGCGGTGCTGATGGTGCTGGTGCTCCTCGTCTTCCTCCTCGCCCGGTTGGCCGCGGCCGGCCGGCGCCGCTCGTGAAAGGGAACAGAGAGATGCAACGCTGGCTCTTCGCACTGATCGTGGCGGCGACCGTCATGTCCGTCAGCGGCCCCACGGCGCAGGCGCAACCCGCCTACGAGGCCATCACCGGGTCCGGCTCGACGTGGAGCCAGAACGCGCTCGACCAGTGGGTGCAGGACGTCCGCCGCAACGGCCTGACCGTGTCCTACTCCGGCATCGGCTCCTCGGCAGGCCGCCGGCAGTTCGCCGACGGGCAGAACGACTTCGGCGTGTCCGAGATTCCCTTCCAGGGCACCGACAACGGCCAGCCCGACGCGTCGCCCAACCGCGCGTACGCCTACATGCCGATCGTCGCGGGCGGCACGTCGTTCATGTACCAGCTGCGCGTGGGCGGCCAGCTCTACCGGGGCCTGCGGCTCGCCGGCGACACGATCGCGAAGATCTTCGCGGGCGAGATCCGCAACTGGAACGACCCGGCGATCAGGTCGGACAACAACGGACGGACCTTCCCGGACAAGCCGATCATCCCGATCGTGCGTGCCGACGGCTCCGGCACGACCGCGCAGTTCACCCGCTGGTTCGCCATGGAGCACACCGACATCTGGCGCCGGTACTGCGGCTGCGACAGCGCGATGACGTCGTACTACCCGGTGCGGAAGGACAAGGTGCCGCTGATGACCTCGCAGAGCGGCTCGGACCGCGTCGCGGGGTCGGTGGCGGCGGCCGCCGGCGACGGCGCGATCGCCTACGTCGAGTACTCCTACGCGCGGGCACGGAACTTCCCGGTCGCCAAGGTGCTGAACAAGGGCGGCTACTACACCGAGCCGACGCACTACAACGTCGCGGTCGCGCTCACCCAGGCGCAGATCAACAACGACCCGAACGACCAGAACTACCTGACACAGCTGCTGGACAAGGTCTACCGGTTCAACGACCCGCGCACCTACCCGCTCTCGTCGTACTCCTACGCGATCATCCCGATCAACGGGAAGGGCGACCAGCGGATCACCGCGGGCAAGGGCCGGACCATGTCCGACTTCATGTACTACTTCCTTTGTCAGGGCCAGGGTTCCGCGCCCGCACTCGGCTACTCGCCACTGCCCGCGAACCTCGTGCGCGCCGGGTTCGACCAGGTGAAGAAGATCCCGCACGCGACCGTGCAGGACGCGGACGTCGCCCGCTGCGGCAACCCGACGTTCGACCCCGGCGACCCCAGCAGCAACAAGCTCGCCCACGAGGCGCCCATGCCGCCCTCGTGCGACAAACAGGGCGCCGGGCCGTGCGAACCCGGCCAGGGCACCGGAAACGGGAGCGGCACCGGGAACGGCCCGGGAGCCGGCACCGGGCCCGGCGGCGGCACGGGGCCCGGCGGCACCGGCGTGACAGGCGACGGTGCCGGAGTGTCCGATGTGGACCCGGAGACCGGCCTGCCGGCCGGCTCGGACGCGCGGAGCGGCGGCGCGGACCTCGCCGGCAGCGCGACCGAGCTGGCCGCTTTCCGCTCCGACGGGATGACCGCCGCGCTCTCGGCGATCGCGGTCGCGCAGCTGCTGCTCGTGCTGCTGGTGCCGCCGTTCGTGGTACGCGCGATGCGCCGCAGGCGGGAGCGGTCATGAGGCGCTGGGGTGGGGCGGCACTCGTCGCGGTACTGGCGGCGGTGCCGGTGTCGCTGCCGCTGGCGGCCGGGACGGCGTGGGCGCAGCAGGACGGTTGGGCGTACGACCAGACGAAGCACATCGCCGACGCCGGCCGGTCCGCCGAGGCCTACGACGCGACCGTGAAGGTCGGCCGGACCGGGAACCTGTTCGACCGCCAGCAGGTCGAGATCGACCTGGCCGGTTTCAAGCCGACCCACAACGCCAACAACATCGCGGCGAACGGCGTCAACATGGAGTACCCGGTCGTCGTGATGCAGTGCCGCGGCGCGGACCCGTCGGCGGAGTCGTGCGCCAACGAGCGGCGCAGCGTCTACTACCCCGGGTACGACGCGTCGGCGACCGCCGACTGGCACGACCGGGCCGGGCGGCTGGTGAGCCCGGGCAACCCGACGGGCATCCCCGGCGCGGACCCCGACGAGCGGAAGAAGAACCTGCTGACGATCGAGCAGGTCCCGTTCGTCGCGCAGGACGGCACCCGGTACCTGTGGGATCCCGCGGTCAACGCCGCAGGCGACCCGGTGATCGACGAGCCGGCCAGGAAGAGCTACGCGCCGGTGGACACCTCCGACGCCGGCACGAGCGTGCTCGCGACCCGCAGCATCCCCGTCCGGCCGGACGGCGGCGCGGAGTTCCTCTTCGAGGTGCGCCAGCGGGTCACCCAGCCGAGCCTCGGCTGCACCGACACCGAGGCGTGCTCGATCGTCGTCGTGCCGGTGATGGACATGGCGTGCGCGGCGGGCGCCCCGGCCGACTGCGGCGGTGCGCCGAAGGGCTTGCCGCCGGGCAGCGTCGGCGCCGGCACGGACAACCCGAACAGCTGGGTGACGCAGCGGACCTGGCTGGCGGAGTCCAACTGGCGCAACAGGTTCGTCGTGCCGATCAGGTTCGCGCCCGACCCGGCCACGTGCAGCGTCCACGACCAGCGCACGATCCTGCCGATCTTCGGTTCGGAGCTCGCCGACGTCGCGCAGCAGCGCTGGGGCAGCGCGTACTGCGCGGGCGCGCGGACCGCGGACTACCTGCCGCTGTACTCGCAGGGCTCGGAGTACGACGGCCGCCGCCAGTTCACCACGATGCTCGGCGACTCCTACGGCCAGGACGCGGTCCTGACCACGCAACCGGTCACCGACTCACCGCGTCCCGTCGTGCACGCGCCAAGCGCGCTCACCGGGTTCGCCGTCGCGTTCACCGTCGACGACGCCGGCGGCAGGCAGGTGCGGCAGCTGACGCTGTCGCCGCGCCTGCTCGCCAAGCTGCTGACCCAGAGCTACTCGCCGGGCCGGGTGCCGGACGGCGTGCGCGACACGCGGACGCCGTACACCGGCTCCCCGGACCAGCTTGCCGCGATCGGCGCCGCGGGCAACGCGAACGCCTACTACTGGGAGCACCCGCTGCACGCGAACCCGCTGAGCATCTGGGAGGACCAGGAGTTCCTCCGGCTGAACCCGGACCTCAGGCTGCGCGACGACCGGAACTCCCTCGCCGACCAGTTCCAGAGCTACCTCGCGCCGGTGATCTTCCAGGTGCAGTCCGACATCGTCATGGACCTGACCCGCTACGTCGTGTCCGACCCCGCGGCGCGGCGCTGGCTCGACGGCGAGCCGGACGAGCAGGGCATGGTCGTGAACCCGGCCTGGCAGGACACGCACTCCTACGAGCTGTACCCCCTGCTCGACCAGGTGGTCCGGCCGAGCAAGCCGCGTTCGTCGATCTGGTTCGAGACCAACCCGGTGTACTACAACCTGCCCGGCGCCGGCGACCCGTGCGACTCGCTGATGGGCACGCCGCTGCTGACACGGCTGGCCAACATCACGAACTCGGCCGAGAAGTCGGCGACCGCGCTGCTCGACCGGCGTGGCTCCGCGACGTCGCTGTGCACGTTCACCGACGTGCCGGTGCCGCCCGGCGAGCAGCCGGACCCGGTGCCACCGGGCGAGGACAAGGGCACCGACCGCATCTACGCGGAGGCGAAGGCGGCCCCGGCCGACTTCGGCAAGCGGGCCATGATCGCGGTCACCACGGTCGCGCACGCGCGGCTGTACGAGCTGCCGACCGCGAAGCTGGTCAACGCGGGCGGGACCGCGGTCGCCCCGGAGCCCGGCACGATGGTCGCCGCGCTGACCGCGGCGGTTCAGGACAGGACGACCGGCACCGTCGAGCTGGACTACGCGCGGGTCACGGGAAACGCCTACCCGGGCACGATGATCGCGTTCACCGCGGTGCCGTCGGCGGGGCTTTCCAGGAGCCTGGCGGCACAGTACGCCGACTTCATCGAGTTCATGGCCACCGACGGCCAGCACCCCGGGGAGAACATCACCGACCTGCCGCCGGGTTACGACCCGCTGACGCCCAACCTGCGCCAGCAGGCACTCGACGCCGCCCACGCGGTGCGCGAGCAGAAGGGCGAGGTGCCGCCCCCACCCGAAGGCGGTCCGCTCGGCGCCGGCCCGGGGCCGGCGCCCGGATCCACTGTGGACGGTGGCAACCCCGCCGGCCCCGGGCCCGGCGCCGGCCCGGCGGCAGGCAGTGACAGCAAGGCCAAGAAGGACGACTCACGCACGGTGGCCCAGACCCGGGGCCTGGGGTCGTGGCTGTCCCGCTGGGTGCTGCCGCTGCTGCTCGCCATCGGCGCGCTCGCCGCGGCGGCGGCGTTCGTGGTCGGCGCGGCGACCCAGCCCGGCCATCCCGTCCGCCGCGTGATCAGAACGGTGCTGCGCCGATGACCGCGACCGAGGCACCCCCGAAGGAGGAGACGCGGGCCGAGGTGCCGTCGCCGCAGCCTCCTACTCCGGTCGCCACCGCGCCGTTCGGCGCCCGGCTCGTCACGCGTGTGCTGACGCTCGTCGCGGTCGGCGTGCTGGGCTTCGCCGGTTACCTGGTGGTGCTCACCCCGATCGAGCAGGACGCGAACCAGGACGTCCTCTACTCGCGGCTGCGTGGCCCCATCGCCGAGGCCGTTCCGCCGTACGCGGGCGCGACCGTCAGCGCGGACGGGAACATCGAGCGCCAGGTGCCGCCGATCTACGACGACGGCGAGGACGCGGTGATCCCCGCCGGGGCGCCCATCGCCCTGTTGACGATCCCGCGCCTCGGGGTGAACGAGGTGGTCGTCGAGGGCACGAGCTCCGGCGACCTCGAGTCCGGGCCGGGACACCGGCGGGACACCGTCCTACCCGGACAGAAGGGCGTGTCGTTGGTCTACGGCAGGTCCATGACCTACGGCGGCCCGTTCGAGCATCTCGCGGAGCTGCACGAGGGTGACACGGTCAGGGTCGTGACGTTCCAGGGCACGTTCACCTACCGCGTGGAGGGCGTGCGCCGCGACGGCGACCCGCTGCCGGACATCACGCCCGTCACCAAGGGCGGCAGCAGGCTCACGATGGTGACGGCCGAGGGCGCGAACCCGTTCCAGCCGGACCACACCGTGTTCGTGGACGCCCTGCTGCGCGGCAGGGCCCAGCCCGCGGCGACCCATCCGGGGATCATCCCGCCGGAGGAGCGGTCGCTGGCCGTCGACCGGCCCGCGCTGCTGAACCTCGTGCTGTGGCTGCAGGCGCTCGTACTGGTCGTGCTGGCGTTCGCGTGGTCGCGAGCGCATTGGGGCCGCTGGGAGACCCACCTCGTCGGGCTGCCGGTGGTGTTCGCCGTGCTGTGGTACGTGTACGAGTCGGCCGGCCGGCTGCTGCCCAACCTGACGTGAGGCAGGCGCCGGCAGGGGAGCGTTGGCCGACGCACGGCAGTGTCCGGAGAACTCAGCCGTAGCAAGCAGTTCACCCGGTGGTGATGAATTGAGCCCTGTCCGGTCGGCTCCGACCGGGCCAGAGCGAAAGGGCCTCAATTGAAGCGTCGACTCACCGCCGCCGCGATCGTCGCGGCGGTGTCCACCGTGGTCTTACCCGGCACGGCGACCGCCGATCCGGTTGCCGTGGACGGCTACTCGGTCCGCGTGCTGGACGCCGAGCTGGTCCCGGGCGTGCACGACCTGTCGGGCATCGACTACGCCAACGGCAGGTTCGTGGCGATCTCCGACAGCGATGCCCGCGTCTACACCGCCGACGTCCCACTGACCGACACCGGCTTCGGCCAGCCGGCGGCGGTCTCGAGCACCCGACTGAAGGCGGCCGACGGCAGCGCGTTCCCGCAGGGCGGCGAGGCCGTTCGCGTCGACCCGGCCGACGGCTCGATCCTGTGGGCCAACCCCGGCACGCGTAGCCGCCGCGTCACGCTGGACAGCACGGTCCGGCGCTCGGCGGCCGACGGCACGTTCGCCGCGCAGTACCCGGCGGCGCCACACACGGCGGCCGTCGCGGGGTCGGGCATCAGGGACGGGGGCGGCGTGGCCGGCCTGACCCTCAACCCGACGGGCACCCTGGTCATCTCGGCCCTGTCGGCGCCGCTGCTGCAGGACGGCGCGTCGACGGTCCGGGTGTCGTTCGCCAACCGGAGCAGCGGCACGGTCCTGAGCCAGCTCGCGTACGAGCTGGACGCGGCCCCGCGCCACGGCACCAACGAGCTGGCGGAGATCCTGACGGTGGACGCGACCCACTATTTGGTGCTGGAGCACGCGGTCGACTCCCGGGGCCGCGACTCGGTGCGCCTGTACGAGGCCACGACGGTCGGCGCCCGCAGCGTGCTGTCCTACGACTCGGTCGTCGGCGCCACGTACACCCCGATGACCAAGCGGCTGCTGGCCGACTTCAGTGACCTGGACCTGCCCCGCGTCACCAACCTGTCCGGCATGACCTGGGGCCCGGTCCTGACGACGGGCGAACGCACCCTGGTCCTGGTGTCCGACGACGACTGTGCCGGCCGCACCCAGCTGGTCGCGCTGGCGGTCACGCACTAGCGGAGTCGGTTCCTGAGAAAAGGGAAGTGGGCCGGGAAGGTCCCGGCCCACTTCTTGGTGCTGTGACTCTTCTTGCTGTGACTCTTCTTGCTGTGACCGAAGACGAGTCAGCGGTCGTCGTCGGGGATGCCGCAGGCGGCGCCGATGCCCACGAAGCCCTCGATCTTGTTGCCGGCCGCGGCCGCGAACTGGGCGCAGATGTACCCGTCCGGACCGAAGACCGAGTCGAACTTCGCCGTGCCGACCGCGCTCTCGCGGATGACGTGGTAGACGTTGCGGGTCGCCTTGAAGGCGCCGGAGTCCACACCGCTGGCCAGCGTCACGATGTTGGCCGGCGGGTTGGTCGGGTCCGGCGGGTTGGACTCGTAACGGGCCGCGGAGAACGGCGCCAGGGCGAACGGGTCACCGTCGACCGCGTTCGGGTTGTGCTCCTGCACGGTGTCGTCGACGCAGCCGGCCGCGACCGCGGTGGCGATCTGGGCCTCGGTCACGCCGATCTGCTGCAGGAAGAAGGACCGGGTGCCCGAGCTCGCCTGCGGCAGCTTGGCGTCGAAGCCCGGCAGCTGGCAGGTGTAGATGTCCTTCAGGTCGGCGGCGGTCAGGTTCGTCGGCACCAGGGAGGCGTCGTCGATGATGTAGCTCAGGCCGTCCTGCGCGAACGGGATGAACGCGAGGAGGTCCTCGGCGTTCGAGCCGTTCGACGGGCGCGACGAGCGGGCGAAGTCGACGCTCGTGTTGTTGGTGAGCGTGGTGATGCCCGCGCCGGAGCCGTTCGGTCGTGCGATGTCGACGCCCGGACGGATGGTGATGTTGCCACCCGGCAGGCCGGTGGTCGGGTTGGTGGCGTCGAACGAGGCCAGTCGCACCGTCGGGTTCGACGCGTTGTGGCCACGCGCCAGGGCGTCGGTGACGAACTGGATGGTGTCCGAGCCGGTGCCGACGAGGTCGTCGGAGTCCGGCAGGAAGCCGGCCGGGTCGGCGCTGCCGTTGTCGAGCAGGTTCGGGTCGGCCGTGGCGGAACCGAGGCCCAGGCTCAGTGCGGCCGCGGCGCCGAGGGCGACGACGGCGCAGCTGCGCAGGGTCGAACGCATGCGGGTTTCTCCTTGTCGCAAGGTTTACGCCCGGTCAGGGCGCAGCTCGACTCTCGCCCGGGTCATGGTTTCGTAACCACCGTGTTATCCCGTCGGCACGCTGAGCGGGACATCAAGACGCGATGAACAACGGCACTTCCCGGAACTCGGCGTGTCCAGAGAACCCTGCGTTCACCGGATGTTGGTGCAGGTCAAGCAGTCTTGCCCGCGGTGTGGAACCGAAGGGATACCGGCATGCGCGGAAGATGGTTGGCCGTAACGGGTCTGGTGCTGATGGTGGGCGGCCTCAGCCTGCTGTTGCTCATCAAGCCACCACCCGCGAGCGCGCAGACGCTCCCGCCGGAGGTCACCCACAGTGAGACGTGTGGCACGAACCCGACGACACAGGCCAAGTTCGTCACGTACTCGGCGAAGCTCAGGAACGTGAACGCGACCGGCACGCCGACCGTCTCCTACACCGTGGTGCGCAACTGGTCCGACGGCCGCGCCGACAACACGCTCACCAAGACGGCCGCGCCGGGCGCCAGCGTGGACGCGAACGTGATCGACGTCAACGCGAACAGCGTCGCGACACAGTGGACCTACACCCTGGTGGTCAAGGTCGACGGCGTCGTCGTGGCCGGCCCCTTCACGAACTCGAACCCGTGCCTACCCGGGTCCACGACCACCACGACGACGACCAGCACGACGACCAGCACGACATCCACCACGACCACCACCACCACGACGAAGCCGACCACGAGCAGCACCACCACCACGACGCCGACATCCACCACCACCGGCACGTCGACGACGACCACCACGTCCCCGGCGTCGACGACCACCGACCCGTTCGCCGGCCCCACGACCACGACGACCGAGAACATCGCCAACACCGCGAACTCCTCGGGCGGCGGTGGCCTGGCGTACACGGGTGTCGCGGTCCTGGCGGTCGCGGGCGCCGGCCTGCTGCTGTTCGCCAACGGCGCCGGTCTGCTGCGGCTGGTGCGCAGGGGCTGGGTGGACGAGTGACGCTCACCCTCCCGCGGACCTCGGTCGGCGGCGCGAGCCTGTCCGCGCACGACGTCTCGGCGTGGTTCGGCAACCACAAGGTCCTTGAACGAGTGAACCTGACGATGGCGGCCGGCGAGGTCACCGCGCTGATCGGCCCGTCCGGCTGCGGCAAGTCGACGTTCCTGCGGATCCTCAACCGGATGCACGAGCTGGTCCCGTCGGCGTCGCTGGCCGGCGAGGTCCGCCTGGACGACTGGGACGTCTACGCCGCGGGCCGGCGGATCACCGACACCCGCAAGCGCATCGGGATGGTGTTCCAGAAGCCGAACCCGTTCCCCGCCATGACGATCGCGGAGAACGTCCTGGCGGGCCTGAAGCTGACCGGCATGAAGGTGTCGCGCGGCGGACGGGCCGACCTGGTCGAGGAGTGCCTGACGCGGGCGAGCCTGTGGCACGAGGTGAAGGACCGCCTTCGCGAGCCGGGCGGCGCGCTGTCCGGCGGCCAGCAGCAGCGGCTGTGCATCGCACGTTCGCTGGCGGTCCGGCCGGACGTGCTGTTGATGGACGAGCCGTGCTCGGCGCTCGACCCGACGTCGACCCGCCGCGTCGAGGAGACGATCCACCTCCTGCGCAGCGAGGTCACGATCGTGATCGTGACGCACAACATGCAGCAGGCGGCCCGAGTCTCGCAGCAGTGCGCGTTCTTCCTCGCCGAGCAGGGAACGCCGGGCCAGATCGTGGAAGCGGGCCCGACCGAGGTCATCTTCGACAACCCGTCGGACCCGCGTACCAACGACTATGTGAACGGCCGCTTCGGCTGACTTCCCGAAGGGGGCCGCCAGGGAGCCGGAGTCAGAGCCGCACCACCATCTTGCCGGTGTTCTCGCCGCGTAACATGCCGAGGAAGGCGGCCGGTGCGTTCTCCAGGCCGTCGACGAACGTCTCCTCGGCGACCAGCTCTCCGCCGGCCAGCCAGGCGCCGACCTCGTCGATCATCGCGCGGAAGCGGTCGCCGTGGTCGAGGATGATGAACCCGCGGACCGTCAGGCGCTTGGTGACGACCTGGAACATGTTCCTCGGGCCCGGCGGCCGCTTCTCCTCGTTGTACCCGGAGATCGAGCCGCAGGCCGCCACGCGGCCGTAGTCGTTCATCGCCCAGATCGCCGCCTCCAGGTGGTCGCCGCCCACGTTGTCGAAGTAGACGTCGATGCCGTCCGGTGCGGCCGCGGTCAGCAGCTCGGTCACGTTGCCGTCGCGGTAGTTGAACGCGGCGTCGAAGCCCAGCTTGCCGGTCAGGTGCGCGACCTTGTCCGCCGAGCCGGCGCTGCCGATCACCCGGCCTGCGCCCTTCAGCTTCGCGATCTGCCCCGCCAGGCTGCCCACCGCACCCGCCGCGCCGGACACGAACACCGTCTCACCCGGCTTGAGCGCGGCGATGTCGAGCAGGCCGACGTACGCGGTCAGCGCCGGCATGCCGAGCGCGCCGAGGAAATGCGACGGCGAGACGCCCTCGATCGGCGTCAGCCGGGTGAACTGCTTGGTCAGCGTGTGTGAGCGCCAGCCGAGGCCGTGCAACACCAGTTCGCCGGGGGACACACCGTCCACACCGGACTCGACGACCTCGCCGATCGCGCCGCCCTCGAGTGCCTTGCCCAGCTCGTAGGGCGGGGTGTAGGACTTCACGTCGTTCATCCGGCCGCGCATGTAGGGGTCGACGGACATGAAGGTGTTGCGTACCAACACCTCGCCAGGACCCGGTGCTGGCAGCTCCACCTCGGCGAACGCGAAGGTCTCGTCGGTCGGCCACCCCCTGGGGCGCTCGGCCAGCCGAATCTCCTTTGCGGCAACCGGCATCACGCCACCCGGAGGTCGACGTCGATGTTGCCGCGGGTCGCGTTGGAGTACGGGCACAGCTGGTGTGCCGCCTCCGTCAGCTTCGCGGCGGTCTCGTTCTCGACGCCGGGCAGCGAGACGACCAGCGTGACCGCGAGGCCGAAACCCTCGCCCTGCTGGCCGATGCCGACCTCCGCGGTCACCGAGGAGCCGTCGATCTTCACCTTCTCGCGCCGGGCCGCCGCCTGCAGCGCACTGTGGAAGCAGGCCGAGTAGCCCGCGGCGAACAGCTGCTCGGGGTT
>NZ_DASQCC010000181.1:0-20968 GCF_035634895.1 Actinophytocola sp. | reverse complement strand
GACCTTCACCGCGAGGGAGACCACGCGCCCGAGCCGGCGGGACAGCGCGTCGGTGATCGGCTCGCGAAGCGCCCGCTCGATCGCGTCCTTCGCGAAGTCACTCGGCGCGGCGAGCAACGCGGTGCCGTCGAGCAGACCGATGGGCCGGGTCACCCGCATCCACGCCCGCTGCTGCGGAGAGAGCGTGCCGGCGGACAACTCACGCACGACCTGCTCCCACACCACGCTCAGGTTCACCTGCTGCTCGGACACCTACGAGCTCCCCTCCCCTCGATGGCGTTGGCCTTGCACCATCACCGCTACCCCTCGTTGTGTCGGCACCCTGGTGCGGCCCGCCGAGGGCGAGCGGCAGAAGCGGCCCGGGTGTGAGCAGCATCCACAGGGTTGTCCACAACTGTGCACGAAGGTACGACGTACCGCAGCGGAACCCGCCGGAGGCCCCGCCGTAATCTCCGCGGCGCAGTGGGCTCCCACTCCCCTGGCCAACCAAGAGCACGCACGCTAACAAGCCGTGGCGTATGCCACAAGACGCAGGCGTAGGCAAGCACCGAACATACTTGGCGTGTCGCCCAAAGGTCTCCCAAACTTGCGCCGACTCCACCCACATGCATGCCCGTCTGAGTGTGTGCCGTACCCTGTGAAGGTCTCCCGTCAGTTGTGGGTGAGTCCTGCGCGCCGTCAGGCCGCGACGGGGACAGTAACTTTGACGAGCCGTATCGGGAGATCCAGTCGTGAGCAAGCGTACTTTCCAGCCGAACAACCGCCGCCGGGCGAAGACCCACGGGTTCCGCCTGCGCATGCGCACCCGTGCCGGCCGGGCGATCCTCGCGGCTCGTCGGCGCAAGGGTCGCAAAGAACTCTCCGCCTGAGCGCTTGCTCCCCGCGTCCGCTCGGCTGACCGGTAGCGACAACTTTCGGCTCGTGACCAGAAAGGGCCGCCGCGCTGGGCGCCCCAGGCTCGTCGTGCATGCCATCACTGCCGAGGAGGTCGCTCGCTTTCGCGCGGGCGCTGATGGATTCGACCGCGTCGACCCGGCACTCGCCGAGTCCGGCGGGGTCCCCAGGGTCGGGTTCGTGGTGAGCAAGGCGGTCGGCAACTCGGTGGTCCGCCACCGGGTGGTCCGCCGCCTGCGCCACGTGGTCCGTGATCGCCTGGGAACCGTGCGGCCCGGCTGCACGTTGGTCGTTCGGGCGCTGCCACCCGCCGCTTCGGCGGCGAGTGCCGATCTCGGGAGCGACATCGACGCCGCCCTTCGGCGGTTGCGGCTCGGAAGCCGCGACGGCGGGCCGGCAGACACAGTTAGCGGCGGTGCCAAGTGACCACCCTGCACGACACCGAGGACCAGGACGCCAAGACGCGTCGACCGGGTCCGGTGGCGCGGGTGCTCCTGGTGCCGATCAACATCTACCGGCAGTGGATCTCGCCGGTCCTCCCTCCCAGCTGCCGGTTCGAGCCGAGCTGTAGCGCGTACGCCGTCGAGGCGCTGACGACCCACGGCGCGCTGCGCGGCTCCTGGCTCACCGTGCGCAGGCTGTTGCGCTGCGGTCCGTGGCACCCCGGTGGGTACGACCCGGTACCACCCCGCCACCCTGACCTCGAAGAGCCGGCCGTGGACAACGACCCGGCCGACCCGGAACACCACCCCGCCGCCAAGGAGTAAGGCCTCGTGCTCGATTTCATCTACTTCCCGGTCTCCTGGATCCTCTGGTTCTGGCACAAGGTGTTCGGGTTCGTCTTCGGCGAGTCCAGCGGCATCTCCTGGGTGCTCGGCATCATCTTCCTGGTCTGGTCGCTGCGGGCGATCCTGTTCAAGCCGTTCGTGAACCAGGTCCGGTCGATGCGCAAGATGCAGATGGTCGCGCCGGAGATGAAGAAGATCCAGAAGAAGTACGCGAACGACCGGCAGCGCCAGGCGCAGGAGATGCAGAAGCTCCAGCGCGAGCACGGGTTCAACCCGGTCGGCGGCTGCCTGCCGATGCTCCTGCAGATCCCGGTGTTCATCGGTCTGTTTCACGTGCTGCGCTCGTTCGCGCCGGGCCACACCGAGAACTACGGCTTCGACCAGCAGGGCGTGAACTCCTACCTCGACGCGAACCTGTTCGGGGCGCGGCTGTCGAACTTCATCACGCAGCCGCAGGCCGTGCTCGACTCGATGCACGCGGACCGCGCCTCGGTCATCCTCGTCTCGATTCCGCTGATGATCCTGGCGAGCGCCCTGACCCATCTGACCGCGCGCCACTCGGTGCAGCGCCAGAACCCGGAGTCGGCGACCTCGCAGACCGCGATCATGAACAAGCTGACCATGTACATCTTCCCGCTGGGTGTGCTGCTGTTCGGCTTCTTCTTCCCGATCGGCCTGCTCTTCTACTGGCTGGCGAACAACTTCTGGACGCTGATGCAGCAGCGGTTCGTGTACAAGCGGATCGACGCCGAGGAAGAGGCGAAGAAGGTCGCGGCCATCGAGAAGCGGACCAACCTCGCGCCGAAGCCGGGCGCCAAGCCGGACCAGGCCCGCAAGAAGAACGTCGCGCCTGCGGCCGGCACCAGTTCGCCGTCGGATGCCAAGCCCGCGCCGAACGCCAAGGCCGCCGGCACCGCGCGCAAGCCCGCGTCCGCCAACAAGCCGCAGCCCGGTGCGAAGCCGGCGCCCAACGCCAAGGCAGCAGGTACCGCCCGACCGAAGGCGGCTGGCGCGGCCAAGTCGTCCGGTGCCGAGAACGGCAGCGCGGACGGCTCCACGGTTTCCGGTCTGAGCGCAGACCGTTCCCGCAAGAAGAACACAGGCCGGAAGAACCGCTGAGCGGCCGCCGGACCTGGAGAGGAGAAGTCGTGCCGGAGACGGTGCAGGAGTCGGGTGCTGACGGGGTCGGTGCCGACGCCGAGGAACAGCTCACTGATGGGGGCAGCCAGAACGGTGAGGCGGAGCACGCCTCGTCGAGCGAGGACCTCCTCGTCCGTGAGGGCGACATCGCTGGGGACTACCTCGAGCAGCTACTGGACCTCGTCGACTACGACGGGGACATCGACCTCGATGTCGAGGCCGGTCGGGCGATCGTGAGCATCGAGGGGGGCGACGATCTGGAGAAGCTGGTCGGCCCCCGCGGCAACGTGCTCGAGTCGCTGCAGGAGCTGACCCGGCTGGCAGTGCAGCAGGAGACCGGCACGCGTAGCCGGCTCATGCTCGACATTGCCGGATGGCGTGCGGACCGTCGCGAGGAGCTGGCGGACCTCGGTCGAGCGACGGCGGAGAAGGTGTTGGCCGAGGGCGAGAAGGTTCGCCTCCAGCCGATGACGCCGTTCGAGCGGAAGGTCGTGCACGACGCCGTGGCGCAGATCGACGGCGTGCACAGCGAGAGTGAGGGCGAGGACCCGCGGCGTCGAGTCGTGGTCTTCCCGAAGTCATGACGGTCGAAGCGAGCCATCGAGGCTGTTTCACGTGAAACATCCCCCAGAGGCCGCGACAAATATCTTTGGCGAGAGCCTGACGGCGGCGGTGCGGTTCACTGAACTGCTCGCCGCCGTCGGCGTTGAACGGGGTTTGATCGGACCGCGCGAGGTCGACCGGCTGTGGGATCGCCACATCCTGAACTCGGCCGTCATCGCCGACGCGATGCCGGAAAACGCCCGTGTCGTCGACCTCGGATCGGGCGCGGGGTTGCCCGGCATACCCGTTGTCATCGCGCGGCCCGATCTTGATGTCATTCTTTTGGAACCAATGGCTCGCCGGGTGGCGTGGCTGACCGAAGTCGTCGATACTCTTGCGCTGTCCGCAAGTGTGGTTCGGGGCCGTGCGGAAGAGTCGGCCATCAAGCAACAACTCGTGGGCGCCGATGTAGTCATAGCGCGGGCGGTCGCTCCGCTTGCTCGACTGTGGGAGTGGAGCGCCCCCTTGCTCCGGCAGGGTGGCCGGCTCGTCGCGCTCAAGGGAGAGAGTGCCGACGAGGAAGTCGCGCGCGACGGCTCAGCGGTGACCCGCGCGGGTGGTTCGCTTCCAGTGGTCGAGCGGTGCGGAACCGGTGTGCTCGCGGTGCCGACGACCATCGTCGTGGTGACCCGTCTCGGGGCCGAGAGGCCCAACTCCGGGCGAAAACCGCGACGCGCGGGTAAGCAAGCGCAGCGACGTTGAGTTCTGCGCGTCATGATGGAGCGAGGATTGTTTCACGTGAAACAGCACGATTCTGAGGCGAGGTGCAGCCACCGATGACCGGACGCCATGACGTTCACGACGCGAGCGACGCCATGCATGACAACGTGGAAGCCGCCGTGGCGGTGTCCGGCTGGACGCCCATCGCGGAGGAGGCGGAGCGGGCGACCCGCATGCTGCACCCGAAGGACAGCTTGCCGCGGCCGCCGCGTCGCCGGGTCATGACCGTGGCCAACCAGAAGGGTGGCGTCGGCAAGACGACCAGCGCGGTGAACCTCGCGGCCGCCCTCGCCATGCACGGGTTGAAGGTGCTCGTCATCGACCTCGACCCGCAGGGCAACGCCAGTACCGCGCTCGGCGTCGACCACCGGTCCGGCGTGCCGTCGATCTACGAGGTGCTGATCGGCGAGGTGTCGCTGACCGACGCCGCGGCGGTCAGCGACCAGTCCCCCAACCTCTACTGCGTGCCCGCGACTATCGATCTCGCCGGTGCGGAGATCGAGCTGGTGTCGATGGAGAGCCGCGAGTCCCGGCTCAAGGAGGCGCTCCCCTCGGGTGCGCTGGACGAGCTGAACCCGGACTACGTCCTCATCGACTGCCCCCCGTCGCTCGGTCTGCTGACGGTCAACGCGATGGTCGCCGCCGAGGAGGTCCTGATCCCGATCCAGTGTGAGTACTACGCACTGGAAGGTCTTTCCCAGTTACTGCGCAACATCGAGCTCGTGCAGAACCACCTCAACCCGGGGCTGCACGTCTCGACGATCCTGCTGACGATGTACGACGGGCGGACCAAGCTCGCCGATCAGGTGACTGCGGAGGTCCGGAAGCACTTCGGCGACACGGTGTTGCGTACTGTGATCCCCAGGAGCGTGAAGGTGTCCGAAGCGCCTGGCTTCGGGCAGACAGTGCTGGCGTACGACCCCGGTTCCCGAGGGTCGATGAGTTACCTCGACGCGGCACGGGAGATGGCTGAGCGCGGGTTCAGCGCGGAGTAGAGAGCAGCAACATGAGTGAGCGCAAGGGTGGTCTCGGGCGAGGTCTCGCGGCACTGATTCCGCAGGGGCCGGCCGACGGCGGTGGCAGCGGCCCGATGAAGCTGCCAACCGCCCCACGGCCGAAGCCTGCCGCACCGGAGGCGCCGCCCGCGCCCAGTGGCACCGTGGCTGGCGCGGTGTACCGCGAGGTTCCGGTCGGCCAGATCAAGGCCAACCCGAAACAGCCTCGTCAGGTCTTCGACGAGGACGCGCTCGCGGAACTGGAACACTCCATTCGCGAGTTCGGGCTCATGCAGCCCATCGTCGTCCGCGAGCTGGGTTCCAACGAGTACGAGCTCGTCATGGGCGAGCGCCGGTTGCGGGCCGCCCAGCGTGCGGAGCTGACCAACATCCCGGCCATCGTCCGCCAGACGGCTGACGACGCGATGCTGCGGGACGCTCTGCTGGAGAACATCCACCGAGTGCAGCTGAACCCCCTCGAGGAGGCGGCGGCCTACCAGCAGCTGCTGGAGGAGTTCGCGGTCACCCACGAGGAGCTCGCGTCCCGCATCGGTCGCAGCCGGCCGGTCATAACCAACACGATCCGGTTGCTCAAGCTGCCGGTCGTGGTGCAGCGGCGGGTCGCTGCCGGCGTCCTGTCGTCCGGGCACGCCCGCGCGCTGCTCGCCTTGGAGGATGCCGGTCAGCAGGAGGAGCTCGCCTCCCGGATCGTCGCCGAGGGCATGTCCGTCCGGGCCACCGAGGAGGCGGTCGTGCTCCTCAAGAGCGCGGCGCCGCCGAAGCCGAAGGCCGCACCCCGCCGGCCGATCCAGGCTCCGGGCCTTCAGGACGTCGCGAACAGGCTCTCCAACGCGTTCGACACGCGCGTGAAGGTCGAACTCGGCAAGCGGAAGGGCAAGATTGTCGTCGAGTTCGGGTCGGTTGACGATCTCGAACGTATTGTCGAATTGATGTCGAAAAATGGGACAATTCAGACTCGTGACGGGGCTTAAGGATTACCCCAGGGCCTTACGTCACGGTGACGATGGCTGTCCGTTGATCAACAACTACTGAACGCGAGCGACCGCTCGCTCGATCAGATCGGCGTAGATGTCGCCGAGCGAGCGGCCCGCGACCTCCGCGGCCATCGGCAGGAGCGAGGTTTCCGTCAGTCCCGGCGACGAGTTCACCTCGAGGAAGTACACGGTCCCGTCCGGCGCGACGATCGCGTCCGTTCGGGACACGTCCCGCAACCCGAGCAACCGGTGTGCCGCGACGGCGACCTCCGCGACCGTCGCCGCGGCGGTCGGGTCGAGCCGGGCGGGTGTGTGGAAGTTCGTGAGCCCGGCGGTGTAGCGGGCGGTGTAGTCGTAGATGCCGGACTCCGGCTCGATCTCCACCGCCGGCAACGCCACCGGCCCGTCCGAGCCCTCGACGACCGCGACCGCCACCTCGACGCCGGTGATGTACCGCTCGGCGAGCACGGTCTCCCCGTACGCCAGGCAGCCGACCATCGCGGCCGGCAGGTCCGCCGCGTCCCGGACCACCTGCGCGCCGAGCGCCGACCCACTCTGATCCGGCTTCAGCATCATCGGCAGGCCCAGCCTGTCGACCATCGCGTCGAGCACCGGCTTGGCACCCAGCTCCCGGAACGTGCTGTGCGGCAGGACCACCCAGTCCGGCGTCGCGAGCCCGGCGCGGGCCAACTCGGTCTTGGCGGTCGGCTTGTCCCACGCGCGGCGGCAGGCATGCGAGTCCGCGCCGACGTACGGGATGTCGAGCATCTCCAGCACGGTCTGGACCGAGCCGCCCTCGCCCTCGACGCCGTGCAGCGCGACCACGACGGCGTCGGGCCGGTGCGTGCGCAGCCGGTCCAGCAGTGCCGAGTCGGCGTCCCACTCGTCGACCGTCAGGCCGACCGAGCGGAGCGCGGCCGACAGCCGGCGACCCGACCGCAGCGACACGTCCCGCTCGTGCGAGAGACCACCGGAAAGCACCGCCACGGCCAGATCGGACAACGCGCACCCCTCAGTACCAAGTGACCATCCGCCGTGACCGTACACAGTGGACAGATAGTGAAACCCTTGTGGCTAGGCGATATCCGGACCGGGCACCTGCGGGCCGCGGCCGGCGCGCTGGTTGATCGGTCCGAACGTGTTCGCCAGCTCCAGCTCGGCGGCGAGCACGGCCGCGAGCCTGCGCACGCCCTCGGTGATCCGCTCCGGCGTCGGGTAGCAGAACGACAGCCGCATCTGCCGCGAGCCGAAGCCGTCCGCGTAGAAGCCGGTGCCGGACACGTACGCCACCCGCGCGGTGACCGCACGCGGCAGCATCGCCTTGGTGTCCACGCCCTCCGGCACGGTCATCCACACGAAGAAGCCACCCGCGGGCACGGTCCACGAGCAGCCGGCCGGCATGTGCTGCTCCAGCCCGGTCAGCAACGCGTCCCGTCGCTCCCGGTAGGCCGACTGGAACGACTTGACCTGGCCCTTCCAGTCGTGCGTGGCGAGGTACCGGGACACGATCATCTGGTTCAGCGCGGGCGGGCACAGCGTGGCCGACTCGGCGGCCAGCATCAGCTTCTCCCGCACGGCGTGTGGCGCCAGCGCCCAGCCGACCCGCAGACCGGCGGCGAACGTCTTGGAGAACGACCCGAGGTACACGACGTTGTCCGGGTCCATGGACCGCAGCGCCGGGTACGTCTGGCCGTCGAAGCCGAGCAGCCCGTACGGGTTGTCCTCGACCACCAGCACCCGGTGGGACCGGCAGATCTCCAGGATCTCCGCCCGCCGCGCGACGGCCATCGTGACGCCGGCGGGGTTGTGGAAGTTCGGGATCGTGTACAGGAACTTGACCGGGCGGTTGGCCGCCTCCAGGGACGCGAGCGCCTGGCGCAGCGCCTCGGGGACCAGCCCGTCGTCGTCCATCGCGACGTGCACGACGTCGGCCTGGTAGGCGGCGAACGTGCCGAGCGCGCCGACGTAGGACGGTCCCTCGGCCAGCACGACGTCACCGGGATCACAGAAGATCCGGGTGACCATGTCCAGCGCCATCTGCGAGCCGACGGTCACCACCACGTCGTCCGGGTGCGCGCGGATCTCCTCCAGGGACATGACCTCGCAGATCTGGTCCCGCAGCTCCGGCATGCCGTGCGCCGACCCGTACTGCAGTGCGACCAGGCCGTCCTTGCTGATCAGGTCCGCGACCTGGGTCGACAGCGTGTCCAACGGCAGGGCGGTCAGGTTCGGCATGCCACCGGCCAGCGAGACCACCTCGGGCCGGCTTGCCACGGCGAAGAGAGCTCGTACCTCGGAGGCGGTCATCCCGGCGGCGCGGGCGGCGTACCTGCGCAGATGCGGGTCCAGACTGCGGCTTCCTGACGGTTCGAGCTGACTCATGCGGGCTCCAAGACCGATTAGATAGATCGATCGAGTGTAACCATGCCGATATTCGCCTCTTGCCGGTTCCTGCCCGGCGTAGACGGACGTATCCTGGGCGGGCACGTGGGTCGGGCTCGTCCGGAGCCCAGGGTGGGAGGTCAGGTGTCGCGACGCGTCGTGGGCGTCACGCTGGACAACCTCGAGGATCTCCCCAAACACAGCCGGTCGTGTGTGTACTGGGAGCTCGCGCCGCACCTGAAGGACCAGGCGGAGGAGTTCGGCACCGCGGAGCTCGAGAAGGAGGCCTGGGTCTCCAGCGTGCTCCTCGAGTGGGGTTCGTGTGGCCGCATCGTTTACAGCGACAAGCTGCCGGTCGGGTTCGTGCTGTACGCGCCGCCGACGGCCGTGCCGCGTTCGTCGGCGTTCCCCACCTCACCGCCCAGCCCCGACGCGGTCCTGCTCACCGGCTTCTACGTGCTGCCCGAGTTCCGCCGTGGCGGCCTCGGGCGCATGCTCGTCCAGGCGGTGGCCAAGGACCTCACCCGGCGCGGCGTGAAGGCCATCGAGTCGTTCGGCGACGCGAAGCCGGACGAGGAGGTCTCGTGCGTCGTACCGTCCGACTTCCTGCTGAGCGTCGGCTTCAAGACCGTCAGACCGCACCCTCGTTGGCCCCGTCTGCGCCTGGAGCTGCGTTCGGCACTGGGATGGAAGGAAGACGTCGAGGCGGCGCTGGAGAGGCTCCTGGGCACCGTTTCGGTGTCCACGGCGAGTCCGGTCCTGCAGCGATAGCGAGAACAGCCCCGAACCGTCAGGTCCGGGGCTGTTTCATGTGAAACATCGATGTTGTTCCGCGAGCGGCCTCTGCCGCTGCCTCACTCGGCCTTGGCCAGCTCGTGCCGGAGGACGTCCTCGAACGTGAACGTGCCGGTCGGCTGGTCACCCTCGCCGAGCAGGTACAGGCGCTTGACGGCGACGAGGATCCCCTCGGCGACCACGTCCCGGAACCCCGGGTCGGACAGGCGGCGCCGGTCGTCGTGGTTGGTCAGGTAGCCGATCTCGACCCGGACCGCCGGGCACCTGGTGAGGCGCAGGGTGTCCCAGGTCTTCTTGTGCGTGCGGCAGTCCCGCAGGCCGGTCCGCACGACCAGCTCCCGCTGGATGAACCCGGCCATCGTCTCCCCGATGGTCGACGTGTTGCCGGTGACCGTGCCGAAGTGGAAGGTCGACACACCCTGTGCCAGCGGGGACGAGTTGGCGTCCGAATGCAGCGACAGGAACAGGTCGCCGCCGACGTCGTTGGCGAAGTGGGCGCGGTCGGCCTCCGACGGGCACTGGTGCGGACCGCGGGACAGCAGCGCCTGCATGCCGGTCGCGGCCATCTTGCCCTCGAGCCGGCGGGCCAGGTCCCAGACCAGGTCGGCCTCGTTGATGCCGGCCACCGACACGCCGGTGTCACCACCGCCGTGACCGGGGTCGATGACGATCCGCTTGCCACGCAACCGCGGGCCGGCCCGGCGGACCCGCTCCTGCTCGCGCAGGAACACCGGCGAGCCACCCCGGGCCCGGGGGGAAAGCTGACGCAGCGCCCGCACCGTCTCGGCGCCGCAGATGCCGTCCACGGTCAGGCCGTAGTCACGTTGGAACGTCCGCAGCCCGACCTCGGTCTGCGCGGCGAACACGCCGTTGGCGCGACCGACGTCGTAGCCGAGCTCCAACAGCCGCTCCTGCAGCGCCAGCACGTCGTCGCCGCTGACCGGCGACGACACCAGGTACGCGAGCGGACGGGCGCCGAGCTGGTAGGTGGCGTCCTTCAGTGCGCGGTAGGTTGCCGGACCGACCAGACCGTCGGTGATCAGGCCGCGCTGCTGCTGGAACGCACGCACCGCCTGCTCCACGGCCACGTCGAAGACCGGCGGCGCCTGCGGGTCGGCAGGGAGGAGACCAAGCCCTGCGAGGGTCGCGCGAACCTCGGCTGCAGCCGGTCCCTGGTCACCGCGGCGGAGTACCCGCATGCACCCCTCGCTCGGGTCGGGCACCGACCCGAGTCGGCGCTTATTTGCCATTCCTGTCGCAGCATGGCTGCTAGTCCACTATTGTGCCCTGCCGCGAACCGTTCGGCTCAGAGGGTCACTGTCAGGTCACGCGCAAGAGACGCGGCGCACACCCACTAGACGGTGTGCGCCGCGTACCGGTTGCGCTTCAGGACAGGAAGTCCGCGAGGTCGTTCACCAGGGCCGCCTTCGGGCGCGCCCCGACGATCTCCTTCACCTTCTCGCCGCCCTTGAAGACCATGAGCGTGGGGATGGAGAGGACCTGGTAGTCCCGCGCGGTCGCGGGGTTGGCGTCCACGTCCAGCTTCGCCACGGTGATCTTGTCCTTGTGCTCGGCGGCGATCTCCTCGAGCACCGGCGCGACCATCCGGCACGGACCGCACCACGTCGCCCAGAAGTCCACCAGCACCGGCTTGTCGCTGTGCAGGACCGCCTCGTTGAACGAGGCGTCGGTGACTTCGACGGTGTTTCCGGCCATGTTCTCTCCTTAACGATGTTCGCTTCTGAGCTTCGTTCAGCTAGTTCTTGGTCGGGGCGTAGCCGCCGCCGACGAGTTCCGGTGCGACCTCGGCCTTTGCCTCACCGTGCTCGGCGAGCCAGCGTTCGGCGTCGATCGCGGCCGCGCAACCCGAGCCGGCGGCCGTGATGGCCTGCCGGTAGGTGCGGTCGACCAGGTCGCCCGCGGCGAACACGCCGTCCAGGTTGGTGTAGGTCGTGTGCGGGCGCACCTCGACGTAACCGTCCTCGTCCAGCTCGACCTGGCCCTTGACGAGCCCACTGCGCGGGTCGTGCCCGATGGCCATGAACAGGCCGGTCACGTCCAGCGTCGACTCCTCGCCGGTCACCGTGTTCCGGAGCCGCACGCCGGCGACGTTGCCCTCGCCGACGACCCCGAGCACCTCGGAGTCGAGCTGCCAGTGGATCTTCTCGTTCGCCTTCGCCCGCTCGAGCATGATCTTCGACGCCCGGAACTCCTGGCGCCGGTGCACGATCGTCACCGACCGGGCGAACTTGGTGAGGAACGTGGCCTCCTCCATCGCGGAGTCACCGCCACCGACCACGGCGATGTCCTGGTCACGGAAGAAGAAGCCGTCACACGTGGCACACGCCGACACGCCGTGCCCGAGCAGCTCCTGCTCACCGGGCACGTGCAGGTAGCGGGCCGCCGCGCCCATCGCGAGCACGACCGCCTTGGCCGCGTACCGGACGCCGTTCGCGGTCACGTACTTGACCGGGCCATCGAGCTCGGCCTCCTCGACGTCCTCGGACCGGAGCTCGGCGCCGAACCGCTCGGCCTGCGCCCGCATCTGCTCCATGAGGTCCGGGCCCATGATCCCGTCGCGGAACCCCGGGTAGTTCTCCACCTCGGTGGTCGTCATCAGCGCGCCGCCGTACTGCGTCCCCTCGAACACCAGCGGTTCGAGCTGGGCTCGGGCCGCGTAGACGGCCGCAGTGTAGCCGGCCGGACCGGACCCGATGATGATCAAGTCCCTGACGTTCTCGGACATCTGACCTCCGAAGGGGAGCGCTCGTTGGTGCGCACTCGTGTAACACGATCGTAGGTGTCTGTTGTTCCACCCGTGCGGCGTGACCGGCCACACCCCATCCGGACACAACGAGGCCGCGTGCGGGAAACCAGGTTCCCGCACGCGGCCCAGTGTGTTCCGCTCAGCCCAGCGACGTGTCGCTGATGATCTTCGTGCACCCCGCGTCGACGATCACCAGCCGGTACCGGTGGCCGTTCTCGCCACCCGCGAGGAGCGCGCCGACGCCCTGGGTGCCGTCCAGGGTGACCTCGCGAGCGCCCATCACCTGTTTCTCGTCGATGCCGAGGCCGCTCAGGCAGGACTGCAGGCCCTGCTCGTCGTCCAGCGGCCCGTAGTCCTTGTGTCCCAGGAGCGCGCTGGGCGCCGGTACACCGTCGCCCTTGAGGGCGATCGGCGGCTCGTCGCCGCTTGGGTTGGCGTTGCCCGGATCCGGCTGGAAGGTCGTGGTGCCGCCGGCCTCCGGCGTGCCGCCCGTCTCCTGCGACCCCGGCAGTGCGACGAACGTGATCGCCGCCGCGGCCGCCGCCGCGGTCAGTATCCCCGCGGCCCACCCCGCCCTGCGGTTGCGCCGTCGACGCGCCGTCGCCATGTCGACGACCGGTGCGACCCCCTGCTGCTTGACCTCAGGTGCCGGCCGGGTCCTGCCCGCCTCCGCGGCGATCGCGGCGTCGAGCTGGGCCGCGAAGCGCGCGGGCATCGGCTCGACCGGCGCGTCACCGAACGCGTCCAGGTCCCGCCTGACGCTGTCCAGCGCGGCGAGCACGGCCTGCGCCTCGGGATCGTGGTTGACCTGCGCCCACAGAGCCGCGGAACTCCTCGCGTCCAGCGCCCCCGCGTGCAGGTCGGCGAGCACGTCGACAGACCACGGCGGCCCTGGTGCGGCCCCCGCCCCTCTGGTGCTGTCCGTCATCGTCCCTCCCCATGGCGCCGTGCTGGCACGTCTCGCCGGTCAACTGCGCCATCTGGGACGTTCGCATCTGCATCGGGGTTCCGTAAGTGCCCGAGAACTTTGGCCAACTTCGCCCTGCCTCGCGCGCACCGGCTCTTCACCGTGCCCTCGGCGATCCCGAGCATCCTGGCCGTCTCGGCCACGGAGTAGCCCTCCACGTCGACCAGCACGATCGGCACGCGCTGGTCCTCCGACAGCTGGTTGAGCGCCGTGCGCACGACCAGGTGCGTCTCCCGCTCGGACATCGAGTCACGGGGCGCGACGGGCTCGCCCGGCCCGGTCTCGGGCAGCGGCACAGTCGGCCTGGCCTGACGGCGTCGTACCCGGTCGAGGCAGGCGTTGACCACGATCCGGTGCAGCCACGTGGTCACCTGCGACTCGGCCCGGAACGAGCCGGCCGCGCGGAACGCGGAGATGAAGGCCTCCTGCAACGCGTCGGAGGCCTCTTCCGGATCACGCAGGGTGCGTAGGGCGACCGCCCACATCCGATCCCGGTGCCGGCGGACCAACTCCCCGAAGGCACGCGGGTCCCCCGCGGCATGGGCCGCGATGAGGTCGGCGTCCGAGCTGGCAGCGGTGGTCACGAGGAGAGGATATCGGGCATCGTTTCACCCATTCGCGGTGTGGGCCTTGACACGTGTGACAGACGCGGTGCTCGGCGTCGCGAAGATCGTCACTGCGCGCGGATGAACTCCAGCTCGCCGACGGAGGTCCGGTTGCCTTCCCCGAGCTTGGTGACCCACACGAGGATGTACTGGGTCGGCTCGGCGCTGTTCAGCCTGATCTCCGTCTTGCCGCCCTGCAGCGCGGCCTCGCCGATGACCTTGGTCTCCTCCAGCTTCGGGTTCGGCGACGGCGACGTGCGGATCTGCACCACCGTGTTCGGGCTCGACGAGTCGATCACGACCGAGGCGAACCGCACCGACTCCGCGAACGACGCCATCAGGCCGACGCCGGGCTTGAGCGCGGGGAACTGCTGCTTGTAGGTGTCGGTCCGCCATTCGGTGCCCGGGTCGCCGTCGGTCGAGAAGCCCGCACGGCGTGGGTTGTCCGGCGTGCCGGCGACGTTGTAGACCTCGATGCTCGCCGGCTCGATCGGGCCGGCCGGCTTCGGCGCCGGGGGCGGCTTCTCCCCGTCCGACGTCGGCTGCTCCACCACGACCGTGTCGCCGGCGTTGCCGCCGTCGTCGCCGAAGAAGCTGATCAGCATGGTGCCCAGCCAGGCCAGGATGCCGACCACGGCGATGGCGAGCGCGGTGACGCCGATGGCGAGCTTGCGGCGACGGTTGCGGTCCCGCACGGGTGGACGGGTGGTCCACACCGCCTCGGTCTCCTCGTCGCCGACCGGGCGGGACACCGGGCCGAGGAACTCCGTCCGCTCGGCCGACTCCGCCGCCTGCTCCAGGATCGCGAGCAGCGTCCCGCTGGTGTGGATGCCGCCGATCTGGGTGTCCTCGAGGCTGCGGATCGCGACCGTGGACAGGTCCGCCGGGATGTACCCGGACAGCACGTTCGGCGGCACGATCGAGCCGTCCGGCGTGACCGGCGCGGTCGGGATGGCCGCCGGCCCGCCCGGCAGCGGCCAGCGGCCGGTGAGCAGCAGGTACAGGATCGCGCCGAGGCCCTTGACGTCGTCGCGCGGCACGGCCTCGGGCAGCGGACCGGGGAACGCGAACCGCAGCAGGCCCTCCGGCGTGACCCGGATGCGCTGGGGGTGGTCGACGCCAAGGACCAGGCCGGCGTGGTGGGCACGCTCGACGGCCGAGGCGAGTGGTTCGAGGAGCCGGGCCGCGTTGGCGGCCGGCAGGGGGTGCTCGGCGATGAGGTCGGTCAGGTCGGTGCCGACCGACCAGCCCGCCACGATGATGCCGAGCAGGCCCTCACCCGGCGAGACGCCGTTGCCGAGGCTCAGCACGTCGAGCACGCGGGCGGTGGCCGGGTGGTTGAACGCGGCGGCGTGCGCGGCCCGTTCGAGCGTGCGGCGCGCGGCCTGGGCCTTCGGTCCGTTGGTGGGATCGCCGACCAGCACGGTCAGCGCGACGTCGCGGCGCAGCTGGCCGTCGCGGGCCCGCCACAGGTGGGCGTCGGCCCGCAGGTCGTGTCCGAACTGGGCGAGCAGCCGGTACCGGCCGTCGCCGATGACGGCTCCCGGCAGCAGGAAGCCATCCCCGCCGGGCTCGCCGCCGGGGGTCAACTCGCCGGTCAACTCGCCGGTCAGTGACTCGGTTCGTTTGGTGACCACTGCTCTCTCCCCGCCAGAGTCCCAACAGCCCCCAAGGCGGCCACATCGTGCTTCCCCGTCAGTCCGAGCCTACGTGACTCGCACCGGTTCTACCCGTCGTTGCGGTCTACCCGCGGCGGACCAGGCGACTGATTCGTGTGACGGCCGGCTGCAGCTCGGGCACTCTGAACACCGCGAGCAGGCCGAACGCGACCACTGTCGTCACCAGTCCCTGCACGACCATGTCCAGCCACGCCTCGATGCGCGGGCCGGTGCCCGGCAGGACCAGGTGCAGCAACATGGTGGCACCCACCGCGACCGCGACGCCGGCGGCCCCGGCCACGATCGTCTGCAGGATCACCTTGACCACCCGCATGCTCTGCAACCGGCCCAGCCGGACCCACAGCCACATCTGGCCGAGCACCGCGCCGACCACGAACGAGAGCGCGTTGACCAGCATCACGCCGATCACCACGTCCTCCGGCTGGAGGCGGGCGGCGACCAGGTACATCAGCGGGATCTTCACCGCGGTCATCACGATCATGATCAGCGTCGGCGTGCGTGCGTCCTTCATCGCGTAGAACACCCGCAGCTGGAGCATGACCAGGGCGTACGGCAGGATCCCGAACGCCGAGAACGCGAGCGCCACGCCGAGCCGCTCCGCGTCGGCGAGGGTGGCCTTGCCGACGCCGAAGAGGGCCACGCCGATGGCCGAGCCCGCGATCGTCAGCACCGCGGACAGCGGCACCAGCATGACCGTGGACAGCCGGCTGCCGAGCGAGAGGTCGTCGATCAGCTTCCCCGTGTCGCCGTCGGCCGCCGCGCGCGACAGCCGGGGCATGATCGCGGTCAGCAGCGACACCCCGATCACGCCGTACGGCAGCTGGAACAGCAGCCACGCGTTCGAGTAGATCGCCGCGCCGCCCGCCGCGCCCGCGGTGAGCACCCTGGTGGTGATCACCATGCCGATCTGGCTGATCGCGACGTAGCCGAGGATCCACAGGGCGAGCCCGCCGAACTCCTTGAGCCGCGAGTCGATCCCCCAGTTCCACCGGAACCGGAACCCCGTGCGGCGCAGTGCCGGCAGCAGCACGAGTGCCTGCACGGCGATGCCCGCGGTCGCGCCGACGCCGAGGACCAGGAGCTTGACGTCGCCCATGCGGACCGGGTTGAGCGAGATCTCGCCGGGCACGACCGCGTAGACGCCGATGGTCGCCATGATGACCACGTTGTTGATCACCGGCGCCCACGCCGTCGGTCCGAACACGTGCTTGGCCTGCAGGATCGCGGAAAGCAACGCGAAGAGCCCGTAGAAGACGATCTCCGGCAGCAGCAGGTAGGCGAAGGCGGTGGCCAGGTGGGCGTTGGCCTGGCCGGTCGAGTCGTCCATGTACAGCCGGGTGAACAGGGGCGCCAGCGCGACGGCGACGGCGGTGCCGGCCAGCAGCAGCGTCATGCCGACGGTCAGCAGCCGGTTCGTGTAGGCGCGGCCGCCGTCCGGGTCGTCCTGTGCGCGGACCAGCAGCGGCACGACCACGCTCGCGAGCACGCCGCCGAGCAGCAGCTCGTAGACGATGTTCGGCAGCGTGTTGGCCACGGTGAAGGAGTCGTTGACGACCGTCAGGCCGGCGACCCAGGCGAGCTGGATCTTCCACAGGAACCCGGTGATCCGGCTGACGAGCGTCGCGATCGCCATCGAGCCGCTCGCCTTGGCGAGCGACGGTTGCTTCGGCTGCGCGTGCCCTTCCATGGACAGAGCCTGGGTCGTGCCGCTGCTACGAGTCGTCATGATGATCGCTCCGCAAGCTCCGCTCCACGATCTCCTCACCCGAGCCCGTTGCCACCTTGGCCTCATCGGCCCGCGCCGCCCTGACCCGGCGGAAGATCCGGAAGCCGACCAGCAGCACGAGCACCGCGCCCGCGGTACCGGTGACGGCGACGCTGATGATGCCGTACGAGCTCGAGTTGAGCTCCAGCCGGACCGGTTCACCGACGGATGTTCCCCCCGGCGTGGTCAGCTGGACGTCGACGCTGAACCGGCCGGAGCGGCTCACCTCGGCGGGAATGTACCGCGGCGCCGAGCCGCCCGGCGGGATCCGGACGTCCTGGATCGGCTCCACACGCAGGCCGGGCACCGGGCTCAGGCTGATCCGCACCACGATCGTCACCGGCAGCCCGTTGTAGATCCTGACCGGGATCGGGCTGTCCCCGGACGCGAGCGAGAGCGGCCGTCCCGGGTTGGTGACCACGACGAGGTCCCGCAGCGCGTCGAGCCGGCCGTCCACGTAGTCGACCGTGGTGGTCGCGTCCTGGACGTGGCCGCGCCAGGCCGTCGACACGCCCCGCAGCAGGCCGTACTGGATGGGTGCGAGCAGCTGGTTCGGGTTGGTCTTGTTCGTGTTGTCGTCGGCCATCGAGTCGAGCAGGTCGCGCCGGGTGGAGTTGATCCGCATCACCTGGGCGGTGACCTGCGGGGGGATCTCCTGCGCGCTGTCGCTCGGGGAGAAGGAGAGTGCCCGCGCGGCGCCGCCGTTCGGTGCGGTGACCGTCTGGTCGAGCGACCGCGGGCTGGTGAAGCCCCTGTCGAACAGCTCCCCGGCCAGCTCCAGGAACTGGGTCAGCTCCTCGCCGGAGGCGAGCCAGCGGCGCGGCGGCGCGATCAGCACCTGGCCGCCGGCCCGCTGGTCGAACGCCGCGCGGTAGACGAGCGCGGCCAGCCCGTTCTGCACCGAGCCGCCGGTGTCGGCGACGGGGGCGGGCGTGCTGGTCGTCGGGCTCGCGAGCGCGTCGGAGACCAGTGAGTCGACCGGCAGGGCGCGGACGGGGTGGGCGGTCTGCGTGTTGAGCACGTACGGCGCGCTGCCGTCGACGTCCTCCAGGTGCGCGGGGTCGACCAGCACCGTCGCGTCGCCGACGTTCGCCAGGTCGATCAGCGTGGGCTGGTCGAACGTGCCGCCCGCCGGCCAGTAGACCCCTTCCAGCGGCTGGATCGCCAGCGCGCTCTTGACGATCGACGAGCTGGTGAGCGCGAGCTGCGCGAGGTCGGTGGAGCCGGCGCGGGACAGGGCGACGAGGTCGGCGTCCGCGTACGGCACGGCGATCACGCAGTGCCCGTTGGTCAGGTCCTGGACCTGGGCCAGCCAGTCGGTGGCCGCCTGCCTGCCCTTGCCGGCCACGAGCTGGCCGGACGTGGTCCGCACCTGGTAGCCCTTCGCCATGTTCGACACGGTCTGCAGCAGGTCCGGGTCGACCGCGAAGCAGATCGACCGCAGCAGCTCGCTGTTCGACTCGGCCGCCGTGCTGACCGACTTGAGCAGGTTGAACAGGCGGCCGCCCGCGGCGAGCGAGTCGGACAGCTCGTCGTCGGCGAGCACCGTGACGCCGTCGGTGGCGGCCAGCTGGCGGGGCTTCTCGTCGAGCAGCGGCCACAGCATGGTGACCACCGGCGGGTCGGACTTCGGGCCTGCCGCCGGGCCGCCGGGCACCGACAGGACCGGCAGCGCTATCGACACGGCGCCCAGGCGGGCCGCCCCGCTGTAGTCCGGGCGGCCGTTCACGTTCACCAGCAGCGGGTACACGCCGGGCTCGCCGATCGACAGGGTGGTCCGGTTGGGCCCGCTCACCGGGATGCCGACCGTGAACTCGGTGCTGTCGCCGGGCTCCAGCCGCTTGCTGACCTCCTGGAACGGGCCGGCGAAGTTGGTCTCCTGGTTCTTGATGTCGCGCAGCTCCCGGTCGGAGGCGACGGCGTTGCCCCGCTGGAGGCGGACGGTGACCTGGTCGAGTCGCCGGTCACCCGTGTTGGTGACCTTGCCCTTGATCGTGATCGTCTGGGTGGCCGACGTGACCACCCGCGGTGACAGGCTGTCCACGTCGAGGTCGATGAGCGCCGGCGCGCCGGCGACCGGTGCCACCGGCTGCCCGACGGGTTGCTGAGCCAGGGCCGGTGGCGCGGCCGTCAGCGGCGCCGACAGGCCCAGCAGCGTGGACGCGATCAGTGCGGCACCGAGCCGCCGGCCGCGCATCATGGTTCAGCCCCCATCAGCCTCTACGGGAAGGTCTTCCTTGCCACCTGTGACCTCGAGCAGCTCCAGCGCCTTGCGGACCAGGCGACGCTCATCCGCGTAGGCAAGCCTGTCCTCCAGCTCCTCCAGGGCGACCCAGTCGACCTCGGTCACCTCGACGTCCTCGTCGGACAGGTCGCCGCCGCGCTCCTCCATCAGGAAGTGGTGCACGGTCTTGTGGATCCTTCGGCGCTCCGCGACGAACCAGTAGTCGATGGTGCCTAGCGGCCGAATTATCTCGCCGACGATGCCGGTCTCTTCCCCGACCTCCCGCACGGCGGTCTGCTCGGGTGTCTCACCCTCCTCGATGTGGCCTTTCGGCAGCGACCAGAGCAGGCGGCCGCGGCGGTCCAGCCGTCCGATCAGCACGACCTTGTCCCTGGCGAAGTTGATCACCACGCCGCCGGCCGAGGTCTCGTCGACGGCCGCCATCCTGCGGCCGCGTCGCCTGCCGCGGCGTCCGGTTCGGGCGCCGCGCGACCTGCCGGACGACTGGGGCATGTTCGCGATCGTAATGCGGGTATGGCGTCCTGGTTGCCCGATCAGGTGCAGTTACGCTGGTTCATCGTGTCCGACACCCAGACTGTTGACGTCCGAGACCCTGAAACGGAGGGGAAGGTGCGCTTCCCCGTGGCCTCCGACATCGGTGCAGAGCTCGCCTCCCGGTTCGCCGAAGCCGGCCACCAGTTGTTCCTCGTGGGCGGCACGGTCCGGGACGCGCTCATGGACCGGCTCGGCAACGACCTCGACTTCGCCACCGACGCGCGGCCGGAGCGGGTGCGTGAGCTGCTGACGGGCTGGGCGGACGCCATCTGGGACACCGGCATCGCGTTCGGCACGTTGGGCGCGACCAAGCGCGGCACGACGGTGGAGATCACCACGTACCGGTCCGACTCCTACGACCGGACGACCCGCAACCCGGAGGTCGAGTTCGGCGACTCCATCGAGCGGGACCTCCTCCGGCGGGACTTCACGGTCAACGCGATGGCCATCGACCTGGCGACCAGGACGTTCGTCGACCCGTACAACGGGCGCGGGGCACTGAAGAAGCGAGTCCTGGACACGCCGGCGACGCCGCAGGAGTCCTTCGCCGACGACCCGCTGCGGATGATGCGCGCGGTCCGGTTCGTGAGCCAGCTGGGCTTCGAGGTCGCGCCCCGGGTGCTCGCGGCGATCCGCGAGATGTCCGGTGAGATCGAGCGGATCACCGCGGAGCGGATCCAGGTCGAACTGTCCAAGCTGCTGTGCGGCCGGTTCCCGCGGCGCGGGCTGGAGCTGATGGTCGACACCGGCCTGGCCGACCACGTGCTGCCCGAGGTGCCGGCCATGCGGCTGGAGATCGACGAGCACCACCAGCACAAGGACGTCTACCAGCACTCGCTCGTGGTGCTCGACCAGGCGATCGACCTGGAGGAGCCGGGCACCGAGCCGGACCTCGTGCTGCGGCTCGCGGCACTGCTGCACGACATCGGCAAGCCGGCCACGCGGCGGTTCGTCGAGGGCGGCGGCGTGAGCTTCCACCACCACGAGGTCGTGGGCGCCAAGATGGTCCGCAAGCGTTTGCGCACCCTGCGGTACTCGAAGGAGATCACCGAGGAGGTCGCGCAGCTCGTGTACCTCCACCTGCGGTTCCACGG
>NZ_DASQCC010000180.1:0-12166 GCF_035634895.1 Actinophytocola sp. | reverse complement strand
GTGGTTGTTTCATAGTGTTTCGGCGGCGATAGCGGTGGGGAAACGCCCGGTCCCATTCCGAACCCGGAAGCTAAGCCCTCCAGCGCCGATGGTACTGCACTCGCCAGGGTGTGGGAGAGTAGGACACCGCCGGACATACTTCGCAAGAGGCCCTCCGTACCCCGGAGGGCCTCTTGGCGTGCCCAAGTGTTCAATAGAGGTAGCGGGCCCCCAAGCCCCGCAACACAGGAGGAACAGTGTCGGACCGCAACCGCGACGAATCTGAGAGCGGTGGCGCGCGTAACCGAGACCGCGACTCCAACCGCCGCGACCAGGGTGGGGCACACCGGGACCGGGGCGGCTATCGCCCCACCAGGGACCGCGACACCCGCGGCTACCAGGGCCAACAGGACCGCGCACGCCAGAGCTACCGCAACCGCGACGACCGCCCAAGCTATGGCGGCTCCCGAGACGACCGCCCAAGCTACCGCAGCCGCGAAGATCGTCCCAGCTACCGCCAGTCCGACCGCCCCCGCCCCGACCGCGACGACCGCGGCGGCTACCGCCCGGACCGCGCCGCCGGCGGCGGCTTCGGCCGCTCCCGAAACACCGAAGACCACCGCAAGAGCGACCGCGACCAGGGCAAGAGCTTCCGCGACCAGAGCAAGGGCTACCAGGGCGACCGCGAAGGCTACCGAGGCAACACCGACCGCGAGGGCTACCGAGGCGGTGCCGACCGAGGCACCTACCGCGGCAACAAGGATCGCCCCGACCGTCCAGGCCGCGACTTCCGCCAGCAGGACCGAGACACCCGAGGCACCTTCCGCCGAGACCGCGACGACCGCCGAGACTCGACAGGCAACACCGCGGGCCGCCCAACCGGCGACCGCAACTACCGCGACAGTCGCGACAGTCGCGGCCAGTCCAACGACCGCGCCCCCCGCCCCACTCGCGACAGCCGAGACAGCGGCGGCTACAAGGGCAGTGGCGGTTATAAAAGCGGCGGTTATAAAAGCGGCGGTTACAACGGCGGTGGCTACAACGGCGGTGGCTACAAGGGCGGTGGCTACAAGGGCGGCGGCTACAAGGGCGGCAGCAGCTACCGAGACAGCGGCAGCTCCCGGGACGGCGCCGGTTCCCGCGAAAGCGGCGGCTACCGCGACCGCCCCGACCGCAACCACCGCGATGACCGCAACCGCGACGACCGCGGCTATCGCCCTCGCGACGACCGCGGCACCGACAACCGTGGCTACCGCCAGGACCGCTCCGCCGGCGACCGCGCCCGAAACGACCGAACCGGTACCGACCGCGGCCGGGACAACCGTGGCCGCGACGACCGAGGTTACGACCGTGGCCGCGACGATCGCGGCTACCGAGCCCGCAGCGACCGCCCCGACCGCACCGACCGACCGGATCGCAGCGGCGGACGCGATGGCAGCAGCAGCCGTGACGGTGCCGGATACCGCAATGATCGCCCCAACCGCGGCCAGGACGACCGCGGCCACCGCGACAACCGACCCCAGCGTGACGATCGCCGCCAGGACGACCGCCGCGGCCAGGACAACCGAAGCCAGCGCGATGACCGCGGCTGGCGTGACAACCGTGGCCAGCGCGATGATCGAGGTCAGCGCGGCCGGGATGATCGCACCCGCAGCGGGGACGCCGGCTCAGAACGCACCGGCTATCGCCCCAACCGCTTCCGCGACGACGACTCCGCCGGCGACCGCTCCTCCGGTTACCGCCCCGCCAAGCGAACCGACCGCGACGACCGTCCCAGCGGCTACCGCACTCGCCAGGACGACCGGTCCAGCTACCGAGGCACCCGCGACGACCGCGACGACCGTGGCCGCCAAAGCCGTGACGACCGCTCTCCGAGCTACCGCGACAAGGACCGCGACAGCCAAGGCCAGTCCCGCCCCAATGCGGATCACCCCAACCTCCAGGCGGATGACTCCGCTACGGACGCGCCTGTCCAGGAACCAAAGAGCGGCTTCGCCCGGCGGAACCACTACCAAGCCAGCACCGGCGGCGAAGGCCGCTCGAACGGCTACCGCCAGCGCGACGTCCCGTCCGACGACGCCCCCGACCACAACACCTCGGGCAACGACACCTCGGACAACTACATCCCTGACTACGAGGACGTCACCGCGGCAGACGAGTTCGACCCGGGCAATGCCCTCGCGACCGACGAGCCACCGACCACGCCCGACCCAACCGGCGTCGAGGCGCCCGCTCGTCCGGTGACCAGCGAGACCACGTCTGATACCGACGCCACGGCAGACGTGTCGGACGCGGTGCCCGCCAACGAGGACGCCACCGGCTCGGCGATCTCCCACTCCACCGAGGAGCTGTCGGGCGTCGACGAAACCGTCGCCGATGAATCCGCCGCCGAAGGGAACGCCGCCGAAGGGAACGCTGTCGAGGGGAACGCCGCCGGAGCTGACGGATCCGCCGATGAACCTGCCGACGAAGGCGAACCCATCGGCGAACCCGCGGGCGAGTTCACCGGCGACACCTTGGGTGACACGGAGCACGCGGACAAGCCCTTGGCCACTGAGGGATCCGCCGTCAGTGCATCGCACGCCGAAGAGTCCCCGTCAGCCGCCGCTGACGTCGAACCCGCCCGCGTCGAACCCGCCCGCGTCGAACCCGCTGGCGACGAACCCGACGCAGGCATACCCGACGCAGGCGAACTCGACGAACCAACCGGCGCCGGCCAGCACACAGAAGAGCCGGCCGCCGCCTCGGAAGCCCCCGAAGCCCCCGGCGCCGACGCCGTGTCGCACGCTGGGCGTCGGGACGGTGAGCCGGAGCTGCCCGACGACATCTCGTTCAGTGACCTCGACCCGGATGCCCGGCGCGAGCTGAAGAGCCTTTCCAAGACCGTCGCCGAGATGGTCGGGCGGCACCTGGTCGCCGCGGGGCTGCTACTCGACGAGGACCCGGAGCTGGCTCTCGCGCACGCCCGGTTCGCCCGCACTCGCGCGTCCCGTGTCGCCGTCGTTCGGGAGGCTGCCGGGATCGCGGCCTACCACGCCGGTGAGTGGGCCGAGGCGCTCGGTGAGTTCCGCGCCGTCCGTCGTATGACCGGCTCTCAGACGCTCCTTCCCGTGATGGTCGACTGCGAGCGTGCACTCGGCCGCCCCGAGCGTGCCCTCGAGCTCGCGACGGAGGCCAGGGACCTGCCGCCGGACGTCACCATCGAGCTCAAGATCGTCACGGCCGGAGCACGCCGGGACCTCGGGCAGCTCGACGCGGCGGTCGTCGCCCTTCAGGGGCCGGACCTCGACCCCAAGCGTCGGGACCCGTGGAGCGCGCGCCTCTTCTACGCCTACGCCGACAACCTTCAAGCCGCCGGTCGTACCGACGACGCCATCCGTTGGTTCCTCAACGCCGCGGAGGCCGACCACGACGAGGAGACCGACGCCGCCGAGCGGGCCACCGCGCTGAGTGCCTCGTGAGTGGAGGGCCCTCGAACACAATGGCGAGCATGAGCCTCCTCAAGGAGTACGACGCCCTGCTCTTCGACCTCGACGGCACCATCTACCGGGGCGAGGAGCCGGTGCCGGGTGCCGACCGTGCGGTCGACGAGGCCAGGGCCAACGACACCAAGGTCCGGTACGTCACCAACAACGCCTCCCGGGGCCCCGACGAGGTCGCCGGTCACCTGACCGACATCGGCATCAGCGCGACCCCGGACGAGGTCAGTACCAGCGCCCAGGCCGCCGCCTCGGTCCTCGCCGAGAAGCTGCCGACCGGTGCGACCGTACTGGTCGTCGGCTCCGAGGCGCTCGTGCACGAGGTCGAGCTCAGGAACCTCACCACCACGCGCAAGCACGGCGCCGCCGTCCAGGCGGTCGTTCAGGGCCTCAGCAAGGACACCAGCTGGCGCGACCTCGCCGAGGCGTGCCAGTCCATCCGCGCCGGCGCGCTCTGGGTCGCCTGCAACGTCGACCCCACCCTGCCCACCGAGTTCGGTCCCCTGCCGGGCAACGGCTCGCTCGTCGCCGCGCTTCGCACGGCCACGAGCACCGAGCCGGTCGTCGCCGGTAAGCCGGCCATCCCGCTCATGGACGAGGCCCAGCGGTCGGCCGACGCCAAGAACCCGCTGGTCATCGGCGACCGTCTCGACACCGACATCGCCGGTGCGGTCGCTGCCGGGCTCGACTCGCTCCTCGTCTTCTCTGGCGTGTCCACCCCGCAGGACCTCCTCGACGCGCCGGTGGACATGCGTCCCACCTACATCGGCCACGACGTCGAGGCCGTCACCCGACCAGGTGTCCGCATCGACCCCGCCAAGGACTGGTCCGACGCGGTGCGTGAGGCGCTTGCCCGCCTCGGCCCCGAGCATGAAGTAGCGTGAAAGCGTGCAGTTCGACACCGACCAGACCGCCGAGGTCGACACGACCGACGTCGACACGACCGACATCGACGAGGCGATCGCCGGCACCGAGAACCTCGACACGGTCACGCTGACCGAGCACGTCGCCCGGTTCGACGCCGTGCACGTCGCGTTGAACGAGGCCCTCACCAGCATCGACACGGACTGACCCGTGCCGAGGAGGACCCGGCTCGACGCCGAGTTGGTGCGGCGTGGCCTCGCCCGCTCCCGCGAGCACGCGTCACAGCTCATCGCGGACGGCCGCGTGACCGTCCGGGGCACCGTCGCCGGCAAGCCCGCCACCGCCGTCGAGACCGACGCGGCCGTCGTGGTCCGCGAGCTCGACGACGACCCCGACTGGGCGTCGCGGGGCGCCCACAAGCTCATCGGCGCGCTGGACAGGTTCCCGATACAGGTGACCGGCCGCCGCTGCCTCGACGCCGGCGCGTCCACCGGCGGCTTCACCGACGTCCTGCTGCGCCGCGGCGCCAGCCACGTGGTCGCCGCCGACGTCGGGCGTGGGCTGATGGTGTGGCGGCTGCGGACCGACGAGCGCGTCACGGTGCTCGACAAGACGAACGTCCGCGCACTCACGCCGGAACAGACCGGGGGACCGGTCGACCTGGTCGTCGCCGACCTCTCGTTCATCTCGCTGCGGCTCGTGCTGCCCGCCCTGCTCGCGTGCACCGCCGATGACGCCGACCTGGTGCCGATGGTGAAACCGCAGTTCGAGGTGGGCCGGGACCGCCTCGGGTCCGGCGGTGTCGTGCGGGACCCCGCGCTGCGGGCCGACGCGGTCCGGTCCGTGCTGGCCTCCGCCGCCGAGCTGGGGCTGCGGGCGCACGGCGCGGTCGCGAGCCCGTTGCCCGGACCGTCCGGCAACGTCGAGTTTTTCATATGGCTGCGTCGCGGGAACCCGCTCGACGAATCAGCCGTAACCGAGATCGTGGAGATCGCTGTTCGAGAGGGGCCGCAATGACCGCACGTGAGGTGCTCCTCGTCGTGCACACCGGCCGGGTGGACACCCGCCACGCCGCCGAGAAGCTCGCCGGCTGGTTCGCCGACGCCGGGATCAGGCTTCGCGTGCTCGAGCGGGAGGCCCCCGACCTGGACCAGTCCTGCTACCAGCGTGTCGTGCCGGCCGGAACGAAGGCCGCCGAGGGCACCGAGCTGGTGTTCGTGCTCGGCGGGGACGGCACGTTACTGCGTGCCGCCGAACTGGCCCGGCCCGCCGAGGTGCCGGTGCTGGCCGTGAACATGGGCCGCGTCGGCTTCCTCGCCGAGGCGGACTCCGACCTGCTCGAGGAGGCCGTCTCGCAGGTCATCGCGCAGCGCTACGAGGTCGTCGACCGGATGACCGTCGACGTGACCGCGTCGCTGGGGGACCGGCAGCTCGCGCGCACCTGGGCGCTCAACGAGGCCAGCGTGGAGAAGAGCAGCCGCGAGCGGATCCTGGACGTGCGGATCGAGGTCGACAACCGGCCGGTGTCGTCGTTCGGCTGCGACGGCGTGCTGTGCGCGACGCCGACGGGGTCCACGGCGTACGCGTTCTCGGCCGGCGGCCCGGTGGTCTGGCCGGACGTGCAGGCGCTGCTGGTCGTGCCGAGCAACGCGCACGCCATGTTCGCGCGGCCGCTGGTGGTGTCGCCGAAGTCGCGGCTCGCCGTCGAGGTCGACCCCTCCGGGCATCCCGCGGTGCTGTGCTGCGACGGCCGCCGCACGTTCGTGCTGCCACCCGGCGCGCGGGTCGAGGTGGTCGGCGGGAAGATCCCGGCGCGGCTCGTGAAGCTGCGGCAGGAGCCGTTCACCGACCGTCTGGTGCAGAAGTTCGAGCTGCCCGTGCAGGGTTGGCGCAGCCCACGGGCCTGAATCGAACACACGGCCGCCCGGTGCGAGCTTTTGTCGGTGCGAACCGATAAAGTGCGCGCTGTGTTGGCCGAGATGCGCATCGAGGGCCTTGGCGTGATCGACGAGGCCACCCTCGAACTCGACCCGGGCCTCACCGTGGTGACCGGTGAGACGGGTGCGGGCAAGACCATGGTCGTCACCGGACTGCATCTGCTGTCCGGTGGCCGTGCCGAGGTGTCCAAGATCCGCGCTGGCGCGGGGAAGGCGTCCGTCGAGGGCCGGTTCTCCGCGCCGCCGGGCAGTGCCGCGGCCAAGGTCGCGAGCGACGCGGGCGCCGAGCCGGACGACGACGGCACCCTGATCGCGTTACGCAGCCTGAACGCGGACGGCAGGTCCAGGGCACACCTGGGCGGCCGGTCCGTGCCGGTCGGCGTGCTGTCCGACCTGTCCGAACAGCTGATCGCGGTGCACGGGCAGAACGACCAGCTCAAGCTGATGCGCCCGGCCGAGCAGCGGTCCGTGCTGGACCGGTTCGCCGGCGAGGAGCTGGCCGGCGTGCTGGCGGAGTACCGCAGGGTGCGCGAGGAGTGGGTGCGGGTCAGCACCGAGCTGACCGAACGGAGCGCCCGCTCGCGCGAGATGGCCCGCGAGGCCGACCTGCTCAAGCACGGTCTGGCCGAGATCGAGGCCGTCGACCCGCACCCCGGCGAGGACGACGAGCTGCAGGAGAAGGCCAAGCGCCTGGCCGACGCCGACCAGCTGCGCGAGGCCGCGACCGGCGCGGCGTACGCGGTGTCCGGCTCTCCGGAGGGCGACCCGGACCTACCGGGTGCGCTCGGCCTCATCGCCGACGCCAGGCACCGCCTGTCGGGCTCGGACGACCCACGGTTGCGTGAGCTGGAGCCGAGGCTCGCGGAGGCGGAGGCGTTGCTGGTCGACGTCGGGACCGAGCTGAGCAGCTATCTGGAGTCGCTGGACGCGGACCCGCAGGTCCTGGAGCAGGTGCTGGCGCGGCAGTCGGAGCTCAAGCAGCTGACCCGCAAGTACGCGGCGGACGTCAACGGCGTGCTGGAGTGGGCGTCCAACGCGGCGGAGCGGCTGGCCGGGCTGGACACGTCCGAGGAGGCGCTGGCCGAGCTGGCCAGGCAGCGGGACGAGCTGGCGGTGACGCTGGCGGAGTGCGCCCGTCGCGTGACGGTCCTGCGCGTGGACGCGGCGGACCAACTCGCACAGGCCGTGACCGTCGAGCTGGGCGGCCTGGCGATGGGCCAGGCGGCCATCGAGGTGATCGTCAGTACCCGGTGGGCGGAGCCGAACGAGCCGCACGCGCTGCGGGTCGCCGGCGGCGAGGGCGGCGAAGCGCTCGCACACGCCGGCCCCGAAGGCGTGGACGAGGTGGAGATCCGGCTGCGGGCCCACGACGGCGCGATGGCGTTGCCGGTGCACAAGGCCGCGTCGGGCGGTGAGCTGTCCCGGGTGATGCTGGCGATCGAGGTGGTGCTGGCGCACTCGGATCCCGTGCCGACGCTGGTCTTCGACGAGGTGGACGCGGGCGTCGGCGGCCGGGCGGCGGTCGAGATCGGGCGCAGGTTGGCTCGGTTGGCGTCGTCGCACCAGGTGATCGTGGTGACTCACCTCCCGCAGGTGGCCGCGTTTGCCGACCGTCACCTGGTCGTGGACAAGCAGGCTGCCGGTGGGGTGACGCGGAGTGACGTGCGGCGGGTGGAGGAGCAGGATCGCGTGATCGAGTTGGCTCGGATGCTTGCTGGCATGGACTCGACCGAGACCGGGCGGGCGCATGCGGAGGAGTTGTTGGCTGTTGCGGCGGCGGACAAGAAGGTCACGCGGGGGAAGGGGCGGAAGCGGCGTTGAGGTTCGTCTGTGGGGCCTTTGGGGCCGCCGGGGGTGCCGGGCCGGGGGCCCGGGGGAGTGGGGCGCCTGGTTGGGTGGTGGGTTGATTGGGTGGGGCGGGTTGTTCTGGTGGGGCGTTGCTGGTTGGTGCCCTTCTCGGTGTCGCTTGTCTTCCAGGCGGGCTCATCGATGGATCTCGGCGTCAGTCAGCCTGGCTCCCGTCGCGTCGTCTTTCTGACATCCTTGCGGGCTTGCGCAACCTTCCCGGCTGATCTCAACCTTCTTGGCCACCTTTCTTGGCCGACTCGGCCCGTTTGCCGTTCCCTGCCACGCCTCTTCCCTCCCGGGATCTCGCCCTGGTGCCCGGCCGTCTAGTTCGTCATTAGCCCCAGGCCCAGCGTCACCACGCCGACCGTCAGATGCCCTGCGGGCCGTGGTTGGTGGCTGGTCGGTCAACCGTCCATCGTGAACTGTCCTAAGTGATCATTCCAGTTGGACTTGGTCACTCGGTCGGATGAAATTCTCGGCGTGGCGTACCTCGTCGCGCCGGTCCGCTTGTCACCATCGGCCCATGAAGCTCAACGGTCTTCTTGCTCGATCGACCCAGGCTCGGCCTGGGATCACGGGCATCGCGCGAGTCGACCGGCGTACCGGGGACCTCCTCCGCCGGATCGGGCCCGGCGACGTCGTCATTCTCGACCAGGTCGACCTCGACCGCGCCACCGCCGTCGCCCTCGTCGAGGCCGATGTCACCGGGGTCGTCAACGCCTCGCCCTCGATCTCCGGGCGGTTTCCCAACCTTGGGCCGGAGATCGTGGTCGGGGCCGGTATCGCGCTCATCGACGGTGTGGGACCCGAGGTCCTCCGGGTCGTCAAGGAAGGCAGCAAGGTTCGACTCCACGAAGGCGCCGTCTTCGTCGGGGACAAGGAAGTCGATCGCGGCGCGCGGCAGACCATCGAGTCCATCGCTGATCTGATGATCGTCGCCAAGGCCGGGCTCGCCGCGCAGCTCGAGGCCTTCTCCGCCAACACGATCGAGTTCCTGCGCCGGGAGCGGACGCTCATCCTCGACGGGGTCGGCGTGCCCGAACTGTCCGCGCCCATCCGCCACAACCAGGTGCTCGTCGTCGCCCCGGGGCGTGACCACGAGGTGGATCTCAAGAACCTCAAGCGTTACATCACCGAGCACCGGCCGGTGCTGATCGGCGTCGACGGTGGCGCGGACGCGCTGTACCGCCTCGGCTATCACCCACACGTGATCGTCGGCGACCCGGACGGGCTGGCTACCGAAACACTGCGAAGCTGTGCCGAGGTGGTCGTCCCCGCGCACATGGACGGGCATGCCCCCGGCCTAGAACGGGTTCAGGACCTCGGCATCGGCGCGGTCACCTTCCCCGCGTCCGGCAACGCCGAGGACCTCGCTCTGCTCCTCGCCGACACCCACGGCGCCGCCCTCGTCGTCACGGTCGGCTTCCAGGCCACGCTGCACGAGTTCCTCGACCGCGGCCGCTCCGGCTCCAACCCCTCCACCTTCCTGACCCGCCTCAAGCTCGGCAGCAAGGTCGTCGACGGCAAGGCCGTCGCCACCCTGCACCGCAGCCGCGTGTCCATCGGCGCGGTCGTGTTGCTCGTGCTCGCCGCCCTCGTCGCGGTGGTCGTCGGGCTCGCGGTCTCGGGCGTCGGCGCCGCCTACGCCGAGTGGTTCGCCGACGCCTGGCGCACCGGCACGAACTGGATCGGGGGACTCTTCGCGTGATCTCACTTCGATACCACGTCATCTCGATCGCCGCCGTCTTCCTCGCGCTCGCCGTCGGCGTGGTGCTGGGCTCGACCGCGCTGTCCCGCTCGCTGCTCTCCGGGCTGGCAGGCGACAACGAAGACCTGGCCGCCCAGGTCACCGACCTGCAGAACGACAAGAACGCCCAGGCCGCCCGCCTCGTCGGCGCCGACAGCTTCGCGACCTCCGTCGGCCCGCTCGCCGTGCAGGGTGTGCTTGCACAGCGCACCGTCGTGCTCATCACCACCTCCGACGCGCGCCCCGCCGACCGCGACGCGGTCAGGGCCCTCATCGCCAACGCCGGCGGCACGGTCACCGGCGAGCTCCAGCTGACCAGCGCGTTCAACGACCCGCGCAAGGCCGACCGGCTCAAGGACATCGTCGTGCGGCTGCTGCCCGCCGGCGTCCAACTGCCCGCCGCGTCTGACCCGGGCACCCTCGCCGGCGGCCTCATCGGCCCGCTCGTGTTGATCGGCAAGGAGGACAACAAGCCGCAGGCGTCCTCGGCGGAGACCACGGCGGCGCTCGCCGGGCTCACCGAGGGCGGTTTCATCAAGGCCGGCCAAGGACTTCAGCCCGCGCAGCTCGCCGTCGTGCTCACCGGTGGCGCCGCGGACGGCGACGGCGCGGGGGACCGGGCCGCGACGATCGCCCGGTTCGCCACGCAGGTCGACCGTGCCGGCGCCGGCACGGTCCTCGCCGGCGACGCGGGTACGGCGAGCGGCACCGGAGCGGTCGGCGTGGTCCGCGCGGACACCGCCGCGACCAGTATTCTGTCTACAGTGGACAACGTGCAGACCGCGGCCGGTCGCGTGGTGACCGTCCTGGCGCTCCACGAGCAGCTGGAGGGTGGCGCGGGCCGCTACGGCGACGCCGGCAACGCGCAGGGCCCCGCGCCGGGCGCTCCGCAACAGTAGGACCGCGCTGCGTGACGACACGCCACGGCGGGCGGGTGTCCGTCGTTCGGATCCGCGGCGCAGGTGATACGGTGAAACCCCGTGGAGAGTCAGGCGGGGAGCCCCGCTGCGAACGGCATCGCAAGTAACGGATTCGGGCCCAAGGCTCGGCCACGGGGGGCGTCCCTGGTGCAACACTCGCGTACGACCAAGTATGTGTTCGTGACCGGTGGGGTCGCATCCTCACTCGGCAAAGGTCTGACCGCGTCGAGTCTCGGCCAGCTGCTCACGGCTCGCGGGCTGTGGGTGACCATGCAGAAGCTCGACCCGTACCTCAACGTCGATCCCGGCACGATGAACCCGTTCCAGCACGGCGAGGTGTTCGTGACCGAGGACGGCGCCGAGACCGACCTGGACGTCGGGCACTACGAGCGCTTCCTCGACCGCGACCTCGCCGGCGCCGCGAACGTGACCACCGGGCAGGTGTACTCGCAGGTCATCGCCAAGGAACGGCGCGGCGAGTACCTCGGCGACACCGTGCAGGTCATCCCGCACATCACCGACGAGATCAAGGCCCGCATCCGCGGCATGGCCGAGCCGGGCGAGGACGGCAACGCCCCGGACGTGGTGATCACCGAGATCGGCGGCACCGTCGGCGACATCGAGTCGCTGCCGTTCCTGGAGGCCGCTCGGCAGGTCCGCCACGACGTCGGCCGCGACAACTGCTTCTTCCTGCACGTCTCACTGGTGCCCTACCTGGCGCCCTCCGGCGAGCTGAAGACCAAGCCGACGCAGCACTCCGTCGCCGCGCTGCGCAACATCGGCATCCAGCCCGACGCGGTCGTGTGCCGGGCGGACCGCGAGATTCCCGGCGGCCTCAAGCGGAAGATCGCGCTGATGTGCGACGTGGACATCGACGCGGTCGTCGCCGCGCCGGACGCGCCGTCCATCTACGACATCCCGAAGGTCCTGCACACCGAGGGGCTCGACGCGTACGTGGTCCGCCGGCTGGGACTGCCGTTCCGCGACGTGGACTGGACGGTCTGGGGCGACCTGCTGACCCGCGTGCACGATCCCAAGGAGACGGTCCGGATCGCGATCGTCGGCAAGTACGTCGACCTGCCGGACGCGTACCTGTCGGTCACGGAGGCCCTGCGTGCCGGCGGGTTCGCCCACCGCGCCAAGGTCGACATCGTGTGGGTCGCGTCCGACACCTGTGAGACCCCGGCCGGCGCGGCCGCCATGCTGTCCAACCTGGACGGCGTGCTGATCCCCGGCGGGTTCGGCGTGCGTGGCATCGAGGGCAAGATCGGCGCCATCGAGTACGCGCGGATCAACAGGATCCCGGTGCTCGGCCTGTGCCTCGGCCTGCAGTGCATGGTGATCGAGACCGCCCGGCACCTCGCGGGCATCAAGGACGCGAACTCCTCGGAG
>NZ_DASQCC010000179.1:0-19012 GCF_035634895.1 Actinophytocola sp. | reverse complement strand
TGCTCCGGCGACAGCTGCGCCGGCATCCGGTCACTCTTGCGTGGACTCACAACATCAGATGTCATCACTCACAGTGCCCATCCCGCCGGACCTTCGGCCCGGCGTGTCGGGCCGAACACACCGATCTTGAAACAGTCCCGGACCTGCACGAAACCGCAGTTCAATGTGTGCGAACGCGGGACTCGGTATGCGCGAACGCGGGACTCGCGGGGGGTTAGGTCAGGTTCAGGTAGTCGAGTTCGGCGTAGCCGGTGGTGGTGGGGGAGAACGGGGCGCCTTTGGCCAGTCGGATGGTGTTGTAGCCGGCGTGGAGGTTGACGGTGGTGGTGACCGTGGCGAACTGGGCCCAGCCCGCGGTGGGTGGGTAGCTCACCGTTGACCAGGTGCCGCCGTTGTAGGCGAGGGCCTGGGTGGAGGTGGTGCCGGTGCCGTTCGCGTAGGCGATGGTCATCGTGTAGGTGCGGGCGGTGGGTACGTTGACCATGAAGTCGACGTAGCTGTCGTTGCGCGGGTTGCCCGAGTTGTCGATGCGGCCGACGTAGCCGCCGTTGGACGCGTTCGGCGCAGTGAGGCGCGTCGCGCGGAACACCGACGCGTTCTCGGCCTCGTACCGCTGCTGGTAGGCGGGCACACCGCTGGTCGGCTCCACCACGAGGTGGTACGCGCTCGTCGCGGACATGTTGGGCACCGAGACCGTGAGCTGTCCGTTCGAGACGGTGAGGGTCGAGGACGAGACGGTCGTCGGCGCGGTCACCGCGGTGAACCGGCCCGAGGCGGGCGTGGACTCCAGTGTCACGCGGACGCTCGACCCCAGCGCGCCGAGTCCGTTCAGCTGCACCGAGTTCGTGCCGGCCTCGTCGCCGAACACGACCTCCACGCGCCGCCGGGTCGAGTCGTACGACGCGAAGCCGTCGATGCCGCTCTGCGCGGGCGGCGTCGTGGACACCATCTGGCCGGCCATGTCGCCGTACCACTTGTAGAGCCACCACGTGCCGGTCGGCAGGTTGTTGTTGACCACCAACCCGTTGACGGTGCCGTACTCGAACCAGAACGCGCGGTCGGCGGCGTACACCCCGGCCCGCTCGAACTTCGCGACGTAGTTGGCCACCCGGCCGGGCACGTCGACCTCGTCGGTCCAGGCGTACTCGTTGATGAAGACCTGCCGGGGGCTGATGCCGAGCGAGGACTCCAGCGAGCGGTAGGCCGCGACGTCGCCGGCGACGGCCGCGCTGCTGTGGTTCAGCTCGTGCCAGATCACGAGGTCCGGCAACGTGTTGGTGTTCTTGGCGTTGGTGAGGAACGCACGCATGCTGTTCGCGTTCCAGCCGGAGTAGCCGGGGCCGGCGACCGGGGTGACCGTGTCGCGGGTCCTGATGCGCTGGACGGTCCGCGTCCAGCCGGCATTGAAGTCACCGGCCGCCGCCGTGTTCCAGGTCCAGTCCGGCTCGTTCCAGATCTCCCAGGCGGCCACGTTGCTCACCGACGTCGCGTTGAGCCGGGCGGTCACCATGGTGTCCACCTTGGCCAGCCAGTCGTTCCAGCTCACCCACTGGTACGGGAAGTTCGGGTAGATGTCCGGCATGCGGACGACCTGGGCGGCGCCGGCCCGGTCCGCCTGCGCGGCGACCAGGAGCGCGTCACCGCCGGGCGGCTGGCCGTTGGGCCGCTGCCCCACGCCGGGCGGCGGCTGGGTGAGCGTGTTCATCTTGATGGGCAACAGAGTGCTGTCGGCCGGCCGGTTGTTCTCGGCCAGCGCGTACAACCCACCGGAGGCCATGTGGGTGACCGGGCGGAACGGCGCGGCGACGTTGACCACCAACGTGTGGCCGGCTGCCTGGGCCGGCACTGCTGGCAGGAGCGCGGCGGCGACCGCGGTGGTGACGGTGAGCCCGAGGAGACTTCGTCGTGACATCGGGTACCTCGCAGGGATAGCAGGTGCAGGGTCATCCCGTGGTGACGGGGATCCAGACCCGCATCGGGCCGGGAGTCCGGTTGCCCCACAGGAAATACGGGATGGCAACGAGTTCGAGCGGCCGCGTGGTCAGCTCGACCGACGCCGGGTACAGCTCACCCGACGAGGCCTGCTCGACCGCGCCACTCGTGGTCAGGGTGACGGGAACCGCCGGCAACCGGCCGGGCGTGATCGGCGCGCCGGCATCGATCCGCACGTCCTCTAGCGTGACCCCCGCGGGCAGGTCGGCCTGCTCCAGTGCGTAGACGAGCGGCCCGCGCGCCAGCGCGACGCAGCCGCGCACGGCGTCGATCCTCGGGTGCGGGCGGACGATCCTGGGCCACATGGGCAGGTCGAGCCTCACCGTGGCGCCGGCCGACCAGTCCCGCCGCACGCGGACGTAGCCGCCGTCGACCTCCGCCGGCGAGCCGTCGAGCGACACTTCCGTTGCCCAGGCGGGCACCCGCAGCGACAGTGTGATCGGCGCGGCGGTGGTGACCGTGACCACGACCCGACCGTCCCACGGGTAGTCGGTGCGCACCTCCGCGTGGACCTCCGCGCCGTCCACCGCGGTCGTCACGGACCCGGCCGAGTACAGGTGCAGCTGGAGCCCGCCGTGGTCGGTCGTGGCCGCGTAGCCGGACAGCGATGCCAACAGGCGGGCCAGGTTCGGAGGGCAGCAGGCGCACGAGTACCACGGCAGGCGGTCGGACGGCGCGTCCTCGTGCGAGCCGTCGTGGCCGGTGCGCAGGTGCAACGTGTTGGCGTAGAAGAAGTGCGTGCCGTCGAGCGCGGTCGAGCCGGCGATCACGTTGTACAGCGCGCGTTCCATCTCGTCGGCGAACTTCGGCTCCCCCGTGGCCAGCAGCATCCGCCAGTTCCACTGGAAGCTCGCGATCGCGGCGCACGTCTCGCCGTACGCGCGGTCCGGCGGCAGCTCGTACGGGTCGCCGAAGGCCTCGTCGCGGTGCCGCGAACCCTGCGCGCCGGTGAGATAGGTCCTGGCGCCGAACGCGTCGTCCCACAGCCGGCGCGCGGCCGCGAGCAGCGAGTCGTCGTGTGTCTCGACGGCGACGTCCACCATGCCGGCGAGCAGGTAGAGCTGGCGCACGACGTGCCCGGTCACCTCGTCCGCCTCGCGGACCGGCAGGTGGTCCTGCAGGTACGCCGGTCCGAACCGGTCGCCGTCCAGCAGCCCGCGGCCACGCAGGTCGATGAACCGCTTGGCCTGCAAGAGATATGGCTCGTGCCCGGTCACCCGGTACAGCTCCACCAGCGCGGTCTCGATCTCCGGGTGCCCGTCGACGCCGTCGATCCCGCCGAACCGCTCGACGATCAGGTCGGCGAACCGCCTGGCGACCGTCACGACCTCCGCGCCGACACCGGCACGCACGGCGGCGACGGCGGCCTGGATGAGATGCCCGGCGCAGTACAGCTCGTGGCTCCAGTGCGGCTTCGTCCACCGCTGGTCCGGCTCGACGAGCAGCCGGTACGAGTTGAGGTAGCCGTCCTCGTTCTGTGCCTTGGCGAGCAGCGCGCCGGTGGTGTCCACAAAGGTCCGCAGCTCGGCGTCGTCCGGGGTGCGGCCGAGCTGCCAGGCGGCGGCCTCCAGGGTCTTGTAGACGTCGGAGTCGGCGAACCACATGTTCTCGAAGCCGCCGTCGGCCTCGCCGGTGACGCGGCGCAGGTTGACGAGCGCGCCGTGCGTCTCGAGTTGCCCGACGCAGTACGGCAGCGAGCGGTCGGCGTTGCGCCGCTGCCAGTCACCGAGAAAACCGGTCGTGAACGTCACGCCCGACAGGGACACCGGCCGTAACGCGGAGGCCGCCGAGGACGTTGGGTCGACCGGACCTGGGATGGTCATCGAGCCTCCTTCAGCCCTTCAGGGCGCCCGAGGTGAAACCGCGTACGTAGTACCGTTGCAGGAAAAGGAAGACCACGACACACGGCAGCGCGGACGTCGTCACGCCCGCCTGCAGCGCGCCGAAGTCGACCGAGCCGAGGTTGCCGACCGACAGGTTGAACAACGCGACCGGCAGCGTGAACTTCTCGCCGTCGGTCAGGAAGATCAGGGGTGCGACGAACTCGTTCCACGCCGCCAGGAACGAGAACAACGCGATGGTGACGATGCCGGGCAGCACCCCACGCAGCAACACCCGCCGCAGCGCGCCGCCGACCGTGCAGCCGTCGATGAGCGCCGCCTCCTCCAGCTCGACCGGCAGCGCCTCGAACGAGTTGCGCATCATGAACAACCCGAACGGCAGCTGGAGCACGGCCATGACCAGCCCGAGGCCGACGAGCGAGTTCTGCAGCCCGAGCCAGCCCAACAGGATGTACAGCGGCACCAGGATCGTCGTGTACGGCACCATCAGGATCGCCAGCGTCACGATGAAGAGCAGGTTGCGGCCCGGAAAGGCCAGGCGTGCCATGGCATAGCCGCCAAGCGTGGTCGTCACGACGGTCACGGTCACCGCGACGACGGCCACCACCAACGTGTTGACGAGGTAGGTCCCGATGCCGAAGCCGGCGAGCCGGCGGTAGTCCTCGACGCCCCAGCCTTCCGTGCCGTCGGCCCGGCGCCCGTGCACCGACGAGTAGGCCGTCCACGCCATCGGGAACAGGAACAACACGGCGAGTGCGGCGCAGGTGACGTAGAAACCCGTTCTGCGCATGGCTATCGTCCCTCGCGCCGGATCAGCCGCAGCTGCGCGACGTTGAGCACGATCAGCACGGCGAGCGTGGCCACGGACACCGCGGCCGCCCGGCCGAGGTCCTGCGACAGGAACGCCTCCCGGTAGATGTCGATCACGACGGTGGCCGTGTCGTGCCGGCCGCCGGTCAGGATGAAGAACTGGTCGAACGCGAGCAGCGAGCCGGTCACCGACAGCACCATCGTGAGCGCCAACGTGGGCCGCAGCAGGGGAAGCGTCACCCGCCACATGATCTGCCACCGGTTCGCGCCGTCGATCCGCGCGGCCTCGTACAGTCCCGGGTCGATGCTCTGCAGACCGGTCATCAGGATCAGCATGTAGAAACCGGCGAACCGCCAGGTGATCATGCCGACGGACGACCCGAGCGCGCTGCCGTTGGTGCCCAGCCAGTCGAGGTGGCCGAGGCCGAGCCACCGGACGAGCTGGTTGAGCGGGGACGCGTCCGTCTGGAACATGCTGTAGAACAACAGGCTCGTCGACGCGAGCCCGACCGCGCTGGGCAGGAAGAAGACCGTGCGGAACGCGCCGACGCCGGGCCGGTCGCGCTGCACCAGCAACGCGAGCCCGAACGCGACGAGCCCCAGCACGACGGTGGTGACCACCGTGTACCGCAGCGTGAACCAGACTGCCCGCAGGAACAACGGATCCCGCAGCGCGCTGTAGTTCGCCACGCCGTTGGGCCTGGACGCGCCGAGCAGTGGCCAGTGGTTGACCGACATCCACACCAGCAGGATCAGCGGGATGACGAAGAGCAACAGCACGAGCGCGGCCATCGGCGCCGAGTACAGCAGTCCCAGCCTGCGCCGGTGAACCGGCGCCCGCCGGCGTCGGCGGGGTGCCGGCACCGGCCGGGCCGGCACCGGCAGCCTCGGTGGCGACAAGGACACCACCTGCTCAGCCACCACTCGACAGGGACTCGGTGATCGCCGCGTTGTGGTTCCGCAGTGCCGTGGCCGGGTCGTCGCCGCCGAACACCGCGTCGATGACCGTCTGGGTCCACGGACCGTTGGGGTCGTTGAACGTCTTGCCGAAGTTGACCGAGATGGGCGTCTGGCCCTCGCCGGCGAGCTTGTTGAACACACCGAGCCGCGGATCCTGCCTGGCGTAGGTGTTGTCGGCGAGGTCGGCGCGGACCGTGATGTTCTTGCTCCTGGCCACGACGTCGACCTGCGCCTTCTCCGACAGCGTCCAGGAGATGAAGTCCCAGGCCGCGGCCGCGTGCTGGCTGTTCGAGCTGATCCCGAGCACGTCCCCGCCGACGAACGACGACGAACCGCCGGTCAGCCCGGGAATCGGCGCGACCCCCACCTGGAGGTCCGGCCCCTCCTTGATGCCCTGCAGGGCGGTGGCGCCCATCGGCTGGATGCCGACCCGGCCCTCGCCGAACAGCTGCGTCCAGGTCGTGCCGGACTCGTTCTTCGCCGACTCCGGGACCACGCCCTCGTCGTACAGCTGGCGCAGCACGCCGTACACCTTCGCGGCCTCCGGATTGTCCATCGTGGACGCCGTGCCCTGCTCGTTGAGCACGGTGCCGCCCGACGCCCAGATCATCGGCCAGCTGGTGAACAGCTGGCAGCCCGGGCAGGCGCCGCCGAAGAAGTAGCCGCTGACTCCGCCGCCGAGCGCCTGGATCCTCCTGGCGTCGGCGACCACCTCGTCCAGAGTGGCCGGTGGCTTGTCCGGGTCGAGACCGGCCCTGGTGAACAGGACCTTGTTGTAGAACACCGCGGACAGGTCGATGTCGTGCGGGACGCCGTAGTACCGGCCCTCGTAGGTGGCGGTCTTCATGTGCGCGGGCGCGAGCTCGTCGGCGAAGTCGAGCTGCTTCACGCGCGCGGTGATGTCCAGGTAGACGCCCTTGGCGGCGTAGTTGGGGGCGTAGACGACGTCGGCGGCGAGGATGTCGGGGAGCTGGTGCGCGCCAGCGGCCGTACCGACCTTCTGCTGGTAGGAGTCGGCCGGGAAGACCGTGAGCTTGACCTTGTTCCGGTGGCCGGCGTTGTAGGCGTCGATCAGGGTCTGGCTGAACGTGGCGGTCGGCGAGCGGGTCCACATCGTGATGGTCGTGCCGTCGTCGACCGACCCGGTGTCGCCGGCGGAGGAAGTCGCCGGCCCACTCTGGCAACCGGCGAGAAGTAGGGCACCGGCCAGGAGTGCGGCCGCGTGTGTGCGTGAACTCATCGTGCCCTCCGACACCGCGTTGAGCCTTCGAGGAGTGATGAGGAAACTACGGAAACCGGTTTCCGTCAACCTAGGCGCGCCGACAGAGAGGTGTCAAGAGCGATGCCTGCGCGGTTCTGCCCGGCCCGCCCGGCACACCCAGGGTAAGCTGCGGCAATGCCACCGCGGAAAGCCACGGAAACTGTTGGAAACTTCGACCGGCCTGCGACGATCAGCGATGTCGCCATGCTGGCGGGTGTCTCGGTCGGCACGGTGTCGAAGGCGCTCAACGGCCGCGGGTCGCTGCGCACGGAGACGCGGCAGCGGGTGCTGTCGGCGGCAGAGCAGCTCGGGTTCCAGGCGAACAAGGCGGCGGTGGCGCTGAACTCCGGCCGCACGTACACGGTCGGCATGATCACCACGGACACGATCGGCCGGTTCAGCATCCCGCTGCTGATGGGCGCCGAGGACGCGCTCGGCGCCGGCGAGATGTCGGTGTTCCTGTGCGACGCCCGGGACGACCGGATCCGCGAGCAGTACTACCTGCGCACGCTGCTGAGCCGGCGGGTGGACGGCATCATCGTGACCGGCCGCCGCACCCAGGCCCGGCCCCCGATCGGCACGGACCTGCCGATCCCGGTGGTGTACGCGTTCATCAACTCCACGAACCCCGAGGACTGCTCGGTCGTCCCGGACGAGGCCGGCGGCACGGCGAAGGCGATCGACCACCTGCTCGCGGTCGGCCGGCGGCGGATCGCGCACATCACCGGCCCGGAACACCACCACTCGGCGCTGGTGCGGGCCACCGCGGCCTCGTCCCACCTCGCCGAGGCAGGCCTGGAGCTGGTCGGTCCCCCGATGTTCGGCGAGTGGAGCGAGGCGTGGGGCCGGCAGGCGGTGCGCATCCTGCTGTCCCACGAGTTCGACGCGGTGTTCTGCGGCAGCGACCAGATCGCCCGGGGCGTGGCGGACGCGCTGCGTGCCGTCGGCCGGCGCGTGCCGGACGACGTGGCCCTGGTCGGCTTCGACAACTGGGACGTGATGACGCTGGCCTGCCAGCCGCCGCTGACCAGTGTGGACATGGAGCTGGAGGAACTCGGCCGCACGGCGGCGAACCTGCTGCTGGCGGCGATCAACGGCGAGCCGGCACCGGGCAGGCACACGAACCCGTGCCGCCTGGTGATCCGGGACTCGACGACGGTCCCACTGGCTTAGTGTCCCGCGCCGGGCTCGCGTGGCCGGCGGCGCTACCGGGCGGCGCGGACCGTCTCGCGGTCGGCGGCCGGTACCTCGTGCCGCGCGTCGGCGTCGCGGGCGCGGGCGAGCTGGGCGACGCCCCACCCGGCGACCACCGCGCAGCCGGCGGCGATGACCATCTGGAACGGCGTGGTGCCGAGGTGTTCGCCGAGCAGGAGCACGCCGATCGCGGTGGCCGAGGCCGGGTTCACCAGGTTGGTCATGGCCAGCGGTGCGGCGAGCCCGTGCCGGTAGGACCGCTGGGTGAGCACGGTCGCGGCGATCGCGAAGACGACGATGGCGACGACCCCGAAGATCATGATCGGCCGCAGCAGCACGCCGGCGCCGGTCTCCCGCACGGACACCACGACGGTCTGGCACAGCGCCGAGCAGACGGAGTACGCCACCCCGCCGGCGGCGGCCTCGTAGAGGCTCGACGCGCCCGGCCGCCGGCCGAGGAACCCGAACGCGCCGACGAACACGATCGTGGCGAGGACCAGGGCGACCAGCTCCCCGGAGGCCAGCGTGCGGGTCGTGCCCGGCGTGGTGATGAGCAGCGCGAGCCCGGTCAGGCCGATCACTGTGTAGGTCATGCCGCTGAGCTCGAGCCTGGACACCTTGCGCTTCGCGGCGGACGCGGCGAACGGGACGGCGATCACGAGGGTGAGCACGCCGAGCGGCTGGATCAGGGACAGCGGCCCGAAGCCGAGCGAGGTGACGTGCAGCGCGGCGCCGATCCCGTTGAGCGCGAGCGCCAGCCACAGGACCGGGATGTGGACCAGCTCGCGGATGGTGAGGTGGGCGTGACGGGCCTGGATGAGCGCCGCGGCGGCATAGGCGATGGCGACCAGCACACAGAGCGCGATGGTGATGATCAGGTTCGTCATGCCACTCTCTCGGTTCGCCCGACTGAAGCGTCCACGATCGGACGTGCCGAGGGCCCGGCCACGGCCGGTCTCGATCACGAGGGTAGTCGTTCGGCCGCGGCCGTGTCGGTGAAACCGCCCCGCGCACCCGCACCGGCGAGCGGGCGAGCACGGTCAGGTGAGGTGTGTGAGCGCCTCGGCGACCACGCGGACGGACGGGCGGCGACCGCCGACCGGCTCGTGCTGGGTCAGCCAGCGGACCGGGCCGGAGGCCGTCATGCTCGGCGGCAGCGGCACTCGGCAACCCGACGGCAGCTTGCCGACCTGCGTGGGGAACGGCAGCGCGGACTCCACCTCGGTCGGCTCCAGCAGCACGATGACGCCCTGCTGGCCGGGCAGCTCGATCACCGGGCAGGACAGGTCCATGCGGCGCAGCAGGGCGACCAGCTCCTCCGCGAGGGTGGTCGGCATGCGCAGACCCCAGATGTCGTCGTCCAGCTCGACCACCAACTGGTCGCCGTCGACGCTGGTGGGCCAGCCCAGCTCCAGCCAGTACTGGTGGGCGGCGTGCCGCAGCAGGTCAACGGTGTCGAGGCCGAAGTCGATGGTCATCACGCCGCCGCCATGAGGGACTCGCCCGCGCGCAGGGTGCGGAGCGCCTTGTGGACGCGGCTCTTGACGGTGCCGACCGGCACGCCGAGGACCGACGCGGCCGCGACGGCGGTCCGGTCGGCGAAGTAGACCTCGACCAGCGTCTCGCGGTGTGCGGCGGACAGGTGCTCGAGGACCGCGACGACGTCGATGCGGGTCTCGACCTCCTCGCAGGGCGCGACCGAGTGGACGGTGTTCTCGATCTCGTGGTCGGGCAGCTCCACCTCGGTGGGCCGCGCCTGCCGCCTGCGGTGCTGGTCGACGGACACGTTGTGGGCGATGCGGATCAGCCAGGACCGCAACGACTCGATGCCGGCGAGGCGGTCGGCGTTGCGCCAGGCACGCAGCCACGTCTCCTGCACGATGTCCTCGGCCGCATGCCGGTCGCCACCGGTGGCACGCGTGGCGTACGCGAGCAGGGCGGCGCCGTGCGCCGCGACGACACTCTCCATGGTGGTCATTTCCGTTTCCTCTCCCCGCCTGCGGGTACTGAGGACGACTCTGCCGCCACCGGGCGCAATAGGCAGTGGGCCTGTCCCTCCGCCTGTGGGGGTGAACCATCGAAGGCGGGTAGGGATGTCCCCCGAGTGCCTCGGCGGGCCGCTGACAAGGCAACCTGCGCCGCCGCCACACGTCGGCGGGGACGGGTCACGAGCTCAGCATGCCCTCCGCCGTACGGGCCAGGACCTCGCACGCCGCTCGGTCCCGACCACCCGTGCCCGGCCGCTCGGCGTGCGCACGCCACCGCCGTACCGCGTGGTCGGCCGCCTCCAGGATCTGCTCCTCCCCGGCGTCCGCGGACAGGCCCAGCCGGGCACGCGAGTCGGTGCCGCGGGCGCCCAGCAACCGCACGGCCTCGACGGCCGCGCCCCACCCGGCGCCACGCAGGAGGTGGGTGTCACCGCGTTCCAGGTCGTCGAGGAGATCCAGTTCGGCTATCTCGTGGGTGCCTGCGCCGATTCGGTCGATGCCCCAGCGCAGCGGGTGGTCCGGCGGCAGGACGGACGCCAGCTCCCGCACCGTCACGATCGCGCGGCGGGCGGCGATCACCGGGCTCCAGGTGATCACCGTGCGAGCCAGGTCGGCGAGGCTCATCGACTCGCTCAACGCCACCCGTTGCCGACCCCAGCGCAGTGCGGCGCGGAACGCGGGAGTGGGCGGCACCAGGCACAGCACCGCGTCGATCGAGCCCCGGGGACCGTCGTCCGCCAGGAACTCCTCGGCCAGGGACTGGTCCGCGACACCGACCACGTCCACGACCACGACCCCCACCGCGGACTCGCTGGGGCTGCCCGGCGCCCGCACCACGGCCACGCGGGGCGGGCCGGCCAGCCGTTCGGCCACCGCGGCCCACCGCGCCCGGTCGGGGCCGCCGGCCGCCACGGCCTGCCGGACCAGGTTGCTCACCCGCCGGTAGAGACCGTTGTGCCCGAACCTCGGTGAGTCGAAGACCACCGGGTGGGCCCGCTCCGGCAGTCGGATGCTGACCACCGCCGCGCCGTCGGTCACCGCGCACCGCATCGAGCCGCCCAGGACGGCCAGTCGCTCGGCGTCGTGTTCGAGGACGGTGTGCAGGTCGCTCACCGACAGCTCGCTGGCCGGTGCGGTGACCACCACCCGCAACGCGTCCTCGCGGCTGAAGTCCACCGCCACCGCGGCATCGCCCTTGGTGCCCCCCAGCACGTTCAGCACGGCGGCCACCGCGTGGTAGAGACCGGACTCGATCTCCCAGCCGACCCGCCTGCCGAGGTCGCCGTCGAACCGCACCGGTCTCGGCAGCGTGGCCGCCAGCTCCTCCAGCGCGGCCCGCGGGCCACGGTCGGGCAGGATCGACGGGTACACGCCGCGCACGACCGTGCGGAACTCGTCCAGCAGCTCGTCCAGCGACTCCCGCACCTGCTCCAGCTCACCCGCGCTCGAGGAGCTCTCGGTCAGCGACTCGTCGAGGCGGCGCAGCCGGCGGCGCACGTCGTCGAGGTCGCGCAGGGTCGTGGTGGTGATCGCCTTGACGAGGCGGCGCCGCTCCAGCTCGCGAACCTGCGCGAAACGCTCCCGGGCGGTACGCACCTCGACGCGTAGCACCTCGGCGCGGGCCTCCGCGCGGTCCCGGTCGACCCGCAGCCGGTCCAGCCGCGTCGCCATGCCCAGCCAGCCGGCGGTCTCGCGGAGCACGACCTGCTCACGATCGCCCCACCGTTTCGGCTCGGCGACGAGCACGAACCCACCGTCGGCGACCGGCTCGCGGGCGGTCTCGGTGAGACCGGTGAGCGCGGGCGCGGGCCACGACGCGATGACGGCCAGCTCCGGACCGACACAGTAGGCCGCCTGCCCGCCGACGACTCCTGCTAGGTTGCGGATGAGAGCGGTGACCAAGTCTTCTGGGGACACGGTCGCCGCGATCTCGTGCGGACGCAGGCCCCGCTTCAGCAACGCGTCACCGCCAACCACCCGACAAGGGTGCTGGGACCGGTGGTGAACGCACAAGGGTGCCGTCCCCGCGACCGGGTAGGGATATCCCGACAGAACTGAATGTTACTGTATCTTTGTTTGCTTGGTTTTGACTTCGCTTGACCGGCAGCGCGGAGGCCTCGTGAGATACGGCGTCGGTATCGACCTCGGCACCTCGTTCACCTCGGCCGCGATCAGTGGGCCACACGGCACGCACATGGTTCCGTTGTCCCCGGCCGTGGTCGTGCCGTCGGTGGCCTATCCGGCCCCCGATGGCACGGTGCTGACCGGGCCAGCGGCACTGGCCGCCGCGGCCGACCCGGCACGCGTCGCGCGGGGCTTCAAGCGGCGCCTCGGCGACCCGACCCCGCTCGTGCTCGGCGGCGCCGGCTACTCCCCCGCCACGCTGATGGCGGCACAGCTGCGTGACGTGCTCGCCACCGTGACGAGATACGTCGGCGCGCCGCCCACGTCGATCGTGCTGACCTGCCCGGCGATCTGGGGGCCGTACCGGCGCGAGCAGTTCGCGGAGGTGCCCAAGCTGGTGGGCGTGCCCGAGTTCCGGTTGATCACCGAGCCGGAGGCGGCGGCGACGCACTACTCGGCGGAGCGGCGCCTCGGCGACGGCGAGGTGGTGGCCGTCTACGACCTCGGCGGCGGCACGTTCGACACGACCATCCTGCGGATGCGTTCGGGTGACATGGAGATCCTCGGTGTCCCGGAAGGCATCGAGCACATGGGCGGCACCGACTTCGACGAGACGCTGCTCGCGCACGTCGACGACCGCCTCGACGGGGCGGTCAGCGGGCTGGACACCGTGGACCCGGCGGCGGCGACCGTGGTGGCCGAGATCCGCGCGATGTGCGTGCGGGCCAAGGAGGAGCTGTCGGTCGAGCCGGACGTCACGCTGACCGTGCCGCTGCCCGCCGGGCCCCGCGAGCTGACGATCACCCGGCTCGAGTTCAACGACATGATCAGGCCGTCGGTGAAGCTGACCACCGATGCCTTGCGCCGCACCATCTCCTCCGCCGGCATCCGCCCCGACGACCTGTCCGCGGTGCTGCTGGCCGGCGGCTCCTCACGCATCCCACTGGTGTCCCAGCTGGTGTCGCAGGAGTTCGGCAAGCCGGTGCGGATGACGCTGCACCCGAAGCTCACCGTGGCGCTCGGCGCGGCCGCGATCGCCACCCGGACCAGCGCGGTCCCCCTCATGGCAACCCCTGCCCCGGACCCCGAGCCGGCGTTCCCCAAGCCCCGCCCGAGGTTCCTGCCACGCAAGCGGTTGGTGCCGTTGGTCGCCGCGGGTGTCGCGGTGGTCGTCGCGGCGGTCACGACGGTCCTGCTCGTCACGGGTGGACTGTCCTCGGGGTCCACCGCCACGCCACGGCCCCAGCCGATGCGGGTGTTCGACACCGGGGTGGTCAAGCCGTGGATCGGGTTCATCGCCTCGGCGGAGAACTGGGGCGGCACCGAGATCGGCACGACGGGTGCGCAACAGGGACCGATCGCCGCGAGGCTCGACGGCAAGGGACTGCGGGTGACCTGGCGCGGCACGGCCGGGCAGGTCTACCTGCAGGCCGACTCCGGCACCCGCGACCTGACGTCCTATGTGGATCACGGCGCGCTGGTCTTCGACGTGGTGGTGCACGAGCCGCCGACCGCGAAGACCGAGGTGGCCGTGCACTGCGTCTACCCGTGCGGCGCCGAGGTTCCGGTGACGGAGCTGCTGCGGAAGCTCGGGCCGGAGAAGAAGTCGACGGTCAAGATCCCGGTCGCCTGCTTCACCGCCGCCGGGCTGGATCCCAAGCGGGTCAACACGCCGTTCCTCGTGTACACCGACAAGCCCTTCGACGCCACGTTCTCCGCCGTCCGCTGGGACGCGAACGCCGCGGCGGACCGGGACGCCGTCTCCTGCGGCAACCTGCACTGAGGCTGACCCTGCACTGACGTAGACGCGCCGACGCGGCGGTGGCCGGTGCACCCGGTCCCCGCCGCGTCAGGAGTTCGGTCCCCTCAGGACCGTCCGCGGGGCGCTCAGGCCGCCGTCAGTGCGTCGCGCAGGGCCACGAACGCCTCGTACTCGGCCTTCTGGTCGACGGGCAGCTGGTAGAAGGCGGCCGTCAGCTTCGGGACCGACGGGATGATGCCGAGGCGGAACGTCTGACCGTCCGTCGTCTTGATGACGAAGCGGCCCTGAAGGTCGCGCTTCTTCACCGAGGCGCGGTTGGCGTCCGTGATCGTCAGCGGGCTGCCGGCCGTCACGGTCCCGCCGTTCTCGTCGATCGGGACGATGACGAGCTCGGTCCGGCCCGGGTGGAAGCCGACGACGAAGTTGCTGATGGTGGTCCTGCGGAACACGATGTAGTTCTTCTGCTTGATCTCGGCGCCGTACACCTTGGTGTAACCCGAGCCGTTCTCGACCACCGAGTCGAAAGCGGCGTGGATGGCCGCCTTCATCGCTTCCTTGCTCGCCACTGCGATTCCTCCCAGACGTGCGCAAATACGTGAGTGAATTTCACGTGTGGGAGCGCACATTACACCCGGGATTCGCGGTCATCCGCCCACCCCTGTGACGAAATTACTCGCTCTGTCCCGCCGCGGCCGCCCGGACCGCGTCCGCCAACACCCGCATGGACCGTGGGGCGCCAGGGTTCAGCAGCACGTCGACACCCCGCGCCGGTAGGGCCTCGGCCAGCTGGGCCAGCGTGACGTTGCGCCATCCGGCCGCCTCGACGCGGTCGCGGTGGCCGTAGGAGGTCGTGACCAGCACCGAGGGGGCGCCGTCGGGTGCGCGACGCACGATCGCGACGCCCTGCTCGTCGAGGGCAATGGCGAGCGTGACATCACCCAGCACCTCGGGCAGCTGGTCGGGGTCGAACTCGCCGCGGGCGAGGAGACCGAGCACCCCGTCGACCGGGTCGAGCGGTGAGTCCTTCGAGGACGGCAGGTAGAGCGGGTTGGGCTGGAACCGGCCCCGGACCCCGTCGGTCACCGGCCACGCGCCGATGATCGAGGTCACGGGCGTGTCCTGCCCCTCCTCGGTCGGCTGCCACGCGGAGTCGATCAGGAAGTACACCCCGCCGGTCGACTCATCGGTTGCCGCGGTCATCTCGGGACTCCACTTCGGACGGGCGGGCGGGCACCGGCATCGACATGGTCTCCATCAGCCGCGAGAGCCACGGCAGGTCGGTCTCGTCGAGGTCGTCGTCCGGCGTGCCGGACCCCGCCGGCTCCTCGACCGGCACCGGGCCTGTTTCCCGGGGCGGCGCCGGCTCGGGCGTCAGGACCGGCACCGGCTCAGGTGTCAGAACCGACGTCGGCTCAGGTGTCAGGACCGGCACCGGCGCGGGTGTCAGGACCGACGTGGGCTCCGGTGTCAGGACCGATGTCGGCTCGGGTGTCAGAACCGACGTCGGCTCGGACTCCTGGGACAGCGCCGGTCCGGCGTCCTGTGCCGGCGCGGGCTCGGCGGGCGGGGCGGGCCGGTCGCCGGTGCGGGCCAACCCGGCCAGGGCCGCACCGGACAGGGCGGTGCTCGGCATGAGCCTGGTCGCGACCCGGGTCTCGTCGTCGAGGCGGCTCACCAGACCCTCGGCCACCTCCCGGAGGTGGTCGGCCCTGGCGGGCTCGGTCGCCTCGTACAGGAGCAGCGTGTGCGCCGGGTCCAGCGGGGTGGACCGGACCCCGGCCGGGTCCGCGATCTGTTCCGCCGGCCGGATCCACAGCCCGGCGCGGACGACCTCGACCACGACGTCCTCGGCGTACCAGTACACGCCCGGCGAGACCTCGCTCAGGCCGTCGACCGGTGGCCGGTAGGCGGCCAGGCGCGTGCCGCCGCCCGGCCGGTGGGTGAAGGCCTGCGCGAAGGTGTTCCAGCCGAGCGAGCCGTCCTGGCGCAGGGTCAGCACTTCGCCGGGGCCGGTCGGGATGCCGTTGTAGCAGAACACCTCCACGCCCAGCGCGTCCGCCAGGTCCTGGCCGAGCGCGGTGCCCGGCAGCGCCACGCCGCCGTAGTGGACGAACCTGGGCGCGACCGGCAGCGTGCGGCAGAACGCGGCGATGTCGGCGAGCTCGAGGTCCGTGACGTCCCGCGCGCCGACGACGACCAGGGGTGCGCCGGGCAGGCCCGGCAGCGTCCGCAGCCTGGCACGGCCGGTGGTGACCGCGTCGCCGCCGACGTCCGGCCGGAGCCACATGCCGGCGGTCAGCGGCTCGCCGACGCCGCGGAAGCCGGCCGCGCGTACCCGGCCGAACTCGACGGAGTCCCAGGCGGGGCGGGGAAACCGCTTGCCCTTCCAGACCGGACCCTTGTCCCGCTCGAACTCCACCCACCCGCTCTGGTCGACCGAGTGCACGAACAGGGTGTTGCCGAGGTGGAGTGCCGTGCCGTAGGGCGCCACGACGGTCCGCCCGGTCCGGTCGGCGAGCCACTGCCACACGTGCGGGGCGATCTCCCGCGGCAGCCGGCCGGGCACGATCCGCATGGGCCGGCGCCCCCGCGGCAGCGCGGCGGCGAACGCCTTCCACACCTCGAGGGGGGACACCGGCGGCAGGTCCGCGACGACGAGGACGTGGTCGGGATCGGCTGGCAGCGACCGCGCCAACGCCTCTGCCTCGGCGGTGACACCGTCGGCGTCGTGCACCACCGTCGCCTCACCGAGCCTGGTCCGGGAGAGACCGGCACTGGCACGCACGCCGATCCGGGTCAGCAAGGACATCGAACTCCCCTTCGGTTCACGGCTCACGCCACATTCGCACGGGACCACCGCGCTCGTGGCGCACCGCGACCGCGGCGAGCACTTCGCCGGACTTCCCCTCACGAACGCCGGGGCGGGCGAAGTCGGGTTGGCGCCGGCCGTGGCCTTCCCGAAGTACCTTTCGGGACGTCGAGGGTCCCGGAAGGGACCGTCAGGACGTCGCCGCCGGTGGGGCGGCATCGCCGGCCCCATCCCCGGGGGCGGGGTCGGTGACCGAGAGGCGGACGGTGTCGGCCGTGAGGCGCGTCGACGCCGGCGCGCCGGGGTTGATGAGCACGTCAACGCCCTCCGGCGGTAGGGAGGCGGCCAGCTCGGTGACGGTCACGTCGCGCCAGCCGGGGGTGTTCACCCTCGTCCGGTGCGCCGGGGCGGTGGCCACCAGCACCGACGGCACGCCGTCCGGGGCCGGTGCCACCAACGCGATGCCCTGCTCGTCCACGGCCACCCCGAGCAGGACGTCCCGCAGCGCCGACAGCAACTCCTCGCCGGCCGTGGGGCCGTCGTCGCCGTCGGCGGCCACCAGGCTCTGCAGTGCGGCGTCCACCGGGTCCGTCGGCAGGCCGGGCTTGGACGGCTGGTAGTTCGGGTTCGGCCGGAACAGGCTGATCTCGCCGTCGTCGCGGAGGAACCAGCCGCCGATGACCGCCTCGATCGGGGGCTCGTCGCCCTCGTTGGCCGGCCGCCAGGCCGGATCGATCATGAATGACCAGTCACCCATGGCACCCCCTTTCAGGCGAAGCTGATGACGTGCACGGCAAGCGGGTCCGGTTCTATCACCGGGTCCGGTGTACGCGCGTCGACCAGCCGCACGTCGTCACCGTCCTTGACGGCCACCAGCAGGTTACCGACGGTCTCGCGTCCCCTGCCGTCCCTGCGCCGCAGCCAGACCAAGGCCTTCGCGCCGTTGGGCAGGTCCGCCAGCGCCATCAGCGCGTCACCCCAGTATGGGTGGGTGCTGGTGCGCCGGATGGTGCCGAGCTGCTTGGCCGTGGGTTCGAACCAGGTCGCCTCGCCGGGGTCGGGGGGTTCCGGGAGGTCGTCCTGGCCGGCGTCCCAGGCACGAAGCCAGTTCCACGGGTCGTCGTAGGGCAGCCCGAACGGCTCGGCGCCGGCCGCCTTCGGCACCACCAGGGCCGCGTCCAGTAGCTGGTCACGCCAGTCACCGGTGACCAGGAACCGCTTGGTGGCACAGGCGAACAGCCAGCCACGCGCGGTCTCGTCGGCGGCGGCCGGGTCGACGAGCGTCACGGCGCCACCGTAGGCGCCCGCCAGCCAGCTGGTCGCCTTGTCGACCGCGGCGGCGAGGTCCGGCGCGGCCACGAGCGTCGGCATGACCGGGCCGGCGTGGTCCGCGCGCCGGAACCGGGCCAGCACGAGCTCGCCGACCTCGTCGTCGTCCAGCCAGGCGGGCGCGCCGGCCTGCCCGTCGATGACGACGGCCTTGCCGTCGTCGTGCCACGCGTAGAGGAGGTGGCCGGTGAGGTCCGTCTCGGCCACCCGCCTGCGCAGCCACACCACGCCGCGCGTGCCTGGCCCGCCGGCCACGATGGCCGAGGTGACGTCGTCCCAGGTCTCGCAGGTGGCGACCTCGGCGGTCGGGAAGTGGCGGAGGAGCAAGCGGTCCCACCAGCCCGGCGCCTCGTCCTCGGGCCGCCACGGCAGCGCGGAGGCCGGCCGGCCGTCGACCGCGGCGTCCGTCGCGACCAGACAACCACGCGCGTTGACCCGCCACCGCCACTCATCGGTCCGCTCGGCGGACAGCGGGTCGGCGTTGGCGACGGGGAACGGCTCGGCGCCGTCCTTCGGCACCGCGAGGGTCACGGCCAGCAGGGGGCCGGGCGCGTCCGCGTAGGCGCAGGCCACCAGCCAGCTCCGTTCGGTCTCCAGCACCGGCTGGCCGCCGTCGACCTCGACCAGGCCGCCGTAGACCTGTTCGAGCCACCCGGCGGCGAGCCGTACGGACTCGTCGATCATGGCCCGAACCTCCGCCTCAGCCGCTCCTGCTCATCGTCCCAGGCCGCCTGGGTGGGGTACCTGGTGCCCGGGGCGGTACCGCGCGTGTTGCCGTAGGGCGAGCTCTGGTACGTGTCGTACCCCTTGTTGTCGAGGACGCCGACGTACACCCGGCCGCCCCGCGCCTTCGCGAACGCCTGGTCGCGGGCGAAGTGGGCCTCGTTGGTGAACCCGGAGCTCCACAGCGCCGTCATGAACGAGTCCGACCAGCGGCCGGCC
>NZ_DASQCC010000178.1:0-8198 GCF_035634895.1 Actinophytocola sp. | reverse complement strand
CGGCGCGGGCGGCGGCGCGATGGCCACGGCGTCTTCGCTGGTCAGGCCAAGCTTTTCGGTGAGCCCGGGGACGCCGAAGACGACGCCGGCCGCCACGCCGACGACCGCCACGATCGCGATGGCGGTGATGAGGAGGCGTTTCCTGGCCTTGCGGGGCGCCGGTTCCTCGGGTGCCGGGCCGACGCGCTGCGGGGCGGCGCGGGGTGGCTCGGGGGGCGACCAGTCGGCTTGTGGTGGGCGGGTGGTCTGGCGCGGCTGCTGACGAGGGATGAAGGCGGTGTGTTCCGCCTGGGGACGGATGAAGCTCGGCGTGTCGCGCGGCGGTTGGGACGGTTGGAGCGGTTTGGGTTGGCTCGGCTTTTGGCTCGGTTTCGGGAGCGGGTTCTGGCTCGGGTTCCGGCCGGGTTGCTGGCTCGGTTTTTGGGTCGGGTTCTGGCTGGGTTTCGAGATCGGGTTCTGGCTTGGTTTTTGGCTGGGTTTTTGGATCGGCTTCGGGAGGTAGACCGTGGCGCTGTCGGCGTTGGTGGTCTTGGGGGTGTCGGCCGGTGACTTGGTGGTCTTGGGGAGTGCGGAGTCGGCCGAGGGCTGGTCGGCCGGCCTTTCGGGGGCGGGAGGCTTCGGGAGGTAGGCCGTCGGGCCGTCCGTGTAGGGCGACTTCTTGAAGCTCAGCGCCGCGCGGCTGGCGTTGGTCGGCTTCGGGGGTTCGGGGCGATCGGTTTTCGGCTTGACGGTTTCCGGTTCGGCGGTCTCCGGTTTGGCTGTGTCCGCCGTGGAGGACTCCGTCTTGGGGATCTCCGTCTTGGGGATCTCCGGCTTGGCTGGCGTCGGCTTGGGTGGCGTCGGCTCGGATGGTTGGAAGAGGTTGACGGTCGCGCTGTCGGAGGTCGGGCGCTCGCTCAGGGTGGGCCAGGCCGGGGCTGGTTTTTCGTCGGTCGGTGTGCTGAACCAGCTCAGGGCGGGCGATGGTGGTTCGGGCCTGTCCCTCTGCGGGGAGGCGGACTTGTCGGCCTCCTGGGAGGAGGGCCGGGTCGCCTCGGCAGGAGGTTCGGCGGCCTCCTGGGAGGTGGGTTGTGTGGTCTTCGGCAGGGGCTGGGTGGTCGTGGAAGAAGGCGCGGTGGCGTCACTCGGCTCGGGGACGGCGGACGCCTGGTCGGCGTCCTGTGCGTGGCCGGTTTCCTGTGCCGGGTCGCTCTCCTGTGCCGGCGCGGTCTCCTGGGCCCGGTCCGTCTCCTGTGCCTGGTGGATGTCCGGCGCCGTCAGCTCGGTGGGCTCGCCCTTGCCGACGAGGTCGGACGCCGTGATGGGTTCTGGCTTGGCGACGAGTTCGGACCAGGCAGCTTCCGGCTTGGTGGACGACTCCGGCTCGACAGGCGACTCCGGCTCGACAGGCGACTTCAGCTCGACAGGCGACTTCAGCTCGGCAGGCGACTGCGGCTGACCGGCCGACTCCGTTCGACTGACCGACTCGGCCTGATCAGGTGACTCGGCCTGACCCGGTGACTCGGCCTGGTCAGGCGACCCGGCCTGGCCAGCTTGGCCAGCCGACCCAAACTGACCGGCCGCGCCAGCCTGGCCAGCGGACCCGGGCTTGTCCGCAACCCCTGAAGCCCCGGGCTCGGTCGTGGTGTTCGGCTGAGATTCCGGTTGGTCGGAACCCTGAATGTCAGCAGGCTCCTGCTCAGCGGTCGACCCGTGCTCGGCGACCGGCACCTTCTGAGCGGCTGCCCCGTTCTCTGCGGACCGCTCCGTCTGCTCAGCCGGGTCCGTCGACCCAGTCGCTTCCTCGTCGGCAGCTGGCTCGCTGCCCGCGGTCGGCTCCCGCGAGGCGATCGGCTCATTCTGCGCAGACTCTCGTCCGCCCGACTCCTTCTGCGCTGCCGACTCCTCCGGCGCGGGCGAATCCTTCTGCACAGCTGACTCCTGCGAACCGGCCGATGACTCCTGCGAACCAGCCGAGTCCCGCGAACCGGCAGGCTCCCACAGACCGGCAGGCTCCCGCGAACCAGTGGGCTCCCACGGACCGGCCAACTCTCGCGAACCAGCGGGCTCCTTCTCGGCGAGCCACTCCCCCTCCCCCGCTCGTTCCGGCTGCGCGGCCGGCGGCTCGGGCTGAGCGGACGCGGCGGCCAGCTCCTGGGCAGTTCCCTCCCCGTCCCCAGGGCCTCCCGGCTGGCCGGCCCCGGACGGCTGCCCACCCTGCTTGACCTCAGCGACCTCAGCGACCTCCGCCCGGCGAGCCTCGCCCTCGTCCGCCTGAGCGGCCTCGACCACCTCAGCAGGAGCCTGAGCAGACCCAGCCTCGGCGGGCTCCACCTCAGGCTGAATGGCTTTCGGCGTCGAGGCGGATGAGTCCTTCGGGGAGGCGTCCGCTTTCTCACCCGATCGAGTGGACTTCGGGGTGTCGTTCTTCGGGGCCTGGTCCGCCGGCCATGCCGGCGTGGGCTGGATCGCCCTGACGAAGGCCGTTCGCTGGGTGACCGGACGCTTCGCCTGCTTCTCCAGTTCGGCAACGGGCCAGCTCACCGGCTGGGTACGTTGCTGGGCCGGTTTGGCGTGCGATTTGTCACGTCCCGGCTGCGGTTCCTCCGCCGGGGGGTCGAACCAGCCGCCCGCGGCCGGTTTCTCCTGCTGGTCAGGGACCGGCAACTTGTGCGTCGCGACATCGCTGACCGGCACGGACGGCTTGTCGCGCGCGTTGTCGTCGTCGGTTGTCGGCCAGAGGTCGCCATCGCCGCGCTTCGGCACGTGCCCTCCCAATCGGTCACCAGCAGTACGCCAGACTAGCGACAACCGAAACGAGCCGATCTGAGCGAGGAAGAACCGTGGAGTTCGACGTCACGATCGAAATCCCCAAAGGCGTGCGCAACAAGTACGAGATGGACCATGTGACCGGGCGGATCCGTCTCGACCGGACGCTCTTCACCGCCACCCAGTACCCGGCGGACTACGGCTTCGTGGAGAACACGCTCGGTGAGGACGGGGACCCGCTCGACGCGCTCGTCCTCGTCCAGGAGCCGACCTTCCCCGGGTGCCTGATCAAGTCACGGGCCATCGGCATGTTCCGCATGACCGACGAGAAGGGCGGCGACGACAAGGTGCTGTGCGTCCCGGCCGCGGACCCGCGCACCGAGCACCTGCGCGACATCCACCACCTCGCCGAGTACCACCGGCTGGAGATCCAGCACTTCTTCGAGGTCTACAAGGACCTGGAGCCGGGCAAGAGCGTCGAGGGCGCCTCGTGGGTCGGCCGCGACGAGGCCGAGAAGGAGATCATCCGCTCCTACGCCCGCCTCGAGGAGGCCGGCGGTCAGCACTAGACACCAGACAGCAGAGGCGAGCCCCGCACACCCGAAGGCGTGCGGGGCTCTCACCTCTCCCCTGTCAGTGTGCGACCACCGTCAGTGTGCGACCGCCGGAGCCGCGGCCGCCGCCGCGGTGGCGTCGTCCTCGTCGGCGGCCCGCTGGATGCCCGTCTGGGTCGACAGCGGCGACTCCTTCAGGAACCAGATCAGGGCGAACGCCACCAGCACCACGAACCCACCGACCATGAACACCGTGTCGGCCGACTCGGCGAAGCCGGTCAGGATCGGCCGGGCCAGCGTCGGGTCGAGCGAGTTCAGGAACTCGGTGTTGTTGAGGTCGAGGCTGCTGCCGCCACCCTGCAGGCTCCGGGCGAACTGCGGGTTCTCCTGCAGCGCCGCGAGGAACGCCGGGTCGGACCGCACGCTGGCGAACGCGGACGCGATCTTGCCGGTCACGGTGCTGAACAGGATCGACAGGAACACCGCCGTGCCGACGGTGCCGCCGATCGACCGGAAGAAGGTCGCCGCGGACGTCGCCACGCCCATGTCCTTCGGCGGCGCGTCGTTCTGGATGGCCAGGATCAGCGTCTGCATGCACTGGCCGAGGCCGAGGCCCGCCAGTCCCATGATCAGCATCGTCTGCCACAGCGGGGTGTCCACGCCGATCGTCGAGAACAGGAACATCGACACCGTCATGAGCCCGAGCCCGATCACCGGGAACCGCTTGTAGCGGCCGGTCTTCGAGATCAGGATGCCGCTGCCCATCGACGCGACGAGGATGCCCGCGGTCATCGGCAGGGTCAGCAGACCGGACTCGGTCGGCGTCGCGCCCTTCACGATCTGCAGGTACAACGGGATGGTCATCATCATCCCGAACATCCCGAGGCCCATCACGAAGTTGATGCCGTTGGTCAGTGAGAACACCGGCCGGCGGAACAACCGCAGCGGCAGCAGCGCCTCGTCGCCCATCATCCGTTCGATCAGCACGAACCCGACCACGCCGATCGCGCCGACGATGTACATCGCGAACGACCTACCGGAGTCCCAACCCCACTCGCGGCCCTGTTCGGCCACGACCAGGAGCGGCACCAGCGCGACCGTGAGGGCCGCGGCGCCCCAGTAGTCGACCCGGTGGTTGACCTTGTTGTGCGGAACGTTCAGCACCTTCGCGACCACGAACAGCGCGATGATGCCGACCGGCACGTTCACCAGGAACACCCAGCGCCAACCGTCGATGCCGAAGATCTTGTCCGCGCCGGCGAAGAACCCGCCGATGACCGGGCCGAGAACACTGGACGTGCCCCAGACGGCCATGAAGTAGCCCTGGTACTTGCCACGTTCTCGTGGCGAGATGATGTCGGCGATGATCGCGAACACCAGCGACATCAGACCACCGGCGCCGAGGCCCTGGAGCGCGCGGAACGCGGCGAGCTCGTACATCGAGTTCGAGATCGCGGACAGCGCGGAGCCGGCCAGGAACAGCGAGATCGCCGTCAGGTACATGGGCTTGCGGCCGAGGATGTCGGACAGCTTGCCGTACAGCGGTGTCGAGATCGTCGACGTGATGAGGTACGCGGTGGTGACCCAGGCCTGGACGGTCTGGCCGTGCAGTTGGTCGGCGATCGTCTTCGTCGCCGAACCCATGATGGTCATGTCGAGCGCGGCCAGCAACATGCCCATCATGAGGCCGGCGACGATCGCCATGATCTGGCGGTGCGTCAGCGCGCCCCGCTCCCCCTGCACCTCGGGCACAGCGCGCGAGGTTGTTTCAGACATCTACTTTTCCCCTTCGAAACGCGCGAGTGCGACGCATTCGTTGATCATCTCCGGCAGGCTGCGCTCGTGGTCGACCACGAACCTCTCGAGCAGGTCGAGAAACGTGTCGACGTCCTCGGGCGCCCACTGCCGTACCGTCCGAGCGAGCGCGAGGCCGACACGCCTGCGCTGCTCCTCGAGGAGCGTGATCCCTGTCTCGGTCGCCGCGAGCACGCTGGCCCGGCCGTCCTCGGGATCCGCCCTTCGCTCCACCAGACCGTCCCGGACGAGTCCGGCGATCTGCCTGCTGACCGTCGACGGGTCGGAGTGCACCGCTGTCGCGAGCGCGCTCGACCTGCTCGGTCCCAGGTGAACCAGTGTCTTCAGCAGCATCACCGCCGAACGGTCGACGCCCGCGCGGCTCATCTTCTGCCCGAGGGTCGCCTGCTGCTTGCCAAGCGCGAACATCGCCGTGGCGAGCCGCCGGCCCGCCTCGATCTCCGCCTGGGTCAGTACGGCTGTCCCGGAGTCGGTCCCCACTGCGACCACGACCCAGCCTCCCTTGTTGCGTGCATCACCCAATTAGTTGGTCGATACAAGCATGAACTCACACTAAGTCATCTCGCAAGCGGTTTTACCTGTGACGCACGTCCCATGACCTGCAAAAACGGTCAACAATGGACATCTCGGACGCGGACACCAGTGAAGATCCGGCAAAGATCCAGTGCTACTCGTTATCGATCCACAGTTGGCTTCGGTGTGGCGAACCAGACAGACTGCACCCGTGCGCCGCCACCCCGCCACCCTTTTCGGCACGCTTCTCGCTGCCGCCCTCATGCTCACCGCCGCCGCGCCGGTGGCGGGCGCCGCGCCCACCCAGTGTGCCCCGGACGCCGCGGCGCCGAAACAGCAGCTGCGTGCCGAGTGGATCGCGAGCGTGACCAACATCGACTGGCCGTCACGGCCAGGGCTTCCGGCCGACCAGCAGAAGGCCGAGCTGGTCCGCTGGTACGACGAGGCCGTGGCACTGGGGCTCAACGCGGTGGTCGTGCAGATCCGGCCGACGGCGGACGCGTTCTGGCCGTCGGAGTACGAGCCATGGTCACAGTGGCTGACCGGCGCGCAGGGCCAGGCCCCCGGGTACGACCCGCTGAAGTTCGCGGTCGAGGAGGCGCACCGGCGGAACCTGGAGTTCCACGGCTGGTTCAACCCGTTCCGGGTGTCGATGAACACCGACGTCAACGCGCTGGTGCCGACGCATCCCGCGCGCGTGCACCCGGACTGGGTCGTCGCGTACGGCGGGAAGCTGTACTACAACCCGGGCATCCCCGAGGTCCGGAAGTTCACCATCGACGCGATCATGGACGCGGTCAAGCGGTACGACATCGACGCGGTGCACTTCGACGACTACTTCTACCCGTACCCGGTCGCGGGGCAGACCTTCGACGACACGGCCGCGTACGCGCGGTACGGCGGCAGCCTCCCGCTCGCGGACTGGCGGCGGAAGAACATCGACTCGCTGATCTCCGGGCTGTCCTCGGCGATCCGGTCCGCGAAGCCGTGGGTGCAGTTCGGCGTCAGCCCGTTCGCGGTGTGGCGCAACGCCGCGACGGACCCGGCGGGCTCCCCGACACAGGCCGGCGTGCAGACCTACGACGACCTGTACGCGGACACGGTCAAGTGGGTGAAGGAGGAGTGGCTCGACTACATCGCGCCGCAGGTCTACTGGAACATCGGCTTCGAGGTGGCGGACTACGCGAGGCTCGTGCCGTGGTGGTCGTCGGTCGTGTCCGGGACGCGGGTGAACCTGTACATCGGGCACGCGAACCACAAGGTGGCGAACCCGGCGCAGCCCGCGGCGTGGCAGGACCCGGCGGAGATGAGCCGGCAGCTGACGTTCAACCGGGACCACCCGCAGGTCAAGGGCGACATCTACTTCTCGGCGGCGCAGGTCAGGGCGAACCGGCTGGGCCACATGTCGATCGTGCGGGCCGATCACTACCAGCACCCGGCGCTGCCGCCGACGGCCGGCCGGCTGACGGGGCGCGGGCCGAGCGCGCCGCTGTTCGCGGACGCCACGCGGACGTCGACCGGCCTGCGGATCCGGTGGTTGTCCAACGCGGCGACCTCGTTCGCCGTGTACCGGCTGGACGGGCACAGGTTCGTCGAGCGATGCGACCTGGCGGACGCGTCGCACCTGGTGGGGACGGTCCGCGCCGTCCGGGGCCCGCTGCAGTCGTTCACCGACCCGACGGCCGTGCCCGAGCAGCGGTACACCTACCTGGTGACGGCCCTGGATCGCTCGCACAACGAGAGCGGGCCGAGCATGCCCCGCTTCACCATCGCCTGACAGGCGCGTTCAGGACCGAACGCGCCTGTCAGGGCGGTACGGCTAGGCCCAGCCCGGCATCGGATAGGCGGCCAGCATCTCCCGCACCTCGGCGGCGACGGCCGCGATCACGGTCTCGTCGGCGTTGTTGGCGGCCGTGATCGCGCGGTCGATCCACTCGGCGACCTGCGGCATCTGGTCGACACCGAGCCCACGCGTGGTGACGGCGGCCGTGCCGAGGCGAACGCCGGACGGGTCGAACGGCTTGCGTGGGTCGAACGGAACGGTGTTGTAGTTCAGCTCGATGCCCGCCCGGTCGAGTGCCTTGGCGGCGGGCTTGCCACCGATGCCCTTGCCGGTCACGTCCATCAGGATCAGGTGGTTGTCCGTGCCGCCGGAGACGAGGTCGAAGCCGCGGCCCTGAAGTGCGTCGGCGAGCGCCTTGGCGTTGGCGACGACGCCGGCCGCGTACTCGCGGAACTCCGGCTGCGCCGCCTCCTTGAGCGCGACGGCGATGCCGGCGGTGGTGTGGTTGTGCGGCCCGCCCTGCAGGCCGGGGAAGACGGCCTTGTCGATCGCGCCCGCGTGCGGCGCCTTGCACATGAGCATGCCGCCGCGCGGGCCGCGCAGCGTCTTGTGCGTGGTCGTCGATACCACGTCGGCGAAGGCCGACGGCGACGGGTGCGCCCCGCCCGCGATCAGCCCGGCGATGTGGGCGATGTCGGCGACCAGGACCGCGCCCACTTCCTGGGCGATGGCGGCGAAGGCGGGGAAGTCGATGGTGCGCGGGATGGCGGTGCCGCCACAGAAGA
>NZ_DASQCC010000177.1:0-44293 GCF_035634895.1 Actinophytocola sp. | reverse complement strand
GTGTCGCGAGCAGTGGCCGCAACACCGCCAACACGGCCCGTGACCCGTCGAGGTTGGCGAGCGCGGTGGCGATGCTCGTGCCGCTGCCGTAGTCCGAGCGCCCGGTGAGCTCGAGCTCCAGCGTGTTCTCCATGATCTCGTGTGCCCGCAACCCGAGGTCGTTCGGGTCGATCCGCTGCCCGGGGAACGAGGTCCGCAGTTCCCGCACGTCGGCGTCGAGCCGGTCGGCGACGGCCGTGAGTGACGCCATCGCCTCGCCGTGCCACAGGCCGTACTCGAGCCGGTGGAAGCCCGTGAAGTCCGGATCCGTCACGCCGCCGGCCAGTCCGGCGGCGGTCCCGTTGATCGCCCCGTCGCTGTCCCCGAAGGCCCCGTAGGCGGCCCCGAGCCGCTCGTAGGACAGATGCGCGTCGAGCCAGGCGGCCTCGCTGCCGGCGCGGTCGCCCGACCGCACGACGGCGCCGAGCGTGGCGGTGCTGGCCGCGAGCGTGCCCAGGCCGTCGATGACCTGGTCGCGGTACCGCCGAATCGGCGCCAGCAGGTCGTTGGCGGTCACGGGCACCACCCCGGGCCCGGACTCGCCGTGCCCGCCGGTGACCCGCACGCTCGGTCCGACAATGGCCCCGGTGTCCTCGACCAGGCACCGGAAGGCGTAGACCCCGTTGCCCAGCCGCACCCGCAACGTCCCGGTTGTACCCGGCCCGAGTCCCTCGACCTCGCCGTAGACGGCCCCGGAGACCGGGTCGATCAGCTCCACCTCGGCGGTGGACACCCCGGTGTTGCGCAGCCGGAACGTCTGCGCACCCGCGACCGGAGTGTCCCAGCCGTGGCCGCAGGCCGACCGGGAGACGGTGATCACGGGATCCGCCGCCGCGGCGCCGTCGTCCGGGCCCGCGCCGAGCAGCAGCGGCGCCGCACCGCCGGCGACCACCACCACGGCACCGACCGTCCACCACGCTCGCGAGCGCACCACCGACTCCTGCTCCCGTCGCTCGGCCCGACCTTCCGCAGCGGGAGCCTAAGCGCGCCGAAATGCCTGCCAACCCCCGCGCAGGGAATCGTAGTCGTCATTCCCCAAGAATTTGCCCCGCGTTCGTCCGTAACCCCACCACCAGGCCTTATCCCCGACAACCCGCCCAATCAAACCCTCCTGTCAATACTTCTCAAAACGCCCAGAAAGAAGATCGGGTAACAACGGGGACGTAAAACCAAAAGGGCCGAAAATGCGTACCTCGCCCGCCGGCGGGGAGGCGGGGTGCCGGTCCGGGCCGGACGCGTGCGCCGCCCGGGTGCGGAGCCGGCGCGAGTGCACCCGGCCCCGGTGTGCGGTGTGCGACATTTGGTCGCGCTCCAAAATTGCCGGCAGACGTATTGACACGTGGAAAGCGCTTTCCTACGCTGGCGGACAGCGCAGCGTCGCGCTTTCCATTTTGGAGACTGATGATGAGAACCCTGCCTCTCATCGCCGGAACCGCCCTGGTCGCGGGTGTTCTAGGCGTGATGGCTCCCGGCGCGGCGGTCGCCGCGACCACCCGGTACGAGGCCGAGACCTCCCCGGCCGTCTGCACCGGCACGATCGACAGCAACTGGCCCGGCTTCTCCGGTGTCGGATTCTGCAACGGCACCAACGCGACGGGCGCGTACGCCCAGCTCACGGTGACCGCGCCGGCGGCGGGCGGCGCGACGCTGGCGGTGCGGTTCGCCAACGGCACGACGGGCAGCCGCCCGACCGACCTGATCGTCAACGGCTCGACCGTGCAGTCGGTGTCCTTCGAGGTCACGGGCGCGTGGGACACGTGGGTCACCAAGACGCTGACCGTCAACCTGAACGCGGGCGACAACACCGTCCGCCTCAGCCCGACCGGCGCCGGCGGCCTCGCGAACCTCGACTACGTCGACGTCACCACCGGGGGCGGCACGACGCCGCCACCGGGCAACGCGCTGTACGTGGCGCCGAACGGCAGCGACGGCGCGGCCGGCACCGAGACCAGCCCGACGACACTCACCTCGGCCATCACCCGCATCGCCGCCGGCGGCACCATCTACGTGCGTGGCGGCACCTACAACTACACGCAGACGGTCACCATCGCGCCGGGCAACAACGGCACCTCGGGCACACGCAAGAACATCTCCGCCTACCCGGGTGAGACGCCGGTGCTGAACTTCTCGGCCATGGCCGAGGCCGACGCGAACCGCGGGCTCGCCGTGAACGGGTCGTACTGGCGCGTCTACGGCCTCACCGTCCAGCGGGCGGGGGACAACGGGATCTTCGTCGGCGGCAGCAACAACGTCATCGAGCGCACGGTGACCGCCTTCAACCGCGACTCCGGGTTGCAGATCTCCCGGATCTCCTCGGACACCCCGCAGAGCCAGTGGCCCGCCAACAACCTCATCCTGAGCTCGGAGTCGCACGACAACGCCGACTCCGACGGCGAGGACGCCGACGGCTTCGCCGCGAAGCTCACCGCAGGGCCCGGCAACGTCTTCCGCTACACCGTCTCCCACAACAACATCGACGACGGCTGGGACCTGTACACCAAGACGGACACCGGCCCCATCGGCGTGGTGACCATCGAGGACTCGCTGTCCTACGACAACGGCACGCTGTCGGACGGCTCCCAGGCCGGCAACGGCGACCGCAACGGCTTCAAGCTCGGCGGCGAGGACATCTCGGTCAACCACGTGATCCGGCGCAACATCGCCTATCACAACGGAAAGCACGGCTTCACGTACAACCGCAACCCCGGCGCGATGGCCGTCTCGGACAACGTCAGCATCGACAACACCGAGCGCAACTTCTCCTTCGACGGCGGCTCGCCGGTGTTCCGCGGCAACACCTCCTGCCGTAGTGGCAGCGGGACGAACGACCGGATCGTCGGCAGCTCGGACAGCTCGAACCAGTTCTGGTCCGGCGCCAACGGTTCCCGGTGCTCCTCCTATCGCGGCGCACCGCACTGGTCCTTCGCCTCGGACGGCCAGCTGGTGGTGACCTTCGGCTGAGTGACCGGCACCGCTGGGATGGCGCGTTCGGGACCTCCCGAACGCGCCATCCCAGCGAGGGTGCCCGCAGCGCCGGTCGAGTACGGCGAGAACCAGGAGTCGTGCTGCCGGCCTCAGGTAGTGCCCGGCCGGCGTAGTCCCGAGATCAGCACCTCGACGAGCCGGCATGCGTCGTAGTCGGCGTCGTTCTCCGCCCCGATGCAGAGGTTGCCGACGCCGCGCATCAGCTCGTACGCGGTCAGGTCCGACCGGATCTCGCCGGCCGCGGCCGCGGCGTCGAGCAGTTGGGTGCACACGGGCACGAGCCGGTCGAGGAAGTAGGTGTGCAGCGTCTCGAAGCCGGCGTTGTCGGACAGCACTCCGGCCAGCCCGTGCTTGGTGACCAGGAAGTCGACGAACAGGTCGACCCACCGCGCCAGCGCGGTGTGCGGCGACGCGCTCGACGACAGCAGGGCCGGGCCGGCCTCGGCGCACGCCTCCACCTGGTGCCGGTAGACGGCGATGATCAGGTCGGCCCGCTTCGGGAAGTGGCGGTAGATCGTGCCGACACCGACCCCGGCCGCGGCCGCGATGTCGCGTACCGGCGCGTCGACCCCGGCCGCCACGAAGATCGCGGCGGCCGCGTCGAGCAGGGACTTCTCGTTGCGCCGGGCGTCGGCCCGCCTGGACCGGGGCGCGCTGCCGTCCATCACGCCGCTCCCTTCGCTTGTCAAACGGAACAAGGTTCCGTATCGTTAACGGAGCAAGGTTCCGTTTACCCATGATAAGGACACCATGTCTGACCCACGTTTCGGGATCATGACCGCCCCCATGCAGGTCGACTACCAGGACATCCTCCGGGTCTGGCGCGAGGCGGACGAGGTGGCGGAGATCGAGCACGCCTGGCTGTTCGACCACCTCATGCCCATCGGCGGCGATCCGGACGGGCCGATCTACGAGGGCTGGACGCTGCTGTCCGCCCTCGCCGCGCAGACCCGGCGCCTGCGCCTCGGCCTGCTCGTCACCAGCAACCGCTTCCGGCCGCCCGCCATGCTGGCCAAGATCGCCACGACCGTCGACATCGTCTCCGGCGGCCGGCTCGACCTCGGCATCGGCGCCGGCTCGCGACCCAGCCACCCGCTCGCCCGGCGCGAGTACGAGGCACACGGCCTGCCCTACCACGACTTCGCGCACTCCGTGGGCAGTCTCGCCGAGGCGTGCACGATCATCCGCCGCCTGTGGACGGAGGAGGAGCCGTTCGACTTCCACGGCACCTACCACCGGCTCGACACCGCGTTCGGCAACCCCAAGCCCGTGCAGCGCCCCCACCCGCCGATCCTCATCGGGGGACGGTCGTCCGCGACGCTGCGCGTGGTCGCCGAGCACGCCGACGTGTGGAACATCCCGGGCGGCGACATCGACGACGTCGTGCGACGCAGCGCGCTGCTCGACCGCTACTGCGCCGAGATCGGCCGCGACCCCGCGTCGGTCACCCGCTCGATCCACCTGCCCGTCTCCCACGACCGGCCCGGCGACACCCGGGACGCGATCGCCCAGGCTCTCGACGCCGGCTTCCAGCACTTCGTCCTCAGCGTGCCGCCGCCGTACCCACCCGGGGTCGCCCGGTGGCTCGCCGACGAGGTCATCACGCAGCGGACGGTCTCGGTATGAGCGTGGACACGGCCGTTCCGGTCGTCTCGGTGAAGCCGGTGGAGTTGCCCGTCCCCGGCCGTGACCTGCGGGTGCGGGTGTCCGCACCCACGACCGGGGACGACCTGCCCGTCATCGTGTTCTCGCACGGCTTCGGCAGCTCGTCGGACGGCTACGGCCCGCTGGCCGACTACTGGGCCGCACACGGGTTCGTGGTCGTCCAGCCCACGCACCTCGACTCACGGACGCTGGGCATCCCGCCGGACGATCCCCGCACCCCGCTGATCTGGCGGTTCCGCGTCGAGGACCTGACGCAGGTCCTCGACCGGCTCGACCTCGTCGAGGCGGCCGTGCCCGGCCTCGCCGGACGGGTCGACCGAAACCGCGTCGCCGCGGCGGGACACTCGTGGGGCGCCCAGTCGGTGAGCATGCTGCTGGGTGCACGCGTTCTCGACGCCGACGGCGTGCCGGGGGAGGACCTGTCCGACCCGCGGGTCAGTGCGGGCGTGCTGCTCGCCGCGACCGGCCGGGGCGGCGCCGACCTGACCCCGTTCGCGGCCGAGCACCTCCCGTTCATGAACCCGAGCTTCGCGGAGATGACCACGCCGGCGCTGGTGGTCGCGGGAGACCGGGACCAGTCGCTCCTGTCCGTGCGCGGGCCGGACTGGTTCACCGACCCGTACCACCTGAGCCCGGGCGGCAAGAGCCTGCTCACCCTGTTCGGCGCGGAACACTCGCTCGGCGGCATCCCCGGCTACGAGGCCAGGGAGACGACCGACGAGAGCCCGGCACGAGTCGCGCTGATCCAGCGCCTCACGTCGGCCTACCTGCGCAGTGCGCTCGACCCCGAGGACGACAGCTGGGCAGCGGCACGCGGGAGCACCGGCACCCTGGGCCGCGTCGACTCCAGGTGACCCGCAACACCTAGTTCACCAGCCCGACCACGCTGGCCGGGCCGGCGCCTCCCGAGGTGAGGGTGACCGACACGCCGGCGACCAGCAGCATGCCTAGCGCCACCGCGGTCGTGTACAGACTCGCGGCGCCCCGGCGTGGATGGCTGATCACCAGCCAGGTCACGGCCACGCCCGCCAACTGCACGCCGGTGTGCAGCAACGTCGTGCGTTGGTCGCCCGTCGCGGTCAGCCAGGCTCGGGCGAACTCCACGGCCGCGAGGGTGGCCGCCGCGCCGCACAGCCAGGGGGCGGCGGTGCGTAGCGCGCCGCGGGCCACCGCCCACCGGCGGTCGCGGGAGAAGATCGCGTACGCCGGTGCGGCGGTGGCCGCGAGCACCAGGGGTATGACGCGCCGCGGCACGTCCAGGCCGCCGGACAGCAGCAGCTCCACCACGACGACCGCGGCGGCGGCACTCCACACCCATACGGCGGTGCGGTGGGCCGGGGGACCGGTGAAGCCACGCAGCGCGGCGAACGCGGCCACCACCATCACCGCGGACAGCAGCAGCACCCGCAGCGCCATCGGGCCGATCACGATCCCGACGGAACCGTGCTCGTGCTGGAGTGCCGCCGCCAGCATCGGTCTCAGCTCGCGGTGGCCGGGGCGGGCGCGGTCGCGACCATGGCGCACGAGCACCGCATCCGCGCCAGCTCCTCGGGCTTCGGCCGCAGGTGCTTCACCATCGCCACCACCATCGGGATGAAGACGATCGTGTTGTAGAACAGGTGCAGCTCGATGCGCGGGAACACCAGCTGCGCGATGCTCGTCGGCACCTTGGCGCCCAGCAGGTACGCGCCGGTCAGGGCCTGGACGAGGAGCAGCAGGTGTTCGAAGTGGTGCCAGATCTGGATCCACATGGCCGTGTTCCACCACGTGCGGGCCGAGCCGGTGAACCCGTGCCGCAGCAGGATGAACGCGATCATCATGACGACCGCGTACCCGTAGTGCAGCCATTCGGACGTGACCAGCCACGGGAAGGCCAGCCCGAGCAGACCACCCGCGGTGGGCCGCGGCCAGTGCAGTAAGTACACCTGGATGGCCTGGGCGACATGCTCAGCCCAGTGCCCCAGCACGATGACGCCGAATACCATCAACGCGGGCTTGTGATACCGGGTGTTGAGCAGACCGTCCGGGCCGAGCCACGGCTGTGCCTTGACAGCAGTCGTCATTAGCGATTCTCCTCCTCATTCGAGGGCCCGTTCCATGATCCGGCCGAAACGGCGCACCGGCATCTCCCGTAGTGCGCTTCCGGTAATTCGGAGTATGCGCGATCACCCCGTTCGGCACAGTCGGTTGTGGACTCTCGGGATCGGTCCCCCCGGATTTCCAGAATCAACCAGCCCTTCGACCCTGGTATGTCGGGATTGCCGTGTCAACCCGCCTCCGCGACGATTACCGATTTCGCACCGTGGAGCCGCTCGTGAGCGACGAACCGCCATCCGGTGCCGGCCAACCATTCGCGGGCCTCGTCCAGGCTGTACACGTCGCCGTCGGTGCTGTTGACCGCGAACTCCCCGGCCATCAACGCGGCGACGGCCGGCTCGACGTGTCCCGGATCGGTCCAGTAGTCCACGAGGAGCAACCGCGCGCCCGGCGCGACGGCCGCACGCACCTTGGCCAACAGCCGCGTGTTGTCCGCCGGCGAGAAACAGTGCACCACGTTCGCCAGCAGGCAGTGGTCATGGCCGGTCGGCAGGTCCGCGGTCATGAGGTCGCCGCGGACGACGTCGATCCGCCCGGCCAGGCCGTGCTCGGCGATCCGCCGCCGTGCGAGCTCGGCGACCTGCGGCAGTTCGAACACCGTCGCCCGCAGTCGCGGATGAGCCACGGCCGCGGCGATCGACCACGACCCGGTGCCGCCCCCGATGTCGAGCAGCCGATCGCCGAAGTCCGCGCTGGCAGCGAGTTCGGCGGCCGGCCCGGCGTTGAGCGCCTCGACCCCTTCGGAGAAGATCCGCTGCGAGTCCGGGTCCAGCGCGACGATCTGGTTCGCCGGCCCGTGCCGGAGGGCCGCCGCGAGGCCGGTCCACGCGGGGTAGCTGAACCGGTCGGAGAAACGGACGAACGGCCGCAGGTCCTCGGCGGTGCCGCCGGCCAGACAGGCGTCCGCGGCGGGACTGTTGCGATAGGTGTCGCCGTCCCGGTCGAGCAGTCCGACCGCGACCATGGCGTCGGCACAGATCCGGACCGCTCTACGCGTAAGGCCGGTACGGGCGGCCAGCACGTCGAGGTTCGCCGGCGCGCCGGCGAGTGCCTCGAAGACGCCGAGCTCACTGGCCGCCATCAGGAACTTGGCGGCGCGAAACCCGTTGAGGAGCTCCAGAATCGGACCGGCGGCGGTCATGACGCGAGCAGCAGCTCTGCGACCCGCTCCCCGAGCATGATCACCGTGAGGTTGATGTTCGCGCGCACCTGCTTCGGCAGCACCGACGCGTCCGCCACGTACAGCCCGTCGGTGCCGTGCACCGCGCACCGCTGGTCGACGACCGACATCGGGTCACCGGCAGGGCCCATCTTCGCGGTGCCGGCGGGGTTGTAGGCAGGATCGACCGACCCCTCGACGTAGCGCCGAACGGCCTCCTCGGACTCGAACGTGGCGTCGTCGAGAAGTACGATCCGGTCGGCCTGGTCCCGGATCTTCGGCGACTGGGCCAGCTCCCACACGACCCGCAACGCGTCCGCGAGCAAGCGGTGGTCCTCTTCGGTGGCGAGGAAGTTGAGGTCGACGGCCGGCGCGAGCCGGGGGTCGCTCGACGCGAGCGTCACCCGCCCCCGCGAGCTGGGCTCACGCGCCACCGCCAGCAGGCAGGTGACCCGTCCCGCCTCCGCCGCGTCCCGCAGGTGCGGGAACTGCACGGCCAGGTTGAAGTGGTTGACCATCGCGTAGTACATGTCGTTCACCCGCCCGGTCCCGGTGCCGGCGGTCCGCATCACGATCTGTCCGACGGACTTCCCGAAGTTCTCGGCGCCGGGCTTCGGCACCATGAACACCCCGGTCCGCGCCTGCTCGGCGAGGTTCTCCCCGACACCGGGCAGTTCCACCCGCACCTCGATGCCGTGCCGCCGCAGCTCGTCGGCGGGACCGATCCCGGAGCGCAGCAGGATGGCGGGGGTGTTCACCGCCCCGGCGGACAGGATCACCCGCCGCGCGCGAAGTTTCCTGGTCACACCGCCGACGAGCACGGCGACGCCGGACGCCGCGTCGCCGTCGAAGAGGACCCGGTCGGCCACGGCGCCGGCGATGATCGTGAGGTTCTCCCGGGCACGCACGTCGGCCCGCAGGTACCCACTGGCGGTGGAGGTCCGGACCCGGCTGTTCCACCGGGTGGAGGGCGCGGGCCCGACACCCGTCGACGCGGGATGGTTGTGGTCCTCGGTGTAGGGGAACCCGGCGGCCAGGCACCCGTCGAGGAACGACTGCTGGACGGGTGTCAGCTCCTCGGACCGCCACCGCCGGATCGGCATGGGGCCGTCGTGGCCGTGGAACATCCCACCGAAGTCGAGATCGTTCTCCAGTGCGACGAAATGCGGCAGCACCTTGGGCCAGGACCATTCGGGGTTCCCTGCCGCGGCCCACTCCTCGAAGTCGTCGGGGATCCCACGCAGTGCGATCGTGTTGCCCACCGCGGAGGAGCCCCCGGCGACCTTGCCCTGGAAGTACCGGGTCGGCCGGGAAGGCAACAGCCCGGCACTGAACCCCCAGTCGTGCTCCACAAGCGACATCTCGTTGCCGTCCAACAGGTCGGCGGGTGTCTCCGCCGCCGTCGGGTAGTCCGGCCCGGCCTCGACCAGCGCCACCTTCGTGGCCGGGTCGGCGCTCAGCCGGGCGGCCAGCGGAATCCCGGCACTGCCGGCCCCGACGATGATGTAGTCGTACACGTGGCGCCCTCCCTGCTCCATCACATACCGACGACGCCGGTACGGACGCGTGGGCCCGATTCTGCCGCACCGCCACCGGTGCGAGCTTCTTCAAAGTTGCGGTGCCCCAACCGTTTCCCGAAAACCACAGCACCGCAAGCCCGGAGTGGAGCATCGCGAACCGGCGCGGTGAGAATCTTGTTGATCCGAGACCTAATGTTGGCGGAGGTTCAACAGATGAAATCTACATTGGGCTGGCTGCGCCGGCAGTCGCCCGGGGTTATCGCTGTCGTGGCAATCGTCATAGGTTACTTCGCGGTCAGTCTTCCCTCGGTGTCCGCCGAGGAGCAGGAGCGGATGGCGAGCGAGTTCTCGTTCACCCCGCAGACCATCGCGTTGCCCGCCGCCGACAAACAACAGCAGATTCGCCGGGTTAACAAGGACTACACGAACATCGCGGCGTGGATCTCCTCGGTCGGCGCGGCGGTGGCGATGAACGACCTGGACGGCGACGGGCTGTCCAACGACCTGTGTCTCGTGGACCCACGGACCGACCAGGTCGTCGTCACGCCGACGCCGGGCAAGGCGGGCCACCGGTACGCGCCGTTCGCGCTCGACCCGAAACCGTTGCCCATGAACAAGGTCATGGCGCCGATGGGCTGCGTGCCGGCCGACTACAACGAGGACGGCCGGCTGGACCTGCTGGTCTACCTGTGGGGTCGCACGCCGATCGTCTACCTGGCGAAGCCGGACGCCACGAAGCTCTCCGCGTCCGCCTACCAGCCGACCGAGCTGGTGCCGAACCCGTCGAAGGACGGGCGGTACACCGGTCCGCAGTGGAACACCAACGCCGCGACGGTCGGTGACTTCGACGGCGACGGGCACCAGGACATCTTCATCGGGAACTACTTCCCGGACGGCCCGGTGCTGGACGACACCAAGAGCGGTGGCGTCACGATGAACCACTCGATGTCGCACGCGCTGAACAGCGGCAAGAAGTACATCTTCCGCTTCACCGGCGCGTCGTCGACGGGCGCGCACTTCAAGTGCCTCGAGGACGCGCTGCCGGGTGACGCCAACTACGGCTGGTCGCTGGGCGCGAGCGCGACCGACCTGGACGGCGACCTCAGGCCCGAGCTGTACATCGCGAACGACTTCGGCAAGGACCGGTTGCTGTACAACAAGTCCACGCCGGGCCACATCTCCTTCGCCGAGGTGAAGACCGTGCGCACACCGGGCACGCCGAAGTCCAAGCGCGTCGGCGACGACTCGTTCAAGGGCATGGGCGTCGACTTCGGCGACCTCGACGGCGACGGCCTGTACGACATGTTCGTCAGCAACATCACCACGCCGTGGGGTATCCAGGAGAGCAACTTCCAGTACATGAGCACCGCCAGGGACCAGAAGGACCTGCGCGACCAGATGCGGTCCGGTGAGGCGCCCTGGAAGGACGTCAGCGGCCACGTCGGCACCGCGTGGACCGGCTGGGGCTGGGACGTCAAGATCGACGACTTCGACAACAGCGGCACGCCGGAGATCAGCCAGGCGACCGGCTTCGTCAAGGGTGAGGTCAACCGCTGGCCGCAGCTGCAGGAGCTGGCAACGGCGAACGACGCGCTCGTACCGGACCCCCTCTTCTGGCCGAACGCGCGCAAGGGCGACGACATCGCCGGGAACCAGACGCTGCACTTCTTCGTGAAGAGCCCGAGCGGGCAGTACGTCGACCTGGCGCCACAGCTCGGTCTCGCCGTGCCGGTGCCGACCCGCGGCATCGCCACCGGTGACGCGGACGGTGACGGCAGGCTCGACGTCGCGGTCGCCCGGCAGTACGCCGAGCCCGTGTTCTACGAGAACAAGAGCCCGTCGAAGGGTTCCTTCGTCGGCCTGCGGCTGACGCAGGACACCGGGAAGCCCGTCGAGGGTGCGGCGCCCGCGCCCGGCACGCCGGCGATCGGCGCCGAGGTCACGGTGACCACGCCGGACGGCAAGCGGCACGTCAGCCGGGTGGACGGCGGCAGCGGTCACTCCGGCAAGCGCAGCACCGATGTCCACATCGGACTCGGCAGGGATGTCAGCGGTCCGGTGGACGTGCGGCTGAAGTGGCGGGACCACAACGGCAGGGCACACGAGCAGGACCTGCGGTTGAGCCCCGGCTGGCACTGCCTCCAGCTCGGCGGCACGGCGAAGGAGAGGTGAGGAAGTGGCGGAGCAGAAGGCCGCGGCCGGGCCGCGGCACGACCCCAAGGTCATCATCGCGTTGCGCCGGTTCGCCATCTCGATCACGGTCTTCAACATCGTCGGCTACGCCGTGCTCGGCTTCGAGCAGCCGTGGGCCTGGCCGTTCGCGGCGCTGGCCACGGCCTACCTGACCGAGATCGTGCTCGAGGTCGTCGGCGCCCGGGTCGAGGGCAGGGCGCCGAGGTTCACCGGCAACGGCGTGCGCGGGATGATCGAGTTCCTCTACCCGGCGCACATCACGGGCCTCGCACTGAACATGCTGATCTACGTCAACGACCAGATCTGGGTCATGCTGTTCGGCGTCCTCATCGCGGTCAGCGCGAAGTGGATCCTGCGCGCCCCGGTCCGGGGCAAGCTGCGGCACTACATGAACCCGTCGAACTTCGGGCTCGTGATGCTGCTGGTGCTGTTCCCCGCCTGGGTCAGCATCGCCCCGCCGTACCACTTCAGCGAGCACGTGAACGACTTCGTCAGCTGGCTGATCTTCGGCATCATCGCGGCGTCCGGCACGATGCTCAACGCGATGCTCACCAACCGGCTCTGGTTGATCATGGGCTGGCTGAGCTTCTTCGTGATCCAGGCGTTCGTGCGTGGCTGGCTGTTCGACACGTCCATCCCGGCGGCGCTGGCGATGGGCACCGGTATCGCGTTCATCCTGTACACCAACTACATGGTGACCGACCCGGGCACGTCACCGTCGAAACCGCTGTCGCAGTTCGCGTTCGGCGCCGGGATCGCGGTCACGTACGGCTTCCTGATGGTCGCGCACATCGCGTACGGGCTGTTCTTCGCCACCGCGGCGGTGTGCCTGGTCCGCGGGATGTTCCTGTGGTCGCTGCACATCGTGCAGGTCGCGAAGGAGCGGGCACTGGCCGAGCAGCGGGAACAGACCGCCGCGTCGGTCACACAGCTGCCGGTCGGCTCCCCGGCGGAGGAGGAGAAGACCGCGCGCTCGGCGTGACGGTGCCGTCGGGGCGGCGTCCGGGAACCCTCCCGGGCGCCGCCCCGCACTGTCCACAGTGGAGTCAAGCACGCTCCGCGCGCGTCCGTGTACAGCCTGTGCGAGACTCGAGGGACAACCTCGTTACACACGCGGCTGACCTCCCGCCTTTCGCGGGGAGGAGGGCGAATGGGTCTACGGCTACTGGGCCCGCTGGAGTTCTGGTTCAACGGCGACGCGCTGGACCTCGGCGGATCCCGCCAGCAGGTCGTCCTGGCCATGCTGGGCCTGAACGCGAACCGGGTGACACCGGTCGACCGCCTCATCGACGCGGTCTGGCACACCGAACCGCCGGCCACCGCCCGCGCGCAGGTGCAGATCTGTGTGTCAGGACTCAGAAAAGTGCTGCGCAGCGCGCACACGCCGGCGCACATCAGAACCCGCACGCCCGGCTACGTGCTCGAGATTCCCGGCGCCGAGCTGGACACGGCCGAGTTCGCCGTGCTGGTCGAGGCCGCCCGCGCACACGTCCGGGAGGACCGCCGGCCCCAGGCTGTGGCGACCCTGCGCCAGGCCCTCGGGCTGTGGCGCGGCCCGGCGCTCGCCGGTGTGCAGAGCGAGACCGTGGTCGCGGAGGCGATGCCGCTCGAGTCGGAACGGCTGGCCGCGGTCATGGAACATGCCCGGCTCGGCCTGGAGCTCGGCCGGCACGACGAGCTCGTCGGCGAGCTCGCGGCACTGGTCGACGAGCATCCGCTGCGGGAACGGCTCCACGAGTACCTCATGCTCGCGCTGTACCGCTGCGGCCGCCAGGCCGAGGCGCTGGCGGCCGGCCGGCGGGTGCGCGCCACGCTCGTCGACGAGCTGGGCATCGAGCCGGGGGAGCGCCTGCAGCGTCTGGAGAAGGCGATCCTCGACCACGACCCGAACCTCGATCTGCGGAAGACCGCGCCGAGGCCGGCGCGGTCCGCCGAACCCGCGCCGGCCGGCCACCGGCCCCCGCGCCGGCTGCCGGCCAGCATCGACGACTTCACCGGCCGCGAGGCCCAGCTCACCGAGATCAGGGAGGCCCTCGCGAGCCCGGCCGCCACGCCGCACGGCACCCGCATCGTGGCGATCTCGGGCAAGGGCGGGGTCGGCAAGTCGACGCTCGCGATCCGGGCGGCGCACGAGCTGCGTGAGGCCTACCCCGACGGCCACCTCTACGGGGACCTGGCCGGCCCGAGCGACCGGCCCAGCGCGTTGCTCGCCCGGTTCCTGCGCGCGCTGGGCGTCGAGGGCGCCGCGATCCCGGCGGACCCGGAGGAGCGCGCCGACCTGTACCGCGGGCGGCTGGCCGGCAAGCGGGTCCTGATCGTGCTCGACGGGGCCACCGCCGAGGACCAGGTCATGCCGCTGCTGCCCGCCGGGTCGTCCGCCGCGGTGCTGGTCACCGGCAGGTCGCCGCTGGCCGGCCTGCCCGGCGTGCACCAGCTGCACCTCGACGTGTTCGACGCCGAGCCGTCGCTCGCGATGCTCGGCAACATCATCGGCGAGCACCGGGTGCTGGCCGAGCGGGACACCGCGGCCGAGCTGGTCGACCTGTGCGGCCGGCTGCCCCTCGCGCTGCGGATCGCCGCCGCGCGGCTCGCGTCCCGGCCGAAGTGGCGGCTCGCCCGTCTGGTCGGCAGGCTGCACAACCGGGCCCGGCGACTGGACGAGCTGTCCTACCACGGCCTCGCGCTGCGATCGAGCATCGAGGTCAGCTACCGGGCGCTGCCCGCGCCGGCCAAGCGGCTGTTGCGCCTGTTCGCGCTGATGACGACACCGGACGTCCCGGACTGGTCCGCGGCGGCACTGCTGGGCGCCGAGCCGCGGCACGCGAACGAGGTGCTGGAGACCCTGGTCGAGGCGCAGCTGGTGGACATGTGGCCGCGTCCGGGCCAGCAGCCACACGTCCGGTTGCCCGACCTGATCCGCGCGTACGCCGCGGAACGCCTTGCCGCCACCGAGACCGATGCCGACCGCGCGGCGGCCGTCCAGCGGCTGCTCGGCGCGTGGCTCGGGCGCGCGGAGCAGGCCCGTCGCCAGGAGTACGGCGGCGACTACGCGGTCGTGCACGGCACGGCACCCCGCTGGCCGGCGGCCGGCGACCTGGCGGCCGACGACCTGGCGACCGACGACCTGGCGACCGACGACCCGATCGGCTGGCTCGACAGCGAGCGCCTGGGTCTGGTGGCGGCGGTGGGCCTCGCCGCGGACCACGGGCTCGACGAGACGTGCTGGGACCTGGCCCTCACCGCCTCGACGCTGTTCGAGGTGCGCGGGTACCTCGACGACTGGCAGGAGACCGCGGCGCGGGCGCTCGCCGTGACCACGCGAACCGGCAACCGGCGCGGTCAGGCGGCGATGCACTACACGCTGGGCGAGCTGCGGCTGTCCCAGGGCCGGCTGCCCGAGGCGGAGGAGTGCTTCGGCGCGGCGCTGGAGACCTTCCGCGAGGTCGGCGACGAGCACGGCAGCGCCCTGGCGCTACGCGACGCCGCGACGGTCGACGGGCTGCGCAGCCGCGAGGCCGAGATGCTGGTGAAGTACGACGCCGCCCTGGCGACGATGAGTGCCGTCGGCGACCCGGTCGGCCGGGCGCAGATACTGCGGAACCTGGCCAAGGCCCACCTGGACGCGGGCGACACCGACGGTGCCCACGGACTGCTGCGCACGGCGCTGGCGTGCTGTGAGCGGGTGGGCTACCTGCGTGGCCAGGCACAGGTGCTGGTCCGCTTCGCGGAGTACCACCTGTGCGTCAACGACGTCGAGCAGGCACACCGGGCGCTGAACCGGGTGCTGCTGATCGTCCGGGACGCCGGTGACCGGCTGGGGGAGGCCGCCGCGCTGTACCGCCTGGGCCTGGTGCGGGAGCGGACCGGCCGGCTGGACAACGCGGACATGACGCTCCAGCACGCGTTGTCGCTGGCCCGGCGGTCCGGCGCGGGCCTGGTCGAGGGACAGGCGCTGCACGCGCTGGGCGGGATCGACCTGGCCAGAGGGAACACGGCGGCCGGCGCGACCCACGTGACCGAGGCGTGCCGGGTGTTCGGCGAGCTGGGTTCGACGCTGTGGCTGGCGAAGTCCCTGATCCTACTGTCCGATGTGGACAACGGGCTGGGGAGAACGGCCGAGGCCCGTAAGGAGCTCGAGCAGGCGGCCGCGCTGGTCGACGGCGTCGAGTCGGCGGAGGCCGAGCGCGTCAGGGTCGAGCTGGCGGCGTTGCGCATCAGCATGGGCAGTGCCGACCGGTCCTGACCGGACGCGCCGGGCCGCGACCGGCCCGGCTCTCGTCAGGCTCCCGGCAACGCGGTGCGTCCTGCGCCGCCGGGCACCCACGACTGAGCGACGGACACGGGCTGGTCGAGCTGTGCGAGCAGGGGCGGTGGGTCGAAGATCCGCCGCCCGCGCAACCGCAGGTCGACACCCAGCACCGGCACGTCGCGGCGGACGGTGACCGGGCCGTAGGTGGCCAGGCAGGCCTGTTCCGGCTCGTCGAAACCGGTCGGGGCCGAGTGGGCCTGGATGTACCAGGCGCCCTCCGGCACGTCCTCCAGCACGAACGGGCCCGAGCCGCGCACCGTCGTGTGCCGGACCGGCAGGCCCTGTGCGATGCGGTCGCGGAACACCCCGACCAACACCTGGTCGGCCATCGCCGTGCCGGGGCCGGACAGCTGGCCGCGGACCATCGTCCCCTTCGTGCCCGTGGGCTCCTCGGTGCCGTCCAGCGGGGACACGTAACCCCGGTACTGCCGGTACTCGGTCGGCGAGACGCCGACGCTGGCCCGGAACCGGGAGCTGAACGTGCCGATGCTGTTGTAGCCGACCACATGACTGATGTCGGCGACGGTCATCGAGCTGGTCAGCAGCAGCCGTTTGGCCTCCTGTAACCGCAGGGCGGAGAGGAACCGGCCCGGCGAGATCCCGGTGACCCGCTGGAATATCCGGGTGAAGTGGAACTTGCTGAACATCGCCGTTCTGGCCATGTCGTCAATTGTGATCACTTCACCCAAATTGTCGCGCATCGCGCGAATCACGCGCTCGACCGCGTTCTCGATAACGTCGTCCATCAGTTCACACCACTCTGGAAGAAGGTATTCGGATCGAAGATCGAATAAATCCACGGTAAGGTCGGTCCAGCCGGGCGACCAGCTCGGTCAGTTTTTGCTCGATGTTTCGTCGACGCCGGGACGAACCGCGCTCAGCCGCTCACCGCGAGACTCGGGTCCTCCGGCACGACTCGCCCGCGCAGGATCGACTGGTGCAGGTCCCATACCCGGTGCGACGGCTCGACGCCGAGCTGGCCGATCATCGTCGCGCGCAGGCCGCGGTAGGCCAGCAGCGCCTCGCCGCGCCGGCCGCACCGGTACAGCGCGACCATGTGCTGCGCGCAGAAGTTCTCCAGCATCGGGTGCCGCGCGCAGACCGCGGCCAGCTCACCGAGCACCTGGTGATGGCGGCCGAGCCGCAGGTCCGCCTCGATCCGCAGGTGCAGGTCGCCGAGCCGGGTCTCCTCCAGCCGCACCGCCTCGATGCCGAGCAGCGGGCCGGTCGGCACGTCTGCCAGCGCCTGGCCCCGCCAGAGCCCCAGCGCCTCCGTGAGCAGGCGTGCCGCCTGCTCGTGGTCGCCGTCGACGGCCGCGCGGCGGCCCGCCGCGGACAGCCGGTCGTACCGCACCGCGTCCACGTCGTCCGGGTCGACGGCCAATGCGTAGCCGGGCCGGCGCGTGACCAGGACGTCCTTCGAGCAGAGGCCGTCGGTGCCGGCGAGCGCGTGCGCCAGCATCCGTCGCAGCTTCAGGATGTAGGTCTGGAGTGTCGGTTTACCACTCCGCGGCGGCCGGCACCCCCAGATCTCCTCGGTGAGCGCCCGGACGCTCACCGGGTGGCCCGGGTTGAGCGCGAGCATCGCCAGCAGCTGGCTCGGCTTGCTGGCGCTCGGCACGATCGATGTTCCGCCTACGTAGACCTCCAGTGGTCCCAGTACCCTGATCTCGACCTGCATGGCATTTCTCGATTCTCATCGGTGCCGACAGAGTGTCGGCACCGAACACGTTTCCCGGCCACACTTCGCGTGGCCCATCGATGCGCCATCGGCCGTCGATAGAACGGGCACAGAGGAAGAACGCTCCCGCGGGTGGCGGGACGTACGATGGCCATATCGGACAGAAACTCACGGGACAACGAAAATGCCGCGGCACGACCCGCGGCACCGAGCAGCAAAGATCTGCCTGGAGGCAACCCGATGGCGGATTCTTCGGTCGACCAAGCGGTCCGCCAACTGGCTCGCGGCGGCATTGTGATCGTCGTCGACGACGAGGACCGCGAGAACGAAGGCGACCTGATCATGGCCGCCGAGCACGCCACACCCGAGAAGGTGGCGTTCTTCCTGGCACACACCTCCGGTTTTCTGTGCACCGCGATCACCGAGGCACGGGCGCGTGAGCTCGACCTCGACCTGATGGTCCGGGAGAACACGGAGAGCCAGGGAACGGCGTTCCTGGTGAGCGTGGACAGCCTGCACGGCACCACGACCGGGATCAGCGCCGGCGACCGGGCCGCGACCGCCGTCGCACTGGCGGCCGGCTCGACGCGGCCCGGCGACCTCGCCCGGCCCGGTCACATGATGCCGCTGCGCGCCAGGGAAGGCGGCGTGCTCAGGCGGGCCGGACACACCGAGGCCGGCGTCGACCTGTGCCGCCTGGCCGGGGTGACGCCCGCGGCGCTGCTGTGCGAGCTGGTGGACGGCGACCGGCAGGGCATGATGCGTCGCCCCGACATCGAGCGCTTCAGCGCCGAGCACGGGCTGCCCGTGGTCACGATCGCCGAGCTCGTCCAGTACCGGCGCTCGATCGCCGGCCTGGTCGAACGGGCCGCCGACGCCGACGTCCCCACCCCGCTGGGCACGTTCCGCGCCGTCGCGTACAGGTCGACCACCGACGACCAGGAGTACCTGGCGATGGTGATGGGCAACGTGGCGACCGGCGACGACGTGCTGGTCCGGGTGCACAGCGAGTGCCTCACCGGAGACCTGTTCGGGTCACTGCGGTGCGACTGCGGACCGCAGCTCGACCTGGCCATGCGGCGGATCGCGGAGGCCGGGCGGGGGGTGGTGGTGTACCTGCGCGGGCAGGAGGGACGCGGCATCGGGCTCGCGCACAAGCTGCGTGCCTACCGGCTGCAGCAGGAGCAGCACCTGGACACCGTGGACGCGAACCTGCGCCTCGGCCTGCCGGTCGACAGCCGCGAGTACGGCATCGGCGCACACATCCTGCGCGACCTCGGTGTGCGGCGCGTGCTGCTGATGACCAACAACCCGGCCAAGTACCGCGGGCTGCGGGGCTACGGGATCGACATCGCGGGCCGGGTCGGCCTGGAGACGGACCCGACGGCCCACAACGTGGCCTACCTGTCCGCCAAGCGTGAGCGCATGGGTCACCTGCTCAACTTCCCGACGACAGCCGCCGGCTTCTGACCGGCGGCTGTCGTCGCGGCGTCGGCGATGCCGGCGGTCACACCCAGGGGGCCACGGGGTACCACGGCAGGATGTCGCGCATGGCGAGGAGCCGGACGTCCCAGTACAGGACCGTGAACACGCCGGCGGCAAGGAACGCGGACGCGGTGACCACCGCCAGCCGGTGCGGCCGGGCGAGTAGCCAGCGGCGGACCGCGCCGCCCGCGACCAGGTTCACCAGCAGCACCAGCACTGCCAGCACGATGATGTTCCCGATCGACTGCAGCACGAACGCCCCGGCGCCGTACAGCGGGTTGCCGGACTCGGCGGCCGCGCGGAACAGCTTGCGGAACAACGGGAAAGGCCGCCCGATCAGGAACGCGCCGACCAGCGCGCCGAGGAACACCAGGCGCGCGTTGGGAAAGCGCTCGGACAGCCGCGCGAACGGGTCGTGTACCAGCCCTAGCGCGGCCAGGCCCAGGTACGTCATGGCGAGCCCGACCAGGCCGAACACCACCATCGACTGGACCAGCCGGCTCCCGAGCTCGCCCGGCGGGATGTCGGCGGTGTCGAACTGCGGCATCCCGGTCCCGACCAGCCCGACGATCGCGCCGTAGACCGCGGACACCACGACCATGCCGGCGGCCAGCCAGAGCAGCGGCCGCACGGCGGCCCGCAGCCGGTCCCACCTGCCCTCCGCGCCGCCGACCACCGGCGCCATCGTGCCGAACACGGCGATGTTGCACGCGGTGAACGTGCCGGCCAGCCCGGACACGATGGCGAACACCAGGCCCCCGGCCACCCCGGTGATCGCGGTCTCCTTGGCGTCGTGGCCCAGTAACGTGTTCGCCACGCTGTCGCCGATCACACTGTCCACGAAGGACGCCGACCATGCCACGCTGAGGAGGAAGCCTGCGAGCACGCTGTAGGCCACCACCCGTCCTCTGTTGCGAGGGAACACCGGTGTGGGAACGGTTTCGAGCTGGGCCATGTGTGCTCCTCTCAGCCGGCAACGGCGTCCGGCGTCCAGTTGTTGACCATGAACCGGGGCTCGTCGAGGAGCGCGTCCCCCGCGAGCAGCGCGTGGTGCAGGTGGCGCAGCCGCGGTGACGGGTCCACGCCGAACTGCTCGTGGATGGTCGTCGCGACCGCCTGGTAGGCCTCGAGTGCCTCGCCGGGCCGCCCGGACCGGTACAGCGCGAGCATGTGCTGCGCGTGGAAGTTCTCCATGTACGGGTGCCGCGCGCACAGCGCGGCCAGCTCGCCGAGCAGCTGCTGGTGGCGCCCGAGGTAGAGCGCCGCGTCGATGCGCAGCGTCAGGTCGGTGAGCCTGCTCTCCGCCAGTACCGTGGTCTCGATCTCCAACTGGGGGCCGGCCGGCACGTCCACCAGCGCCGGCCCCCGCCACACCGCGAGGGCCTCGCCGAGCAGGCGGTCGGCGGCCGCGTAGTCGCCGGCCTGGCCTGCGGTCCTGCCCTGGTTGGACAGCCTGCCGTACCGGACCGCGTCGACCGACTCCGGCTCGACCCGCAGCGAGTAGCCGGTGTGCGTGGTCGCCAGCAGTTCGTGGGAGAGCTCCGCCTGTTGCTCGGGAAGCGCGCGACGGATCTGCCTGCGGACCTGCAGTACGTAGGTCTGCAGCGTGCCGGCGGCACTGCGTGGCATCCGCGTTCCCCACAGCTCCTCCATGAGTGCGGAGGTCCGCACCACCCTGCCGGCGTTGATCGCGAGCAGCGCCAGCAACTGACGGGGTTTACCAGCCGTGGGTACCACGCAGACGTCGTCGAGCACAACCTCCAGTGGGCCGAGTACGTTTATTTCCGCTCGCATGAGTCAGCTCATTTCGCCGTCCGATACCACAGAATACGTCCGCTGCCCAGGCATTGAATTCTCCTGTAGTGCGACAATGGCTGATTATCTTTATGGCACAACGGAAGTAGGTGCGGTACCGCCATCTGCTGCACTCTGGACCGAAAGTCAGCCGCAGATGTCGGCTGGCACCGTGGGCTTTGTCGGCCGTTGGACGGTGAATGTGAGCAACGAACGGATCGCCATTGTTGGAATCGGGCTTCGCTATCCGGACGCCAGTTCCCCGGACGAGCTGTGGGAGAACGTGCTCGGCGGGCGCAGGGCGTTCCGGCGACTGCCAGACGAACGGTTGAACCAGGCGGACTACTGGTCCGCCGACCCGGACGCGCCGGACCGCCACTACGCCACCAAGGCGGCCGTGCTGCGTGACTTCGAGTTCGACCGCGTGGGGTACCAGATCGCGGGCAGCACCTACCGGTCGACCGACCTCACCCACTGGCTGGCCCTGGACACCGCGGCGCGGGCACTCGCCGACGCCGGGTTCCCCATGGGCGAGGGCCTGCCGCGCGCGGGCACCGGCGTGGTGCTGGGCAACAGCCTCACCGGTGAGTTCTCCCGCGCCAACCTGATGCGCCTGCGCTGGCCGTACGTGCGCAGGACGGTCGCCGCCGCGCTCGCGGCGAAGGGCTGGACCGACGACGAGACCGGCGAGTTCCTCCGCGAGCTGGAACCGGTGTACAAGGCGCCCTTCCCGGCGCCGGACGAGGACACGCTCGCCGGCGGGCTCGCCAACACGATCGCCGGCCGGCTGTGCAACTACTTCGACTTCGCCGGCGGCGGGTTCACCGTGGACGGTGCGTGCTCGTCGTCGCTGCTCTCGGTCGCGACCGCGGCGAAGGCACTCGTCGACGGCGACCTCGACGTGGCGCTGGCCGGCGGGGTGGACCTGTCGATCGACCCGTTCGAGGTCATCGGGTTCGCCAAGACCGGCGCGCTGGCCAAGAACGAGATGAAGGTCTACGACAAGAACTCAGGCGGTTTCTGGCCCGGTGAGGGCTGCGGCATCGTGGTGCTCATGCGCGAGGCCGACGCGCTCGCGAGTGGTAAGCGGATCTACGCGTCGGTCACCGGCTGGGGCATCTCCTCGGACGGCAAGGGCGGCATCACCCGGCCCGAGGCCGCGGGGCACCGGCTCGCGCTCACCAAGGCCTACGAGCGGGCCGGCTACGGCGTGGAGACGGTGTCCTACTTCGAGGGCCACGGCACCGGCACCGCGCTCGGCGACGAGACCGAGATCGAGGCGCTGTCCAGCCACCGCCGGGCGGCCGACCCGTCCGCGCCACCGGCCGCGCTCAGTACGGTCAAGGGGAACTTCGGCCACACCAAGGCGGCGGCCGGGGTCGCCGGCCTGATCAAGGCCACCCTGTCGATCCACAACCAGGTCATCCCGCCCGCGACCGGCCACTACGACGCGCACCCGAAGCTCGCCGCGGCCGACGCGGCCATGTACGTGCCGGCCGAGCCGGCGACGTGGCCGGCCGACCTGCCCATCCGGGCCGGGGTGTCCGCGATGGGCTTCGGCGGCATCAACTCGCACATCGCGCTGGAGCAGGCGCCGGGCCACGACCGGCAGGCCGAGGTGCCCGACCGGGTCCGCGCGCTGGTCGCCGGCCGTCAGGACGCCGAGCTTCTGCTGGTCGACGGGCAGAGCGCCGACGAGCTGTTGGAGCGGGTGACCAGGCTCGTCGAGCTGGCCGGCAAGATCTCCTACGCCGAGCTCGCCGACATCGCCGCCGGCCTCGCGGACCGCCGGACCGGCGGCCGCTACCGCGCCGCGGTCGTGGCCGGCACCCCCGCCGACGCCGCCCGCAAGCTCGGCCGGGTCGCCGAGGAGCTGGCGGCCGGGCACACCATGCTGCACGTGCCCGCCGACGGCATCTTCCTGCACGCCTCGACGGCCCCACCCCGCATCGCCTACCTGTTCCCCGGCCAGGGCGCCAGCCGCGACGCCACCCGCGCGCTCGCCCGCCGGTTCGCCGCCGCGGGCGAGGTCTTCGGCCACGAGGCCGTGCCGGCCGGCGGCGACCCCGTGGCGACCGAGGTGGCCCAGCCACGCATCGTCGCCGGTTCGGTGGCCGGGCTGACGGTGCTGTCCTCGCTGGGCATCGAGGCCGACATCGCCGTGGGACACAGCCTCGGCGAGCTGACCGCGCTGTCCTGGGCCGGCAGCATGAGCGCCGACGACGTGCTGCGGCTGGCCGCCATGCGCGGCGAGGTGATGGCCAGGGCGAGCGAGACGGGCGGCGCGATGGCGAGCCTGTCCGCCGACGCGATGACCGTGGAGGGGCTCATCTACGAGGGCCAGGTGGTGATCGCCGGGTTCAACGGCCCGCAGCAGACCGTCATCGCCGGCCCGGCGTCCGATGTGGACGACGTGTGCACGCAGGCGCGGGCCCGCGGGATCACCGCGAACCGGCTCAACGTCTCGCACGCCTTCCACTCGCCGCTCGTGCGCCCGGCACGCGACGAGTTCGAGCGCCGGATCGAGGAGTTCGAGCTGCACGCGCCGTGGCGGCCGGTCGTCTCCTCGGTCTGCGGCGACATGGTCGAGCAGGACTCCCCGCTGCATCGGTTGCTGACCGAGCAGATCGTGCGGCCGGTGCGCTTCGAGGAGGCCGCGGCGAAGGCGATCGCGAACGCGAACCTGGTGCTGGAGGTCGGTCCCGGCCGGATCCTGTCCGGCCTGGTCCGCCAGCAGGCGCCGGACAAGCTGGTGCTGTCGGTGGACACGGACAGCGCGTCGCTGGCGCCGCTGCTCACCGCCGTCGGCGCGGCCTACGCGCTGGGCGTCGCGGTGGATCCGGCCCCCCTGTTCCGCGACCGCGTGGTGCGCCCGCTCGCCGAGGACGCCGAACCGAGCTTCCTGGAAAGCCCCTGCGAGGCCGCGCCGGACATCGACGCGGGCCTGGTCGTCGACGCCGAGCCGGCGGCGACGGCATCCGCGTCGGCCGGGGCCGAGGCGGCGGACGGTGAGTCCGCGACCCTCGACGTGCTGCGCAGGCTCGCCGCGGACCGGGTGGAGCTGCCGGTCGACACGATCACCGCTCAGACCCACCCGCTGGACGACCTGCACCTCAGCTCGATCACCGTGGGCCAGCTGATCAACGAGGCCACGCGTGAGCTCGGCCGGCCGACGCTCGAGGCCACCACGAACTACGCCACCGTGACCCTCGGCGAGCTCGCCGAGATGATCGACGACCTGGCGGGCACCGCGCAGGACGGCGCGGCGAAGCCGACCGAGGCCGCCGGTTACGCGCCGTGGGTGCGGCCGTTCGTCGTGGACCACGTGTCGCAGGCGCGTCCCGCGATCGACCTCCGCAACGGCGGCGCCGGCACCTGGGAGCTGTTCGCCCCCGGCGGCCACCCGCTGGCCGAGCGGCTGCGGGCCGCGCTGGCCGACGCCGGGGTCGGCGACGGGGTGCTGCTGTGCCTGCCGGCGGACGGCGAGGCGCACGTCGACCTGGCGCTGCGGGCCGGCCAGCAGGCGGCCGCGCAGGGCACCCGGTTCGTCGTCGTGCAGCAGGACCTCGGCGCCGCGGGGCTCGCCAGGACCCTGCACCTGGAGCACCCCGGCGTGCCGACGACCGTGCTCGACCTCGCCGACGTGGCACCCACCGGCGCGGACGACGTCCAGGCCGCGGTGAACCGCGTGGTCGCCGAGGTCGGCGCCACCACCGGCTACAGCGAGGTCCGCTACACCGCCGACGGTGACCGGACCGTGCCGGTGCTGCGGGTGCTGCCCGACGGGCCCGCCGAGCAGCGGACCCCGCTGACGGCCGACGACGTGCTGCTCGTGACCGGTGGCGCCAAGGGCATCACCGCGGAGTGCGCGCTGGTGATGGCGCAGGACTCCGGCGCGAAGCTCGCGCTGCTCGGCCGGGCCGACCCGGCCGACGACGACGAGGTGTCGACCAACCTGGCCAGGATGCGGTCCGCCGGCGTCGAGGTGCGGTACGAGCGTGCCGACGTGACGTCGGCCGAGCAGCTCGCCGCCGCGGTCGAGCGGTTCACGGCCGAGCTGGGCCAGGTGACGGCGGTCCTGCACGGCGCGGGCCGCAACGAGCCGGGCGCGCTGGCCAACCTGACCGAGGACGACTTCGCCAGGACACTGGCCCCCAAGACCGACGGGCTGCGTGCGGTGCTCGGCGCCGTCGGCGAGGACAACGTCAGGCTGCTGGTCACCTTCGGCAGCATCATCGGCCGGGCCGGGCTGCGCGGTGAGGCGCACTACGCCACCGCGAACGACCGGATGACCGAGCTGACCGTGCGGTTCCAGCGTGAGCACCCGAAGGCGCGCGCGGTCGCGCTGGAGTGGTCGGTCTGGTCCGGCGCCGGCATGGGCGAGCGGCTCGGCGTCGTCGAGGCGCTCATGCGCGACGGCATCACCCCGATCTCCATCGAGGACGGGATCGCCGTGCTCCGCAGGGTCCTCGCCGACCCGTCCGCGGGACCGGTGCTGCTGGTCAGCGGCCGGGCGGCCGGCCTGCCGACGCTGCGGCTGCCCAGCCAGGAGCTGCCGGTGACCCGGTTCGTCGACCGCGTGCTGGTGCACTACCCGGGCGTCGAATTGGTCACCGAGGCCGACCTGGCCGCCGGCAGCGACCCGTACCTGGCCGACCACCTGCTGGAGGGCGACCTGCTCTTCCCCGCGGTGCTCGGCATGGAGGCGATGGCACAGGTGGCGAACGCGGTCACCGGCTCCTCTGCCGTGCCGATGCTCAGCGACGTCGAGTTCCTCCGCCCGATCGTGGTGCGGCCCGGTGACTCGACGACCATCCGGCTGGCCGCGCTCGCCCGCGGCGGCGGCACCGTCTCGGTCGCGATCCGCAGCGCGGAGACCGGGTTCAGCGCCGACCACTTCCGGGCACAGCTGCGCTTCCCTCGGCCCGAACCGTCGAGCGAGCACGACAGCGTCGAGACCGGCCTGCCGGCCGTGCCGGTGGACCCCGTCGCCGAGCTGTACGGCGGTGTCCTGTTCCAGGGCAAGCGGTTCCAGCGCCTGCTGTCCTACCGGAAGGCGGCCGCCCGGCACGCCGTGGCGGACCTGTCCACGACCACGCCCGCGCCGTGGTTCGCGCCGTTCCTGTCCCAGGAGCGGGTGCTCGCCGACCCGGGCACGCGCGACGCGGTCATGCACGCCATCCAGTGCTGCGTGCCGGACGCGACGCTGCTGCCGCAGAGCATCGAGCGGCTGTACCTGGCGGAGCAGGGTGACCAGGAGTCCGAGACCGTGGTGATGGACGCGCGGGAGCGCTCGCAGGACGGTGACACCTACGTCTACGACGTGGACGTGCGTGGCGAGTCCGGCGCGCTCGTGGAGCGCTGGGAAGGCCTGTCGCTGCGGGCGGTGCGCAAGCGGGGCGGCGCCGGTCCGTGGGTGCCGGCGTTGCTCGGATCCTACCTGGAGCGGTCCGCGGAGCGCCTGCTCGGCGGCACGCGGGCGGTCGTGGTCGAGCCCGACCCGGCCGGTGGCCTCGAGGACCGCGGTGCGCAGACCTGGCTGGCCGCCGGGCGGGCGCTGGGCCGTCCCATCACCCCGCGGTACCGCCCGGACGGGCGCCCGGAGATCGACGGCGCGAACGTCACCGCGTCGCACGGCGCGGGGCTGACCCTGGTCGCCGCGGGCGCGGGCACCCTCGGGTGCGACGTCGAGACGGTGGCGGAGCGCACCGAGACGGACTGGGCGGGGCTGCTCGGCGAGGACCGGATCGCGCTGCGCGACCTGCTCGTCGCCGAGACGAACGAGCCGGCGCCGGTGGCCGCGACGCGGGTGTGGTGCGCGCTGGAGTGCCTGCGCAAGGTCGGGGTCACCGGGCAGGCACTGACCCTCGACCGGGTCGACGAGGAGGGCTGGGTGCGGCTGTCCGACGGCGACACCCGCATCGCCACCTGGGTGACCACGGTCAACGACGCACCCGAGCCGGTCGTCTTCGCCATCCTGTCGGACAAGGAGCACTGACATGACCGCGTACTACGAGATCCGGCACACCGTCGGGTTCGAGGAGACCAACCTGGTCGGCAACGTCTACTACGTGAACTACCTGCGCTGGCAGGGACGCTGCCGGGAGATGTTCCTCAAGGAGAAGGCGCCGGCCGTGCTGGCGGACCTGCGCAACGACCTGAAGCTGTTCACGCTCAAGGTGGAGTGCGAGTTCTTCGCCGAGATCACCGCGTTCGACGAGCTGTCCGTCCGGATGCGGCTCGAGGAGCTGACCCAGACCCAGGTCCAGTTCAGCTTCGACTACGTGAAGATCGCGGACGGGGCGGAGAACCTCGTGGCGACGGGCCGGCAGCGCATCGCGTGCATGCGTGGTGACAACAACAACACGGTGCCCACCCGGGTGCCCGCGGAGCTGCGGGACTCGCTCGCGCCGTACTCCGACGCGCCCGTCGCGCCGGCCAACGCCGGGGACGCACGTTGACCGGGGAGCGGCGGGACGCCACGCCGCTGTCCGTGGTGCCCCCGGGCAGCGACCTGGACGTCACGCCGCCCGTGCTGCGGACGGTGATGGCCCAGTTCGCCACCGGGATCACCGTGCTGACCGCCAACGGCGAGAAGGCACACGGGATGACGGCCAACGCGTTCACGTCGGTGTCGCTGGAACCGCCGATGGTGCTGTGCTGCGTGGCGCACACCGCCCGGATGCACGACGCCATCCTTGGCGCGAAGGGCTTCGGGGTGTCCGTGCTGAGCGCCGAGCAGGAGAGCGTGGCGCGTTACTTCACGAACAAGAGCCGGCCGACCGGCATGGCCCAGTTCGACGGCGTCGACTGGTTCCCCGGCCGGTGCACGGGCGCGCCGCTGCTGGCCGGGTCGCTGGCGTGGATCGAGTGCGAGCTGGCCGAGGTCTACGCGGGCGGCGACCACTCGATCTTCCTCGGCGACGTGGTCAGCGCGAGCCGGGGCGCCGGTGAGCCGCTGCTGTTCGTGGAGGGCGGTTTCCACCACGTCGAGCCCCCGGAGGCACGCAGTGCGTGAGGTCGTGTGCGTGACGGGCGGAACCGGCTTCGTCGGCGCCCACTCGGTGGCGGCCATACTGTTGGCCGGACACCGCGTGCGGCTGCTGGTGCGCGACGGTTCCGCCGTGCGGCCTGCGTTGGCGCCGCTGGGCATCCCGACGGAGGCGATCAGCGGCGCGGTCGAGCTGGTGCACGGCGACGTGCTCGACGAGGAGGCCGTGGCACGGGCGGTGCGCGGCGCGGACACGGTGCTGCACGCGGCCGGGGCGTACAGCTTCGACCCGCGCCGGCGCGGGGACATGGCCCGTACCAACGAGTCCGGCACGTCGATCGTGCTGGCACAGGCCCGGCGCGTCGGCGTTCGGCGCACCGTCCACGTCTCGACGGTCGGTGCGCTGTTCCCCGCCGAGGGCCCGCTGGACGCCGGCACGCCGGTGGGCTCCGCCGACGAGCCGTACCTGGCGAGCAAGGCGGCCGCGGAGCGGGTGGCGCGCCGGCACCAGGACGAGGGCGACCCGGTCGTGATCACCTACCCGCCCGCACTGTTGGGGCCCAACGATCCCCGGATCGGCGACCAGACCGGGCGGCTGCGTGACACGTTGCGCGGGCTGACACCGATCTGGCCGGCCGGCGGGTTTCCGCTCGGAGACGTCCGGGACACGGCCACGCTGCACGCGTCACTGGTCGGTGGGGCCGGGCCGGGCCGGTACTTCGGGCCGGGCCGGTACGTGGCGACGGCGGAGTACCTGGCGGCGCTGCGCGCGGTGACCGGGCGGCGCCTGCCCGCGGTTCGTTTGCCGGCCAGGGCTTTGCTGCCGGTGGGCGCGTTCGCCCGTGCGCTGCAGCACGTGTGGCCGTGGCACCTCCCGGCGGAGTACGGCGCGATCCTGACCTGCGCGTGCGCGACCCCGGTGCGTGAGACGGCCCCGACCGGTGGCGTCGACGCGCGTCCACTGGCGGAAACCCTTGTGGACACGGTGAGTTGGCTGCACCGGTCGGGCCTGGTCACCGACCGGGCAGCCGGGCGGCTCGCCACGCGGGAGGCACTCGCGACCGCCTGACCGTTCCGGTTCGAGCACGGCGACACGACTGAAGGACGCCTTCCGCACGTCCGGTGCGCGGAGGCGTCCTTCGTCGCGCCCAGGCCTTTGCGCGACGTATGATTGAGGTGACGGTCGGTCAAGTTCGCTCCTTCTGGTGAAGTCGGTTAGGAGTCTTGTTAATGCCTCCCGCAAATCCTGTCACGGTAGAGAGAATCTTGAAGCTGCTGGCGAAAGTGTTTGCCAAGTTCATAAGGCGGATCGATGCCATAGCGGTCAGGGTGTCGTTGGCGGTGGTGATCGTGGCCATCATCGTGGACGCGGGCATTGTCGTGGGCCTTGTCTATCTGTTGCCCCAACCTTCATCGACTGTTTCCAAGTCTGTGCGAAAACTCGGGCTCAAGAGACTTCCGGAGGCAGTGGACCTGGGGGTGTACTGCGGCGAACCCGCTAGCGGCAACCTTACCAAGGGTCAATGCCAGTGGGAGATTACAGACTTTGACAAGGTATGCGAATTTCAGTATTCGGCGTCACCGCTGCCCCGTCCGATCCATATGTCTTTCAGCGACTCGAGCAACCTCAGTTCCGGACAGTGTTATGCGTCCAACGGTCAGGTCGCGGGTGGAGTCCAGATGAGCGACTACTGTAATGTGGTTCTCCCGAAGCGTCCCGCTGGCAGTACCTATGAGGCTGCGCCTGTCGCTAATACCAAGCGATGGATCTGCGAGAGAAAGCTCGACATTGTCGCGGTCTGCGTCTCGACCTTCCAGTTGTCGAACTTGGAAGCGCGCATTGACAAGGGGAAGGTGGTTTGCTACGCGCACAGGTAGCAGCGGTTTTATCTCAGTTGGGCATAATGAGTGTTTTTCATTCGGCGGTGACTTCGTAGTTCTGTGGTACGTGGATGGCTTTGGTGAGTCGGTCGACGCGGCGGGGGCTGACTCGGACCTTGTGTGGGATGCGCCAGTAGTTGAGTTGGGCGTTGGCGCGTTCGCCCGGGCCGTGGAGCCGGGCATGGACACGGTTGGCGTCCTTCAGCGACTCGGGTTTGTTCTTGCCTTCGTACGGGGTGATCACCCGTTCCCGGTCCTGGTCATAGCCGTGGTAGCCCTTGTCACCCAACGCGATCAACCCGGCCTGTTCCAGCGCGGCCAAGATCTGCCAGATACGGGCGGCCGCCGTGTCACCCTCTCCGTCATGGGTGCTGCCCGGTAACTCACCAGACACCCACAGGATCGTCCCGTCCGGGGACGCGATCACCGTCGATGATCACATAGGCCATCCCCTCCCGCTTCGCCTTGCGCAGTGCGGCCCGCAGCTTCGGCGCCCGCACGGCGAGCAGCTCCACGGTCTCGTTGACATACCGCCAGCACGTCGTGGTCGAGACCCCGAACCCGGCCCCGACCTGCGCGAACGGTTCGCCCTTACGCAGGTGCACCAGCACCAGCAGGGCCTGGGGCCCCGGGGTTTGAGCGCCCGCCATGGCGAGCCGACCTTCCGGCGATGGGTGCGAACCAGCCCGGACACGAAGGTCAGTGTCTGACGTGACAACGGCAACACGGCACGGTAGAACAGCATCCGAAGCCCCTGGTGTCGTGTGGACATGGATCTTGGTCGATCGCTGTCCTACCAAGGGCTTCACTACGTTCCCAGCACCGACACACCAACGACCACCTGGCCTGTCCAGCAACCCCTGACCTACAACCCCTTAACCGCCAACACATCCAGACCAGGATGAAAAACACTCAATGAAGGACGCCCTCCGCAAGCTCGGTGCGAGGAAGGCGTCCTTCGTCGCGGTTCAGCCGCCCCAGCCCTCGGGCGGGTCGATCCAGCCCTTGCGCCAGTTCCAGTACTCGATGTTGTGCGAGCAGAGGCCGTCCGGTGCGAACGTCAGGAAGTTGGCCTCTATCAACGTCATCCAGTCGTCGCCAGCCGGGTAGGCGTCCTTGACGCGGAACCTCATCCACAGCTCGATCGCCGCGCGGTCGCCGGTGATGACCGGGGTCCCGTGTAGACCGGACATCTCGTTCTGCGGGGCGGTGATGTTCGCGATATAGTCGCTGATCGCCTCGCGGCCGACGTAGGTCTCCGCGGCCACGCCCGGGATCGACTGGTACACCCCGTCCGGTGTGAACAGTCGGGCCACGCCGTCGCCGTCGCGCACCCGCCAGGCGGCGAAGTACGCCTCGATCCAGCGCACCACGTGTTCGGTGCTCAGCTCAACTCCGTGGTCGATTGTCATGACCCGATTATGTGGTCGACGCGCGAGTGCGAATTCTCCTCGGTTGCGCACTCCGGTGTCCCGGAACCGGCAACGAACATTGCCCTGCCGGCACGCCCGGTTCCACGCTGGACCGAACTTCGAGAAACAGGAGGTGCGCTGATGGCCAGGCTGCCACTCGGCGTCTATCTGCTCGCGTTCAGCCTGTTCGCGATGGGCAGTGCGGAGTTCCTGGTCGCCGGCGTCCTGCCGGCGGTCGCCGGCGAGCTGGGGATCACGCTGTCCTCCGCGGGCGCGTTGATCTCCGCGTTCGCCGTCGGGGTCGTGATCGGCGGGCCGCCGCTGGCCGTGCTCACCCTGCGCTGGCCGCGCCGGACCACCCTGGTCGCCACGCAGGCCGTGTTCGCGCTGTCGGTCGCCACCGGGCTGCTGACCGACGACTACGGCGTGCTGCTGGCCACCCGCTTCGTCTGCGGCCTCGCCTACGCCGGGTTCTGGGCGGTCGCGGCGGTCACCGCGGTCAGCCTCGTGACCCCGGACCGCACCGCCCGTGCCTCCGGCGTGGTCGTCAGCGGGCTGAGCCTCGCGATGGTCGTCGGCGGTCCGGCCAGCGCCCTGCTGAGCCACTTCGCCGGCTGGCGCGGCGGTTTCTGGGCCGTGGTGGCCCTTACCGCGCTCGGCACGGTCCTCACGATCGCCGGCGTGCCAGAGACCAGAGCGAACGCGACCCCCGACGTGCGCGGCGAGCTTCGCGCCATGCGCCGGACGCGGCTGTGGCTCGTCTACGCCGTGACCCTGTTGAGCACCGCCGCGTACATGATCTCGTACAACTACCTCGCGGCATTCCTGACCGACGTGACCGGAACTCCCGGCGTGTGGGTCCCCGTGATTCTCGCGTTGTTCGGCGTGGGCGCCTTCTTCGGCCTTTCCGTCGGCGGCCGAATAGCCGACCGGCGTCCTTTCCACGCGTTGCTGGCCGGTGCGGTGGGCATCGCGGCCGCGTCCGTGCTGCTCACGCTCCTGGCCCGGTCGGACCTGGCCGTCGTGCTCGTGGTGGTGGGCCTCGGCACGGCGGGATTCGTGCTGAACCCGGCCATCTACGGGCGCGTCTTCACCATCGCGGCCGCGGCACCCACCCTCGCCGGCTCCACCGCCGTGTCCATGTTCCAGCTCGGCATCAGCCTGGTCCCGTTGTTCGCGGGCGCCGCGCTGACCGCGGGCGCGGGCCTCACGGCCGTTCCCTGGATCGGCGCGGGGCTGGCACTTCTCACGGTCCCTGTGGTCCTCGCCGACCGCGCGCTCAGCACGGCCGCGGGAGAAAAACCGTTGGTCGCGGCCGACAATTGACTATCCCGATCGGAGGAGAACACATGGACAACGAGCTGGGCTACGAGCTGGGCTCCTGGGTCGTCTCGCAGATCGACATCCCGGACGTACGGACCTCTTTCACGCTGCACGACATGGAATGGGAGATCCTCCCCGAGGTGTGGCCACCCTTCCACGACCCGGGCACCAGCCTGTTCACGTCCTGGGTGCCCTACGAGAAGGCCGACAGTTTCCTGGACATGGGCTGCGGCACCGGAATCGGCGCGGTGCTGGCGGCGCAGCGCGGCTGCACCCGCGTGGTGGCGACGGACATCAACCCGGCGGCGGCGGAGAGCACTCGGCGCAACGCCGTCCGGCACGGCGTGGCCGACCGCGTGACGGCGCTGTCCGGCGACCTGTTCGAGGCGGTGGACCCCGACGAGAGGTTCGACATCGTCTTCTGGAACACACCGTTCATCGAGGCACCCGAGGACCGCCCGTACCGCAAGCAGATCGAACGCGCGGTCTTCGACCCCGGCTATGGCCTCCTGCGGGGGTTCTTCCAGGACGTGCGAGCACACCTGGCGGAGGGCGGGCTGGTGTACCTGGGCACCAGCGAGATCATGGGCAACCTCAGGAAGACCCTGTCGGCGGCCGCGGAGGCGGGCTTCGAAAGCTACCGCTACCGCTCGGAGACGGTCGAGATGCCGGCGGCGGACTTCGGCGCGACACCGGCGGTCGCGGCCAACACCAACGACCACGGCATGGTGGACATGGACTTCACCCTCTACGAGTTCAGCCGCCGCTGAGCGGACGAGAGAAGGGCCCTTCCGCTGCTGGCGGAAGGGCCCTTCTCAGTGCGTCACCACTGTTCGCGGGTTCGGGTGTAGTACTCGCGGAGGAGCTTCAGCAGGTCCTGGTCCAGCCGGGAGCCGAAGAGCAGCTCCGCCGGCGGGGTGAACTCGGGGTCGATCTCGTCGGCCCAGCGGGCCAGGGCCGGCCGCAGGTCCATCTCGATCCAGGCGTGCCAGTCGGCCGGTAGGGTCCAGTCCTGCTCGGGGCCGATCGCGAACATCTCCTCGTAGGTGTCGTTCACGATGCGCTCGCGGCTCAGTGTCTGGATCGGCCTGCGCACCGGCGCGAACAGGTCGAGGTCCACCGAACCGGGCTCGCCGAGGATTCGCGCGGCCATCTCGCCGGCGAGCAGCGGGGACAGGTGCAGGCCGTCGCGGTAGGTGCCGGTCATGACCCACAGGCCGGTCATCCCGCCCGCGCCGACCAGGGGGAAGCCGTCGACCGACACCGGGCGGTTGCCGACCTGGATCTTCTTGACCGGGCTGTACCACAGGCCCATCCGGATCTGGCGGTGCGCGCACTGCATCAGGAACACGACGTCCCGCATGTCGGGGATGTCCCGCGGCTGCACCGAGATGACGTTGGTCGCGCCGATGTAGACCTCGCCGTCCGCGCGCGGGAGCAGGTGCAGGCCGCAGGCGAAGGACCGGTTCGGCGTGCGGATGACGCTGGTGGGCGCGGTGCCGTCGAACGTCTTCATCAGCACCGACACGCCGTAACCACTGACCAGCGGCGGAATCCTGCTGCCGACCGGTGTCCCGTCGAGCAGCTCCGTGGTCTGGGCACCGGCGACGAGCGCGGTCTGGGCCGCCGTGAGCCGCTCGCCGCTCGTCAGCGTGACACCCGTGACCCGGTCGCCCTCGTAGTCGACGTGTTCCGCCGCCGAGGGGACGACCGTGCCGCCCGCCGCGACGAAGGCGTCCTGCAGGCGGGTGAGCAGGGCCGGGGCGCTCACCGCGTGTTCGCCGGGGATGTGGAAGGCACGCAGCGGCCGGGAGATCGGCTCGGCGTCGACCCAGTCCAGGTCCAGCGGGTCGACGTCCTCGAACGGGGTGTCGTAGCGTTCGAGCTCGTCGCGGATGATGTTGAAGTTGACGTCGTCGATCTCGGCGGTGCCGATGGTGTTGAGGATGACGGTGGTCCCGTCGGCGGTGACGATCTCCTCCGCCGCGCCGTCGCCGAGGCCCGCGAGCCAGTCCGGCCACAGCTCGCTGGCCTTGATGCCGAGCTCCAGCTTGGCGCGGCCGGCCTCGGTGGACACCAGGGTGCGGGTGACCTCGCCGAAGCAGCCGAGCATGGCGCCGGCGGCGGTCGAGCCCGCGTACGGGCGGTGCGGTTCGCCGAGGACGGCCACGTCCTGCCCGCGCCGGGACAGCTCCAGGCCGAGGGACAGGCCGAGCACACCATTCCCGACGACGATCACGTCGAAGGTCTTCCTGGGCACGTCAGTAGAATTCATGCCGTTTCCCGTTCTGTCTGAGGAAACCGCACGGCGAAGGCGTGGTACGGCATTCCGTGCGGGATGGTTCAGATTACTTCGGAAACGACCGTGTTCACTACTTCGGGAATGTTGCGCTATTCGTCCGCCCGGACCCTCAGGTGAATTCTCTCCCCCTGGGCGCCGAGGATGTTCAGGACCTCGACGGGACCTTCTCCGGTGCTGCCGAACCAGTGGGGGAGCTGCGTGTCGAACTCGGCCGCCTCGCCGGGATCGAGGATCAGGTCGCGCTTCGCGATCACCAGGCGCAGCCGGCCGGAGATGACGTACAGCCACTCGTAGCCGCTGTGGGTGCACAGGTCGGGGGTGTCCCTCGTCGGCGGGATGATCGTCTTGAAGGTGTGGTGCGGCCCCGGCTGCCGCGTGAGGGACAGGACCACGCTGCCGTCCGCTCGCCTCGGCGTGGGGCGGATCCCCGGGTCCGCCACCTCCTCGCCGCCGATCAGCTCGTCGAGCGGGATCCGGTATGCGCGGGCGATCGGCAGCAACAGCTCCAGGCTGGGACGGCGTTGGCCCACCTCCAGCCGCGACAGCGTGCTCTTCGAGATCCCGGTCAGCTCGCAGAGCGCGGACAGGCTCAGGCCGCGTTGCGTCCGCAGCCGCTTGAGCCTCGGCCCCACGTCGGCGAGGGCCCAGGCGATGTCGTCGTCCAACTGTGCCATGCGCCTATGACACCACGCCCGGCGCGTCCCGGAAACAGCAACGATCGTTGCCCGTCGGTCACCGGTGGCACCACCATTGTTCGCGGAGGTGATTCGTGATGGGTACCAACGGAAATCCGGTGAGCGACTACGACGTGGTGATTGTCGGCGCCGGTGCGGCCGGCCTGAACGCCGCTCTGCTGCTGGCACGCGCGCGGCGGCAGGTCGCCGTTGTGGACAGTGGACAGCCACGCAACGCGCCGGCCGCGCACATGCACGGGTTCCTGACCAGAGACGGGATTTCCCCCGCCGACTTCCTCGAGGCGGGCCGGGCGGAGGTCCTCGGCTACGGCGCCAGGCTGATCGACGGGCGGGTGGACACCGTCGCCGGCTCCGCGGGCGGGAGCTTCACCGTCCGGTTGGGTAGCGGCGAGACGCTGTACGCCAGAAGCATCCTCGTGGCCACCGGGCTGCACGACGAGCTGCCGGACGTCCCCGGTGTGCGGGAACGCTGGGGCCGCGACGTGGTGCACTGCCCGTACTGCCACGGTTACGAGTTCCGCGACCAGTCGATCGGCGTGCTCGGCACGAGTCCCGGCGCGGTCTTCCACGCCCAGCTCATCCGCCAGTGGTCGGCCGACGTCGTCCTGTTCGCGCACACGCTCGACCTGAGCACCGAGGACCGCGACCGCCTCGAGGCCCGTGGCGTCTCCGTTGTGGACGGTCCGGTCGCGCGCGTGATCGTGGACGACGACGCCGTGCGGGGCGTGGAGCTGGCCGAGGGCGCCACGGTGGCCAGGTCGGCCGTGTTCGTCGTGCCGCGCATGGTGCCGAACGACTCGCTGCTCACCGACCTCGGCTGTGCCGTCGAGAACGGCTGGGTGAGCGTGGACCGCGCCGGCGCGACCAGCGTGCCCGGTGTGTACGCCGCGGGGAACGTGACCGACCCGCGTGCGCAGGTCGTCACCGCGGCGGGAGTCGGCTCCGCGGCCGGTTTCGCGATCAACCTCGACCTGGTGGACAAGGACATCGCCGGCGCGCTCGCCGCGGTGTCCTGACACTACTCGGCTCCTGGCCGGGCCTCGCCCCAACCCCAGAGCTTCAGCGAGTCCCGGTTGCCCGGCTTCGCGCCGGGCTTCGAGTTCGCCATCGCCCGCCGGGAGCCGAACTCGAGGTACGCGACGAACGCCGACCGGAACTCGGCCTCGTCCGGGAAGCCGACCTCGTCGGCCGACGACAGCATGAGCTCGACCCACCTGGCGCGCTGTTCCGGCTGTATGTCCCGGTTCTTGTGCCGGCCGACGAGCCGGCGGTACCCGCCGAAGCGCTCCGTGTAGTCGGCCGGCCCGCCGAACACCTCGCCGAGCATGACCGCGACGTCGTGCGGGTGTTCCGGCTTCATCCGCCGGAACAGCGGAGCCAGCAGCTCGTCGGCGACGACCTTCGCGTAGAAGACCTTCGTCAGCCGCTCGAACGCCTCGGCCCCGCCGGCCCATTCGTAGACACTCGGTCCCGACTCACTCATCCCGTCCTCCTTCACAACCCGAGCGAACGGCCGATCAGCTCTTTCATGATCTCGGTCGTGCCGCCGTAGATGGTCTGCACCCGGCTGTTGGCCCATTCCCGGGCGATGGAGCTCTCCGTCAGATATCCGTATCCGCCGTGCAGCTGCAGGCAGCGGTCGGCCGCCTTCGTCTGCAGCTCGGTCGTCCACCACTTCAGCTTCGCCGCGTCGGTTCCCGTGAGCCGGCCCGCGTTCAGCTCCGCCATGCAGTGGTTGAGGAAGACCCGTGCGACGCCGATCTCGGTGTCCAGCTCGGCGAGCACGAACTTGTTGTGCTGGAAGCTGCCGACGGGCTGGCCGAACGCCGTGCGCTCACGGGCGTGGCGAACCGTGTCCGCCAGCATCTTCTCCGCGGTCGCGACCGCGACGGTCGAGATGCACAGCCGCTCCCTCGGCAGGCCGGACATGAGGTAGCCCATCCCCGCGTTCTCCGCGCCGAGCCGGTTCGCGACCGGGACCCGGCAGTCGTCGAAGAACAGCTCGCTCGTGTCGCTGGCCCGCCAGCCCACCTTCTCGAGCCGGCGGCCCCGCGTGAAGCCCGGTGTGTCGCGTTCGACGACCAGCAGGGTGATTCCCCGTCCCCCGACCGTCTTCGCCGCGACGATCACGAGGTCCGCGTTCTCGCCGTTGGTGATGAACGTCTTCTGTCCATTGAGGACGTAGGTGTCACCGTCGCGCGTCGCGGACGTGCGGATGCCGCCGAGGTCGGAGCCGGCGTCCGGTTCGGTCAGCGCGATCGCGGCGATCAGCTCGCCGGAACACAGCCCGGACAGCCAGCGACTCCGCTGGTCCTCGGTGGTCCGGGTGGCGAGGTAGGACGAGATGAGGTCGTTGTGCGCGACGAAGCCGGGCGCGGTGACCCCCGCGCGCACGAGCTCCTCGATGAAGACCGCGGTGAACCGGAAGTCGGGCTGCCCGCCGCCGCCGTGGTCCACCGGCGCGTCGAGGCCGAGCAGGCCCGTGCCGCCGGCCTTGTGCCACAGGTCGCGGTCGATGATCCCGTCCTGCTCCCACTTGTCGTGGTGGGGCACCGCCTCCCGCGCCAGGAACGTGCGGCACGTCGACCGGAAGTACTCGTGCTCCGCTTCGTAGGGGTTGGTGTCCACGTCAACGCACCGCTTCCTCGACTACGTTCGTGAGCAGCGCACGCGGGTCGCGCAGCGCCGCGAAATGGTCGCCGTCGACCTCGACCCCGCGCCACCCGGCCGTGGTGTGCTCGGCCCACCGCCACATGTCCGCGACCGGCACGTACCGGTCCTCCCGCGCGGCGACCAGGGTGAGCGGGAAGTCGACGCGCAGTGCCGTGTCCTGGTGGAACTGCCGCCGGACCGCGTGGTCCTCACGCATCAGCGCGACGAGGTGGCCCGCCATGGCCGGCGAGGCCAGCAGCGCCGGCGGCGTGCCGCCGTCCTGGGCGATCCTGTCGAGCATCTCCGCGTCGGTGAGTGCCGTGGTCTCGTCGCCGGGTGGCTGCAGCCGGGGTGGCAGGGCCGCGGACAGCACCGCCCGCCGCGGCGGAGCGCCCTCGTGTGCCATGGCGTCGGCCACCGCCAGGCTCACCATCGCGCCGAAGCTGTGCCCGAAGGTCAGGTAGTCCGCACCCGCGGGCAGGTCGGCCAGCACCCACCGGGCCATCGACCGCACCAGCTCGCGGTAGTCGCCCGTCTTCGGCTCCCTGGCTCGGATGCCGCGGCCCGGCGGGTCGACGCCCACGACGTGCAGGGACCTCGTCAGCGACCGCCACGGCCGGAACACCGATGCCGTCGCGCCCGCGTGCGGAAAACAGTAGAGCCGCACCGGCTCACTCCTTCATTCCGCTGGCGATCTTCTCGGCCAGCATGATGGTCGTCAGGTTCGTCGGCGCGCTGGGCATCGTCGGGAACACCGAGGCGTCGACGACCCTGAGGCCGGCGATGCCGTGCACCCGGCCGCTCTGGTCCACGACGGACCGCGGGTCGCCCGCCGGCCCCATCCGGGCCGACCCGACCGCGTGCCAGCCGGGGCTCATGACGTTGCGCACCGCGCTGTGCAGGACGGCGTCGCTGTCCACCATGGCGTCGGTCCACAGCTGGATCTCTGTGAGCCGGCTCGCGAACGCCGGCGACCGCAGGATCCGCCACGCCGTGCGGACACCGCGTGCCAGTCGCTCGACGTCGTCGTCGACGGTGCCGAAGCCCAGCTCGATCACGGGTGCCGCGGCGCGGTCCTCGATGTACACGCGGCCACGTGCCCTCGGGCGGAGGAGCATCACCGAGATCCCGACCACCATCGGCCAGTCCAGCCGGTTCGCGAAGCCGGGGATCGTGGCGCTCTCCACGTTGTTCAGCAACCACACCTGCAGGTCCGCGCCCTCGTCGCCGGGTCCGCTGGCGATCCGCGCGGCCGCCTGGCGCCATGGCACGCCGGGCCGGCACAGCCCGTCGACCGGCTTGGCCCAGATGACGACCGACGGGTGGTCGGCCAGGTTGGCGCCGACCCCGGGCAGGTCGAGCACGGGCGTGACGCCCGCCGCCGCGCACACCGCCGCCGGCCCGATCCCGGAGCGTTGCAGGATCACCGGCGTGCCGATCGCCCCGGCGCTCAGTACCACCTCCCGCGCGCCGACCACCGTCCCGGCGTCCACCTCGACGCCGGTCGCGCGGTGCCCGTCGAGCACGACCCTGCTCACCTGGCTGCCGGTTCGCAGCTCCAGGTTCGGCAGGTCGCGGGCCGCGGCGAGGTAGGTGGCGGTGACGTCGCGCCGTTCCCCGCGGACCGTGTTCGCCGGCACCGCGCCGAAGCCGATCTCCCCGCCGCCGTTGAGGTCCGGCAGCGCCGGCAGCCCCATGCCGGCGCATTCGGCCAGGAAGGCCGTTTCCAGCTCGTGCAGCTCGGTCGGGCGGTGGACCGGGATCGGACCGTCGGCGCCGTGCTGGCCGCCCGGGAAGTCCTCGTCGCGTTCGAGCCTCCGGTAGAAGGGCAGCACCTGCTCCCAGGACCAGTCGGTGGCGCCGAGCTTGACCCAGTCGTCGAAGTCCCTGGGCAGGGCACGCATGGCCACGGCGCCGTTCACCGAGGACGAGCCGCCGACGACCTTCCCCAGCCGGTACGGGAACCGGCCCCACAGCGCGCGGGAGGGCCGGCCCGTGGCACCGCGCAGGTTGGCCTGGTAGTCCCAGTTGTAGCCGTCCAGGATCAGCCGCGTCCCGTCCCGCAGGGGGTTCTGGCCGGCCGGCTGGTCGGGACCCGCCTCCAGGAGGAGCACGCGCCGGCCCCGGGCGGCGGCCCGGCAGGCGACGACCGTCCCCGCCGAACCGGCGCCGACCACGACCAGGTCGAACGGCTCGGTCATGCCGCCGCCTCGCCATGGCCCTCGACCAGCGAGTCGAGGGCGTCGGCGAACTCCGCGATCGTCGTGTTCATGAAGAGCCGCTCGATCACCTCCTGCTCCGCCACCGAGTCGAAGCCGAACTCGAGCCGCATCTGACCGACGATGGCGACCGCGTGCAGGGAGTCGCCGCCGATGTCGAAGAAGCCGTCCTCGACGCCGAACTCGGCGTGCCCCAGCTGTGCGGACCAGATCCGCACCAGCCGCTCCTCGACGTCGCCGTGCGGCGCCACCCGGCGGTCCTCCTCGACGCCGGAGTTCCAGGGCGCGGGCAGCGCGGCGTGGTCGATCTTCCCGTTCGTGGTGAGCGGCAGCGCGTCGAGCGTGACGTAGTGGTTGGGGACCATGTACCCGGGCAGCACCGCGCCGAGCGACGCGCGCAGGGCCTCCGGCTCGGCCGCGGCCGGCTCGTCGACGACCAGGTACGCGGCGAGCTGCCGCTGCCCGGTGTGCTGGTAGACCGGCGCGGCCACGAGCGCCTGCCGGATGCCCGGCTGCTGGGACAGCACGGACTCGATCTCGCCGAGCTCGACCCGGTAACCGTTGATCTTCACCTGGAAGTCGATCCGGCCCAGGATCTCGATGTCCCCGCCGGGCAGGTAGCGGCCGAGGTCGCCGGTCCGGTACAGCCGTTCCCCGCTGTCCGGGTGGACGACGAAACGCTCGCCGGTCCGCTGTGGATCGTCCCAGTACCCGAGTGCCACGCCGGTGCCGCCGATGTAGATCTCGCCGGTCACCCAGGCCGGGCAGGGCCGGAGCCGGTCGTCGTAGACGTGCAGGGTCTGGTTCGCGAGGGGCTTGCCGTAGGGGATGGACGCCCAGTCCTCGGCGACCTCGCGGATCGGGTGGTGCACCGACCAGATCGAGGCCTCCGTGGCGCCGCCGAGGCTGATCACCGCCAGCTCAGGGAAGCGGGCGTGGATCCGGCCCGGCAGGGTGGTCGGGATCCAGTCACCGGACAGCAGCGCCAGCCGGACGGTCGAGCCGGTGGCCGGGTGCGTGCCGTGGAGCGACTCGATCCACAGCCGCATCGGCGCCGGCACGCTGTTCCAGATGGTGACCCCGTGCCGGTCGACGAGCTCGGTCCAGTGTCCGACGTCGTTCGTCCGGCCGGGGGACGGCACGACCACGGTGCCGCCGGCGCCCAGCACGCCGAAGACGTCGTACACGGACAGGTCGAAACCGGTGGGCGCCAGTGCGAGCACCCGGTCCGCCGGGCCGACCCGGAACCGCTGGTTGATGTCCTGCACGGTGTTCCCCGCCGCGCGGTGCGAGATCATCACGCCCTTCGGCTCACCGGTCGAGCCCGAGGTGAAGATCACGTACGCGAGGTCGTCGACGCCCTGCGGACTGTCCACCGGCTCGGCGGCGTACCGCTGGGTGTCGGCAGGCGTCACGACGTCCACACCGGACGGCCAGGGCCGCGCGCGCAGCTCGGGCTCGGTCACCACCGTGCTCGCCCGGCAGCGCTGAACCAGCTTCAGCCTGCGCTGCTCGGGCAGGTCGGGGTCGATCGAGACGTAGGCCGCGCCGGCGTGCAGCACGCCGAGCAGTGCCGCGATCAGCGGGGCGCCGGGGCGCATCGACACCGCGACGACGGTGTTCGGCTCGGCGCCGTTGTCCCGCAGCCGCCGGGCGAGCCGGTGCGCGTCCTCGGTCAACTGCCGGTACGTGACCGCCACGCCGTCCGCGACGACCGCCACCGCGTCGGGTGTCCGCCGGGCCGCGCCGGCCACGAGGTCGTGCAGCCGGACCGCGGGCAGGTCCGACGCCGTCGCGTTGGCACGGTCCTGCTCGTCGCGGTCCCGCGCCGGCAGCGGCACGGCGGTGACCTGCTCCCACGCGTCCGGGTCGGCCGCCAGCCGGTGCAGCAGCGACGAGTAGGCCTCGAACATCGCCGGCAGCGTGCCTTCGGGGAACAGGCCGGCGACGGAGTTCCAGTTGACGACCAGCGCGTCGCGTTCCTCGACGAGCTGGTTCTCCAGCCAGATCTGCGGTGTCTGGCTCGCGGCGTGGACGGGCTCGCCGAACCGGTGCAGCGCGTCGCCGCCGGGCACGCTGCCCAGGGTGCTGGAGAAGACGACCGGCATCGGGACGTTCCGGCCCTCCTTGCGGGCCAGCTCCCGCAGCACCTCGATGCCGCCGAACCGCGCGTGCGCCAGGTCCTCGTCGAGGCGCCGCTGCAAGGCCGCGGCCCGCTCTGCGAACGTGCCGCCGGTCGCCGGCGCCGCGAACAGGCTGAGCGACAGGAAGTTCCCGACGACGCCGTCCGGCCGGGTGCCGGACGGGAGCCGGTCGAGCCGGGTCAGCGTGACCGTGAACTCCGGCCGGCTCGACCAGGTCCGGAGCACGTCGCAGTACGCGGTGAGGAGCACGGCGTTCTGGCTGAGTCCGTGGTGTCCCGCCGTCGCGGTGAGCCCTCGCCAGGACTCGCGTGGCAGGGTCGTGCTGAGGCGGGCGAAAGCGGGCCGGCCGAGGCGTTCCGGCGCGGTGGCGAGTGGCAGGTCGGGCGCGGCCGGCAGCTCGTCCACACGGGACAGCCAGTACTCGCGGTCGGCGTCCTTGCCCCACTCGTGCGGCGCGCGGACGCAGTCGCGGAAGGACACGCCGACCGGGTCGGGGCGGAAGGTCTCGTCGGTGTAGCAGTGCCACCACTCGTCGAGCACGAGGAACACGCCGCGCAGGTCGACGAACAGCAGGTCGACGCTGAGGTGCAGGCGGACCCGGTCGTCGGCCAGCACGGTGGCGCGCACCTCGAACAGGGGCCAGCGGTCGGTGGGCCGGACCTCGTCGCGCAGCTCGTCGCGGGTCCTGGCCAGCGCCGCTCGCTGGTCGGCCTCGGACGCGTCGCGTAGGTCGGTGGTCGCGATCTCGTAGGCCGGCACCAGGCTCAGCACGCGCTGCTCGTTGTCCGCCGAGACCGCGCGCAGCATGTCGTGGCGCTCGATGACCTTGCGCAGGGCCGAGGAGAGCCGGTCGAGGTCCAGCCCGGGACAGTCGAACTCGAAGTACGTGTGGCTGGACACCCCGCCGAGCTCGAGGCCGGGATGGCGGCCGAGCAGATAGGCGTGCTGGATGTCGGTGAGCGGGAACGGCTCGTGGCGATGGCCCACGGAATCCGGGCGGGTGAACATTATTTCCATCAAGTCGGCGTATGGGTCATCCATTTCCCCGGACCTTCCTTCGGATTGACCACCAAATGTCCGTGGACGGCGCGGTGGTGTCAACCCGGGTAATGCGCGATTGACAATTACGGAAATCGGCGCACCATGCGTTCATGGGCCAGAACGAATACCAACCGAGAATACTCGTCGGCGCGACCGGATCGGTCGCCGTGACGGCACTGCCCGAATACCTGTCCGAACTGAGGAACACGTTGGGTGCCACGATCACCGTCCTCATGACACACACCGCGGCGAAGTTCATCCCGGCGACGACGGCCGCCATCCACGCGGAACGGGTGGTGAGCGGCGAGGACCCGGCCGACTGGCCGACCGACAAACCGTCCCGGCTGGCCGCCGACCACGACATTCTCGTGGTCCTGCCGGCGACGGCGAACATGCTGTCCGTGGCCGCCACCGGCGCCGCCCCGAACCGCCTGGCGACGGTCATCCTGGCCGCGACCTTTCCGGTGGTGTACTTCCCGTCGATGGGTGCCGCGATGTGGCGGAAGCCGGCGGTGCGGCGAAACATCGCGCAAATCCGCGCCGACGGGGGGCATGTGCCGGAGCCCGTGTGGCATGACGGCTATGACGTCGCCTCGGGTGCTGTCTCGCACCATCCCGGTCTGCCTTCGCCTGCGGAGGTGGCCAAGGTCGTGGGCGAGTTGCTGGCTGCGTGAGTGTTTGGCCGGGCCGGGCCGGGCCGGGCCGG
>NZ_DASQCC010000176.1:0-3165 GCF_035634895.1 Actinophytocola sp. | reverse complement strand
GCGTGCAGCCGGGCTGTTCTGGCAGCGGTGGCACGTGACGGCCATGACGGTCGGCTCCAGCAGTCGGCCGCTGGTGCCGCCTACGCCCGAGCCGCAGGCAGGCACCGGAAGCGGCGCGGCGTCCATCCAGTTGGGCTTGATCTCGACAGCGTGGATCGTGCCGGAGCTGGGGTTACGGCCGTTGCTCCTGATTCGGCCGGTGATCCTGTTGCGGAACCGCTCGGCGTTCGCGTCAAGGATCTGCTGCGCGGTGATGGTCGCGGTCACACCATCAGGGTAAGCCGCGACACCGACAAGACCAGCGGCTTTACGGGTGAGAGCCCTCGGGGGCGTCCCAGGCGCGGCCGGTGTGTTCGTAGTGCACGACGGCGAGTTCGACGCGCAGCGCGGCCACGTCCTCGTAGCGCAGCTCGACCGTGCCGACCGGGGACCACGCGGGGTGGTCGCCGTAGATGATGGCTGGGCCGTAGGCGCGAACGATGTCGTCTCGCTGCTCGGTGCGCCAGTTCAGGTTCGCGTTCAGGATCTCGGTGGCGTGCGGGCTGCGGCACCAGTCGGTGTAGGCGGGGTGCTCAGCGATCTGCTCGAACGCGGCGAGCACGCGGGGGATGTCGTCAGCGAGCACAGCGAACCCCTCGCCCTTGGACCCGTAGATGGTGCGGCGCGGCGGGTCAGGCTGCTCGCCCTCGCGCCAGGCGTTGTAGTCGCCCATGCTGCCGGACAGGTAGGCGGACTCGCGGCGCACTTCGACCGCGTACGGGTCCATCTCGGGGGTGGGTTGCAGCAGTGCGCCCATGGCGGGTGTCTCCCTTGTGGTGGTGGCGCGGGCGGGCTGAGGGTAGCCCGCCTGCGCTCGGGGTGGTCAGACGTCGCCGGGTGCGTCCGGGTGAACCGGGCAGGGCCCGAACGTGTCGCTGCCGGTGTCGGGGTGCACGTGCGGGATGCCGGACAGCGAGCAGGCGGTGTCGGGGTCGTTCGCGCAGTCCTCGACGCACCGGCACTCGGCCGCGCGCCGGCCGCGGTCGATGGCGTCGGCGGCCTGGTCGGCGGCGCGGGCGAGCGCGTCGAGCCCGGCCGCGAACAAGCGCAGGTCGCGGCTGGTGTTGTTCGGGTAGATGACCAGCGGGCCGACGCGCTCGATCATGCCGGTCACGAGCTGGTCGAGTCCGCGGGGCGGGTGAGCAGGGTCGACGCCGCGGGCGCGGGCGGACTGCGCCAGCAGCTCGTCCATGCGGATCACGTCGTCGGGGTCAGGGGTCGTCATGCAGTGCGCTCCAGAGTCAGGGCACCCAGTAGATGCCGGTGATGGTGCGGTCGCCGCGCCAGACGAGCGCGACGCACGTCTTGTGCGCTTCCCACTAGGTCGGGGCGGCGACGAGCGCTTTGACGATGACGAGTGCGAGGACGCCGCGCTTCACGTCGTCGTTGGTCGAGACGTGCACCTCGAACTCGAACAGCTCGTCGGCCATGGTGGGCGGGTCCTTCCTCCGGCGGCGGGCCGCGGGGACCGGCCGCCGGGTACGGGGTTATGCGGGTCGGGGTGCGGGTCGGGTGGCTGACGGGATGACGTCGCAGGCGATGCCCTCCGCGCGGTAGTTGGTCGCGACGTGCTCGGCGAGGTCGTCGGTGTTGTAGGGGCCGAGGATGTCGTGCCGGTCGTCGAGCCGGGTGCCTTCGGCCGGGATGATCCAGTACGGGACGCGCCGGGTGGGGAACGACTCGACCCCGGAGCTCCGCTGCTCGGCGGTCGCCAGCGGGGCGGCGGGTGCGGCCGGGTCGAGGTGGGCGGCGTACAGCTCGATGGCGCGGCCGTGCAGCTCGTCCATCACCGCGTCGCGCATCGCAGCTATGGCCGGGGTCAGCTCGGCGGGGCGGATGACGTCGAGGATCTGGCCCACGGCCACTTCGTCCGCACCGGTGGCGAACAAGGCGTCGGACTGCTCGCGGGCCCGGTCAGCGAGCGCCCGCGTGTGCAGCTCCTCCATGAGCGTGCCGCGGTATCCCTGGTCCCAGGGCGTGACGTACGCCGGTTTGGTGGCGAGCAAGGTCAACTCGTGGGTGGGCGGGTTGTGGGCGATCTCGACCTGCGCGGCTTCGCGGCCGAGGAGGAACGCGTCGTACTCGATGCGGGCGCGCTCGTGCAGCACATCGAGCAGCGCGGCGCGGAACGCGACGGTGGCGGGGTCGGTCTCCCCGGCGGCGAACGCTGCGCCCTCGCTGATCACGATGTCCCGGCTCATGGCGATGTGCAGCTCGGCCTGCTCGCGTCCGGCGCGGGTGAGCACGACGTCTTCGCCGTCGACGAGCACCGTGCGCACGACGCGGCCCAGGTTGGTCAGCTCGAAGAAGTTGGGGCGGCCGGGACGGGTAGGGCTGTTCTCGGTGACGAGTCCGCGCCGTGCAAGGGCTCGCCAGGTGTTGGCCGGGCGCGTGGTCATGCGGTCGCTGGACTTGAGTTCGTCGCGCATCGCGGGCGAGAGCTTGCGTGCGATCTCGACGGCTTGGCGGGCGGTGTCGATGGCGTTCATCGGGTGGGCCTCTCGGGTGGGGGTGGTCAGCTGGCGTAGACCTGGAACGGGGTGTAGCGGCGGCCGTCGTGGTCGACCCAGGGCCGGCGGGGGTGCTCGTCGTCTGGGCGGAGCTGGACGGACTGGTAGGCAGAGGTGTAGGTGGCCCGGCCGTTGGTGCTGGCGTCGAGCAGGGCGGCGTTGCGCTCCTGCTCGCGCTCGGCGAGCTGGGCGAGTCCTTCGGGGGTGGCGGGCATGGTGTGCCAGTAGTGGGCGACGTCGATGCGCACGACCCAGCTGTGCTCGTGCACGCGCTCGTCGCTGTCGTGCCAGAGCGGGCACAGTGCGTCGGCGACCTGGCGGGCCTGCTCGTCGGTGGCGCGGTAGGGCAGGTACACGCGGCACGCGGTCTTGCTGGTGGTGACCTTGCGGACGAGGTGGGCGAGGCCTGCGGCCTTGAGGGCGGCGCGGACGTTGCGGGCGCAGGGCCGGATGGGGGCGACGTCGGGGCGGGTAGTGGTCGGCGTAGGCACTGCTGCCCGTCCTTTCTGCCCCGGACCGGCCGGTGGTGGGCGGCCGGTCCGGGGCGGTTGGTGTTCGCGGGTGGTCAGCGGGCCGGAGCCGGGTAGGTGGCGAGGTGGGGCAGCGCGGCGACGAC
>NZ_DASQCC010000175.1:0-4904 GCF_035634895.1 Actinophytocola sp. | reverse complement strand
TACGCGATCCGCCAGGTCTCCGAGGCGCTGGGCTCCAACGGCTCGACGTCCATGGGCTCGGTGTGCGCCTCGACCATGTCGCTGCTCAACGCCGGTGTGCCGCTGAAGGCGCCGGTGTCCGGCATCGCCATGGGCCTGGTGTCCGACGAGGTGGACGGGGAGACCCGCTACGTGGCGATCACCGACATCCTCGGCGCCGAGGACGCGTTCGGCGACATGGACTTCAAGGTCGCCGGCACCAAGGAGTTCGTGACCGCGCTCCAGCTGGACACGAAGCTCGACGGCATCCCGTCCGACGTGCTCGCCGGTGCGCTGTCCCAGGCCCGCGACGCGCGCTACACGATCCTGGAGGTCATGGCCGAGGCCATCGCCGCCCCGGACGAGATGAGCCCGTACGCGCCGCGCGTCACCAGCGTGAAGATCCCGGTCGACAAGATCGGCGAGGTCATCGGCCCCAAGGGCAAGATGATCAACTCGATCACCGAGGAGACCGGCGCCGACATCTCCATCGAGGACGACGGCACGATCTACGTCGGTGCGGCGGACGGCCCGTCCGCGGAGGCCGCGATCTCCAAGATCAACGCCATCGCGAACCCGCAGCTGCCGAAGGTGGGCGAGCGTTTCCTCGGCACCGTGGTGAAGACGGCCGCGTTCGGCGCGTTCGTCTCGCTGCTGCCGGGCAAGGACGGCCTCGTCCACATCTCGAAGCTGGGCAACGGCAAGCGCATCGGCAAGGTCGAGGACGTGGTCAAGGTCGGCGACAAGCTCCGCGTGGAGATCGCCGACATCGACCAGCGCGGCAAGATCAGCCTGGTGCTGGTCAAGGAGGACGCCGAGGGCGACAAGGCCGAGGCGCCCAAGGTCGACGCACCGGCGGAGGCCTAAGCGCGTTGGCGAGTAGCGCAGGCACCCGGGTTCTGGAACGGACCGACAGCGGGTGCGAGGTCAAGCGCACGGTGCTGCCGGGCGGCCTTCGGGTCATCACCGAGCACGTGCCGGGTGTCCGGTCGGCCTCGGTCGGCATCTGGGTAGGCGTTGGTTCCCGCGACGAACAGCAGTCCGTCGCGGGGGCCGCCCACTACCTCGAACACCTGCTGTTCAAGGGCACCGCGAAGCGCAGTGCGATCCAGATCGCCGAGGAGATCGACGCGGTCGGCGGTGAGCTCAACGCGTTCACCGCGAAGGAGCACACCTGCTACTACGCGCACGTGCTCGACACCGACCTGCCGCTGGCCATGGACCTGGTGTGCGACGTCGTGTTCGACGCGCTGCTCGCCGAGCGCGACATGGAGATCGAGCGCAGCGTGGTCCTCGAGGAGATCGCCATGCGCGACGACGACCCCGAGGACCTGCTGCACGACACGTTCTGCTCGGCGCTGCTCGGCGACCACCCGCTCGGCCGCCCGGTGCTCGGCACCGAGGAGTCGATCACGGGCATGAGCCGCACCGCGCTGAACGGGTTCTACAAGCGCCGGTACGCGATGCCGAAGATGGTGCTGGCCGCGGCCGGCAACATCGACCACGCGACAGTGCTGCGGCACGCGCGCCGGCTGCTGCGTGACCGGCTGTCCGGCGAGTACGCCGTGGTGCCGCCACGTTCGGGGCGGGCACGGGTCGCGAAGCCGCAGAAGTTCGTGCTGCACACCGACGACACCGAGCAGGCACACCTGATGCTCGGCATGCGGGCGCTGGACCGCCACGACCCACGCCGGTGGACCCTGGGCGTGCTCAACACGGCCCTGGGCGGCGGGATGAGCTCCCGGCTGTTCCAGGAGGTCCGGGAGCGGCGCGGGCTGGCGTACCAGGTTTACTCGTCGGTGGCGTCCTACGCGGACACCGGCCACCTGTCGGTGTACGCGGGCTGCCAGCCGGACCGTCTCGGCTCGGTCGCCGGGGTCGTGCACACCGTGCTGACCGAGGTCGCGAAGGAAGGCTTCTCCGACGAAGAGGTGACGCGGGCGAAGGGCCAGCTACGGGGCAACCTGGTGCTGGGCCTGGAGGACACCAGCTCCCGGATGTCGCGGATCGGCAAGGGCGAGCTGTCCTACGCCGAGTACCTGACCGTCGAGCAGACCCTCGAACGCATCGACGCCGTGACCGCCGACGAGGTGGCCGACCTGGCGGCGGTCCTACTGGACCGACCCGTCGCGACCGCACTGGTAGGGCCCTACGCTCACCAGGACGACGTGCCGGTCGAAGTGCTCGACGCCCACTCGACAGCCGGGTAACGATGCTTCGCTCCACAGGACTCCGCTAGGTGACGGCTTCGCCCAGCAGGCTCCGCTCAGTGATGGTGTTCGCTCTGCAGGGTCGGCTCGGTGCCGGGTTTCGCGCCGCAAGCTCCGCTGGGTGAGAATGTTCCGCAAGCTCCGCTCAGTCGTGAGGTGATCATGGTGGTTCGCGTTGGTGTGCTGGGCGCCAAAGGTCGCATGGGCGCCGAGGTGTGCCGCGCCGTCGAGGCGGCCGGCGACATGGAACTCGTGGCGAGGGTCGACCTCGGGGACTCCCTGCACGACCTCGTCGACGCGGGTGTCGAGGTGGTCGTGGACTTCACCCGCCCGGACGCCGTCCTGGACAACCTGCGGTTCTGCGTCGAGCACGACATCCGCGTCGTCGTCGGCACGTCCGGCTTCACCGCGGAGAAGCTGGAGTCGGTCCGGTCGTGGCTGTCGGCGAAGCCGTCACTCGGCGTGCTGGTCGCACCGAACTTCGCGCTCGGCGCGGTCCTGTCGATGAAGTTCGCCCAGCTGGCCGCCCGGTACTACCCGTCGGCGGAGATCATCGAGCTCCACCACGCCGGCAAGGTCGACGCCCCGTCCGGCACGGCCGCGCACACGGCGTCGCTGATCGCGGAGGCCCGCACCTCGGCCGGCCTGGGCAAGGCCCCCGACGCGACGACGTCGGCACTGGAAGGCGCCCGCGGCGCCCTGGTGGACGAAGTGCGCGTGCACTCGGTCCGCCTGACCGGCCTGGTCGCCCACCAGGAGATCCTCTTCGGCGGCGAGGGCGAGACCCTCACCATCCGCCACGACTCCCTGGACCGCAAGTCGTTCATGCCCGGCGTCCTGCTCGGCATCCGCGAGATCCGCGACCGCACCGGCCTGACAGTAGGCCTGGAAAACGTCCTCCCCCTCTAACCCGCGAGTCCCGCGTTCACCCATAGCGAGTCTCGCGTTCGCGCACACCGAGTTGCGGTTTCGTGCACACGGCCCGAGCCAAGATCGGCACGAAGCCGCAACTCACTGTGTCTGAACGCGGGACTCGCGCCTGTTTGAACGCGGGACTCGCGGTGTTCCCACTGGCCAACTGTGACGGAATTGGGCCGGTTGCCGCGTTCGGCTGGTCCGCTTGGTCGGCGCGAAAACGGACAGTCGCAAGTACGGTCGGAAATCGTCAGAGGCTAACCAACTCTTGTCTGTTCGTGCGAAAGTCCCACCCCCTGCACCGGGGCCCACGCGCGATGAGGGCCGGACGAGAGAACGGGGTGAGTCCGTCCCCTGCGGACTCACCTCTCCTCGCCATGCCCGACAACGCACGTGGTTCGCCCGGGGCATCCCCGAAGGGAATGACCCATGGCAGAACTGGATCCGAGAGCACCCACGGCCAACGAGACGTCGTGGTTCTGTTGCGGTGCGTCCTGGGGCCCGTGCGGCTCCGCGGGCGGCGGCGCGTGTGGCAACTGCAGTTCCGGCAGCCGTCACTGCGCCTGGCCCAACACGTCCGACGCGTGCTTTTCCATCACCAGACCGGACAAGTGCGGTAACGACGTCTTACGCCGAACCTGCGGGCACACCTTCTACGTCAAGAGCCTCTGCGGCACAACGGAAATCGCCGTGAAGATCGCGGACTGCGGGCCGCAGACGGACCTGTGGTGCGGCGAGCAGTCGTGCTGCAGCGGCAAGTGCGCGAAGAACCGGCTGCTCGACCTGACCCCGTCGGCGTACAGCGCGATCGGCAACCTGTCCAGCGGCGTCATGCCCGTCAACATCCGGAGCTGAACATGGCAGACATCCTGGGACGCAGGCGTTTCCTGTCCAGTGCCGTGCTCGGCACCAGCGCGACCGTCCTCACCGCGACCACGATCGGCTCACTCGCCCCCGAGGCCCTGGCCGACCCGGTCAAGCTGGACGTCGAGGCCGGCGCACCGGACCCGAACTTCGTCGAGGGCCGGATCACCGGCATCGCCGGCGGCCTGCTCATGGTCACCGGCTCGGACCGGACGCTCAACCAGATCCACCTCACCAAGGCCACCAGCGTGTGGAAGCTGCGCCCGACCACTGCGGACGCGGCAAGGGTCGGCGACGGCCTCTACGCGCGCGGCGTCCGCATGCCCGACGGCACGCTCGCCGCCGACGCGGTCTGGCTCAACATCGTGAACCTCCAGGTGCACATCACCTCGATCGGCCGTGACGTGCTGCACCTGGACCACCACGGCGACCGGATCGTCGGCCACGTCGTCAGCGGCACCACGGCGGCGGTCTACAACAACACCCCCGCGGTCGGCGACCTGTCGCTCCTGGAGGTGGGCCGGCACGCCCAGGTGATCGGCGCCTGGCGGCCGGACACCAACGAGGTCGACGTCGCCACCGTCTACGCGGCGGCGTGACGGCCATGTGGTTGGCGAGTGCGCAGCAGGCCGTCGTCGGCGGCGTGCTGCTGTGGGCGAGTGGCTACAAACTGTTGCACCGCAACGCTTCCGCGCATGCCCGGCGGTCCGTGCTGGCCAGGTTGACCGGCACGGAGCGGGTCGCGGTCGCGTACCGCGCGGTCGGCGCCGTCGAGGCGGTGGCGGGGCTGCTTCTCCTCGCGCCGCCGGTGTTCGCGGCGGAGGCCTACGCGGCGGTGGCACTGTCGGCCGGCATGCTGGGTTACCTGGCGTACGGCCGTTGGCGGGCGCCGGAGTC
>NZ_DASQCC010000174.1:0-13954 GCF_035634895.1 Actinophytocola sp. | reverse complement strand
GCCCCGCCCGAGCCGAACCAGCCACCCAAGCCAAGCTCACCGATAACGAGCCAACGCCCCCACCGCCCGCTCCCGCAGTGCGTCCACCAACTCCCCCGGCCCCTCAACCACCACATCCCCACCAAGCCCCAACAACAACCGCACCATCCACGACGAGTCCGCATACCGCATCCAGACCCGCACCCGCCCCTCGTCCAGCTCGGCGACCTCCTCCATCGGGTAGTACTCCGACACCCACCGCGAATCGGGCATGAGCACCAGCTGCGCCACCGGCTGCTCCGGTTTCGGCCGGAACAGTCCGGCCGTCGTGTCCGTCTGCTCCGCGTACGGCGGCGGCGCCGCGGGCTCGTCGAGCACCGTCACGTCGTCGATCCGGTCCAGCCGGAACAGCCGCACCCCCTCCGCGCGACGGCACCACGCCTCCAGATACCCACGGCCCTCGACGATCAGCATCCGCATGGGATCGACCGTCCGCTCGGTGATCTCGTCCTTCGAGGCCGTGTAGTACATCATTCTCAACGCCCGCTTCGAGCGCAGCGCGGACTGCACCACCTCCCGCGCGTGAGCGGTGGTCTTGCCCTCGCGCACGCCGAGACCCACCGCGACCCCCGCCGGTTGGGCCTGTCCCGCCGCCGCCTCGATCTTGGCGACCGCGCGGCGGATGGCGTCCGCGTCGGCGACCCCCGGGGCGTCCAGCAGCGTGCGCAGCGCCACCAACAATGCCGTCGCCTCCGAGCCGGTCAGGCGCAGCGGCCGGCTCATGCCCGCGTCGAAGTTGACCGACACGGTGTCGCCCTCGAACGACAGGTCGATCAGGTCGCCGGGGCCGTAGCCCGGGAGCCCGCACATCCACAACAGCTCCAGGTCCTTGCGAAGCTGCTTGGCACTGACGCCGAAGTCGGCCGCCGCCTCGTCGACGGCGATGCCCGGGCGTGCGATGAGGTACGGCACCAGCGCCAGCAGCCTCGGCAGCCGGTCCTGTGAGGTGTTGCCCGCGTTCACGTCGCCTCCGCCACGGCCAGCAGCCGCTCGTGCACGGCCTTGCGCAGCACGTCCGGCTCGAGCACGACCGCGTCCGGGCCGTAGCCCGCGATCCAGCTCGCCGCCGAGTCGGTGTGCACGACCTCCAGTTCGACCTCGTCGCCCAGCTCGCCGTCGAGCTCGCGCTCGCCGACGACCGTCGCGCGCCTGCGCAGGCCCGCGGCCCGCTGTTTGGCGAGCCACAGCCGCACGGTCGCCAAATCGCTCGGTTCGCTGCTCGTGCTGGCGACGAACTTCAGCAGGTCGACCTCCGGTGGGCGGCGCACGGTGCCCGGTCTGCCGAGCAGCCGCACGTCACCGACGATGCGGGACAGGCGGAAGCACCGCGGCGCGTCACGGTCGCGGTCGTGCCCGACGACGTACCAGCGGCCGCGCCATGAGACGACGCCCCAGGGTTCGAGGGTGCGGCCGCGTAACTCGGCCGGCGACGGCCGGCGGTAGTCGAAGCCGACGGCCTGGCCGGCCTGCACGGCGGCGAGCAGCGGCCCGAACGCCGGCTCGGTCGTGCGGACCTTCGGCTCGACGACGGCCGGCACGCCCTGGTCGACGTCCACTCCCGCGGCACGCAGCTTGAGCAGCGCGCCGTGCGCCGCACCGGTCAGCTCCGGGGAGTCCCACAGCCGGACGGCGAGCGCGACGGCGGCGGCCTCGTCGGGCTCCAGCTCGATGTCGCCGAGCTCGTAGTCACGCCGGGCGATGCGGTAGCCGTCGACCTTGTCGAACGACCAGTTCCGCCCGACCTCCAGTGGGATGCCCAGCTCACGCAGCTCGGTCTTGTCCCGTTCGAACATGCGGAAGAACGCGTCGTCATTGGGCGCGTCGGCATAGCCGGGAACAATCTTGCGAATGCTCTCGGCAGGCAGGTACTGGCGCGTGGACAGGAGGCACAGCACCAGGTTCACGAGTCTTTCGGCGCGGACGACGGACACGTTTCGAACTCTAGCCCGACTGGGTTGGGGGAGTCCCGTTGGCGCGCCAGGTATGCGAGCGAATGGTCCATTGACATTTCGTTACGCGCCGGGACGTAACTAGAGTGCGGCGCATGGAGCGGACCGGACGACCCCGTGACCCCACCATCGACGGCGCCGTGCTCGACGCCACCGCGGACGTGTTGTCGCAGGTCGGGTACGCGCGGCTGACGCTGGAGGAGGTGGCACGGCGGGCCGGGACGACGAAGCCGTCCATCTATCGGCGGTGGCGGAGCCGGCCGGAGCTCGTGCTGGCGGCGCTCGTGCGGCGGCTCGACGCGGGGTCGATTAGGGCGCCGGAGAGCGGGTGCGTGGTGTGCGATCTCGTCGCGGGGGTCGAGGTGTTCGTGACCGCGTTCCGTCGGACGCCGCCCGGGGTGCTGGGGGCGTTGTTCGCGGAATGCGGCGGGGAGTTACGTGAGGAGTTCATGAGCACGCTGTTCGAGCCGGCGCGGCGAGTGGTCGGGGAGGTGGTGGAGCGAGCCGAGGGGCGTGGCGACCTGCGCGAGGGCCTCGACCGCGACGTGGTCGTGGATCTGCTGGGATCGTTCGTGCACTACCGGGCGCTGTTCGGACATGCGTCGATGGACGCCTCGGAGGTGGTGGTCACCCTGCTGCGCGGGATGGTCGCGGACCCGACGCGCTTCGCTCGCAGGAAGCACCGGCACGACCTGAGCTTGAGCTGAGCCCAGAAAACACGCCCTGACCAGCGCAAACGCGATTTCGCAAGTTCCAGCCCCAGAATGGAGACCAGGCAGCCCCCACCCGATCCCGGGGGCCACCCCGCTGCCCATTCTACCGGGAGGGGGTGATGGGGACGGCGTTGTCGATCTTGATTGTGGATAACTGGGGCGCCTGTGGATAATACTGGTATGACCAATTGACCTCTACTGGGGTTTGCGGTTACCTCTTGTCATGGCACTGCAACCCGTTGCCCGGCGCTCGGTGCCGGATGAAGTCTTCGACCAGATCATCGACGACGTTGTGAGTGGTGAGTTCGCGCCCGGGGAGTCGTTGCCCAGTGAGCGCAAGCTCGCCGAGGTGCTCGGGGTGTCGAGACCCGCCGTCCGCGAAGCTCTTCAGCGGGTCGCGCAGGCCGGACTCGTCGAGGTGCGTCAGGGTGATGCCACCACGGTCAGGGACTATCGCCGGCATGCCAGCCTCGACCTGCTCCCCCGCCTCCTGCTGCCCCGTGGCGAGCTCGAACCGGACGTCGCGCGCAGCGTGCTCGAGGCTCGGCTGCTGATCGGGCCCAAGGTCGCCGCGCTCGCCGCCGAGCGGGCCGGTGCCCGGCTCGGCAACGCGCTCCGCGAAACCGTCGACGGGCTCGAGGTCGACCAGGATCCCGTGGTGCGCCAGCGGCACGCGCTCGTCTTCTGGGACCACATCGTCGACGGCGCCGACTCCATCGTGTTCCGCTTGATGTTCAACAGTTTGCGCGCCTCCTACGAACCCGCCATCGCCGTGCTCGCGACCGTCATGGAGGCCGAGGTCGGGCAGATCGAGACCTACCGGGCCCTCACCGGCGCCATCGTCGCGGGGGACTCCGCCGGCGCCCGGCGGGCCGCCGAGGATCTCCTCACCCCCGCCACCGAGGCTCTTCTCGCCGCCATCCGCAAGCTGGAGGAGATGCCGTGACCGAAGACGTCGACAGGTTGGCCAGGGAGCGGCTCAGGGCCGACGAGGCCAAACGCAGGTCGATCGGCCTCGGCGAGGCCGCCAAGGGATTCTGGTGGCATCCCTCGCCCTGGTTGATCGCGGCCTTCCTCGTCGGCGTCGGGACAGCGCGGATCCTCGCCGGGGACTGGCGAGGATCCGACGTGTGGACGCCCCTGGCGATGCTCGCCGTGTTCCCGTTCTTCGAGTGGGTCGTGCACGTCTGCGTCCTGCACTGGCGGCCCCGGCGGGTCGGGCCGCTGACCATCGATCCCCTGCTGTCCCGCAAACACCGTGCCCATCACGTCGATCCGCGCGACGTGCCGCTCGTCTTCATCCCGTGGCAGACGCACCTCTGGCTGCTACCGGGCCTTCTCGCGATCGGGCTGCTGCTCTTCCCACGCATCGCGCTCGGGCTCACCTTCATGACCGTGGTCGGGCTGCTCGGGCTCGGCTACGAGTGGACGCACTACCTCATCCACAGCGACTACCGGCCCCGTTCACGCCTCTACCGCGCGGTCTGGCGCAACCACCGCCTGCACCACTACAAGAACGAGCACTACTGGTTCACCGTCACCACCTCGGGGACCGCCGACCGGGTGCTCGGCACCCATCCGGACCCACGCCAGGTAGAGAAGTCCCCCACCGCACGGGCTCTCCACGGCGGCTAGGGCCGGGTCATCAGCTCCGTCGCCAGCAGGTCCTCGATCTCCGGGGAGAAACCGGCGCCGCCCAAACCGTGCACGAGGACGAGCATGCTCCGCACGATCATCCCGTCGCGCATGTCCTCCGGTATCTCGCGTAGCGGGCCGTCCAGCAGCGTGGCCAGACCGTGGATGATCGCCCACGAGGCCAGTTCGGTCATCGGGCGGCGTTCTCGGCTCAGGTAGCCGACCCGGACCAGCTCGTCGATGGCCTCGATCAGCATCGTGAACGGGCCGACACCGTCTTCCCTCGCCGGCGGGGACAGCACGGGGCCGTCGGGTGAGAAGACGGTACGGAACAGGCCGGGCTCGGCACGCGCGAACGCCAGGTAGCCGCGACCCAGCGCACCCAACCGCGCCAGCGCGTCGTGCACCTCGTCACCCGTGGACGTCGGCCGGGCGTCGACCTCGGTGTGCATCGCCCTCGTCAGCTCCTCGACCGCGCGCTCCTTCGCCGCGCCGAGCAGCTCCTCGTGGCCGCCGAAGTGCCGGTACGCGGCCGTCGGCGTCACCCCGACCTCTCGCGCGGCCGCGCGGATGGTCACCGATTGCGGGCCACCCTTCGCCGCCAGCTCCGCGGCCGCCGTGATCAGCGCGTTGCGCAGGTCGCCGTGGTGATAGCCCTGCTTGCCCCCAGCCGAGGATTTCATGAGAACGATGTTGACACCAGCCAACATCGCATGGCAAGTTAACGGGCAACAAGTTTACGGGTGCACACATTGAAGGAGGGGCGAGATGTTCGGACGGATCGGGCGGTTCGCCGCAACGCACGCACGAGGCGTTCTGGCGGTAACACTGCTGGTCATGCTGGGCGCCGGCGCGCTGGGCTTCACCGCGTTCGGCAAGCTGCGGGCCGACGGCGGGTTCGTCGACCCCAACGCCGAGTCGAGCAAGGCACAAGAACTGGTCGACCGCCAGTTCGGCGGCGACAGCGACGTCGTGTTCCTGCTCTCCCCCGCGTCGGGCACGGTCGACGACGCGGCCAACCGGCAGGCCGGCACCGCGCTGACGGACAGGCTGGCGAGCGACCGCGGCCTCACCGACGTCGTCTCGTACTTCACGACCAAGGCCCCGCAACTGCGGGGCGACGACGGGCGGCACGCGCTCGTGGTCGCCAAGCTCACCGACACGGGGGATGTCGAGCAGCTGCGAGACGCCTACGCCACCGGGTCCGGCCCGCTCCAGGTCCGCGTCGGCGGGGCGGGCGCGGTCGGCGTCGACATCGGCGACCAGGTCGGGAGCGATCTCGCGCTGGCGGAGGCGATCGCGGTGCCGATCATCCTGTTGCTGCTGGTCGTCGTGTTCGGCAGCGTGCTCGCCGCCCTGCTGCCGCTGGCCATCGGCGCGTTCGCGGTGCTCGGCACGTTCGCCCTGCTGGCGATCCTCGGCTCGGTCACGGACGTGTCCGTGTTCGCGATCAACCTGACCACGGCGCTCGGACTCGGCCTCGCGATCGACTACGCGCTGCTGATGGTGTCCCGGTTCCGCGAGGAGCTGGAGAGCGGCCAGGACACGGTCGAGGCCGTCGCCCGCACGGTCGCGACGGCGGGCCGGACCATCGTGTTCAGCGCGTTGACGGTCGCGGTCGCGCTCGGGGTGCTGATGGTGTTCCCGCTGTTCTTCCTGCGCTCGTTCGCGTACGCCGGCATCGGCGTCGTGATCATCGCGATGGTCAGCGCGCTCGTGGTCCTGCCGGCGCTGCTCGCGCTGCTGGGCAGGCGGGTGAACTCGCTGCGGTTGCCGTGGCTCCGCAGGACGCCGGGCACGGCGTCGGCGGTGTGGGCGCGGATCGCGTCGGTGGTGCTGCGCCGGCCGGTGCTGACCGGCGCGCCGGTGGTGCTGCTGCTGATCGTGGCCGCGGTCCCGCTGCTGGGCGTGCGGTTCGGCACGCCGGACGACCGGGTCCTGACGACGACCGCGCAGACCAGGGCGGTCGGCGACGAGCTGCGTGCGGACTTCCCCGGTGACGACGCGAAGGTGTTGGACGTGGTGAGCACGTCACCCGTGGGCACGAACGTGGCCGGCGACTACGCGCTGGCGCTGTCGAAGGTGCCCGGGGTCCGGTCGGTGACCGCGAGCGTGGGCACCTTCGTCGAGGGCAGGGCCGAGGGACCGGGCAACGCGACGTACGCGTCGGAGACGGGGGTGCAGCGGCTGTCGGTGCTCAGCGCGTACGACCCACACTCGGCCGAGGGGCAGGACCTGGTAGCGGCGGTGCGTTCGGTGCACGGCCCGGATGCCGTGGTGGGGGGCGCCGCGGCACGGCTCGTGGACAGCAAGGACGCGATCGGCAGCCGGTTGCCGCTGGCGGCGGGGCTGATCGCGATCAGTACGTTCGTGTTGCTGTTCCTGTTCTCGGGGAGCGTGTGGCAGCCGGTGCGGTCGCTGCTGTTCAACGTGCTGGGCCTGTCGGCGACGCTGGGGGTGCTGGTGCTGATCTTCCAGGACGGGTGGCTGTCGTCGTGGCTCGGGTTCACGCCGATGCCGCTGGACACGGCGATGCTGGTGCTGCTGTTCTGCATCGTGTTCGGGCTGTCGATGGACTACGAGGTGTTCGTGCTGAGCCGGATCAAGGAGGCGCATGATCACGGTGCTTCGCTGGAGGAGGCGGTGAAGCATGGGCTGTCGCGAATCGGGCGGATCGTGACGATGGCGGCGATGCTGCTCGCGGTGAGCCTGCTGGCGTTCGGGACCAGCGGGGTGAGCTTCATCCAGATGTTCGGGATCGGGAGCGGGCTGGCGATTCTGGTGGACGCGACGCTGATTCGCGGGGTGCTGGTGCCGGTCGGGATGCGCGTGCTGGGACGGGCGGCATGGTGGTCGCCGCCGGCGCTGCGACGCATGCACGACAAGGTGGGGCTACGCGAGGAAGAGCCGGCGGCGGTGTAGCCGCTGCTGGGGTGGCCGCCGGTGTTGGTTACCGGCGGCCACCTCGGCGTTGCTGGGCCTTGAACGGCAACGGGCACGAAGTTCATGTGGAGGTACACAAAGGACCGACCCGCGACGAACAAGGAACGAACCGTCCACGCGGAGCCCGGCCGGCCACAGGTGCTCACGAACGGACCGTTCGTCACCAGCGGCGGACACGAAGGGATCGGCCGCGACGGTGCCGGCGAGCCATTCGCATGGCCACCAACGGGATGCGGGTCCGTTCGCGCGGGGTGAATCACGAAATGGGTTCTGGGCGGCCGCCGGCCCCCGGAATCCAGCCTATCGGGAGGCACCGACAGAAATGGCTTCTGTGGACAGTCGCTTGTGGATGGTTCGAGATTGTCGGTGGGCTCCGGTAGTGTGGAAACGGGGGCCGGAGGCCAAGTCAGCTCGTTGCGACCTTTTCGCGTACCTGCAGGGTTTCCGTCTCGCGTGGTAGGCCAAGGCGTGACAGGGCCGGCCAGGCGCTGTCGTTGACCGTGATTGCTCGGTGGGGGTCGCGGGTCAGCCAGCCGGCCGTCAGTGCGCGGTGGAGGATCGCGGCGGGGAGGGCGCCGGCCAGGTGGTCGCGGCGTTCTGTCCAGTCGAGGCAGTCGCGGAGCAGGGGGCGGCGGGTTTGCGGGAGCTCCACGCCCAGCTCGGCCAGGACGTTGCGGCCGTGTTGGGTTACCGCGAGGCCGTCGCGGGTGTTGAGGAGGCCTTCGGTCAGCATGGCGTCTCTCAGGGTTACGCCCAGGCGGCCGGCCAGGTGGTCGTAGCACGTTCTGGCTTGGGCCAGGCGCCTTGCGCGGATGCTCGCTCGGAGGCTTCTCGGCGGTTCCGGGCCCGCGTGGTTCGCCAGGCGTTCGATCAGTTCCGCTATGTCCGGGCCGGCCAGGCGGATGTAGCGATGCCTCCCCTGTTTGAGCGTTCGGACGAAGCCCGCGTCGGTCAGGGTTCGGACGTGTTCGCTTGCCGTTGACGGGGCTACGCGGGCGGCGTGGGCCAGCTCGGTCACGGTCCAGGCTCGGCCGTCGATCATCGCCAGGCACATCGTGGCTCGGCTGTTGTCGGCCAGGATGGCGGCTACCTCGGCTAGCTTCATGTTCTCGATGCTAGGCCGGGGACCTTTCGGCGGTCGCCGAAGCGTTGGACTGGCGGGCGGGGTGATCGAACCGCTGGGAAGCAGCATGAACCGGGCAGAGGTTCCAACGCCGGACACCGTGACAACCCGGCCTGCCCGCATCCCGCCGTGGCCCGGCAGCCCCTCGTGCCCGGCCGGTCCGCCCTTCGCGCCCGGCCGCCCGGGCTCAACGGCCCGGGGCAAGCACGCTCACAGCGAAGCGATCAACCGCTCCACCCGCTCGTCCACCGCGCGGAACGGGTCCTTGCACAGGACCGTCCGCTGCGCCTGGTCGTTCAACTTCAGATGCACCCAGTCCACCGTGAAGTCACGCCCAGCCTGCTGGGCGGCGGCGATGAAGTCACCACGCAGCTTGGCTCGCGTCGTCTGGGGCGGCGTGTCCTTGGCAGCCTCGATCTCGCCGTCCTCCGTCACGCGGGCGACCAGGTCCTTGCGTTGCAGGAGGTCGAAGATGCCGCGACCGCGCCTGATGTCGTGGTAGGCCAGGTCGAGCTGCGCGATGCGCGGGGACGACAGCTCCATGCTGTGCTTGGCCTGGTAACGCTCGACCAGCCGGTGCTTGATCGCCCAGTCGATCTCGCGGTCGATGCGGGACAGGTCCTGCGCCTCGACGGCGTCCAGGGTCCTTCCCCACAGCTCGATCACGCGCTCGGCCACCGGGTCGGGGCCGCGCTGGGCGACGTGTTCGGCCGCGCGGGAGAAGTACTCGCGCTGGATGTCCAACGCCGAGGCCTCGCGGCCGCCCGCCAAGCGGACCAGGCGGCGGCCGGTCAGGTCGTGGCTGATCTCGCGGATGGCACGGATCGGGTTGTCCAGGCTGAAGTCCCGGAACTGGACGCCGTCCTCGATCATCTCCAGGACCAGGTTCGCGCTGCCCACCTTCAGCAGCGTCGTGGCCTCGGCCATGTTCGAGTCGCCGACGATCACGTGCAGGCGGCGGTAGCGCTCGGCGTCCGCGTGCGGCTCGTCGCGGGTGTTGATGATCGGGCGGGACCGCGTCGTCGCGGACGACACGCCCTCCCAGATGTGCTCCGCGCGCTGGGACAGGCAGTACACGGCGCCGCGTGGGGTCTGGAGGACCTTGCCGGCGCCGCAGATCAGCTGGCGGGTCACCAGGAACGGCAGCAGCACGTCCGCGATCCGCGAGAACTCACCCGCGCGGGTGACCAGGTAGTTCTCGTGGCAGCCGTAGGAGTTGCCGGCGGAGTCGGTGTTGTTCTTGAACAGGAAGATGTCGCCGCCGATGCCCTCGTCGGCCAGCCGGCGTTCGGCGTCGACGAGCAGGTCCTCGAGGATCCGCTCCCCCGCCTTGTCGTGCGTGACCAGCTGTACGAGGTCGTCGCACTCCGCGGTGGCGTACTCGGGGTGTGAGCCCACGTCGAGGTACAGGCGAGAGCCGTTGCGCAGGAACACGTTCGAGGAACGGCCCCAGGACACCACCCGCCGGAACAGGTACCGCGCGACCTCGTCCGGGCTCAGCCTGCGCTGGCCGTGGAACGTACAGGTCACGCCGAACTCGGTTTCGATGCCGAAGATCCGCCGCTGCATCCCTTTAGCCTAGGCGTTTCTTGGCCACAGTTCGCGTGGCCGCCCGGAGGTGAGACAAACTAGTCATCGAAACCGTCCCGTCACGCTTGGTCAGTGTCGTTGGACTCGGCGTCAGAGGACTCCGAGGGCTCCCCGGTCGGCTCGGCCGGTTCGGACGGGAGCAGCGCCGTCAGGGCCGCGCCCTCGATTCGGCGGAACGCCCGCTTCGGCCGTGCCCGGTCGAGCACCGCGACCTCGAGCTTGAGCTTGGCGGCGCCGTTGTCGCCGTTGCTCGACGGGGAGCCCGCCGCGAGCGCGGCGGACGCGAAGCGCACCGCCGCCTCCAGCGACATGCCCTCCTCGTAGGTCTCCTTCATCTTGGTGGAGACCGGCTCGGTCTGGCCGCCCATGACCAGGTACGACGGCTCGTCCACGATCGAGCCGTCATAGGTGAGGCGGTAGAGCTGGTCCGTCTCCGGGGTCGCGCCCACCTCGGCGACGCACAGCTCGACCTCGTACGGCTTGAGCTGGTCGGCGAACACCGAGGCCAGCGTCTGGGCGTACACGTTGACCAGCAGGCGCGCCGACACGTCCCGCGGGTCGTTGGCCAGGCCCCACAGGTCGACGTGCCGGATGCCGCCGCGGCGCAGCCCGTCGTACTCGCTGAACCGGCCGGTCGCCGCGAACCCGATACGGGCGTAGATCTCGGAGACCTTGTGCAGCATCGCCGACGGGTTGTCGGCGACGAACAGCACGCCGCCCTCGTACTTGAGCGCCACCACACTGCGGCCCCTCGCGATGCCCTTGCGGGCATACTCCGAGCGGTCCCGCATCAACTGCTCGGGCGAGGCGTACAGCGGCATCGTCACGGTGGTGGCTCCTCTTTCGTACTGGTCGGGGGGGTCAGCCGCGTGGCTGGCTGGCGCGTGTGGTCACCACGGACTCGGTGACCTCGGCGACCTTGTCGTCGGAAAGGTGCACGGCGCCCTCGGCCGCCGTGATCGTGACGATCTGGGGGTAGATCCCGCGGGCGAGGTCGGGACCGCCGGTGGCCGAGTCGTCGTCCGCGGCGTCGTACAGTGCCTCGATCGTCATCCGGATGGCGGCGTCCTCGTCGCAGCCCGGGTCCCACAGCTTCTTCAGCGCCGAGCGCGCGAACAGCGAGCCCGAGCCGACGCCGTGGAAGCCGGCGCGCTCCTCGTACCGGCCGCCGACCACGTCGAACGACACGATCCGGCCCGCGCTCGCCGGGTCGGCCGCGTCGACGTCGTAGCCGATGAACAGCGGGATGGCCGCGAGGCCCTGCATGGCCGCGTCCAGGTTGCCCCGCACCATCGCGGACAGCTTGTTGGTCTTGGCGTCCAGCGACAGCGTGACGCCCTCGAGCTTCTCGTAGTGCGCCAGCTCGACCTGGTAGATCCGGACCATCTCGATGGCGAGACCGGCGGTGCCCGCGATGCCGACCGCGGAGTACGCGTCGGCGACGAACACCTTGTCCATGTCGCGCTGGGCGATGAGATTGCCCGAGGTCGCGCGCCGGTCACCGGCGATGAGCACGCCACCGTCGAACGTCACCGCGACGATCGTGGTGCCGTGGGGCGCCTGCTGCGCCAGGTCCGGCAGCTGCCGGGCACGTACGGGTTCGACGCCACCGAGCCCACCGCTGCCCGGGAGCAGGTGTGGTGCCTGCACCCGGAGGAAGTCCATGAACGAGGACGTCTCGGCCGTCATGTAGGCGGCCGGGAGCGATGCGCCGGGCATGGCGCGGAATGGAGTGTGTTCCATGCCTGCTTTCTGTCCGTTCGGTGGGGACAGCGGTTACTCGCCGCCTTTTTGCACGTACGCGCGCACGAAGTCCTCGGCGTTCTCCTCGAGCACGTCGTCGATCTCGTCCAAGATCGTGTCGACGTCCTCGCCGAGCTTCTCCCTGCGTTCCTGACCAGCGGGCGCGGCACCGTCGACGTCCTCGTCGCCGTCACCGCCGCCTTGCCGGTGAGTCTGTTCCTGAGCCATCTCGCCTCCCGTATCGGGGCTTGCCTACCCCAAGATTACCGACCGGCACCGACAATTTCGCGAACCGTCCAGCCGATGATCGTCAATCGGGACATTCGCTTGGAGCGAACTGTGTCGAACGGGCCGCTCTCAGTCCCCGCTCCAGGCATTACCTCCTCGGCCCACCCGTCAGCGCGTCGACCAGCTGCTCGGCCGTCTCAGAGGCCTCCAACAGCTCTCCGACGTGGTTCTTCGTGCCCCGGAGCGGCTCGAGGGTCGGGATGCGGACCAGCGACTCGCGCCCCAGGTCGAAGATGACCGAGTCCCAGGACGCCGCCGCGATCGCGTTCGGGTAGCGCTCCAGGCAGCGGCCGCGGAAGTACGCCCGGGTGTCCAGTGGCGGCGTGGTGATCGCGGCCTGCACCTCCTCCTCGGTCACCAGGCGCTTCATCGAGCCGCGGGCGACCAGGCGGTTGTACAGGCCGTTCGCCAGCCGGACGTCGGTGTACTGCAGGTCGACCAGGTGCAGGCGGGGCGCGTTCCAGGCCAGGCCGTCGCGGGCGCGGTAGCCCTCCAGCAGCCGCAGCTTGGCCGGCCAGTCGAGGCGGTCCGCGCACTCCATCGGGTCGCGGGACAGCGCGTCGAGCGTGTCGCCCCAGGTCTGCAGCACGTCCAGGGAGACCGCGTCCTGCTCGGTGCGGTCGATGTGGGAGGAGATGAGCTCGTGGTAGGCACGCTGGATGTCCAGGCCGGTGTACTTGCGGCCGTTGGACAGCTCGACGGTCACCTTGAGCGTCGGGTCGTGGCTGATCGTGTGCACCGCGCGGACCGGGTCGGCCAGCTTGAGCGCGTCGAACCGGACACCCGACTCGATCAGGTCCAGGACCAGGGCGGTCGTGCCGACCTTGAGGTACGTGGAGGTCTCGGCCAGGTTCGCGTCGCCGATGATCACGTGCAGGCGGCGGTACTTGTCGGCGTCGGCGTGCGGCTCGTCGCGGGTGTTGATGATGCCGCGCTTGAGCGTGGTCTCCAGGCCGACCTCGACCTCGATGTAGTCGGCGCGCTGGGACAGCTGGAAGCCCGACTCCTCGCCGGCGGGGCCGATGCCGACCCGGCCGGAGCCGACGACGACCTGCCGGGACGCGAAGAACGGCGTCAGGCCGGCGATGACCGAGGTGAACGGGGTGTTGCGGGCCATGAGGTAGTTCTCGTGGGTGCCGTAGCTGGCGCCCTTGCCGTCCACGTTGTTCTTGTACAGCTGCAGCCGCTGCTGGCCGGGCACGGTGGCGGCACGCATGGCCGCCTCCTCCATGACCCGCTCGCCGGCCTTGTCCCAGATCACGGCGTCGCGCGCGTTGGTGACCTCGGGCGCGGAGTACTCCGGGTGCGCGTGGTCGACGTAGAGGCGGGCGCCGTTGGTGAGGATGACGTTGGCCGCGCCGAGGTCCTCCACCTCCGGGTCGGACGGCGGCACACCCGGTGCGCCGAGGTCGAAGCCGCGCGCGTCGCGCAGCGGCGACTCGACCTCGTAGTCCCAGCGTGCCCGGCGGGCACGCGGGATGTCCGCGGCGGCCGCGTAGGCGAGCACGACCTGGGTTGAGGTCAGTACCGGGTTGGCGGTCGCGTCCCCTGGGACGGCGATGCCGTACTCCACCTCGGTACCCATGATCCGGCGCATGTTCCCCAGCCTACGGGCTCACGCCCACGCCAACCGCGACCGGTGCTGCCAGTACCGCGCGGGAGGTTCGGCCAGGTCCGGCAGGTCGATCTCGCCCACCTCGAGCCCCGCCAGGTTGCTCGCCAGCTGGTGGGTGCCCGCGGCGCCCGACAGGACCGTGTCCGCCCATGGCTGGGCCAGCACGGCGGCCAGGGAAACGGCGTCCGGACCGACGCCGAGCGAGCGGGCGAGGTCGGCGACCGGGGCCGGCGGGTCGACGGCCAGGCGTCCGTTGGCCAGGCCTTCCTTGACGAGCACGTGCGCGCCGGCCTCGTGAGCCTCCGCCAGCGCCGGG
>NZ_DASQCC010000173.1:0-81514 GCF_035634895.1 Actinophytocola sp. | reverse complement strand
CCAGAGCCCACTCCGCCCGCGAACCCGCCCGCCCCCGGAACACCTTCGCCCGAAACAACTCCGCCCAGCACCGGCGCCACGCCGGCGATGACATGGCCGGTCAGGGCCCTCAGCACCGACCCGCCCGCCACACCGGTCACGACATGGCCCGTCACAAACGCGTCCAGCACCGACCCGGCCGCCACCTGGTCCGCCGCAACCCCAGCCGCCATGACCCAGCCAGCCGCGACCCCACCTGATGCGACGTCGCCCGATATGACGCCATCTGGCGGGACCCCACTCCACGCGGCCTCGCCCGACACGCCCCCGTCCGCGCCGGATGTCCCACTCGATGTCCAAGACGGCCGGTCCAGGCTCATGGCCGCTTTCGACGCGCTCACCGGCCCAGTCCTCTCCTCCGCGGGCGAAGAAGAGAAGTTCACCTTCCAGGCCGACAGCGCACCGGCCCTACCGGCACGCAAACCGCTGAGTTCCTGGGCCGCCATCGAGACCGCGTCGGTCGTCGAGTCCCCAGCCGACGACCTGTTCGGGACCGAGCCGGCCGGTGACGCGACCAGGACTCCGGCCAAGCTCGGGGAGGCATTCGCAGACTTCTCGGTGAACAGAAAAGAGTCGTCGGCCACTTTCGGCAAGTGGTCGGCGGCCGATACCGAGCCCAGTACGCCGGAACCGTCCGGCGCGCAACAGCCGCCTCCCGGCGCTTCCGCGCCCGGGACCACCGAGACCACCTACGACGAGCCGATCGGACCCCAGCGCCGGCCCGAAGGGCTGCCCCGGCGGGGGGAGCGGTCGGCCACGACCATTGCGAGCCTGCTCACCGAGGCTCTCGCCGCCTACCAGGCAACTACCGACACCGCCGACGAACAGGACGAAACGCCGCGGTTCACCGAGGACACCGGACGGCACCGGTCGCCCGAATGACGTTCGATGGCCCGTCGTACCGTTGCCCAGTCGCCTAATCTGTGTGCCTCATGTGTGGCACACCGTCGTGCCCCAGATCGTGTGGAGTCGCTCGAAGATGACCTCAACCCGGACCCGGATCCGCAGCGCTGAAAGCCCAGGCAGCAGAGCGGAGGAGGAGAGCCCCGAGCAGCGCCGGGACGAGCTCGTCGAACAAGCCGCCTCGGCCGCGCCGGACATCGCTGGTCTCATCCGCCTCTACTACCGCTACATCCCGCCGGAGGAGATCACCGACACCGACCCGGTCGACCTGGTCGGGAGCGTCCGCAGCCACCTGGAGCTGGCCCGCTCGCGCGTGCCGGGCCGCCCCGCGGTCCGCGTCTTCACCCCGGACCCCGAGGCCGACGGGTGGCGCACCGCGGGCACGGTCGTCCAGCTCGTCACGGACGACATGCCGTACCTGGTCGAGTCCGTCACGGCCGCCCTGACCAGGACCGGGCTGCAGGTCCACCGCATCGTCCACCCCATCGTCGTGGTCAACCGGGACGTGGTCGCCGGCGAGCTGCGGGACATCCTCACCACCGCCGAGGCCGACGACCCGCCGGCCGACGCGCTGGCGGAGTCGTGGATGGCCATCGAGGTGGACCTGATCACCGACGCGGACCGCAAGAGGGAGATCACCAACAGCCTCAAGACGGTCCTCAACGACGTCCGTGAGGTCGTCGAGGACACCGACCGCATGGCCGGCACCGCCCGCGCGCTCGCCGACCAACTCGAGTCCGACCCCCCCGTCGACGAGGCCCAGGCGCTCGAGGGCGCCGCCCTGCTCCGCTGGCTCGCCGACGGCCACTTCACCTTCCTCGGCTACCGCCACTACGAGCTCTTCCGCGACGGGGGGCAGCGTGCGCTCAAGGCCGTCCTGGCCAGCGGACTCGGCGTGCTCCGCCAGGACAGCATCTCGTCCCGCAACCTCACCGCGGGCCCGGACTCCGATGCCGACGCGACCTCCTCCGACCTGCTGATCCTCACCGAGGCCAGCGCCCCGTCGAACGTCTACCGGTCCACCTTCCCGTACTACGTGGGCGTCAAGACCTTCGCCCAGGACGGCTCGGTCACCGGTGAGCACCGGTTCCTCGGCGTCTTCACCATCAACGCCCTGCACGAGGACGTGCTGGACATCCCGGTCGTCGGGCGCCGGGTCCGCGACGTCATCCACCGCGCCGGCTTCCCGCTGGAGTCCTACACCGGCCAGAAGATGCTGGAGGTCATCCAGAACTGGCCGCGCTCGGAGCTGTTCTCCACCAACTCCGACACGCTGTACCAGACGACCACCGGCGTCATCGCGATCGCCGACCGCCGCAGGCTGCGCCTGTTCCTGCGCCGCGACCCGTACCGCCGGTTCTTCTCCTGCCTCGTGTTCACCCCGCGCGACCGGTACACCACGACCTCACGCATCGCCATGGCCAACGTCCTCATCGAGGAGCTGGGCGGCAAGGGTGTCGAGTTCGCCGTCCGCCTCGGCGAGACCGCGTTCGCGCAGGTCTACTTCACCGTCCACACCGACCCGGAAGCGGACCCGGACGTGGACGTCGACCGCATCCAGGCGCGGCTGACCGAGGCCGTCCGCACCTGGGACGACCGCCTGGTCGAGGCCGTGTTCGCCGAGCAGCGGCAGAAGCTCGACGCCGAGCTGCCCCGCTCCCGCGACCAGCTCGTCGCGATCGGCGCCGAGTCGGCCACCGAGCAGGGCCAGCGGTTCGCGAGCGTGTTCCCGGAGGCCTACAAGGAGGACTTCGCCGCCGCCGAGGCGCTCACCGACCTGCGCCGCTTCGAGGAGCTGCGCGACGAGGGCGACCTGGACGTGTCGTTCTACCGCCGCGACGACGAGCAGCCGGGGGAGCGCCGCTTCAAGCTGTACCTGGCCGGCGACGGCGTCACGCTCTCCCAGATGCTGCCGGTGCTGCAGAACATGGGTGTCCAGGTCGTCGACGAGCGCCCGTACGAGCTGCGCCGCGAGGACGGCCACCCCTGGTGGATCTACGACTTCGGCCTGCGGGTGCCCCCGGAGCAGGTCGAGGGGAAGACCCCGGAACAGCAGCAACGCCAGCGCACCCTGTTCCAGGAGGCGTTCCGCGCGATCTGGCGCGGCGACGCCGAGTCCGACCGGTTCAACACGCTCGTCCTGACCGGCGGCCTGAGCTGGCGGCAGGCGGCGCTGCTGCGCGCGTACTCCCGCTACCTGCGGCAGGCCGGCGTGCCCTTCGACCAGGGTGACGTCGAGTCGGCGCTGCTCGACCACACCGACATCGCGACCGCGCTGGTCCGGCTGTTCGAGACCCGCTTCGACCTCGGCAAGCCGGACGAGGTGCGGGACAGGGCACTCGACGGCCAGATCGCCGAGATCACGACGATGATCGACGACGTCACGAGCCTCGACGCCGACCGGATCCTGCGCAACCTGCTGGCACTCATCCGGGCCACCCTGCGCACCAACTACAACGTCCGCGACGACGACGGCGAGCCGCGGCCCTACCTGGCGCTCAAGCTCGACCCCGCCCAGGTGCTCGACCTGCCCGACCCTCGGCCGAAGTTCGAGATCTTCGTGTACTCGCCGCGGGTCGAGGGCGTGCACCTGCGCTTCGGCCCGGTCGCGCGCGGCGGCCTGCGCTGGTCCGACCGGCGCTCGGACTTCCGCACCGAGATCCTCGGCCTGGTCAAGGCGCAGGCGGTCAAGAACGCGGTCATCGTGCCGGTCGGCGCGAAGGGCGGCTTCGTCGTCAAGCGTCCGCCCGAGCCGACGGGCGACGCGGGCAAGGACCGTGAGGCGTTCCAGGCCGAGGGCATCGCCTGCTACCGGATGTTCATCTCGGGCCTGCTGGACCTGACCGACAACCTGCGTGCCGGCGAGGTCGTCCCGGCCCGCGACGTGGTCCGCTACGACGAGGACGACACGTACCTGGTCGTCGCGGCCGACAAGGGCACCGCGACCTTCAGCGACATCGCCAACGAGGTCGCGGCCAGGTACGATTTCTGGCTGGGTGACGCGTTCGCCTCCGGCGGCTCGGTCGGCTACGACCACAAGGCCATGGGCATCACCGCCCGCGGCGCGTGGGAGAGCGTCAAGCGCCACTTCCGTGAGCTGGGCAAGGACACCCAGACCGAGGACCTCACGGTCGTCGGCGTCGGCGACATGGCCGGCGACGTCTTCGGCAACGGCATGCTGCTCTCCGAGCACATCCGGCTGGTCGCGGCGTTCAACCACATGCACGTGTTCATCGACCCCGACCCGGTCGCGGCCACGTCCTACGCGGAGCGCAGGCGCCTGTTCGAGCTGCCCCGCTCCAGCTGGGACGACTACGACCGGTCCCTGATCAGCGAGGGCGGCGGCGTGTGGCCGCGCAGCCTCAAGTCCATCCCGATCAGCGAGCAGGCCCGCGTCGCCCTGGACCTGCCGGAAGGCGTCACGAAGATGTCGCCGCCGGAGCTGATGCACGCGATCCTGCTCGCTCCGGTCGACCTGCTGTGGAACGGCGGCATCGGCACGTACGTGAAGGCCGCCGGCGAGGCGCACGCGGACGTCGGCGACAAGGCCAACGACGCGGTCCGCGTCGACGGCGGCGACCTGCGGGTGAAGGTCGTGGGCGAGGGCGGCAACCTGGGCCTGACGCAGCGCGGCCGAATCGAGTTCGCGAAGGCGGGCGGCAAGGTCAACACCGACGCGCTCGACAACAGCGCGGGCGTGGACTGCTCCGACCACGAGGTCAACATCAAGATCCTGCTCGACCACCTGGTCGCCACCGGTGTGCTCGCGCAGGAGCAGCGCATCGAGCTGCTCGCCGAGATGACCGACGAGGTCGCGCACCTCGTGCTGGCCGACAACTACTCGCAGAACGCCGTGCTCGGCGTGTCCCGCGCGCATGCCAAGCAGATGCTGACCGTGCTCGCCCGCCTGGTCACCGACCTGGAGGAGCACTCCGGCCTGGACCGCAGGCTGGAGGCGCTGCCGTCGAAGACCCAGTTCCGGGACATGGACAAGCACCGCGAGGGCCTCACCTCACCGGAGCTGGCCACGCTGCTCGCGCACGTCAAGCTGCAGCTCAAGCACGAGGTGCTGGCCTCGGAGCTGCCCGACGGCGACGTGTTCACCCGCCGCCTGCCGGAGTACTTCCCGACCCAGCTGCAGAAGCGCTTCGGCGACGCCATCCCCCAGCACCCGCTGAGCCGCCAGATCACCACCACGCTGCTGGTCAACGAGGTCGTCGACGGCGGTGGCGTGTCGTTCGCGTTCCGGCTGGCCGAGGAGATGAACGCGTCGGCGACCGACGCCGTGCGCGCGTTCACCGTCGCGACGACCGTGTTCGACCTGAAGGACCTGTGGCGGCGGATCCGGACGCTGGACAACGTGGTGCCGACCGACACGGCCGACACGATGACCCTGGAGTCCCGGCGGCTGCTCGACCGCGCGTCGCGCTGGCTGCTGTCCAACCGGCCGCAGCCCCTCGCGGTCGGCGCCGAGATCAACCGGTTCGGCGCGGTCATCGCGGAGCTCATGCCCGAGGTCCCCGGGTTCCTGCGGGGCAGCGGCCAGGAGAAGATCGCGAAGGAGACCGAGGAGCTGGTGACCGCGGGCGCGCCCGTCGAGCTGGCCCGCCGGATCGCGTCGCTGCTGGACTGCTATCCGCTGCTGGACGTCATCGAGGTCGCCGAGCTGGCCGACCGCGACTCGCTGGACACCGAGCGCAGCCCGCGGGAGACCGCCGAGCTGTACTACGCGCTGTCCGACCACCTCAACATCGACTCGATGCTGACGTCGATCAGCGGGCTGGAGCGCGGCAACCGGTGGCACGCCCTCGCGCGGCTCGCGCTGCGGGACGACCTGTACAGCTCGGTGCGGGCGATCGTGCTCGACGTGCTGCGGCAGAGCGACCCCGGCACCACGGCCGACGAGAAGATCGCGAACTGGGAGCGGACCAACGCCCGGCGCATCGGGCGGTCGCGGGAGTCGCTGGAGGAGATCCGCCGTGTCGGGCGTCTCGACCTGGCGACACTGTCCGTCGCCACGCGGCAGGTGCGCAGTATGGTTCGCTAGTGGGTGTCTTCATCGCCGATGTCCGGCCGCGCTGGTCTGACATGGACGTGTTCGGTCACGTCAACCACGCCAGCACGGTGACACTGCTGGAGGAGGCCCGGGTCGACCTGCTGTTCAAGGAGGCGGTGCGGCAGGGTGCCGGCGGCATGACCCAGGGCGTCGTCGTCGCCCGGCTGGTCGTCGACTACCACGCTCCGCTGGTGGCCGACGGCGGCACCGTGCGCGTGGCGCTGCGGGTGCGGGAGATGCGCCCCGCCTCGTTCACCCTGGACTATGAGGTCCACAGTGGACCAACGGCCGACGACCCGGTGGCCGCGACAGCGGAGACGCTGCTCGTGCCGTACAACACGGAGAGCGGCCGCCCGCGCCGGCTGACCGAACAGGAGCGGGACTTCCTCGCCGCCTACAGGAGCAACGGTGCCTGAGCTTTCGTTCGTAGAGCAGCCAGAGCGCGACGACCTCGGCGCGTTCGTGGCACGCGCGGTCCGTCTCGACGGCCAGACCGTGGTCCGCCTGCGCAACCGCGACGGCGGCCGGGTGGACGCGTGGGTGGCGACGCCGTTCGACGTGCTCGCCACCAGGACCGTGCGGGGTGCGGTGGAGCCGGGCGACGTGACCGTGTCCGGCAACGAACTGCTGGCCGCCCTGGCGGTGTCCAGGGCCGACCGGATCGACCCCGGCCGCGTGATGGACATGCAGTGGCGGTCCGCGCTGCCGCCGCTGGCGCACTGGCAGGTCGTGGAGGACCAGCTCCCGGCGAAGGTCGTGACCGACCTCACCGACCGCGGCCTGGAGGTGGCGCGTGAGAACGTGGGGCCGCACGGCACCCCGCCCGCGTCACTGCTGGACCAGACGGTCCTGACGGTCACCGGCGACGGCCTGGAGGTGAAGATCCCCATGCGCTGCCTGTTCGCGATGTCCGGCATGGGCTTCCTCGGCTCCGGCGGCAACGTCGACCCCGACGAGCACGTCCGGATCACCGCCACCGACGCGTGGCTGCGCATCGACGCCCGCTTCGGCGCGGTGGTCCGCCGCAGGCACGCCTTGCTGCCCCTGCTCGTCTAGGGTTCGATGGCCTGGTGAGCGACGAGGACCCCGCGCGTCGGTTCCTGGACCAGACGGTGCCCAAGCACGACGAGTGGGAGGGCCGGGAGCCGGAGGACGGTCCGGCGCGGCCGAGGCACGTCAAGTACCCGAGCGAGCCGGTGGAACCGCTGTCGGCCAAGGAACGGCGTGCCAACGCCGTCCGTGGCGCGGCGTGGGGCGTCGGCGGGACCGCCGCGTTCGTGGCCGGCGCCTCCCTGTCCGACGACGACACGCACGCCGAGCTGACCCATGACGAGCCCGCCGACCTGAGCTTCGGCGACGGCGGCTACGGCGAGATCGGCAGCGGTCTCTAGCTCGTCACCAGCCAGGCGGCCGTGTTCGGGGGCAGGTGCCGGTCGTTGAGGGGACCGCTCGCGAGCAGGATCTCCCCGGCCGGCAGCGGGACGGCGGCCTGGCACCCGTTCAGCACGCAGATGAGCCCGCCGCCCTTGCGCCGGTACGCGAAGCACCCGGCAGGCGCCCCGTACCACTCCAGCTCGTCGCCCGAGAACGCCCGGTGCGTCTTGCGCAGGTCGACCGCCTGCCGGTACAGCGACAGCGTCGAGTCCGCGTCCTCCAGCTGCCGTTCCACGGTCAGCTTGGCCCACTCCGGCGGCATCGGCAGCCACGCCGAGGTCCCCGGGGAGAACCCGAACGGCGGCTCCCCGTCCTGCCACGGCAGCGGGACGCGGCTGCCCACGTGCGCGTCGGACCGGTACTGGTCCGGCAGCGCCCAGCCCGGCAGCGGGACGGTCGGCAGCCCCAGCTCCTCGCCGTTGTACAGGTACACGACCCCGGGCAGTCCCAGCTCGACCAGCGCCATCGCCCGCGCCCGCTGCGTGCCGAGCGGGCCGTCGCCGTAGCGGGTGGCCTCACGCACCGAGTCGTGGTTCGACAGCGTCCAGGTCGGGGGCACGCCGGCCATCGCGGCCGCGTCCAGGGTCGCGTCGATCGCCGTGCGCAGCTCCACCGCGTCGAAGCCGGCCAGCATCAGCCGGAGGTTGATGCCCAGGTGCAGGTCGTAGGGCCGCTGGTCGCCGGTCGGCCGCAGCTCGCCCGCCGCGACGATGCCGGGGTGGTCGTCCAGGACCTGGCGGACCAGCTGGTGCGCGTGGTCGTCGGTGACGTGGAAGCCGTCCACCCCGCGGTCCAGCCAGAACCGCACCATCCGCTCGTCGGGCAGGTCGACCATGACCCTGACGCCGTCGCGGTGCGCGTCGGCGACCAGCCGGTCGAACGCGGTGACGTCCAGCTCCACGGTGGGGTCGAGGGTGAGCCACAACGCGTCGACGCCGAGCAGGTCGAGGTAGCCGAGCCGCTCACGCACCCCGTCGAGGTCGCCGATCCCGTCGCCGTCGCTGTCCGCGAACGAGCGCACGTAGACCTGGTAGAAGGTGGCGCCCAGCCACCACTCGTCCTGGTTTCTTCGCACTCCGGCCGTCCTGCCAACTCGCCGTGGCAGGCGGCGCCACGGGGATCTAGGTCCAGCTGTTCATCAGACTGTTGGCGGCCATCTCGAGGTACCCCCACAGCTGGCGCCGATGGTCGTCGGCCAGCCCGGCCTCGTCTACCGCTATTCGCATGCATCGCAACCATGCGTCGCGTTCGATCGGCCCAATCGCGAACGGTGCGTGCCGCATGCGCAACCGTGGGTGGCCGCGCTGTTCGGAGTAGGTGTGCGGGCCGCCCCAGTACTGCGTCAGGAACATCCGCAGGCGCACCTCGGCGGGCCCGAGGTCCTCCTCCGGGTACAGCGGGCGCAGCACCTCGTCCTTCGCGACCTCCTCGTAGAACCGGCCGACCATCCGGTCGAAGACGGGTGCGCCGCCGACCGCGTCGTAGAAGGTCACTTCCTCAGGTGTCGCCACGTTCTCCATCCTGCCATCACTCCCCGTTGGGGAACCCACGCACGAGCGGTCCCGGGATACCGGCGTCCTCGAACGCGGCCATGATCCGGGCCCGCAGCGCCCGCTGCACGGCCCACTGCCGGCCGGGCCGGACCTTGACCGTCAGGCGCAGCATGATGCCCTCCGAGGCCGACACACGCTCGACGCCGAGGACCTCCGGCGGCTCCAGCACGTCGTTGGACATGGGCTCGTTGTCGGAGACCTCGGTGGCCACCCGGTCGATGATGCCGGTGGCCTGCTCGACGTCCGCGCCGTAGCCGATGGGCACGTCCACCACAGCGACCGCGAAGCCCTGGCTGGAGTTGCCGACCCGCAGGATCTCGCCGTTGCGGACGTACCAGACCGTGCCGTTGACGTCCCGCATCGTCGTGATCCGCAGGCCGACGGCCTCCACGGTGCCGGACGCCTCGCCGACGTCCACGACGTCGCCGACACCGTACTGGTCCTCCAGCATCATGAACACGCCGGACAGGAAGTCCTTCACGACGTTCTGCGCGCCGAAGCCGATGGCCACGCCGAGGATCCCCGCCGAGGCCAGCACGGGCGCGAGGTTCACGCCCAGCTCGGCCAGGATCATCATGAACGCGGTGCCGAACACGAGCACTGACGTGATCGACTTGAACACCGAGCCGATGGTCTTGGCCCGCTGGGCCCGCCGCTCCGAGAGCAGCGACCCCAGCGCCTGCGGCGCCCGCTCCTTCAGCGGGCGGAGCAGCGCGGGGACCTTGCCGCCGCTGTTGGCGCGGGTCAGCTTGTCGATCAGCCGCCGCGCGATGGACCGGAGGACCATCGCGACGACGAGGATGAGCAGGATCGTCAGCGGCTTGGCCACGAGCCAGTCGGCGGACTGCGCGAACCAGTTGTTGTGGGTCATGTTGTAGACGGCCGTGCACCACTTGTCGGCTGGGTCACATGGCTCCGCCTGAAGGTTCAGCGAGCCGATGTCGAACTGGGCCAGATCCGTCACGGGCCCGACCATAACGGTGGCGCGTGCGGTGCCCACCGGGGCCCGGTGTGGCGGAAATCGCTCAGAGGACGCCCTTCAGGAAGTCCGCCACGCTCCGCGTGGGCCGGCCGAGCAGGCGGGCCAGGGCGGGGTCGGCGGGCGCGAAGTCGCCCCGCCGGCTCGCGACGAACATGCCGACGAGCAGGTTCGCCTGCCATTCCGGCAGCCCGTGGGCGAGCAGTCCGGCACGGTAGTCCGCGTCGGGCACGACGACCCGGCGAACCGTCCGCCCGGTGAGCTTCGTGACGATGTCCGCGACCCCGGCCAGGTCGACGGCCGCCGGACCGGTGAGCGGCGGTGTCACCCCATCGAGACCGTCCTCGGTGAGCGCGAGCACCGCCGCCGCGGCGAGGTCGGCGTGCGTCGTCCAGGCGACCGGTCCGTCCTCGGGTGCGGCCAGCTCGCCCGACTCGAGCGCGCCTGCGAGCAGCATGGGCACCGTGGTGGCGTAGAAGCCGTTGCGCAGAGCGGTGAACGGCACACCACTGTCCCGCAGCGCCGCCTCGGTGGCCGCGTGGTCGGGCATGGGAGGGAAGGGCGAGGACGGGTCCGCGCCCATGTGGCTGGTGTAGAGGATGCGCTCGACCCCGGCCTTCGCCGCGGCCTCGACGGCCGCGCGGTGCTGCTGGACGGCGTCCTCCCCGGAGCTGTCCGTCGAGACGACGAGCACCTTCGACGCGCCGTCGAAGGCATGCGCGAGCCCGGCGGGATCGCTGAAGTCACCCTGCCGGACGCGTACGCCCAGGTCCGCGGCCCTGGCCGGATCACGCACGCTGACGCCGATCTCCTCGGCGGGCAGCCGCGTCAGCAACCCCTCGACGACGGCCCGGCCGAGCTGCCCGTTGGCTCCGGTAACGACGATCACGGTGATACTCCTCAGATGTTTCCAGTGATAACAATTCGACGGTAGCACTGGAAGCGATCGCGCGCTAACGCGATCCTGTTATCGTTGGAAACATGGAGGAGCACCGCGAGCGCATCGTCGAGGCCGCCACCCGGCTGCTGGCCGAAGGCGGCCCGGACGCGGTGTCGACCAGGGCGGTCAGCGCGGCGGCCGGTGTGCAGCCGCCGACCATCTACCGCCTGTTCGGCGACAAGCAGGGGCTGCTGGACGCGGTCGTGGTGCACGGCTTCACGGCCTACCTGAGCAGCAAGAAGACGCAGGCCCCCGAGGACGACCCGGTCGAGGACCTGCGGGCCGGCTGGGACCAGCACGTGGACCTCGGCCTGGCCAACCCGGCGCTGTACCAGCTGATGTACGGCCGGCCGAGCGCGTCCTCGCCGGCCGCCGACGCGGCCTTCGCGATCCTCGACCAGCGCATCCGGCGCATCGCCGAGGCGGGCCGGCTGCGGGTCCCCGAGGAACGCGCGGTGGCCCTCGTCCACGCCGCGGGCCACGGCACGACCCTCACGTTGATCGCGACCCCGGCGGACCGGCGGGACGCCCAGCTCTCCGCGACCGCGCGGGAAGCGGTCATCGCGGCGATCACGACCGACGGGCCCGCCGTCTCTGGAGCAGGGCCGGTCGCGGCGGCCGTCACCCTCCGCGCGGTGCTGCCGAGGACGAATGCCCTCACGGAGTCCGAGCGGGGCCTCATGCGCGAGTGGCTGGACCGCATCGCGAACGCCTGAGAATTCCACCGCACGCTGCGGCGACGTGCCCGCCGGGAGACCGCCGATGGTCATTTTGGTAACCGATGCACCACAGTGGCCGGACACGTTACGCAACACACGTGCGTTCAGGGGGTGATGTGTGATCTGCTATGCCTTGCCAGATCCGGTGGAGGTGGTCGCGTGCCCGACCGACATCCGACTCCGATAGGCGCCGCGCACAGGCCGGCGTCGCGGATGCCCGTGCGTTCGCAAGCCGCTTCGTCGGATGTCGGCGTGCCTGAGCCGGCCGGTGGCGCCCCGCCGCCGCCCTGGGGCAAGCGCCGGGTGCTCCTGCTCAACACCACCTTCGAGCCGTTGACCGCGTTACCGCTGCGCCGCGCGGTCGTGCTCGTGGTGTGCGGCAAGGCCGAGGTCGTGCACGGCGACCCCAACGGCATCGAGCTGCACTCCGCGAGCGACAGCGTCGTGGTGCCGTCGGTGATCCGCCTCGCGACCTACGTCCGCGTGCCCTACCGCGCGCGGGTGCCGCTTACCCGGGCCGGGCTCATGCACCGGGACCGCCACCGCTGCGCGTACTGCGGCGGGCGGGCCGAGACGATCGACCACGTGATCCCGCGGAGCCGTGGTGGCGAGCACACCTGGCAGAACTGCGTGGCCTGCTGTGTGAAGTGCAACCACCGCAAGGCCGACAAGCTGCTGTCCGAGCTGGGCTGGCGGCTGCGGGTGGTGCCGAGAGCGCCGCGCGGAATGCACTGGCGGCTGCTCGCCGGCACGGTCGACACCGATCCGCAGTGGCTGCCCTATCTGGGAGAGCCGGCCGCCTGAGCGACCGGCTCCGGCGAATCTCAGGAGGCGGTGACGCGCGTTCCTGCCGTCACCCTGGTGCCGCGCGTGACCCGCGTGCCCCTCGTGACGCGGGTACCGGCGGTGACCCGGGTACCGCGGGTGACTCGCGTGCCACGGGAGACGCGGGTGCCGGCCGTGACGCGGGTACCCCTCGTGACCCTCGTGCCTTGGGTGACCCTCGTGCCGGCGGTCACCCGGGTGCCGCGCGTCACGCGGGTGCCGAGCAGGGCCGACTCGTCCGAATGGGTGATGACCGTCGGGGTGTTGGTCTGCATGACGGGAACTCCTCGGCGATACAGGCACGGAGAGTGCCGGGGAAGGGAACCGCAAGGGCCGTACAGGTGAAAGCTATGGCCTAAAACTGTAGTCGACAAGACATAGAGCGTGACGATGCGATGTCGATGCGTGAGATACGGCCGTTCGACCCCGCCGTTTCGACCAACGGAATGAGCGGTTCGGCGCACACACGGCCCAGTCTCGTTACCGGCGCCGCAGTAGCCCGTCACCCGAGGTGATCATGACGCGGCCGAGTGTGTGGGGCCGAGGACCCGTCGGTAGTCTGTCGCGCGTGAGCGGAGCTTGCGAAGCGAACCATGGGCACCACGACCAGCGACCGCTTTCGCGGGGCCTGCGAGGAGAGAGCGAGGCGCGGTCGTGAGTGTCGTCCAGACCATTCTCGTCTACGCGGTGATCCCGCTGGCCCTCTACGGCCTGGTCGCTCTGTTGACGTTGCGGGACAAGTTCGCGCGGGCGCCGAGGTACCGGCCGGGTCAGTCCTGGGACTACCCCGCCGTCTGGTGGACCGCGAACCCGGCCGGGGCCGACGCCTCCGCCGTACCGACCGGCGGCGGCAAGGCCCGCCCCACGGCCAAGGGAGGCGCTCGTGGCAGCTGGTGAGGTCGTGGTGCGCGGCACCCCCGGCGAGGTGCTCGACGAGGATGTCGAGCACGGGCATGCCGCGGTGGTGACCAACAGCGGTCGCATCTCCGTCGCCAAGGAGCGCACTCCGGCCCGGCCGGAACTGCCGTTCACCCCGGTGCAGCTCGCCCGCCTCGACGAGGCGCTGACGCTCTCGGCCCGAACCACGGGCCTCGGCTACAGCATCTACCTCGGCGACCTGGGCGAGGACACCCGCGCGACCGCCGAGGCCCTGCACGCCGAGTCCGGCGACACCGCCTCGTCCGCCGTCCTGATCGCCGTGTCACCCGCCCAACGCAAGGTCGAGATCGTGACGGGCGCCGACTCGGCCCGCCGCCTCCCCGACCGCGGCTGCAACCTAGCGGTAATGGGCATGGTCGCCAGCTTCAAAGAGGGCGACCTGGTAGGCGGCCTGGTAAGCGGCCTCCGCATGCTGACCGACCAGGCCGGCCCAACAAAACACTAAGACCCCAACGAAAGCGCCGCGCGCCCCAAAGGCCCGCGGCGCTTTCCGCACCCCCAACACCCGCGAGTCGCGCGTTCAAACACCGCGAGTCCCGCGTTCAAAGAGTGCGAGTTGCGGTTTCGTGCATCTGGACCTGCACGAAACCGCAACTCGGTGTGTGCGAATGCGGGACTCGCTATGGGTGAATGCGGGACTCGCGGGTTATTCGGCGTCGAAGGTTCGGGCGGCCAGGGCGCGGAGGATGCCGGCGCGGCCTTCTGAGACCAGGCGGCGGAGGGCCGGCGGGTGGGACTCGTTGCCGAGCCACTCGTCGGAGGCGGTGACCGTTTCCTCGGCGACCGCCCACGACGGGTACAGGCCGAGCGCGACCGGCTGGGCGCGCTCGCTCGACCGTCGCGCCCACACGTCCGCGACGTCCGCGAAGTACCGCGCCACGTACGGTGCCAGCAGCGCCTTCTGCGACGGGTGCGAGAACCCCGAGATGATCGCCTCGTTGAGGGCGTTCGGCATCTCGTCGTCGTGCACGGCCCGCTGCCACGCCTCCGCCTTGACCGACGCCGACGGGCGCAGCGCGCGGATCCGCTCCGCCTGCCGCTGACCCGTCGCCGTCGGGTCGTTCTCCAGCGTGGCCTCGACCTCGTCGACCGACGCCGCGTCGTGTGCCACCAGCGCCTGCAGCAGCCGCCACCGCAGGTCCGTGTCCACCACCAGCCCCGGCAGCGGCGCGGACCCGTCCAGCCAGCCGCGCAGCACCGTCAACTGGTCAACCGACAGCACCGACCCCGTCAGCGCGTTCACGAACGCCAGCTGCTGGTCCGACTCCGTCGCCGGGTCCGCCGCCAGGTCGAACAGCCGCGACGTGAACAGCTGCCAGCCCTTTGCCGCCCACGCCGGGTCCGCGTACGAGTTGATCGCCGTCTGCGCCTGCAGCAGCAGCCGCTGCACGACCCCGACCTCGGTCTCCGCCGGCAGGCCGTGGCACACCAGCGTCACGAAGTCCCGTGCCTTCAGCTCGGCCTCGCGGGTCATCTCCCACGCCGCCGACCAGCACAGCGTCCGCGGCAGTGGCTCGACGATGTCACCGATCCGGTCCACCAGCGTCGCCAGCGAGTCCGGGTCCAGGCGCATCGTGCAGTAGCTCAGGTCGTCGTCGTTGACCAGCACGAGCTTGCCCCGCGACACGCCGACCAGCTCCGGCACGATGGTCTCCTGGCCGGTGACGTCCAGCTCCACCCGGTGCGTCCGCACGAGCTTGCCGTCCTGGTCGTCGTACACGCCGACGGCCACCCGGTGCGTACGCAGCTCGCCGGCACCCGGCTTCGCCCCACCCTGCGTGATCGCGAACGACGTGAACTTGCCGTCGGCGACCGAGAACACGGGGCGCAGGTCGTTCAGCCCGGTCGTCTCCAGCCACTGCGCGCTCCACCACGACAGGTCCCGGCCCGACGCCTCCTCCAGCGCCGAGAGCAGGTCCGCCAGCGTCGCGTTGTCCCAGGCGTGCTTGGCGAAGTACACCCGCAGCCCGGACAGGAACTGCTCCTGACCCACGTACGCCACGAGCTGCTTCAGCACCGAGGCGCCCTTGGCGTAGGTGATGCCGTCGAAGTTGACCTCGACCGCCTGGAGGTCCGGGATGTCCGCGGCCACCGGGTGTGTCGAGGGCAGCTGGTCCTGCCGGTACGCCCAGGACTTCTCGATGTTCGCGAACGAGGTCCACGCGTGCACGTACTCGGTCGCCCCCGCCTGCGCCAGCACCGAGGCGAACGTGGCGAACGACTCGTTCAGCCACAGGTCGTTCCACCACCGCATCGTGACCAGGTCGCCGAACCACATGTGCGCCAGCTCGTGCAGCACGGTCTCACAGCGCCGCTCGTAGGCGTACCTGGTGACCCTGCTGCGGAACACGTAGTCCTCGAGGAACGTGATGCAGCCCGCGTTCTCCATGGCGCCCGCGTTGAACTCCGGCACGAAGCACTGGTCGTACTTCTCGAACGGGTACGGCACGGCGAAGCTGCGGTGGTAGAAGTCGAAGCCCTGCTTGGTCTCGGTGAACAGCCTCTCGGCGTCCATGTGCTCGGCGAGCGACGCGCGGCAGTAGATGCCGAGCGGGATCGTCGAGTGCTCGTCGGAGTAGGAGTCGAGCCACTCCGCGTACGGCCCGGCCACCAGCGCGGTCACGTACGTCGACATCCGCTTCGTGGTCTGGAACACGTGCCTGACCGCGCCGGAAGGCAGCGGCTCGGACGACTCGGCCGGTGAGTTGGAGATCACCTTCCAGTCCTCGGGCGCGATCACCGTGAACCGGAACGTCGCCTTCAGGTCCGGCTGGTCGAAGCAGGCGAACATCCGCTTCGCGTCGGCGGTCTCGAACTGCGTGTACAGGTACACGCCGCCGTCCACCGGGTCCACGAACCGGTGCAGGCCCTCGCCGGTGTTCATGTACCGGCAGGTCGCGTCGACGACCAGCTCGTTCTCCGCGGCCACCGAGGAGAGCGTGATGCCGTCGTCCTCGCGGTAGCCCGACACGTCGACCGGCGAGCCGTTCAGCGTGGCGCTCCGCACCGACGCCGCGATCAGGTCGACCCAGGTGTCCGCGCCGGCCTCGTTGCTCGCGAACCGCACGGTCGTGGTGGAGCGGAACGTGGTGTCCCCAGGCTTGCCGCCACCGTCCGTGAGATCGAGCTCGACGTCATAGGACGCGACGTCGAGCAGCGCGGCGCGCTGTTGTGCTTCGTCACGGGTCAGGTTGGGTGGAGCCACTGGTCACCTCGAGCTGTTCGGTTACTGACAATCCTGTTCATCCAATCACCCGGTGGCATGGTTTGGGCCGCCAGTCGGGAAGAACGGGAAGATCTCTACGGTTTCTCTGCACATGACTGCGCCCAGCAAATCCAAGATCGACTTCTACTTTGACCCCATGTGTCCGTTTGCCTGGATCACCTCGAGGTGGATTCTCGAGGTCGAGGCCCAGCGTGACGTCGACCTCCACTTCCGGGTGATGAGCCTCTCGGTCCTCAACGAGGGCCGCGACCTCCCCGAGCAGTACCAGCAGGCGATGGAACGCGGCTGGGGTCCGGTCCGCGTGGCCATCGCGGCCGCCCAGCACCACGGCGAGGAGGTCCTGCGCGACCTGTACACCGCCATGGGTACCCGCATCCACAACCAGGGCAACAAGGACTTCGACATCGTCATCAGGGAGTCGCTCACCGAGGTCGGCCTTCCCGCGGAGCTGGCGGAAGCCGCGCATTCGAGTGAGTACGACGAGGCACTGCGCAAGAGCCACCACGAGGGCATGGACCCGGTCGGCATGGACGTCGGAACGCCGACCATCCACGTCGACGGCGTCGCGTTCTTCGGGCCGGTGCTGAACTCGATCCCGCGCGGCGAGGACGCGCTGAAGGTGTTCGACGGCACGGTCGCGCTGGCCAGCTTCCCGAACTTCTTCGAGCTGAAGCGGACGAGGACCGGAGAGCTGAGCTTCGACTGACTCTCGGTGATGTGACAGGCTGGGCACAGAACTCGCTGAACGCGTCACATCACGGAGGACCGATGGCCGCCCCTACCGTCAGCACCGCCCACTTCGTCAACGGTTCGTTCACGGATGGCGGGGGCGAGCGAATCGATGTCGTCAACCCGGCGACGGAAGAGGTCATCGGGTCGGTTCCGGCCGGTACCGCGGCGGACGCCGACGCCGCGGTACGTGCCGCCGCGTCGGCGTTCGAGTCCTGGGCCGCCACCCCGCTGGCCGAGCGGGTGGCGGCCGTCCGGCGTGTCAACGACGGTCTGCGGGAGCGTGCCGGCGAGTTGGCGGCGACGATCGTCGCCGAGGTCGGCACGCCCATCGCGTTCGCGTCGCGGGTGCAGGTCGTGAACCCGGTCGGCATCACGGACGGGGTGCTGGCGGAGGTCGAGGCCGGCGCGCTCGACCCGGTGACGGTCGGCAACTCGACCGTCGTGCGGGAGCCGATCGGCGTGGTCGCGGCCATCACACCGTGGAACTTCCCGCTCCAGCAGATGGTCGCGAAGGTGACGCCCGCTCTGGTCGCGGGCAACACGGTCGTACTGAAGCCGAGCGAGGTCGCCCCGCTGACCGCAGGCCTGCTGGCCCGGATCATCGCCGACGCCGACCTGCCGCCCGGCGTGTTCAACATGGTGCACGGCACGGGCCCGGTCGTCGGCGAGGCGCTGGCCGCGCACCCGCTCGTCGACATGGTGTCGTTCACCGGCTCGACCCGCGCCGGCCGCCGCGTGGCCGCGGTGGGCGCCGAGACGGTCAAGAGGGTGGCGCTGGAGCTGGGCGGCAAGTCCGCGTCCGTCGTGCTGGACGACGCCGACCTGGGGCGCGCCGTCAAGATCACCCTCGCCAACTGCTTCATGAACAACGGCCAGGCGTGCAGTGCGCTGACCCGCCTGCTGGTCCCGGCCGACCGCCACGACGAGGCCCTGGCCGCGGCCGCCGCGGCGGCGGCGAAGTACGTGCCGGGCGACCCGGCGCTGGAGTCGACCCGCATCGGCCCGTCGGTGTCGGCCGCGCAGCGTGACCGCGTCGTGGGCTTCATCAACAAGGGCATCGAGGAGGGCGCGACCCTCGCGGCCGGCGGCCCGGACCCGGTCGAGGGCCCCGGCTACTTCGTGCGGCCGACCGTCTTCGGCAACGTGAAGCCGGACATGACGATCGCGCGGGAGGAGATCTTCGGCCCGGTCCTCTCGATCCTCCCGTACACCGACGAGGCGGACGCGATCCGCATCGCGAACGGCACCCAGTACGGCCTCGCGGCCGGCGTCTTCGGCGCCGACGTGGAGCGGGCCCGTGCCGTGGCGGGGAAGCTGCGGGCCGGGCAGGTGGACGTCAACGGCGCGGCCTTCAACACCAGGGCGCCGTTCGGCGGGTTCAAGCAGTCCGGCAACGGCCGCGAGTTCGGCCGCTACGGGCTGGAGGAGTTCACCGAGCTGAAGTCGATCCAGGTCTGACGCCTGGAGGACCTCGTCAGGGCATGCGGGTCAGCTCGTCACGCTGTCTTCGCACGAAGGCGGCGTCCACGGGGTCGCCGTGCCCCGGCACGATGGTCACCGGGTTGAGCGCGAGGATCGCGTCGAGCGCAGCGGGCCAGTCGGAGACGTGCGAGTCCGGCCCCACCGACGGCGGCGCGCCCTGCTCGACGAGGTCGCCGGCGAACACCACGTCGACGTCCGGGACGTGCACGAACACGTCGTGGTCGGTGTGCGCCGGGCCGGGGTGGACGAGCGTGACGGCGCGTCCGCCGAGGTCGATCAGGGCCGACGACCTGATCACCTCGGTCGGCGCGATCAGCTTCGCCGCGGCGAGCCGGTCCGCCTGGTCGGCCTTGCCCTCCGACCGGAACCGCGCCGACCACGACCGCCGTTGCATGTCGCCGTCGGCGAGGATCACCGACCGGCACCGCTCGTGGGCGATCACCGACGCGGGCAGGAACGCGTTGGTGCCGAAGAAGTGGTCGAAGTGCGCGTGCGTGATCACCACCGACCACGGCAGCGGCGTCACGAACCGCACGGCCGCCGCCATCGACGCGCCGTGCACCTCGTCCGCGCCCGTGTCGATGACGAGGCAGAACGTGTCACCCACGATGAGCCCGAGCGTCTGGTCCAGCTCGACATAGCGACGCGCGTAGACGCCGTCCGCGACTTCCAGCCACCGCCCGCTCATGCCGCCGCCGAGAACACGCCAGCGGACAGCCGCGGTACCACCCCGCTCACATCCGTCTCACCCGCCAGCTCCACATCGCGCGGCACGCCCGCCGCTGCCAACTCTCGCCCGGAGACAGAATCCGCCAACAGCTCCGGCACCCGGTCGGCGACCCCGCGATACGTCCGTGCCGCCAGCATCGCCTCCGCCGACGGCGCCCGTCGCCCGGCCACCGCGGCGGCGATCGCGCCGGCCCCGAGATAGTCCTCCAACGAGGGCCGCAACGTCTCGCCCGGGCGCCACCGCTCACCGGCCGGGACGATCCCGACGGGCCGGTGCCCGGCGATCTCCGCCGCCGCACCGGCCACCGCCGACGCGTTGCGCAGGCTGCCCGCCAGTACGGTGGTGCCGGTCGCGGCGGCCGCCGCGGAGAGGGTGGCGCCGTTGGGCGTCGCGATGGCGAGCAGCGTGTCCGGTGTCAGCCCCGTCAGCGACGACGGCCGCAGCGTCCAGCCGCCGGTCCGCGCCACGACGCCGCTGGGATGGTCGCCGTCGACCCTGGTCAGGCCGCTCGGGGTCAGGATCGCGCCGGCCTTCTCCGCCGCCTCGACCGAACGCTCGTCCTTCCACGGCATCGGCAGCACCCGTGCGCCCTGTCCGACGACGATGTCCACCGTCGTCGTGAACACGAGCACGTCGACGATGACCAGCACCGCGCAGTGGGGGCCGAGCGCGCGAACACCGTCCAGGCCCCACTCGACGCGAAGGTCGAAGCCGTCCTGTTCGAAGACCGTCACCGGGCACATGCTTCCAGAACTGGCAGAATGCCCGACGTGCGTGTCTACCTGGGATCCGACCACGCCGGCTTCGAGCTTCGGGTGCATCTCGTCAAGCACCTCTCGGAAGCCGGTCACGACGTCGTCGACATCGGCCCGGCCGTGTACGACGCGAGCGACGACTACCCGCCGTACTGCGTCGAGACGGCACGCCGCGTGCTGGCCGACGAGGGCAGCCTCGGCGTCGTGATCGGGGGTTCCGGCAACGGCGAGCAGATCGCGGCCAACAAGGTCCCCGGCATCCGCGCGGCGCTCGCGTACAACACCGAGACGGCCGAGCTGGGCCGTGCGCACAACAACGCGCAGGTCGTGGCCATCGGCGGTCGCATGCACTCGCAGGAGGAGGCGACGGCCATCGTCGACAGGTTCCTCGCGACGCCCTTCTCCGGCGACGCGCGGCACGCCCGGCGCATCGAGATGCTGGCCGACTACGAGCGCACCGGCACCCCGCCGCCGCTGCCGGCCTGATGCCCGAGGGGCACACACTCCACCGCCTCGCCCGCCTGCACCAGCAGCGTTACGGCAGACGTCGCGTGCTGGTGTCCAGCCCGCAGGGCCGCTTCCAGGCCTCGCTGGTGGACGGGCGCGACCTGGTGCGGGCGGAGGCGTACGGCAAGCACCTGTTCCACGTGTACGGCCCGGACGCGATCGTCCACGTGCACCTCGGCCTGTACGGGACGTTCAACGAGTCGCCGCTGCCGACCACGCTGCCGGTCGGCCAGGTGCGGATGCGCATGGTGGGGGAGACCCACTGGACGGACCTGCGCGGGCCGACCCGCTGCGAGGTGCTCACCAAGGCGGAACAGGCGGAGCTGCTGTTCCGGTTGGGCCCCGATCCCTTGCGCCGCAACGCGGACCCGTCGGTGGCGTACACCCGCATCGCCCGCTCGAAGCTGCCGCTCGCGGCGCTGCTGATGGACCAGAAGGTGCTGGCGGGGGTCGGGAACGTGTACCGGGCGGAGCTGCTGTTCCGGCACAACGTGAACCCGTTGCTGCCCGGCCGGTCGGTGTCCGAGCCGCTGTGGTCGCAGATGTGGACGGACCTGGTGGCGCTCATGAAGATCGGCGTCCGCAAGGGCCGCATCGACACGGTCCGCGACGAGCACCTGCCCCACGTGACCGGCCGCGCGCCACGGGTCGACCGCCACGGCGGCGAGGTGTACGTCTACCGCCGCACGGACCAGCCGTGCCTGGTGTGCGGCACGCCGGTCCGCAAGGCCGAGCTGGCCGCCCGCAACCTGTACTGGTGTCCCACCTGCCAGGCCTGAATGCCGTGCGGGGCACCACCAGGGTGCCCCGCACGGCATCGTCTACGGGTCAGAAGTCGCCGAAGCCGCCGCCGAAGTCGCCACCGCCGCCGAAGTCGCCGCCACCCCAGTCGCCACCGCCACCGAAGTCGCCGCCGTAGTCCCCGCCGGCGTCGGCGTAGTCGCCGCCTCCGTCGCCACCACCGTCGCCGTAGTCCCCGCCGTCGCCGCCATCACCACCGTCGCCGCCATCACCGCCGTTGTCCGCGGCGTCGGCCTGCCCCGCGTCGTAGCCGGACTCCCAGGCCTGGGCGTCCGAGATGCCGTACATGCCGTCGAACATGGCGCTGAACAGCAACACCGACCCGAGTCCCCATGCGCCCGCGACGAGCGCCGGCTTCCACCACGGCTCGCTGTACCAGCCCTGTGGCACCGGCCGGCCGGCGACGCGCCCGCCCGGGTAGTAGTACGGGGTGCCGTCGCCGGGGTTCGGCGAGGCCTCGTAGTCGCGGCCCTCGACGCTGACCCTGCGGTCCTCGCTGACCTTGCCGGCCCGTTCGCGGGCCGCGTCCTCGGGCAGGTCCGGCCCCGGGTCGAGTCCCATGGCGAGCCGGGCGGCGCGGACGTAGTAGAGGCCCTCCATGGCGGTCTCCTTGACCAGCCGGGCCTGTTCGGCGGTGGTGGCCTGCTCCATCTGGGAGCCGGCCGCGTTGTAGCGCTCGGAGGCGTCCGCAAGCGCCTGCTTCGAGGCCTCGTTGGTGCCGTCGAGGTTCATGACCTGACCGCCGAGACGTTCGACCCAGCGCCTGGCCTCGGCCTTGGCGTCCTCGAGTCGGTTCTGTTTCGCGTTGGCCTGGTTCCGCATGTAGGTCGCGGCCAGCGCCACCACCGCGAGCACCAGCACCACGACGACGATCGTCCCGGCCATCGCACACACCTTCCGAAGAAATGCCCCTTACCCGGACAACGGGGACGCTACGCCGGGAGTTCCGCAGGTGCCCTGTCGCCCACCGGTGGTCTGACCTATCGTGTCCCGCATGGTGTTGCCGAGGGGATCCGGCGCACCGCTGCTCGTCCGCGAGGCGACCCGCGACGACGCGGCGGCGATCGGCGAGGTGCATGCCGAGGCGTGGCGGGTGGCCCACAGGGACCTGTTCGACGCCCACTGGCTGCACAGGTTCGTCGAGGAGCGAAGGACGGCCTGGCCGGACATCATGGCGAGCCGCCAGCACGCAAGAAATACCCTGCTACTGGCCGAACGGGGCGATCGCGTGGTCGCGTTCACGTATTTCGGCCCGCACCCCGACGGCCTGCCGGGCGCGGAGATCCTCGACCTGTACGCGCATCCGCGGGCGTGGGGTACCGGCGTCGCGTGGACGCTGATGGACGCCGCGTGGGACCACGTGCGGGAGGCCCGTTTCCGCAGGGTGAGAGCGTGGACCATGTCCGGCGCGAACCGTGCGAGGCACTTCTACGAGTCGTTCGGCTTCACCCAGACCCACCGCTCCAGGGAACACGACTTCGGCGACGGCCGCCCGGTGCTGGAGGTCGAGTACCTACGCACTACTGGCTAGGGCGGTGCGGATGCCGTCCGGCATGGCCTTCTTGCCGAGGGTGCCGGGGTCGACGAAGACGTGCCGAACCGCGCCGTCCACGACGAGCCGGTCACCGACCCTGAACTCCGGCTGTACGACGAGACTGGTCGTCCCGAGATGCTTGACCGCCATGGCGATGTCCAGCTCCTCGTCGAACCTCGCCGGCGCCCGGAACCGCAGGTTGGCCTCGGCGACGACGACGTCGTGACCGCCGGCCACCATGTCGTGGTAGCTCCCGACCCGGTCCCGCCAGAGCTCGTTGAGGGCGACGTCGTAGTAGAAGAGGTAGTGCCCGTTGAAGACGACGCCCTGCTGGTCACACTCGCTGTAGCGCACACGCAGCCGATGAACGAAGACGCTCACCGGGTGGTCCCGTCGGCCAACCGGTTGAGCTTGGCGGCGACCTGGGGAGCGACCTGCCCCAGGACGACACCGACCCGCATAACAGGATCGGCGACGTCCACCTCGGCCCGATCATGCCGAATGGCCCTGACCACGGCGGCGGCAACGTCAGCAGGCACCTTGGGCCGAAACCCGGCGGGAAGGGCGACGTCCACGTCGGCGGCGTCGTGAGCCGTCCCGATGGGCCCGGGATTCACACAGGAAACGCCGACCCCACGGCCCGCCCAGTCCTGCCGAAGGCCGAGGGCGAACCCCCTGACCCCGAACTTGGTGGCGTTGTAGAGCGAGGAGGCAGGGTTGGCGGTCTTCCCCGAGAGGGAGGAGATGAAGACCACGTGGCCGCTGGCGCGCTGGAGCATCCGCTCCCCAAGCTCCCGAGCCAGCGCGAGCGGAGCGCGCAGGTTGACGTCGATCACCCGGTCAAGCGCGTCGAGGGAGTAGTCGGTGAGCTCCCCGCTCCCAGGCACCCCAGCATTGGCGACGAGGATGTCAACGTCCTGACCAGCATCGACAAGACGCCGAAGATCACCCCGAGAGGCGAGATCGGCAACGACCGCTCGGGCCTCGAGCTCCTCGGCGAGGGAGTTGAGAACGTCCCCCCGCCGCCCGGTGAGCGTGAGCTGACACCCCTCAGCCCGAAGCCGCCGCGCGATGGCCTGCCCCAACCCGCCGGTCGCACCGGTGACAAGAACCGACCGCCCGTGAAGTTCCATGGCCGGATGGTAGTGCGGGACCGCCAGGGGTGAGGTCGAAGGACCTGGTCCCTGGAGGGGGCGCTGACTTCCCTCCCCGGACGCGGACGTGACGTGGACTCGAATGTCTGGAGGTACGTGAACAACCGTGTGAGGTTGACGAAGAGCGCCTGGGGCATAGGTCCCTTGTCCTCGTCGACGTGACGGGTGCTCAGTTCACGTACGAGCGCGTCGCTCACCATATGACCAGAGGCGGGCACGCGGATGCTGAGCGCGGCCATGCACCGCTTCGTGAACTCGGCACGATCGCCGCACTTCCCCTTATTTCCAGCGAATGTCTCGCCGTCGGTGTCAGCCGTGGTGCAGGTCATCGTTGCTGAGGGGTGCAAGTATGCGGTCAATGCGTAGCATTTGTGATACGCATGTTGATCTGAGACGGAGGTGGGTGCCATGGCGGCCGCGCCGACGACCTACTGGGACGACCTGGTCGAGGATCTGAAGGATCCGGAGTTCCTTCGTGCCTACCTCACCGAAAGTCTTCGGGTAGAGACCATTGACCGCCTGGTCAACGCCCTGGACGAGGCCAGGGAGGAACTGGGCTTGTCGAAGGCAGATCTGGCGCGGGCGATCAGCTCGGAACCCGCCGTAATCCGTCGTCTCCTGTCGTCGGGTCATCGCAACCCGACGATCGGCACGATCGCCGAGGTAGCCGCAGCGTTGGGCCTGCGGGTCGCCCTTGTTCCCATGAGTGACGACGAGCGTGAACAGGTCGCTGAAACGCTGCGTGCCGGCGTAGCGAAGGACGTCGACGCCTTGGCTCGGAGCGTTGAGGCCAAGCGACCGTCACCGGACATGGCGGGGGTCTGACTCGACGTCAGCCAAGCGAGCGAGGATTCCGCCGCCGGCCAGGCGTCGCATCGGCCGCATCGTCGTCGGGATGACGCCGAAAGAACACGATGTCGTGCTCATCGTCAGGAGAAGGCCCTTTTCTGACCTTATTTGGTGGCGTTCGTCGGCCTTTGCGTGAAGGCATTGAACGATTTGACGGAATCGCGCGTCGTCATCACCGCGACCGCCGAACAACACGGCGTGTGCGTACGGCCGTTCACAATGGAGGTTGGGGATCTCGACACCGGAGAACCAGCCACGGCAACGTCCCCTGTGGCTCCACTGTGGAGTCACAGTGTGGGCGTGTGCCCGGAAAGCTCGGGACGGTTCCGGCCCTCGATGCGTCACGCTCACCTGCGACAGCTACGGGCGGGTGCGTGATGACGGGACGCCGGTTGATCTGTCCACCTACGACGACCGGCGCGTGGCACGAGATGCCATGACGGTGACCACCACCCGGCCTGGGACGGCGAACAGTTCGTCGATCCAGACACGCGACGGCCAACTCATGACATGGGCTGAGGCGCTTGAGGACGTGGCGGAGCCGGCGCATGTGGCCACCTTCGGGCGGCAGGTGAGGTCGTCGAGGCGGGTACCGACCGGCAGCGTGCCCACCACGACCGGTTACACGCTGAGCTGGCCGTGACGCCGTGCTCGCCCCGCCGCACCTGGTGGCCGCCCTACGGCGTCCAACCGCTCGGAGTGAGCAGTCGGACACAGCCGGTTCACTGCAAGGGGCACTGATGCACCGGACGGGACACGGCGGCATGCTGGCCGCCTTCATCCACCGGCACGCCACGAGCAAGAGGGACCACGACCTCGCCGAACCGGTGAGCCGACAGACACGCAAGAAGGCCAAGAAGACCAAGGACAAGCCCACTGACCAGGGCGAGGACGGTGCGGCCGAAGAACCGGGGCCGGTGGCCCAATGGCCCGTCAATGGCCCAAGCGACCACAAGAGGGGGTCCGGGGGCGGAGCCCACCGGGCGGGGTTTGGGGGCTGCGCCCCCAAGAGACATGGCGAGTGAGCTGGGCGAATGCTCTCCATGCGCAAGGGAGTCCCACGAACGAGCGGGTGACGGGAATCGAACCCGCATGACCAGCTTGGAAGATCTGGCGGTGATCTTGGCTCCGACCTGGCAACCTCCTGACCTGCGGCAGAGCGGGATTGCGGTGCGCTGAGTACCCGTGATTGACCGCTGTTGACCACCACGAAGGGCACGCGAGGGGCACGACTCGTCGCGTGCTTCGTCGTGCCGTCGGAGGAGCATAAGCCTCGGTCAGCTCGTACCTGGCCCAGAGCACGACCTGATGAGGACTGACCGGGAACTGCCTAGCCATCGTGTGCGCCTCCTGACCGCCGGCCGACGAGATCGGCTGAGATCTCCGGCCCCTATTCGCTGCCGTTACCCTCGCCCTGGCTGCAGTTAACGCCGGGTCGACGATGTCAAGGGTCGAACGAAGTGAGATCGCGCCAGCGACGCCGTCAGGCGCCCTTGATAGCGGCGGCCCGGCGTTAACTGCAGCCAGGCGTGTGAGGGGCCGGTCTGGGTGACACAAAGTCACAAAGTCAGACGATGTGATGTTGCATGAGGCGGGGATCACTCGCGCCGTCGCTGGTGGCGCTGCCGTCGCGGGCCGTGGGCTGCACCGCGCAGGCCGGCCGGCGTGAGCGGAGCGGTAGCCGGCCGTGCCGCGATGGATGCAGGCCACATTGCCAACGCGACGGGCCAAGCGCGCCGCCGGCGGCGGCGCGCCTTGATCTCATAGAGCCAAGTTCGACAGCTAGCGGAGTGTTAGGGGGCTATGGTGGCTCTACCCATTGGCAGTGAGGGTGTAGATGCACCCGTGGTTGAACGGAGGTCGGAACAGGTGAGTTCGCCGAGCGGAAATGAGCTTTCAGTTCGCAGCGAGCCTGTTCAGACTCTTTATGGCTACTATTTGAAGGATCGCTTCCGCGTCAATCGACGCTATCAACGCAAGTTGGTTTGGAGCGTTGAGGAGAAACAGCGGCTGATAGACTCGATCCTGAAGGGGATGCCGATACCTCTGTTTCTGGTGGCGGAAATCGGTTCTCCCCCGGATGCGCCGTATGAGCTGATAGATGGCCTGCAGCGGTTGAATGCCATATTCTCCTTTCTGGAAAATGAGTACGCTGTCGGAGGAAACTATTTTGACCTAGATTCTCTTGCTGACACAAAATATCTCAAAGACAAGAATTTGCTTGTTCAAAAGACCCCCGTGCTTGAGCGAGTCGATTCAATCAGAATTGCAAACTATGCGATTGCCCTGTCGGTATTCCGCTCGCTAGACAGCGCTAGCGTTGAGGATGTGTTTCGTCGAATAAATTCTGGCGGACGGCGTTTGTCGCGGCAGGAGTTGCGTCAAGCTGGGACTATTTCGAAACTCGCTGACCTCGTGCGCGTAATATCGTCGCGCATTCGAACGGATACGTCTCCGGGTGACGTGGTTCCGCTCAAGCGGATGCCTCTGCTGAGTATAACGAACCGCGAACTTGCATATGGCGTAGCTTCGGACGACATATTCTGGGTAAAGCAAGGTATTTTGAGACGAGAAGATGTACGTGAGTCTCTCGATGAACAAGCGGTTCTGGATCTGCTCCTTGACTGCCTCTTGGATCCGATGGCGAACTCTGGTACCCGTCATCGTGATGCCTATTACAACTTTAGTGATCTCCAAGTAGATGACACTCCGAGTAAGGAGTCTATCTCGATAGACGCGCTTATTGGCGCTTATGGCCAAGAGAAGTTGGAGCGTGATTTTCTTCGAGTGTATGATGAACTTCGGGCTGTCTTGGAGACTCAAGACCTACGTTTCTCGGCTTTGATCAACGCGGGAAGTGGCGGTCGATCGCAGCGCTACTTCCACGTCGTATACATGGCATTCTACGAGTTGATGTTTCGCGCGCGAATGCAGGTTAAGAATCGTGCCGAAGTGGCCGGGAAGTTGAAGAATATCGGACAAGGAGTGTTGAATGTTCCGGCGGGCGGAGGAGACTGGAATCGGGAGACGAAGAGGCGCTCGATAGATGCGGTTAAAGGTGTGCTGATTTCCTGTTTCGAGCAGGCGGCGGAAGTCGAAGACTTTAGTCAATTTAGCTGGGCTAGTGAACTTGAGACACTTCTAGGTAATGCTGTTATTGAGCAGCAGATGTTCGACTGCAAGCAGGGTTTCTTGGTGCTCAACCAAGGAAGGAACTTTGATGAGCGTTCCTTCGAAAAGATCTGTAAGACGCTCGTGGCTATGGCTAATCGTGGTCCCGGAGCTGTCGGTCACATCGTGGTGGGTATCACAGATAATGAGAACGACGCGGCACGCGTTGCGCAACTCGACGGAATATCGGCTGTCGAGTATCGAGGGTTTGGTATAGTTGGCATAGATCGAGAGGCAGTTGTTGAGCAGAAGTCGCTTAATGACTACTTCGCATGGCTGATCCAACGTATACGAAGTGCAGTAAGACTTGACGAGAGTGTTTCTCAGCAAGTGGCGAGCGACGCGAGAATAGTTGGTTATCATAATCGGGGCGTCTTGGTACTTCGAGTCAGTGGGCGATCAGAGCCAACCTTTTTCGACGGAGCTCTCTACGAGAGGTCAGGATCAGAAACACGTGAGGTTCCGCAAGCGGAGTATATGCGCATATTTAGCCGATTTGCGGGAGGTGGGAGTTGATTCGGGTTGCAGACTTGTCGTTACCTACAACGGTGGATGGCGACTGCGGGGATATTCCTCTGGCATGTACGGACTAGGCTTGCTGTCGATTTGGCTGCGAGGGGAATAATCCAATGGCATCGGCGCGTCAACGGGCGCAAGATCTTCTGAGGGTATCGCTGCCGCGCCGATGGGAACATGTGCAAGGTGTGGCAGAGCGGGCAGAACTAACTGCGCTAACTTTCAATTCTGCTGACCGTGAGCTATTGTACGCGGCTGCCATTCTTCATGACATTGGGTACTCTCCAGCCATCGCGTTGACCGGGTTTCATCCTCTAGATGGCGCTCGCTATCTGCGGGACACCGGAGCGGACCAGCGGCTTTGTGCGTTGGTAGCTCATCATTCGTGCGCTTACCGTGAGGCGGAGTTGCGTGGGCTGTCGGCGGAGCTGACCGAGTGGGTGGACGAAGAGACGCCGCTGCGGGACGCACTGTGGTGGGCGGACATGACCACGTCTCCTGACGGGTTGCCGGTGGCGTTCGATGAGCGGATCAAGGAGATTCAGGACCGTTATGGGCCGCAGGATGTGGTGACGTTCTTTATCCGCCAGGCTGCGCCGGAGCTGCGCGGCGCGGTTGAGCGTACAGAGGAGCGGTTGCGGGCTGCGGGGATCGCTTACGAGTAGTACGGCTCGGCTCGTTGTTCGAGGCCGTGGCGGATGCGTAGGCGGATCGTGGGGTGGATGTTCAGCGCCTCCAGGTCGGTCGGCGCTACCCAGAGGACTTCCTTGCTCTCGTCGCTGGTGCGTAGGTCGCTCCCGGTGGGGTCGGCGCGGAAGCAGATGGAGAACTCTTGTCGGACCTCGCCGTCTGTGAATTCGATCACGTGTTCGGGGTCGCTGTAGACGCCGATCAGGCCGGTGACCTTGACCGCGATGCCGGTTTCTTCCATGACCTCGCGCTGCACCGTTTGGGTGAGGGTGTCGCCGAGTTCGAGTGCGCCGCCAGGGATGGCGTAGAGGTCGTTGTCGGTGCGGCGGATCATGAGGATGCGGCCGGTCTCGTCTTGGGTGAAGGCGGTGACGGCTACGACGATGCTGTTCGCGGCGGGTGCATCGGGGCTGCGGTAGTGATCGGTGCGGGCCATGATCTCCCTACCAGTTCGGTGGCTTGGCGGTGTTCCACACGTTGTCGAAGCTCTCCGAGTAGGTCTCGAACAGGTCGCCGCCGGAGAGCCGGCGTAGGTGCATGAGTGGGGCGTGAGCGGCCATGAAACCGTAGACGTGGGTGTTGACCAGCATGTCGTCGTCGAATCGGTAGATCGAGTTGTAGAGCGTGGTGCCATGACACCGGATGCTCACGCCGGCCACGTCGTCGAGCGGTTTCATGAACGCGAGCATGTTTCGTACTTTGGCTGCGAGGGTGCCTTTGCCGATGCCTTCCTCGTCGCTGCGGCGGGCCACGGCTCGGCTCGCGGGGTCGCCGACCAGGAGCCGGATCTTGACGCCGGCCTCGGCCTTGGCGCGGAGCTTCTTGATCAGTACGGGGTTGTCGGTGAGGAACATGCCGGAGTAGTTCAGTAGCTCGATGTGGGATTCGGCGGCTTCGATGAGGCGTTCCCACAGGTCGGCGGGCACGTCGTAGCGGTGTGGGTAGAGCTTGACCAGCTCGGAGCCGCCGATCTCGGCTTTGCGTTCGGGTGCGATCGCGTCTGGCCAGAGGTAGGTCTCGGTCTCGCGGACCATTGCGGCGATGGTGCGGCGGTGACGCGGGTAGGGGATGCGGCCTTTCGTGATCCAGCGTTCGACGGTCTTGGGGTCGACCTTGGTCGCGGTGGCTACCTGGTCCAGGTCGAGACCGTTGCGTAGCATCGCGTCGCGTAAGCGTTCGTTGGCCATTCTGGCTCGTTTTCCCAGGTGTTGTGACGAGTAGGGACGTCTTCAACGTAGCAGAGACGTCCTGAGAAGTCCCACTGTGTGGTGTGTGCGTCCTGCGTTTCGGACGAGATTGGTAGATGCCCGGAACAGGCCGGGCACTACCCAGGAGGCAGACATGCCGCTCATCCCGACCCGCTTCTCGGTCGACTTCGGGGAGGTGTTTCCCTTCGGCGCGTTCGTGCTCGGTGTGGAGCCATCCATGGCGTTCTCGGCGGACGCCGCCGCCCCCAAGGTGCAGGAGCGGGACAAGGAGACCGGTCAGCTCGTGTGGACCGTCCGCGCGCTGGACGCCAACGAGGACGCGGCCCGGTTCGGCGCGGAGTTCAAGGTCAAGGTCACCGCGGACCATCAGCCGGTGCCACCGGCCAAGATCGCCGGGTTTCCGTTCGCGCCGGTCGAGTTCGACGGGCTCACCATCACGCCTTACGCCAACAACAAGGGGCGGATCGCGCACAGCTTCCGGGCCACGGGCCTTCACGCTCCGGCTGCTGCCGGTCGTGGGAAGTCGACGACTGAGAAGTCGGCGGCGTGAGCGCGGAGGAGGCGGGGGTGCGCGACATCGTGCAGGTTCACATCAGGGCTGACCTGCCGATCCGGTCGCAGGCGCTGCCCTTCGCCGACCGGGTGGAGATACGGCTCGGCAAGGCGTTCCCCGTCGCGTTGATCGTGGACCGTCCCGCCCTCGACCAGCTCGGTGACGCCATCGCCGCTGGGCGGGCCGAGTTGGAGCAGTCCGACAACACGAGGCGGGGCTGAGGCATGGGATTCAACGTCACGTGCACACCAGGCAAGGACGCAGCGGTCGCGTTCATGCGGGTGACTGAGCACCTGCCGGCGCTGGTGATGTACCTCGACCCGGTCAACGTCGCGATCCAGCTGCCGCCGTTCCCCGGTGGTGACGTCATGCTGGCGAAGTTCTGTCGGGAGTTGTCGCGGGAGGCCGCGAAGCTCGCAGCAGCGATCGACCCCGGCCACGAGTCGGCTTCGGGAGGCCCTCGTCACGGCCTACGTGAGGGAACGGTCGGGGAGTTCAGGGACGGTGAGGCGCGGTGAGCCGGGGGCGGTGCGCGGTGCCGGTCACGCTGGAGGAAGCGCACGACCTGCTGTGGCGACAGCGGCCGGCGCAAGACGCCTCCCCAGGGGACTGGGCCGCGTTCCACCGGCACAGTGCCTCGGTCTACACCCAGACGTCCGAGGTGGACCAACGGCACCACTACGAAGCGTTGCAGTGTGCCGGACTGGAGATCCGCAAGGCAGAGGACATTGAGCGCGCCACGCGCGGCGAGGAAAGCCCGCGACCTGAGTAGACCTATTCGTCCACAGTAGACAAACACGCACGCGGGGTCGTGTGGCGATGACGCACGCCCTCGTTGTGCTGCAAGAAGTCCATAGACGCAGAAGCGGAACCCTGGCTACCAACCTGTTCCCGCTTCTGCGCTGCTCACCCCGGAAGGTAAGCAATGACAAGGCTAGAACCTCGTCAGGTGTCAGCGCTAGGTGGGGTCACCCGAACGCGCTGCACCAAGTGCAAACGATTCGCCCGGCTGCTGGCCGGTGAGACCCTGTGCGGCCGGTGCGTCGGCGCACTCCCTCTCGACTTCGGGCGGGGTGGTCGGTGATGGTGCGCGATTCGCGGTGGATTGACCCCGCACCACTGGAAGTCTCCCGGCCTCGGTTGCCGTGGTGGACCCTGCTCCCCGGCTGGGTCAAGCTCGTTCTCTCCCCGGCCGCGCTGGTGGTGCTGCTGTGCTGGACCAGCTACCAGTTCGGCCGGGTCGTGTACCGATACCCACTCTCGCTGACACTGCTGGTCGCCGGGTGGTGGTCATACTCGGGATTCGGGCCGTGGTGGTTCTGCACCCTCCTGGCGGTGCTGCTCGGCGGGCTGGCGTTGTGGTGGTGGCGTCGGCGGGAGTCGTTCGCACGGTTCGCTCTTCCCCGTATCCGCACGGAGTTCCGGCGGCTGTTCGTCTACGCGTTCGAGTGGCGCTCGGTGATGCGGCTCTCGGAGCTGACCAAGGACAAGCGTGGTCGGGAGTACCGGCCCAAGCTCGGCCGGGTCCGTGCTGAGGGCTGGCGGGACCTGGTGCGGGTGAAGATGGTCAAAGGCCAGGCACCAGAACAATGGGAACTACACGCCTCCGGGCTGGCGCACTCGTTCAACGCCGAGTCATGCCGGGTACGGGTAGTCAAGCCCGGTCGGCTGGAGCTGGACTTCATCCACTCCAACCCCCTCGCCCACGCCATCCCCGCACTGGACCTCGCCGACGATCCGAGCGCGGTGGACCTGCGGCGGGTGGTGATCGGTCGGACCGAGACCGGTAAACCCCTGCGTCTGCAACTGCTCGGCACCCACGTGCTGACCGTTGGTGTGTCGGGGGCGGGGAAGGGGTCGCTGGTGTGGTCGGCGGCCTGGGCGCTCGCCCCGGCGATCAAGGCGGGCCGGGTGAAGCTGTACGGGATCGACCCGAAGGGCGGTATGGAGCTGGGGCAGGCCCCGGAAGTATTCGAACAGGTCGTCTACGACAACGGCTCCCACGCCGTGACCCTGCTCGAATGGCTGGCGCAGGAAGTGAAGCGGCGCGCAGTGTCCTACCGTGGCCGGCGTCGCATGTGGACACCCGAGTCAGGTGATCCGTTCATCGTGCTGGTGGTCGACGAGCTGGCCGACGTGATCGCCTACCAGACCGACAAGAACCTTCGGGACCGCGCTACCCGAGCGGTGCAAGCGATCACCTCTCAAGGGCGTGCGCCCGGCGTGTGCGTGCTCGGGCTCCTGCAGGACCCGCGAAAGGAGATCGTCGCGTTTCGACACCTGTTCTCCACCCGGATCGCGATGCGGCTGGACGAGCCGGCGCAGGTCGACATGGTCCTCGGCGACGGCGTGCGCAAACGCGGCGCTGCCGCGCATGAGATCCCGGAGAGCACACCCGGCGTGGCCTGGGTGAAGGAAGACGGCAAGCGCGAACCGATACGGGCGCGGGTCTTCCACGTCACCGACGACCATCTGACCCAACTCGTCGACTACCTCACCGGACGTACCGCGCTGCCGGTATCCGCTGAGATCGTCGACTTCCCGGCTGGGGGTGCGGCCTGATGGCTACCACCACGACGATGATCCGGCTGCTCCACTCGATCCGCGGCCACCTGACCACACACCGGCTGCCGGCTGAGATCGCCTCGATCAAGGTCGACACCGACATGATCAACGGTGACCACGTCGTCGTGCACCTGTGGGCTGTGCAGCTGCCCGCGCTCGCTGCTGCACTGCTCGACTGGGCCGACACCCTGACCGCCATCAGCGCGACCGCATGGCGGCCACCAGGTGGCCACAGTGTCCATCTGAGCATTACCGGTCGACTGGCAGACGAGACTGCCGTGGAGGTGTACGGCGGGGTCGACTACACCGACGAGCTGTTCGGTGACCTCCAACCCGGCGGGCGGCAGAGCGTCGCGCTACCAATTCTGCGCAGCTGGGCGGCGAACGGTTCGGCGGTGGCGGCATGAGCGGCCGCGAGACACGCGCGGAGCGGATGCGGACGCCGCTCGCTATCGACGTCATCACCGCGACCGCTGAACAACACGGCGTGTGCGTACGGCCGTTCACAATGGAGGTTGGGGATCTCGACACCGGAGAACTTCGCCACGTCGCCGTTCCTTGCGGCTCCACTGTGGAGTCACAGTGTGGGCCGTGTGCCCGGAAGGCTCGCGCTCTTCGGATTGCTCAATGCCGTGAGGGGTGGCACCTCACCGAGGAACCCGCCTTCACCCCGGACCCACCGAGCGAGGACCACAAGGCCCTACTGGCGCTGCGGGCTGATCTGGTTGCTGCCTATCAGGACACGGACGACGCGGAAGCGGACGAGTTGCGCGAGGAGATCCGCTCTGTAGATGACGAGCTGCGGGCGCTCGGTATGCGTGGTCGGCTTCCGTCACCGGAGATAGGGACCGCGAAGGTCGGTCCGAAGAGGTCGACCAGACGGCGTCAGGACGCGCCGAACCTACCGCGTAGGCGGGTGGAGCACAGGACTCTTGGGCGCGAGTTCGCGGGCCGGTTCCGGCCGTCTATGTTCGTCACGCTCACCTGCGACAGCTACGGGCGGGTGCGCGATGACGGGACACCGGTTGATCCGTCCACTTACGACTACCGGCGCGCGGCGCGAGATGCTGTCCACTTCGCCTCCCTTGTAGACCGGTGGTGGCAGAACCTGCGGCGCTGTGTCGGATGGGACATCCAATACTTCGCCACAGTCGAACCACAGAAACGCGTCGCTCCGCACCTGCATGCCGCGATCCGCGGTTCCATCCCGCACGAACTGCTGCGACAGGTCACCGCAGCCACCTACCTTCAGGTGTGGTGGCCGGCTCACGATGAGCTGGTTTACGACGGTGACCACCTGCCCGTCTGGAACGGTGAACAGTTCATCGACCCCGACACGCGGCGGCCACTCACGACATGGGCTGAGGCGCTCGAGGACCTGGAGGAACCGGCGCACGTCGCCACGTTCGGACGGCAGGTGCATTCCAAGGGCATCCTCGGCGGCTCCGAGGAAGCCGGCCGGCACATCGGCTACCTCACGAAGTACCTGACCAAGTCGCTCGGCGACGTCGTCGAGGCGGGTACCGACCGGCAACGCGCTCACCACGACCGGCTACACGCTGAGCTGGCCGTGACGCCGTGCTCGCCACGCTGCGCCTTGTGGCTGCTCTACGGTGTCCAACCGCTGGGAGTGAGCAGTAGGACAACGCCTGGTCACTGCAAGGGCCGTGCGCACCGACGCACCACGCTCGGTCTCCCCGGCCGGCGCGTGCTCGTCTCGCGGAAGTGGTCGGGCAAGACCCTCGCTGACCACAAGGCTGACCGTCGGGTCTTCGTCCTCCAGGCCCTAGCCGAGATCGGCATCGACAAGCCGGCGGAGGAACCCCGGCGACTCGTCTGGCACAAGGTCCAGCCCGGTGACCCCCACGTGCCACCACGGGCGCACCTGCTCATGCACGCCATAGCCGAACGCATCCGATGGCGCGCTGAGTACGACAAGGCGTTACTGGCGGCTGGGGAGCCGCCCCCAGATGTTTCAGCAACTCAGGCGGCGGCGTGATGGGGGAGACAGTGAAGGTGCATCTCACGGTCGACGAGGCGGCCGAGTACATGAACACGACAATCCGGTTCGTTCGCCGGCTGATCGCCGAGAGACGGATCCCGTTCCACAAGATCGGCCGGCACGTCCGCCTGAAGGTCCAGGACGTCGATGCGTTCATAGACGCAGGTCGGGTGGAGGCATTCGACGCGACGGCTGTTCACCGGTATGTCAGGCGGGCGTCATGAGCGAGACGCGACGCCGGTTCGGCAGAGTTCGGCAACTTCCGTCCGGGAGGTGGCAGGCGCGGTATCCGGGGCCGGATGGTCAACTCCGGAACGCGCCGCGCACCTTTGCGCGTGAGAAGGACGCCGACCAATGGTTGTCGGAAGTTGAGACCGACCTCCGGCGCGGTGACTGGACCGACCCCGATGCCGGCAAGATCCCACTCGGCCAGTACGCCAAGGTATGGATTGAGGAGCGTGCGGGCCTCGCGGTTCGGTCCAAGGAGCTGTATCACGGGCTCCTGCGGAACCACCTCGATCCGTACCTCGGCCAGCTGATGCTCTCGGAGCTATCACCGGGCAGGGTGCGGCGGTGGCGCAAGGAGCGGTTGGAGGCTGGCGTGGGTGAGGTCACGGTGGCCAAGGCTTACCGGTTCCTCAAGGCGGTCATGAACACGGCGTGGCAGGACGACAAGCTAGTCAAGTCCAACCCGTGCACGATCAAGGGCGCTGGCAAGGAGGACAGTCCCGAACGGCCTACGGCGACTATCAAGCAGGCGCTGAAGGCTGCGGACAAGATCCAGCCGCGATACCGCCTGGTGGTGCTCCTCGCCACCTTCGGGAGTCTCCGCTTCGCGGAGATGATCGGTCTCCAGCGCGGGGACCTCGACCTGGAGAAGTGCGTTGTGCACGTCCGCCGGCAGGCGGTCCAGCCGGATCACGGCGACATCTTCGAGGATGACCCGAAGTCGGAGAAGGGCAAGCGGCTTGTCGCGGTGCCGTCTTTCCTGGTGCCGGAGATCCAGGCGCACCTCGACAAGTACGTCAAGCCGGGCGATGACGCGTGGGTGTTCCTCGGCGCGAAGGGTGCTCGGCCGACTCGGAACAACTTCCACACGATCTGGGACAAGGCGCGCACGGCGGCCGGCATTCCGGGCATGCACCTGCATGACCTACGGCACACCGGCAACACCCTGGCCGCCGAGACGGGCGCGACGCTCCGAGAGCTGATGGACCGCATGGGCCACGCCAGCACCCGCGCGGCGCTGATCTACCTGCACGCGAGGGAGGAGAGGGGCAAGGCGATCGCGTCCGGGATCGACGCCATGGTCAAGAAGGCCACCAAGAAGCCCAGTAAGAAGGCAACGAAGGGGCACGCCAAGGACACGAAGGGGCACGTGGAGGGCACGAAGCCGGAAAAGGAGTCCGAGTGAGGTCCACTCGGACGGCTCGATATGCCGTTGACCTGCGAGAAGAGAGTTGAGCGGGTGACGGGAATCGAACCCGCATGACCAGCTTGGAAGGCTGGGGCTCTGCCATTGAGCTACACCCGCGCACGCCGCTACCCCAAGCCGGCGCGGAGTCAGCCTAGCGTGTCGCGATAGGCTGTGTTCGGTGTCCCCAGCGGGCTGTGGCGCAGTTTGGTAGCGCATTCGCTTTGGGAGCGAAGGGTCGCAGGTTCAAATCCTGTCAGCCCGACTCGACTGGGCCGACCTGCGGATCGTGTATGACCTGCAGGTCGGCCCCGCCTGCGCCCAGATCACGCGAGTTCCATAGACTCGCGAGAGCCCACACCATTGCTACCCAGGAGATCACGTTGAAGAGCACCGTCGAGCACCTGAGCCCGACGCGGGTCCGGATCAACGTCGAGGTGCCGTTCGACGAGCTCAAGCCGAACTTCGACGCCGCGTACAAGAAACTCGCCTCGCAGGTCCGTATCCCCGGCTTCCGGCCGGGGAAGGCACCCGCGCGGGTGATCGAGTCCCGTATCGGGCGCGCACCGATCCTCGATGAGGTCGTCAACGAGGCCATTCCGGCCAAGTACATGCAGGCGATCACCGAGGGCGAGGTCCGGACGCTGGGCCAGCCCAACATCGAGGTCACCAAGCTGGAGGACGGCGACCACATCGCGTTCACGGCCGAGGTCGACATTCGGCCGGAAATCACCGTGCCGGCGTTCGGTGAGCTGTCGGTCACGGTCGAGGACCTGCAGGTCACCGATGAGGAAGTGGGCGAGCAGCTGGATGAGCTGCGTGCCCGCTTCGGAACATTGGCGGGCGTCGAGCGGCCCGCGGAGAACGGCGACTTCGTCTCGATCGACCTGTCGGCCTCGGTCGACGGCGAAGAGGTGGAGGAAGCCAAGACCGCCGGCCTGTCCTACGAGGTCGGCTCCGGCGAGATGATCGAGGGCATCGACGAGGCCATCATCGGCCTGTCCGCCGACGAGGAGCGGGTCTTCACGACCAAGCTGGTCGCCGGCGACCACGCGGGTGAGGACGCCCAGGTCACCGTCAAGATCAACACCGTCAAGGTGCGTGAGCTGCCGGAGCCGGACGACGAGTTCGCCCAGCTGGCCTCGGAGTTCGACACGATCGACGAGCTGAGGACCGACCTGCGTGAGCGTCTCGGCCGCGTCAAGAAGATGCAGCAGGGCGTCCAGGCCCGGGACAAGGTCCTCGAGGCCCTTCTCGAGGTCACCGAGGTGCCGCTGCCGGAGAAGGTGGTCGAGTCCGAGGTCGAGGTCCGCAAGCACGACGCGGTGCACACCTTCGACCACGACGAGGCGAAGTTCGAGGAGTTCCTCACCTCCCAGGGCAAGACCCTGGAGGAGTTCAACACCGACGTCCAGGAAGAGGCCGAGAAGGCCGTCAAGACCCAGCTGATCCTGGACTCGATCGCCGACGCCGAGAACGTCAACGTCAACGACAACGAGCTGACCGAGCGCATCATCTACCAGGCGCAGCGGTTCGGCATCAGCCCGGACGAGTACGTGCAGCGTGCGCAGCAGTCCGGCCAGCTCGGCGCCATCTTCGCCGACGTGCGTCGCGGCAAGGCGCTGGCCTCGGTCGTGCGCCTGGCCACGGTCACCGACGAGAGCGGTGCGCCGGTCGACCTGGACGAGCTGTTCGGGCCGCGCGAGGCGGACGAGACGGCTGACGTTCCGGTCGAGGACGCGGAGACGAAGTGACGCTCTGAGCGAACTAGGGCGGTGTCGGGCATTCGATACCGCCCGCCTTCGTTAATGTCGGACATGACACCAGTTCAACCTCGCAACCAGAGCGGAGAAGGCAGGCAGACGTGACGCAACCACGGCAGACGCCCGACATGCGGTCGGGCACCGCAGGGCTCACCCTGAACGACTCGGTGTACGAGCGGCTGCTCCGTGAGCGCATCGTGTTCCTCGGTTCCGAGGTCGACGACGAGATCGCCAACCGGATCACCGCGCAGCTGCTGCTGCTCGCCGCGGAGGACCCGGAGAAGGACATCGTCTTCTACATCAACTCGCCGGGTGGCTCGGTGACCGCCGGTATGGCGATCTACGACACGATGATGCTCGTCGAGCCCGACGTGCAGACCTGGGCGATGGGCATGGCCGCCTCGATGGGGCAGTTCCTGCTCTCGTCCGGCGCGCCCGGCAAGCGCTACGCCCTGCCCCACGCGCGAATCATGATGCACCAGCCCTCCGGCGGCATCGGCGGCTCCGCCTCCGACATCGCCATCCGGGCCGAGGTGCTCGGCAAGTGGAAGCTCGAGATGGCGGAGCTCACGGCGGAGCAGACCGGGCAGACCGTCGAGCGGATCACCACGGACGCCGACCGTGACCGGTGGTTCACGGCCGAGGCCGCACGCGAGTACGGCTTCGTCGACCACGTCGTCACCCGGGCGAGCCAGACGCCGAACGGCCACGCTCGCTGACGGCGGTCACAGACCTGAGGAGAACACACCAGTGAACAACTACTCTCCGCAGTCGCGGTACGTGCTCCCGTCCTTCGTCGAGCGCACGAGCTACGGGGTCAAGGAGTCGAACCCGTACAACAAGCTGTTCGAAGAGCGGATCATCTTCGTCGGCGTGCAGATCGACGACGCGTCGGCCAACGACGTGATGGCGCAGCTGCTGTACCTGGAGTCGGTCGACCCCGACCGCGACATCATCATGTACATCAACTCGCCGGGCGGCTCCTTCACGTCGCTCATGGCGATCTACGACACCATGCAGTTCGCCAGGCCGGACGTACAGACGTACTGCCTCGGTCAGGCCGCCTCCGCAGCCGCGGTCCTGCTGGCGGCGGGCACGCCGGGTAAGCGGTTCGCGCTGCCCAACTCCCGCATCCTGATCCACCAGCCGGCCATGGAGGGCGTGTACGGGCAGGTCTCGGACCTGGAGATCCAGGCCAACGAGATCCAGCGCGTGCGGCGGCTCATGGAGTCGACGCTGGCCCGGCACACCAACCGGGACGCCGAGCAGATCCGTGTCGACATCGAGCGCGACAAAATTCTGACCGCGGATGAAGCTCGCGACTATGGCATCGTCGATGAGGTTCTTCCGTACCGGAAGTTGTCGGCAAGCCGTCCTTGAGCTGGGCGTCGAGTGGCTCCGGATCGTGAGGTCCGGGGCCACCTGATCGGCCGAATCCGACAACTCGGCGGTCAGGTTCTCCCCCTTAGCGGGGGTTGGCAGGTACCGTCGGAGGCAACAGGCACGACCGGGCCTGGAGTGGCGTGCGCGAGACTGTCACTCAGGGCCCGTCCAGGCCACAGATCCAGGTGTGCACCCGGAGGCACACCGGAGGGGACAGAGGTCAGCGGTCATGGCGCGTATCGGCGACGGCGGAGACCTGCTGAAGTGCTCTTTCTGTGGGAAGAGCCAGAAGCAGGTGAAGAAACTCATCGCCGGACCTGGCGTGTACATCTGCGACGAGTGCATCGACCTCTGCAACGAGATCATCGAGGAGGAGCTGGCCGAGGCCGGCGACGTCAAGCTCGACGAGCTGCCCAAGCCCGCCGAGATCGACGAGTTCCTCGACCAGTACGTCATCGGCCAGGACGAGGCCAAGCGCACGCTGGCCGTGGCGGTGTACAACCACTACAAGCGCATCCAGGCAGGTGACCGGGCCCGTCCGGAGGGACGTGAGGGCCGCGAGGCTCGCGAGGAGACCGTCGAGCTCGCCAAGTCGAACATCCTGCTGCTCGGCCCGACCGGCTGCGGCAAGACCTACCTGGCGCAGACGCTCGCGAAGCTGCTGAACGTGCCGTTCGCCATCGCGGACGCGACCGCCCTGACCGAGGCCGGCTACGTCGGTGAGGACGTCGAGAACATCCTCCTGAAGCTGATCCAGGCCGCCGACTACGACGTCAAGCGCGCCGAGACGGGCATCATCTACATCGACGAGGTCGACAAGATCGCCCGGAAGTCGGAGAACCCCTCGATCACCAGGGACGTCTCCGGCGAGGGCGTGCAGCAGGCGCTGCTGAAGATCCTGGAGGGCACGACCGCCTCGGTGCCGCCGCAGGGTGGCCGCAAGCACCCCCACCAGGAGTTCATCCAGATCGACACGACGAACGTGCTGTTCATCGTGGCCGGAGCCTTCGCCGGTCTCGAGAAGATCATCCAGGACCGGGTGGGCAAGCGTGGGCTCGGGTTCGGCGCCGAGATCCGGTCCAAGGCGGAGATCGACACGGCCGACTTCTTCGCGGACACGATGCCGGAGGACCTGATCAAGTTCGGTCTCATCCCGGAGTTCATCGGCCGTCTTCCGGTGGTCGCCTCGGTGACCAACCTCGACAAGGTCTCACTGGTGCAGATCCTGACGGCGCCGCGGAACGCGCTGGTCAAGCAGTACCAGAAGCTGTTCGAGATGGACGGGGTCGAGCTGGAGTTCACAGACGCCGCTCTCGAGGCCGTGGCCGACCAGGCGATCCTTCGTGGGACCGGGGCCCGTGGGCTGCGGGCCATCATGGAGGAGGTCCTTCAGCCGGTCATGTATGACATTCCTTCGCGGACCGACGTCGCGAAGGTCGTCATCACCGAGCAGACGGTTCGGGAGAACGTGAACCCGACGATCGTGGCTCGGCAGCCTTCCCGGCGCGAGCGTCGCGAGAAGTCCGCCTGAGTTTCGTTGTCTCGTGGTCAGGGGCCGACTGTGTCGGCCCCTTTCCCTTTGTGCGCTCTTACCTCACGAACGGGTCCGCGGCCCTGCGGAACGCCAGTGGTTGCTCGATCCAGGGATAGTGGCCGCAGTCCTCGATCACCAGTGCCTCGCCGTGGGCGAACAGGCGGGCCGCGGCCAGTACCGGGGCCAGGCCGGTGCTGTAGTCCTGGGCGCCGGCGATGACCCGCACCCTTGCCTGCGTCTTTCCCAGCTGCTGGGGGAAGTCCGGGGGTGGGTCCACGCCGAAGTACGCCTGCACCGTCTCCAGGTCGGTCTGTCCCACCTGGGAGTGGGTTCGCTCTCGTTCGGTCCACACCGCGTAGGTCGCCGGGGCCGTGCGGGCCTGCCAGGCCTCGAACTCGAGCTGGTTCGCCGGGCGGTGGCCGAACGCCGCCACCGCGGCGTCGTACGCCGGTTCTCCCCGGCGGTGGGCGGTGATCTCCGCCGCGTCCGACGGGGTGTCCGTCAGGTGGGTCGACGGCGGCGTGATCAGCAGCATGCTCCCGACCGACAGGGGGTACTGCGCCGCGTGCGCCATCGCCAGTCTCGTGCCGGCCGAATGAGCCACCACGTCGAGCTGCCGCAGGCCCAGGTGTTTGCGCAGGTCTTCCAGGTCGTTCGCCTGCTGCCAGTACGACAGTGCGGGGCCCGGGGTCTCACCGACGCCTCTCAGGTGCGGGATCACCAGGTGCCCGGGCAGGCCGCCCAGGTCGCCCAGGTAGCTGGGGTGCCGGCCCGCGCCGCCGGCCAGTACCACCAGCGTCCTGCCGTCACCGGACTCGTCGTAGTGCAGAGCGGCCTGGTCTCCGGCCACAAAGATCGGCATGGTCTGACCATAACCTGGTGCCAGGATGGGGCCTATGCCTTATGTCCTGCTCCTCCACGGTCACATGGGGGCCGCGCCTCCGCACTGGCAGAGCTGGCTCGCCCACGAGCTCGCCGACACCGGCTGCGACGTCGACGTTCCGCTGCTCTCCGAGCCTGACCAGCCGAAACTGGAGGTCTGGCTGGCCGAGCTGCGCTACCAGCTGGAGGCCGCGCCCAGGCACGCCGAGCGGATCGTGCTCGCGCATTCCTGCGGGGCCGCCCTGTGGCTGCACCACGCCACCCGGCTCGCGGACGCCGACCTCCGCGTCGACCGGGTGCTGCTCGTGTCACCGCCCGGTCCGCGGTGGCGGCATCCCGACGTGCACGGGTTCAACCCCGCGCCGCTGGACGCCGCCGGGGTGCGGCGGGCCGCCGGGTGGACGCAGCTCGTCGTCGGGGACGACGACTCCGCCTGCTCCGTCGACGAAGCCGTGTCGATGGCCGCCGCGTTGAAGGTCGACCTCGACGTCATCCCCGGTGGGGCACACCTCGACGGCCACGCCGGCTACGGACCCTGGCCCGCGGCCCGCGACTGGGTTGCCGACCGGCACGCCCGGATGGTCGCCAACCGGTGACGGGCCTCGGCGACCCACGGTCACGTCTCGCACGCCACGCCGTCGTCGTCCCGATCCAGGGCTGACCGGTAGCCGGGTTCGCCGCGATGCAGGGGTGCCGCGCCGGCCGCGCGGGCCTCGGCACAGTTCGCGTAGTACACGCCCGCTGGCGCCGCAGGTGGTGGCGTGTAGGCCGGAGGCGGTGTGTACGCGGGCGGCGGTGTGTAGGCCGGGGTCGGGGGTGGCGTGTAGGGGGCTGGTTCGAGCGGCGGGGCCGTGACCTCGGGGATTTCGGTCGTCGGCGTGACTGGCAGGGATGCCGTGGTCGTCGAGGTTGTGGTGGATGTCGTCGAGGACGTCGTGGTGTCCCGAGCCGTGGCGTCGGAGGTCTCGACGGTCGGGACCGGGTCCGTTGCGGGTGCCTTGCCACCGCACGCGGTCAGGGTGAGCAGGAGGGCGGTCACCATCAGTACACGCTTCATGGCCCGGGGGTCGCGGACGGTTAACGCAGCGTTACCCCGGTCAGGGTCTCTCACCCGGTTGGGTGAGGTGCCTAGGTGGTGATGCGTTCCGGGTGGGTGTAGACGTTCATGCTCGTGCCGCGGAGGAAGCCGATCAGCGTGATCCCCTGTTCCTGGGCCAGCTCCGCCGCCAGTGACGACGGTGCCGACACGGCGGCCAGGACGGGGATGCCGGCCATCGCGGCCTTCTGCACCAGCTCGAACGACGCGCGGCCCGACACCATCAGCACCGTGCCGCCCAGTGGGACCCGGTCGTTCAGCAGCGCCCAGCCCGTCGCCTTGTCGACGGCGTTGTGGCGGCCCACGTCCTCCCGGACCACCAGCAGTTCACCGTCCGCGGTGAAGATGCCGGCCGCGTGCAGTCCGCCCGTCGACTCGAACACCCGCTGCTGTTCGCGCAGCAGGTCCGGGAACGTCACCAGGGTCTCGGGGGTCACCCGGCACTCGTCGCCGGCCGGGGAGAAGCGGGTCTTCAGCTTCACCGCGTCCAGTGCCGCCTTGCCGCACACCCCGCACGACGACGTCGTGTAGAAGTTGCGCTCCACGCCCGTGTCCGGCGGCTCCACGCCCGGCGCCAGAGCCACGTCCAGCACGTTGTACGTGTTGCGGCCCTGGTCGTCGACGCTGTCGCAGTACCGGGCCGTGCTGACGTCCGCCCGTGCGCCGATGACGCCCTCGGTCAGCAGGAAGCCGTGCGCCAGCTCGACGTCGTGGCCGGGGGTGCGCATCGTGACCGCGAGCGCCTTGCCGTCGACCCGCAGCTCCAGGGGTTCCTCGGCCGCCAGCGCGTCCTGACGGCGCCTGGCGCCCTCCGCCGAGAGCCGCAGAACCGGGCGGCGCACGGTCACTCGTCCCATGCATACAGCCTACACCGGCTATCTAAAGAACTCTTTCTAAGGAACTCTTGCGCAAGAAGTCCTTAGCAACGTATGTTGTTAAGCATGGTCAAGGATCGCAGGAACCTCACCGACCCGAAGACGCTTCGGGCGCTCGCCCACCCGCTGCGGTGGAAGCTCATCGAGTTCATCGGGCGTGAGGGCGCTGCCACCGCCACCCAGTGTGCCGAGGAGACGGGCGAGAGCGTCGCCAACTGCTCCTACCACCTCAACCTCCTCGCCAAGTACGACTTCGTGGAGCGGGCCGAGGGCGGGCAGGGGCGCGAGAAGCCGTGGCAGCTCGTCCACCAGGGGCAGAGCATCACCGACATCGGGCTGGACGAGGAGAGCAGGCTCGCCGCCCAGGCCGCCTCCACGGCCTTCCTCGACCACGCCTTCACCATGATCAGGGAGCGGTACCTGGCCTCCCACGCGCTTCCGGAGGACTGGCGTGCCGTGCTCGGCACCAACACCAGCACCGACTACCTGACCGCCGCCGAGACCGAGGAGTTCCAGGAGGCGGTCCGCGCGATCAGCGACCGGTACAAGGAGCGGCGGTACAAACCGGAGCTCCGGCCGGCGGACGCACAGCCGGTCTACGTCTTCCTGTCGACCTCGATCCCGCCGGAAAAGGCCTAGCCAAGCACCGAACCGGCCGTCGTGGCCCACGACGGCTCTCTTCGACCTGCCCAGAAACGGGAGATCATCATGGATCCGTACATCGTCCAGCACCTGTTCACCGCCCGTCACGACGACCTGGTCCGCCAGGCCGAGGACTCCCGGATCGCCCGCGAGAGCAGGGACTCGCACGACGAGTCCCGTCCGGCGCCGAAGCCGGCCTCGCGGGACAGCCGCTCCCGCCGGTTCCGTCTGGCCTGAGCCGGTAGCGTGACCGGGGTGACGGAACGCTTCGACGTGGTGGTGGTCGGCGGCGGCCACAACGCACTGGTGGCCGCCGCCTATCTGTCCCGGGCCGGGAGGTCCGTGCTCGTCCTCGAACGGCTCGACCGGGTCGGCGGCGCGGCCGTCAGCGCCACCCCCTTCCCCGGCGTGCCGGCGCGGCTGTCCCGGTACTCCTATCTGGTCAGCCTGCTACCCGACGCGATCGTCGCGGACCTCGGGCTGCGGATCACCCTCCGCTCCAGGGCCGTCTCCTCCTACACCCCGCTCGACGGGGGCGGTCTGCTCGTCGAGCACGAGCCGGGCGAGGCGACCGCGGCGTCCTTCCGGGACCTCACCGGATCGGATGGCGAACTCACCCGATGGATGTCGTTCTACGACTCACTCTCCGCGATGGCCACGGCCACCGCGCCGACCATGCTCCAGCCGGTGCCCTCCCGCGCGCGGTTCCGTGAGCTGGTGGCCGACGACCGCCTCTGGACGCAGGTCTTCGAGCAGCCGATCGGCACCACGATCGAGGAGACCTTCACCCACGACGTCGTCCGGGGCGTCGTCGCCACCGACGCGTTGATCGGCACGCACACCTCGTTGCTGTCGCCGGAACTGCTCGCCAACCGCTGCTTCCTGTACCACCTCATCGGCGGCGAGTGGCGGGTCCCGGTCGGCGGCATGGGTGCGGTGACCCGCGAGCTTTCCCGGGTGGCACGGGAGAACGGCGCCACCATCAGGACCTCCGCGCTCGTGACCCGGGTCGACGCCGACGGCACGACCGCCGAGGTGACCTACCGGACGGGCGAGCGGGAGGAGACCGTCGCCGCGGGACACGTCCTGGCCGGGGTGGCGCCCGCGGTCCTGGATCGCCTGCGTGGCAGGGAGTCCACGAAACCGGTCGGCGCCCAGCTGAAGATCAACGTGCTGCTGTCGCGGCTGCCGCGGTTGCGTGCCGGGATAGACCCGAGGCAGGCGTTCGCCGGCACCCTGCACCTCGACGAGTCCTACCGGGACCTCGAGAACGGTTACACCGCAAGCGTTTCCGGCAACGTTCCCGATCCGCTGCCCGGCGAGATGTACTGCCACACGCTCACCGACGGGTCCATCGTGGACGGCGAGCTGCACACGTTGACCCTCTTCGGTCTGCACACGCCCGCGGCGCTGTTCGAGAAGGACAACAGCGGCCGTCGCGCCGAACTTGTCGCGCGGTACCTGGCCGGGCTCAACCGCCACCTCGCCGAGCCCATCGAGGACTGCCTCGCCACCGACGAGGACGGCCGCCCGTGCATCGAGGCCCGGACCCCACTGGACCTGGAGGACGAGCTGGCCATGCCGGGCGGCCACATCTTCCACGGTGACCTGGCGTGGCCGTTCAGCGAGGAGGGCGGCGGCTGGGGGGTGGCGACCGACGTGCCGAACCTGTTGCTCTGCGGCAGCGGCGCGCGGCGTGCTGGCGGAGTCAGCGGCATAGGCGGCCACAACGCCGCCCATGCCGTGCTCGACGTCAGTTCAGCTCGGCCTTGACCTGCGCGAGCGTGGGGTTCGTGAGCGCCTTGCCGTTGGGGAAGTGCACCGTCGGCACGGTCTGGTTGCCGCCGTTCACGCTCATCACGAACTCGGCCGCTCCGGGCGTGCGCTCGATGTCGACCTCCGTGTACTCGATGCCGTCGCGCTCCAGCTGCGACTTCAGCCGCCGGCAGTAACCGCACCAGGTCGTCGAGTACATGGTCAGCGTCTCGGGGGCCTCGGGAGTCTGCGTCATGACGAGCACAACGCGAACGGACACGAAATCATGCCCGAACACGCTACTAGTGACGGCAGCCGCCCGCGGGGGGCAGTGGCGAGCGGGGGTCGAAGTACGAGCCCGGCTCGGCCTCGCCCGGCCGCCTGGTCACGGAGTGTCCCGTGGTGACCGGCGCGAGGAAGCCCTTGCGGTACGCGTCACAGTCGATCGAGTAGCCGAACCCGGACGCCGCGTCGAACCAGAGGCCGCGGCTGCTCACCGTCCACTTGTCACCGACGCGCCAGATGTAGTCGACGTCCGCGCGTACCACGACGACCGTGTTCATCGCCTCGGCGAGGCGCAGGTTCGGCGGCGGCTCGAAGGCGTACGCGAACACGTAGTTCGTGTGCACGACCAGCTCGCCCGCCTTGCCCTGCCGCGTCGACATCGTCCCGGACACCTTGGCCTCGACCGGCAGCGGCGTGCTGCCCGGCGCGACGAGGCTCACCAGCGCCTGTACCTCCGGCTCCCGCCCGTCCGCGAACAGCGGCTCCAGCTGCCGCTTCGCGTCCGGCGCCAGGAAGCCCAGGTAGCCGGTGGGGTCGTGGTCCACCAGCAGCTTGCGGTCCAGCCGGCTCGCGACCAGCACGCTCCGCACGAGCTGGGTGGTCGCGGCCACCTCGTCCGCGTCGAACTCGCCGACGGCCCGCGCCTCGGGCAGGACGAGCCCGGCCGCGCCGTCCGCCCAGCTCTCGGCCGGCGTGCCGGCGAACGGTCTGGCGGCGTCGAACGGGGCATCCCTGTCGACCCCGGCCCGCGTGGCGTCCCGGCCCTGGGCCTGGTCACCGGCGACCGGCTCGAAGACGCTGGTCCGCAGGAGCAATGCCACCACCGCGCCGACGGCGAGCACCACAAGACCGCCGGCGAACCAGCGGCCGCGGCGGCGCCTGCGTTCGGCACGCAGCATCTCGCGCACGTCCTCGGTGGCCGCGCGCGCCACAGTGCCCGCCCAGTCGGTCTCGGGGACCGCTGGAGCGGTGTCACGCTGCCGAGCCTTCAACTGCTCCCACCCTGACCCAACCAGGTAAAACAACAACCTTCCGGTGCTCAGCACATCGATTGCGCCGACCCCCGCGTTAACAAATGGCGCTGTGCGGAACTCGAATGCGGGCGGCCGGGCACGGTTCGTAAACTCTTTCGACGTGACGACCAACTCATCGCCCCAGCCCAGAGACCTCCCGCCGGTCTGGGAGCCGGCCTCGGTAGAGGCGGAGCTGTACCAGCGGTGGGTGGACGCGGGCTACTTCGCCCCGGACCCGGCGAGCGATCGTCCCGGGTTCTGCATCGTGCTGCCGCCGCCGAACGTGACGGGCAGCCTCCACATGGGTCACGCGCTGGAGCACAGCATCATGGACGCGCTGACCCGCCGTCGCCGCATGCAGGGCTACGAGACGCTGTGGCAGCCGGGCATGGACCACGCCGGCATCGCGACCCAGAACGCGGTCGAGCGCCAGCTGGCCGGGGAGGGCAAGAACCGCCACGACCTGGGCCGGGAGGCGTTCGTCGAGCGGGTCTGGGCGTGGAAGGCGGAGTACGGCGGCAAGATCCTCGGCCAGATGCGCAGGCTCGGGGACGGTGTCGACTGGTCCCGCGACCGGTTCACGATGGACGAGGGACTGTCCAAGGCGGTCCAGACGATCTTCAAGAAGCTGTACGAGGACGGCCTGATCTACCGGGCCGAGCGGATCATCAACTGGTGCCCGCGCTGCCTGACGGCGCTGTCCGACATCGAGGTCGAGCACTCGGACGACGAGGGCGAGCTGATCTCCATCCGCTACGGCTCTCTCGATGACGCCGACCGTTCCATTGTGGTGGCCACCACACGCGCCGAGACGATGCTGGGTGACACCGCGGTCGCCGTCCACCCCGACGACGATCGCTACCAGCACCTGGTCGGCACCGAGGTGGAGCTGCCGCTCACCGGCCGGATGATCCCGATCGTGGCCGACGAGCACGTCGACCCGTCGTTCGGCACCGGTGCGGTGAAGGTCACGCCGGCGCACGACCCGAACGACTTCGAGATCGGCCGGCGCCACCAGCTGCCGGCGATCACGATCATGGACGAGCGCGCGAACATCATCGTGAAGGGGCCGTTCGAGGGCCTCGACCGGTTCGAGGCGCGGCCCGCGGTCGTCGCGGCACTTCGTGATCAGGGCCGGATCGTCGCGGAGAAGCGGCCGTACGTCCACTCGGTCGGCCACTGCTCCCGGTGCGACACGGTGGTCGAGCCGCGGCTGTCGCTGCAGTGGTTCGTCAAGGTCGAGCCGCTCGCCAGGGCCGCGGGCGACGCCGTCCGTGATGGTCGGACCACCATCCACCCGCCGGAGCTGGCCAAGCGCTACTTCGACTGGGTGGACAACATGCACGACTGGTGCATCTCGCGCCAGCTGTGGTGGGGCCACCGCATCCCGGTCTGGTACGGGCCGGACGACAAGGTCGTGTGCGTGGGGCCGGACGAGGAACCGCCACAGGGCGATGGCTGGACGCAGGACCCCGACGTGCTCGACACGTGGTTCTCGTCCGCGCTGTGGCCGTTCTCGACGCTCGGCTGGCCGGACGAGACCCCGCACCTGCGCACGTTCTATCCGAACAGCGTCCTGGTCACCGGCTACGACATCCTGTTCTTCTGGGTCACCAGGATGATGATGTTCGGCCTGTACGCGATGGACGGCGTCCAGCCGTTCGACCACGTGTTCCTGCACGGGCTCATCCGCGACGCCAGCGGCAAGAAGATGTCGAAGACGCGCGGCAACGTCATCGACCCGCTCGACTGGCTGGACCGCTTCGGCGCGGACGCCACCCGGTTCACGCTGGTCCGCGGCGCGAACCCGGGCGCGGACATGGCGATCTCCGAGGAGTGGGCCGCCGGCTCGCGCAACTTCGGCAACAAGCTGTGGAACGCCACGCGGTTCGCGTTGATGAACGGCGCCACGGTGGCCCGGCCGGTGCCCGCGCGGGACACGCTGACCGACGCGGACCGGTGGATCCTCGACCTCACCGACGCCGTCGTGGCCGAGGTGGACGAGCTGTACGAGGACTACCAGTTCGCGAAGCTGTCCGACGCGCTCTACCACTTCACGTGGGACGAGCTGTGCGACTGGTACCTCGAGCTCGCGAAGGTCCAGATCGCCGAGGGCGGCAGCCGTGCGGACGACACACGAGCGGTGCTGGGACACGTCCTCGACACCGTGCTCCGGTTGCTGCACCCGCTGATCCCGTTCGTCACCGAACGCCTGTGGACGACGCTGACCGGCGGCGAGTCGCTGGTGGTCGCCTCGTGGCCGACGGTTTCTGGCGAGGCCGCCGACGGGGCGGCCGCGCGGCGGATCGCGGGCGTCCAGAAGCTGGTCACCGAGGTCCGGCGGTTCCGCAGCGACCAGGGCGTCAAGCCGGGCCAGCGGGTCAAGGCCCGGCTGTCCGGTGTGGACGAGGCAGGTCTTTCGGCGCTGTCACAGGCGGTCTCGTCGCTGGCGCGGCTCGAGGCGCCGGGCGAGTCGTTCACGCCCAGCGCGTCGATCGAGGTCGCGTTGCCGGGCGGACACGTGCACGTCGAGCTGGACCTGTCCGGCACGGTCGACCTCGCGGCCGAACGCAAGCGGCTCGAGAAGGACCTCGCCGTGGCCCGGAAGGAGCTGGCCGGCACCGAGGCGAAGCTGTCCAACCCGAACTTCATGGGCAAGGCGCCCGAGGAGGTGGTCGCGAAGATCCGGGCGCGGCGCGACGCCGCGGCGGCCGAGATCGAACGGATCACCAAACGGCTGGGGTCGTTCGGTGACTGAGGCCCTCGACGATCTTCGCCAGGTCGAGACGGAGCTGAACACCCGCTGGCCGGAGACGAAGATCGAGCCGACCCTGCGGCGGATCGGCGCGCTGGTGGACCTGCTCGGCGACCCGCACAGGACCTACCCGATCCTGCACGTGGCCGGCACCAACGGGAAGACGTCGGTCACGCGCATGATCGACGCGCTGCTGACCAGGATCGGGCTGCGGGTCGGCCGGTACACCAGCCCGCACCTGCAGGTGGTGACCGAGCGGATCGCCATCGACGGGGCCCCGATCGCGCCTGAGCGGTACGTCGAGGTCTACCGCGACGTCGAGCCGTACGTCGAGATGATCGACCGCGGCGCCGAGGTGCGGATGAGCAAGTTCGAGGTGCTGACCGGCATGGCGTTCGCGGCGTTCGCGGACGCGCCGGTCGACGCCGCGGTGCTGGAGGTCGGCCTGGGCGGCAGCTGGGACGCGACGAACGTCGCGGACGCGAAGGTCGCCGTGGTGACGCCGATCGCCGTCGACCACGTGGAGTACCTCGGTGCCGACCTCGCCGGGATCGCCGGCGAGAAGGCCGGGATCATCAAGCAGGGCTCGATCGCACTGCTGGCCGAGCAGCGGCCCGAGGTGATGGAGGTGCTGCTGCGCCGCACGGTCGAGGTCGACGCGACGGTCGCGCGGGCGGGCCTGGAGTTCGGGGTCCTGCGCCGGGACGTGGCGGTCGGCGGTCAGGTCCTCAAGCTGCAGGGGCTCGGCGGCGCGTACGAGGACATCTTCCTGCCGCTGCACGGTGCGCACCAGGCGGCCAACGCGGCGCTGGCGCTGGCGGCGGTGGAGGCGTTCTTCGGCGCCGGCGCGCAGCGGATGCTGGACGCCGAGGCGATCCGCGAGGGCTTCGCGTCGGTGGTGGTGCCCGGCCGGCTGGAGCGGGTGCGGTCCGCCCCGACGGTCTTCGTGGACGCCGCGCACAACCCCCATGGCGCGCAGGCGCTCGCGGACGCGCTGGACGCGGACTTCGGCTTCCGCAACCTGGTCGGCGTGGTGAGTGTGATGCAGGACAAGGACGTGCGGGGGATCCTGGCCGCACTGGAGCCGGTCCTGCACGAGGTGGTCCTGACGACCAACTCGTCGGAACGCGCGATGCCGGCGGAGGAGCTGGGTGAGATCGCGACGGAGATCTTCGGCTCGGAACGGGTCGAGGTCCAGCCCCGGCTGGACGACGCCGTGGACCGGGCCCTCGCGCTGGCGGAGGAGGACGCGGGGGAGCCGCTGTCCGGAGTCGGTGTCGTCGTGACGGGCTCGGTGGTGACCGCGGGCGAGGCACGCGCGTTGCTGGGCAGGGAACCGGCGTGAGCGGCCCGTCGAGGCCCGACCCGATGCGGTCGTTCGTCGGCGTGATGTCGGCGGCGCTGGTGCTCGAGGTGATCGTCGTCCTGCTGGCGCTGCCGGTGGTGGCCAAGCTGGGCGGTGGGCTGGCCACGTGGCAGGGCGTGCTGGTCGGCGTGCTGGCGCTGCTGCTGTTGGTGACGTGTGCTTTCCTGAAGCGGCCGTGGGGCAGGTGGGTGGCGGCGGGCCTGCAGGTCGTGCTGGTCGCGTGCTGGTTCGCGGTCGTGGCGCTGGGCGTGCTGGGCCTGGTCTTCGGCCTGGTGTGGGCGGTGCTGCTGTGGATGCGCCACGACGTGGCCAGGCGGATGGCCGAGGGCAGGCTGCCGAGCCAGCAGGCGGAGTGACCCCGTTACCCTTTCCGCGCGAGGAAGTTCCCCCAAGAAGGAGTACCTGTAGTCGTGAGCGAGCGCACCCTGGTCCTGGTCAAGCCGGACGGCGTCAGCCGTGGGCTGGTCGGCGAGATCATCTCCCGCATCGAGCGCAAGGGCCTGACGCTGGCCGCGCTGGAGCTGCGCAACGTCGAGCGGAGTGTGGCGCAGCAGCACTACGCCGAGCACGCCAGCAAGCCGTTCTTCGAGTCGCTGCTCGAGTTCATCACCTCCGGCCCGCTGGTGGCCGCGGTCATCGAGGGCGACAACGCGATCGCCGCGTTCCGCCAGCTCGCCGGCGCCACCAACCCGGTGCAGGCCGAGAACGGCAGCATCCGCGGTGACTTCGCGCTGGAGGTCCAGTACAACATCGTGCACGGCTCCGACTCCCCGGAGTCCGCCAAGCGCGAGATCGACCTCTGGTTCCCCGGTCTCTGAACGACCACCGCAGTTCGAGGGCTTGGTCGGATCCGACCAAGCCCTCGACCGGTTCAGGAGCCGGTTCGGCCGCGAGGACTGACAGCGAACACTCGGCACCTGGCGTTACGCTCCGTGATGTGGCGATGGTCATGGCGCGGGGGCTGGTCAAGCGGTTCGGTCGGCTGACCGCCGTGGACGGGATCGACGTGGACGTCCGGCGCGGCGAGGCGTTCGGCTTCCTGGGCCCCAACGGCGCCGGCAAGTCCTCGACCATGCGCATGATCGGCTGCGTGTCCCCGAGGACCGGCGGTGACCTGCGGGTGCTCGACATGGACCCGGACCGCGACGGCCCGCGCATCCGTGCGCGGCTGGGGGTCGTGCCGCAGCAGGACAACCTGGACACCGAGCTGACCGTCCGGCAGAACCTGCACGTGTACGGCCGGTACTTCGGCCTGTCGAAGGCACACGTGCGCGCCAAGGCGGTGGAGCTGCTGGCCTTCGCCCAGCTGACCGAGCGTGCGGACGACGAGGTCGACCGGCTGTCCGGCGGCATGAAACGACGCCTCACGATCGCCCGCTCGCTGATCAACGACCCCGAACTGCTCCTGCTCGACGAGCCGACCACCGGCCTGGACCCCCAGGCCCGGCACCTGCTGTGGGACCGGCTGGTGCGGCTGAAGCACAGCGGCGTCACGCTCATCATCACGAGCCACTACATGGACGAGGCCGAGCAGCTGTGCGACCGCGTGGTCGTGATGGACGCCGGCCGCATCGCCGCCGAGGGCAGCCCGGCCGAACTGATCGGCCGGTACAGCACCAAGGAGGTCGTCGAGCTGCGCTTCCGTCCCGACGAGGACACCACGGCGGTGGAGGACCGGCTCAGGGACCTGACCGACCGCATAGAAGCCCTGCCCGACCGCCTACTCCTGTACACCACGGACGGCGAGGCGGTCCTCGGCGCCGTCCACACCCGCGGCGTGCGGCCCGTGAAGAGCCTCGTCCGCCGCAGCACCCTGGAGGACGTCTTCCTACGCCTCACCGGCCGCGGTCTCGTGGACTGAGGCGTTCACGTCAGCTGGTCCAGTGCCGCCCGGCCCGACTGTCCACTCAGGTCCCAGTCAACCGCGCCGAGCAGCAACGCGATGACCGCGTCCGCGAAGATGTTCGCCTCTTTCCAGCTGTGCCGGGGATGCCCGCCCGGCCGCACCCGGTACCGCAGCACGAAACCGTCGAGCATGGCCTGCAGCACCGACGACAGGCGCTTGAACGTCCACTCCGGACGCAACACGAAGTCGTGCTGTGCCGCGAGAGTCTGGTACAGCCGAAGCCATGCCCGCGTCGTCTCCCGCGCGCCGGGCGTCATCGCCTTCGCCAGCTCGGGGTGCCGGGGAAGCAGCGGACCGAGGTGCAGCACGAGATAGCTCCGCGGATACTGCACCAGGCTCGTCAGCAGCTCCTCCGTGACGTCCGCGATGTGCTGTGACATCGTCGTTTCCTGGCTGTGCCGGGGCGACGGGATCTCCGGCCGCGCCGGCTGCGCGCGGAGCATCGCGAACACCACGGCGTCCGCGAGGAAGTCGGTCCGCGTCTCCCACCGGTTGAAGAACGCCCGCCGCCGCGCCGCCTCACCCGACGACCACTTCGGGGCCAGCCGGATCACGTCGTCGGTACGCAGCCAGTCCAGCGCCGTCGGAAACGTGATGTGCCCCAGTCGAACCGCCTGGTCAGCGCCGATCGGCTCCGCTTGGAGGTAAGCGTCCATGAGATCGGCCGCCACGGAAAGAAACCCCATCGCCACCGTGTCGTGGCGGGAAGGGCCTGCGCGTAGCACCACCTTGTCGTGGCCTTTCGTCCATGGCGAAACCAACAGAGAATATTGCCTTATTTCAAGGAAAAACGCAGCCCTGCGAACGAGTGAAGCTTGCCGCCACGGACTGTGTTTTCCATCCGAGGCGTCACTTGGCTGTGGGGTGCGAAATGGCACGCGTGGTCAACCCCGTGCACGCGGCACTGATCGTCGTCGAGGGAATGTGGACCTGGTACCGGCGCAACTGGCGTGCCACCTTCGTGTCCAGCGTCGTCCAGCCGGTGCTGTTTCTGCTGGCACTGGGCTTCGGCCTCGGCTCGCAGATCCGGCCCACCGAGGCGACCGGCGGACTGCGGTACGTCGTGTACCTGGCCCCGGCCCTGCTCGTCGCCACCGCCGTGCAGATCGCGGCCTTCGAGTCGACGTACCCGATCCTGTCCGCGTTCAAGTGGCAGCAGACCTACCTCGGCATCGCCGCCTCACCCATCACACCCGGTCAGATCTTCGGCGGCCACCTGATGTGGGTGGCGTTGCGGCTCGGCGTGGCCGGCGGCGCCTACCTGGCGGTCGCCGGCCTGCTCGGCACGCTGACAAGCGTCGGCGTGCTCTCGTCCCTGCTGGCCTCCGTGCTCGCCGGCCTCGCGTTCTCCGCGCCCGTCGCGGCGTACTCCGCGACGCTGCGGAGCGAGGGCCAGCGGTTCAGTGCTTTCTTCCGGTTCGTCGTCGTGCCGATGACCCTGTTCGCCGGCACGTTCTTCCCGATCACGCGACTGCCGGCGTGGCTGCGTCCCCTCACCTGGGCAACCCCCCTGTGGCACGGCACGGAACTGTCCCGCGGCGCGGCGTTCGGCGACCTGTCGCCGCTCGCGACGATCGGGCACCTGGCGTTCCTGCTGGCGATGCTCGTCGCCGGCACGTGGTTCGGCGTGCGGACCTTCACGAGGAGGCTCGCGGCGTGAGCACCGGGGTGCTGCTGCGGGTGCTGCCGCCGGGCCTGTACGCGGGCCGCGCGCACGTGCTGGTCGAACGGTCGTTGCTGGTGAACCGCCGGCTCTGGCTCACTGTCGTGTCCGGTTTCTGCGAGCCGCTCTTCTACCTGTTCGCCGTCGGCATCGGGATCGGCACGCTGGTCGGAAACGTCGCCGGGCCGGCGGGACCGGTCAGCTTCGTGCAGTTCCTGGCACCCGCGCTGCTGGCCGCGTCCGCCATGAACGGCGCGGTCTACGACGCCACCTTCAACGTCTTCTTCAAGTTCAAGTACGCCAAGCTGTACGACGCGATGCTGGCGACCCCGCTCGGTCCGGTCGACGTCGCCGTCGGCGAGATCGCGTGGGCGCTGCTGCGTGGCGGCCTGTACGCGGCCGGCTTCCTGACGGTGATGCTGGGCATGGGCCTGATCTCGTCGGCCTGGGCGGTCCTCGCGCTGCCCGTGGCACTGCTGGTGGCGTTCTCGTTCGCCGCGGCCGGCATGGCGTGCACGACCTACATGCGGTCCTGGCAGGACTTCGACCTCATCCAGCTCGTACTGCTGCCGATGTTCCTGTTCTCGACGACGTTCTTCCCGCTGACGGTCTACCCGGGCGCCGTCCGCGTGGTGGTCCGGTGCCTGCCGCTCTACCACGCGATCGAGCTGATGCGGAACCTGTGCGCCGGGGTGGTCGGGTTGGGACTGCTGGGGCATGTCGCGTACTTCGTGGTGATGGCCGGGGTCGGTGTGGTGGTCTCGACCCGCCGGCTGGGGGTCCTGCTGCTGAGATGAGCGCGGCCCACATCGCGCCAGCACCCAGGTCGCGCCTGGAACAGCGGGCCGGTGATCGTGATGCCGAGGTCCGCGCCGTAGCAGGAATGGTTCAGGGCTCAACTATCCCGCCCGGGGGATCACGTCCGCAAGACCGGCGAGGGTTACCCTTGGACCCACTATGAGCGTTGAGTCCGTCTTTCCTGAGCTGGAGCCGTTGCTGCCGAGGGTGTCCAAGCCGGTCCAGTACGTCGGTGGAGAGCTGAACTCCACGGTCAAGGACTGGGACGCCACCACGGTGCGCTGGGCGCTGATGTACCCGGACGCCTACGAGGTGGGCCTGCCCAACCAGGGCGTCATGATCCTCTACGAGGTGCTCAACGAGCTGGCCGACGTGCTCGCCGAGCGCACCTACGCGGTGTGGCCCGACCTCGAGAAGCTGATGCGTGAGCACGGCGTCCCACAGTTCACCGTGGACGCGCACCGGCCGGTGGGCGCGTTCGACCTGCTGGGCGTCAGCTTCTCGACCGAGCTGGGCTACACGAACCTGCTGACCGCGCTCGACCTGGCCGGCATCCCGCTGCACGCGGCCGACCGGACCGCCGACCACCCGATCGTGGTCGCCGGCGGGCACGCCGCGTTCAACCCGGAGCCGATCGCCGACTTCGTGGACGCGGCCGTGCTGGGGGACGGCGAGGAGGCCGTCCTGGAGATCACCGCGCTGGTCCGCGCCTGGAAGCAGGAGGGCCGTCCCGGTGGCCGGGACGAGCTGCTGACCCGCCTCGCGGAGACCGGCGGCGTGTACGTCCCGAGGTTCTACGACGTGGGGTTCTCGCCCGACGGCTCGCTGAACCCGGTGGTGCCCAACCGCGACCGCGTCCCGGTGACGGTGGCCAAGCGCACCACGATGGACCTGGACGCCTGGCCGTACCCGAAGAAGCCGCTGGTGCCGCTGGCGGAGAGCGTGCACGAGCGGATGAGCGTGGAGATCTTCCGCGGCTGCACCCGGGGCTGCCGGTTCTGCCAGGCCGGCATGATCACCCGGCCGGTGCGGGAGCGGTCGATAGAGGGCATCGGCGCGATGGTCCACAGGGGACTGGAGGCGAGCGGGTTCGAGGAGGTCGGCCTGCTGTCACTGTCCAGTGCGGACCACTCGGAGATCGCGGAGATCACCAAGGGCCTCGCGGACCGGTACGAGGGCACGAACACGGGTCTGTCACTGCCGTCGACGCGCGTCGACGCGTTCAACATCGACCTGGCCAACGAGCTGTCCCGCAACGGCAGGCGTTCCGGCCTGACCTTCGCCCCGGAGGGCGGCAGCGAGCGCATCCGCCGCGTGATCAACAAGACGGTGTCCGAAGAGGACCTGATCCGGACGGTGAGCGCCGCGTACGCCAACGGCTGGCGCCAGGTGAAGCTGTACTTCATGTGCGGCCTGCCGACCGAGACCGACGACGACGTGCTGCAGATCGCGGCGATGGCGCAGGAGGTCATCCGCGCGGGCCGGAAGGCCAGTGGCCGCAAGGACATCCGCTGCACGATCTCGATCGGCGGCTTCGTGCCCAAGCCGCACACGCCGTTCCAGTGGGCCGCCCAGTGCGACCCGGACACGGTGGACAGCCGGCTGCGCAAGCTGCGGGACGCGGTGAACTCCGACCGCGGCCTGGGCCGCAACATCGGCATGCGTTACCACGACGGCAAACCGAGCCTGATCGAAGGCCTCCTGTCCCGCGGTGACCGCCGGGTCGGCCGGGTCATCGAGCGCGTCTGGCGCGAGGGCGGCCGCTTCGACGGCTGGAGCGAGCACTTCTCGTACGAGCGCTGGACGGCCGCGGCGGCCGCCGAGCTGGAGCCGCTCGGCGTGAGCCTGGCCTGGTTCACCACCCGCGAACGCGCCGAGGACGAGATCCTCCCGTGGGACCACCTCGACTCGGGCCTGGACAAGCAGTGGCTGTGGGACGACTGGCAGGACGCCCTGTCCGAACAGGAACTCGACGACTGCCGCTGGACCCCGTGCTTCGACTGCGGCGTCTGCCCGGCCATGGGCACCGACATCGAGATCGGCCCCACCGGCCGAAAACTCCTCCCCCTGACCCCCGTCTAACCCCGCGAGACCCGCGTTCACACACACCGAACTACGGTTTCGCACACACCGAACTGCGGTTTCGTGCAGGTACGTGTGCACGAAACCGCAACTCATGGTGTTTGAACGCGGGACTCGCGCTGTGTGAACGCGGGACTCGCGGGGGTCAGCGGGCGCCTACGGCGGCCATGGCGTCCGTGAGGCCGTGGCCGTAGAAGCTGTTGTACGGCTGATAGCCCGTGCAGTAGGCGTCCTGCGCCCCGGTTCCGTCCAGGTCGTAGTCGGCCGGGCACGGCAGCGGGTCCGCCTGCTCCGTCAGCATCTTCGAGAGCGTCTGCGGCGTGGCCTCCGGGTGCTCGGACGCGAGCAGCGCCGCCACCCCGGTCACGTGCGGCGCGGCCATCGACGTGCCGCACATCTTCTCGTAGCCGCCCGGCACCGTGGACAGCACGCAGGTGTCGTCCTGCTGCTTGCCGCCGGACGGGTCGTAGGCCTGCGGCTTGGTCTCCCCGCCGGGGGCGGTGACGTCGATGACACCCAGCCCGTAGGAGCTGTAACTGGCCTTCAGCGCGTTGCGGCCCACAGCCGACACCGCGACGACCCCACGCAGCCCCGCCGGCAGCACCTTGCAGCTGGCGTCCAGCGTCCGCCGGCCCGACGTCGACGGGTCCTCCGCCGCCCGGCCGTTCGGGTCGGCCAGGTCCGCGCCCTCGTTGGTCGCCGCCGCGACCGTCAGCACGCCGTGCGAGGTCGCGTAGTCGACGGCGCGCCGCACCGACTCGTACACCACGTGCTCGCTGTCCCGGTCGCACGTCATCAGCCACGGGTCGACGAAGTAGCTGTTGTTGGTCACCCGCATGCCGTTGGCGGTGGCCCACATCAGCCCGCACACCGCGTACTCCGGGAGGATGAACCCGGCATCGTCCACGACCTTCACCGACGCGATCCGCACCCCGGGCGCCACGCCCGTGATCCCGCGGCCGTCGTCCGCCGCCGCGATCGTGCCGGCGACGTGCGTCCCGTGCGGCGACGCCGTCGGCTCCCACGCCGCGGGCGACGGGTCGGCCCTGCCGGACAGGCATCCCGCGGACGCCGACCGGTCCAGCGCGTTCGTCAGGTCCGGGTGGTTGGGGTCGACACCCGAGTCGAGCACCCCGACCAGCACGTCCCCGCTACCCGGCGTGATCCGCCGCGCCCGGTCCGCGCCGATCATGGTCATGTCCCACTGCTCGGCCGTCCGGTCGGAGTCGTCGACCTCCGCCGGGTCGGTCGTGACCGTCGCCTCGCCGCTCCGGCCGGCGTCCCTGAGCACCCGCTGGGCGCTGAACGCCCGGTCCGTGCCCAGCCGCGCCGCGAACCCGGCGTCGGCGGAGTTGGCGACCCCGACCGCGATCTCCGGGTAGTACACGGTCATCGCGCCACACGCGGAGCCCACCTCGGAGGTCGCGGCCGGCTCGGCCGTCCCCGGGGCGAAGAGGACGAGGTAACGCAGCTCCGCGTTGCTCGAGGGCGCGCAGGCGTCGCTCGGTGGGTCCACGACCACGGCGCTCGCGTTCGCACCGGCCGTGACCAGGGATGTCGCGAGCACCACGGCACTGACCGCTGCCGCCGGTAGACGGCGCAGCAGAGGCACGGGTGACCTCCAGTTGTTGGGGCGGCCGGTTCTCCGACGCCGGCACTCCAATGTCCGGACGGTAGTCAGGCAGCCGCTGCCCAGACAAGCTCACCGACCGAATTGGACCTGGGGGTACGGTGCCAGCAACGTCCGGTGTACACCACCGGAAGAGCCCACTTCCACCAGAAGGAGTAACGCTGACCAGCGACGATCGCCCGAACCCCTCCGCCGCGGCGGTGCAGAGGCTACGGCTCCGGTACGCCAAACGCGGCCCGCTGCGGTTCACCTCACACCGGGACGTGGCACGCGCGTTCGAGCGCGCGCTGCGCCGGGCGAAGGTGCCGATGGCGTACTCCCAGGGCTTCAACCCGCACCCGAAGATCTCGTGGATCGGCGCCGCGCCGACCGGGGTGGCGAGCGAGGCCGAGTACGTGGAGATCCAGGTCGTCGAGGAGCAGGACCCCGACACGCTGGTCCAGATACTGGACTCGGCGATGCCACCCGGGCTCGACCTGCTGGAGATCGTCCCGGCCGACGGGGGCGCGTTCGCGGACCGTATGGAGGCCAGTAGGTGGCGCCTGGAGCTGCCCGGCGTGTCGCCGGACACACTTCGTGCGGCGTTCGCCCAGCTCATGGCCGCCGAGGTCATCGAGGTGGAACGGCTGACCAAGAACGGGATGCGCACGATCGACGCACGGGCCGCGGTCATCACCGGGTGGGTCGAAACCGACCCGGTCGAGTCTCCTTCCACACCTCCTGTCGACCCGTGTGGGATACTCGTCGTGGTTGTGCGACAGCTGACACCTGCCGTGCGACCGGACGACGTGCTGAGCGCGCTCCGCGTCATCGCCGCTCTCGAACCGCCGGTGCCCGCGAAGGCGACCCGGATGGCCCAGGGACGGCTCGACGACGGCGGAGGTCTGTTCGACCCGCTGGCCCCGGATCGGGCCGCGCGGGCTTCGGCGTCCGGGTGACGCCCGGCGCGACGTCATGACTGACCTGCCGTGGTCGCCGGGCTAGCGCCCGGTACACACGGCGTAGAGGCGAGGATTGCCGTCGCCACGGCGACGGAGAAGGACAGCACGCTTCACCGAAGGAGCACGGTGGAGCTGGACAACGAGGCCCTCGTGTGGCCGCGTCTGGAGGAGCCGGTGCTACTGCGCCGGCCCTACGGACGCGCCCGGGGGTGAAGGAGCTACATGTCGGATACGTCCACCCCTGCCGGAAACTCCGGCGGGGACGCCACCACACCCGTCGCCGCCGCACTGGCGGCGCTACCGGCCCGCATTCGCGTGCACGCGCTTGCCAAGTTGCTGGACCGCAGCAGCCGTGAGGTGCTTGCCGCCGTCACAGAGCTGGGCGCGGACGGGCGCAGCGTGCAGTCGAGCATCGACCGTGAGCTGGCCCTCCGGGTCGCCGAGCACCTGGGCGTGACCGCGCCCGACCCGAACGCCGCGGCCGAGTCCGCCGACGCTCCCGCTCCGGCGGCCGGTGCCCGGCAGCCCGCGGGCGGCGTGCAGGTACCCGGGTTCCGGCAGTCGCCCGCCGCGCGGCAGGCGCCGTCGCCGGGCTTCAGCGAGCCACTCCCGGCCCAGGCCGCCGAATCCCCCACGCGGGCTACCCCGCCGACGCCGGTGTTCGCGTCCGCGTCGCCGCTGTTCCTCCCGCCGGAGCCCACCGCGGCCCCGGCGCGCCCACCGCGTCAGGCGCCGGCACCGGCGCCGGTCGCGGAGCCGGAGGTCGTCGAGGAGGAGGAGGAGACCGAGGACGCCTTCGCCGAGGACCTCGACGAGGGCCGGCCGCGTCGGCGCCGGGGTCGCCGTGGCCGTGGCCGCGGCAAGGGCGGCCAGGACGACGCTGGTGACGAGTCCGCCGAGGACGAGCCCGACAGGTCCGAACGGCCGGAGAGGCCGGAACGAGCGGAGAAACCGGACAAGCCGGCCAGGCGTGCCAAGGCCGAGAGCGAGCCGGAGGAGGCCGAGGAGGAGCCGGCCGACGGCGAGGACGCCGCGTCCCGCCGCCGTCGTCGCAGGCGCCGCCGCCGCGGGGGCGACAGCGACGAGGCGCCCGGCAACGCCACCGAGGACGACCCGCCGAACACCGTCGTCCACGTGCGCGAGGCACGGGACGACAAGGAGAAGCCCGAGTCCGACGGGCGGGACGAGGTGCGCAGCGTGCGCGGCTCGACCCGGCTGGAGGCCAAGCGCCAGCGTCGCCGGGACGGCCGTGAGGCCGGTCGCCGCCGCGCGCCGATCCTGTCCGAGGCCGAGTTCCTGGCCCGCCGCGAGGCGGTGGACCGGGCCATGGTCATCCGTGAGCGCGGCGACCGCATCCAGATCGGCGTGCTCGAGGACGGCGTGCTCGTGGAGCACTTCGTCACCTCCGCCGGCAGCGGTTCCCTGGTCGGCAACGTGTACCTGGGCCGCGTCCAGAACGTGCTGCCGTCGATGGAGGCCGCGTTCGTCGACATCGGCCGTGGCCGCAACGCGGTCCTGTACGCGGGCGAGGTGGACTGGGACGCCGCCGGTCTCGAGGGCAAGGCCCGCAAGATCGAGCAGGCCCTGTCCACCGGCGACAGCGTGCTGGTGCAGGTCACCAAGGACCCGGTCGGCCACAAGGGCGCCCGGCTGACCACGCAGATCTCGCTGCCGGGCCGTTTCCTGGTGTACGTGCCGGGCGGCGGGGCAACGGGCATCTCCCGCAAGCTGCCCGAGAACGAGCGCAGGCGCCTCAAGGACGTGCTCAAGCGTGTCGTTCCCGAGGACGCGGGCGTGATCATCCGCACCGCGTCGGAGGGCATCAGCGAGGAGGAGCTGGCCCGCGACGTGCGGCGGCTGCAGGCGCAGTGGCAGGTCATCAGGGACAAGACCGAGGGCACGAACAACACGCGCAAGGTCGGCGCGCCGTCCCTGGTGTACGAGGAGCCGGACCTGCTGGTCAAGGTCGTGCGCGACCTGTTCACCGAGGACTTCTCGGCCCTGGTGATCCAGGGCGACATCGCGTGGGAGACGGTGGGCGCGTACGTGCAGCACGTGGCTCCGGAGCTGGCGGACCGCCTCCGCAAGCACGTGGGCAACAGCGACGTCTTCGCCGAGTACCGCATCGACGAGCAGCTGCTGAAGGCGCTGGACCGGAAGGTCTGGCTCCCGTCGGGCGGCTACCTGGTGATCGACCGCACCGAGGCCATGACGGTCATCGACGTGAACACCGGCAAGTTCACCGGGTCGGGCGGCAACCTCGAAGAGACGGTGACCAGGAACAACCTGGAGTCGGCCGAGGAGATCGTCCGCCAGCTGCGCCTGAGGGACATCGGCGGCATCATCGTCATCGACTTCATCGACATGGTCCTGGAGTCCAACCGGGACCTGGTGCTGCGCAGGCTGACCGAGTGCCTTGGCCGGGACCGCACCCGGCACCAGGTGGCGGAGGTCACATCGCTGGGCCTGGTGCAGATGACCCGCAAGCGCGTGGGCACGGGGCTGCTGGAGGCCTTCGGCACGACGTGCGAGCACTGCAAGGGCCGAGGCGTCCTGGTGTCGACGGAGCCGATGAGCAAGCCGAACGGCTCGAACGGGCACACGGAGCCGGCCCGAGGCGGCAACACCCGCCGGTCGAGGGGCCGCAACGAGGAGCCCAAGGAAAAGCCGGTCAACAAGGACGCGGCGAAGGAGGCGGCGGCCCTGGCGGCCAAGGAGGCCGTCCGCGACATCGCCAAGGCCACGACCAAGGCTGTGGACGCGAAGCCGGACGAGGACTCGCCCGAGCCGGACGTCGCCACGTCCCGGCCCACCGAGCCCGTCGAGCCCACCGAGGCGGCACACGCCACCGACGCCGAGCCGACCGGCGCGTCCCGGGAGCGCGGCCACACCCGTCACCGCACCCGCGACCGCTCCCACCGGGGCGCGTCCCGGAACGGCACGTCCCACGCCACCGAGGCAACGGGCTCTGTCGAGACAACGGACTCCGCCGAGACAACGGACTCCGCCGAGGCGACGAGCTATGCCGAGGCGACGGACGACACCGCCCCCGCCGGCCCGCAGGAGCCCATCGCGGCCCCCACGCCGGACGCTGAGCCCCTGCCGGCCGCCCAGCCCACCGGGACGGCGTCCGGCCCGGACGAGCACTCACAGGCCGCCACGAACGGCAGTTCTCGTCGCGCGGCACCGGCCTACGAGCCCGCCGCCGCGACGGCGGAGCCGGCCGAGTCCACCGGGCACACCGTGAGCGGCCCGACCGCGGCCACCGAGTCCGACGCGACGTCGACCGCCTCGGCCAACGACGCCGACGCGGCACCGACCGGTTCGACCGCTGGTTCGACAACCGAGCCAGGTACGCGGACCGCCACCGACGGGACTTCGGCCGGTAGTTCCACCTGGGCGGCGACCCCGTCCGGCTCTGCCACGTCGGATTCGGCCACCTCCGGTTCGGCCCCGTCGGGCTCCGCCCCGTCCGGTTCGGCCCCGTCCGGCTCGGCCACCTCCGGTTCGGCCCCGTCGGGCTCGGCCACCTCCGGTTCGGCGACGTCCGGTTCGGCCACGTTCGGCGCCACCGGCCTCACCAGGCCGTCGGCGGAGCCTGCGGTGGAAGGGACACCGTTCGGTTCCCCGCCAGCCGACACCGCGGCCGAGCACACCGCGGCCGAAGAGGCCACGGAGGAGCCGTCCGTGCCCGCCCCGGTGACCCCGCCGAGGCGTCAGCCGCGCCGCGCCGCTTCCCGTCCCGCGGGGCCCCCGGTGTCAGCGAGCCACGATGGCTGACCCCCGGTTGGTCCGCCTTCCGGAGGGCACGTATCCTGTAGGTCGGCCCGCCGCAGTGGTGGGCCGACTCGTGCGCGAGCCCGGTGTCATCTCACCCGGTCGCCGCGTCGCCCCAAGGTTTTCCGAAGCAGTCGAGTAGCAGGAGAGTTGCGTCCGATGTACGCGATCGTCAAGACCGGCGGCAAGCAGTACAAGGTCGCCGTCGGCGACATCGTCGAGGTCGAGAAGCTCGACGGTGAGCCGGGCGCCGAGTTCACCTTCCCCGCGCTGCTCGTCGTCGACGGCGATGACCTCACCACCGACGCCGATGAGCTGGCCAAGGTGTCGGTGACTGGCAAGGTCGTCTCCCAGACCAAGGGCCCGAAGATTCGGATCCACAAGTTCAAGAACAAGACCGGCTACCACAAGCGGCAGGGGCACCGGCAGAAGCTGACCCGTGTCGAGGTCACCGGCATCAAGACCAAGTAGGAGCTGAGCAGATATGGCACACAAGAAGGGTGCGTCCAGCTCCCGCAACGGACGCGACTCGAACGCCCAGTACCTCGGCGTCAAGCGCTTCGGTGGCCAGGCTGTCAACGCCGGCGAGATCCTGGTCCGCCAGCGCGGCACCAAGTTCCACCCGGGTGTCAACGTCGGCCGCGGCAAAGACGACACGCTGTTCGCCCTGGCCGCGGGCGCGGTCCAGTTCGGCGAGAAGCGCGGTCGCAAGACCGTGAACATCGTCCCGGTCGAGGGCTGAAGCCCGCGACCTAGCAAGACCCCACGAGGGGCGGGCCGGCGATCAAGCGGCCCGTCCCTCATTTGCGTTCCAGGAAGGTTCCAGCGGTGTCCCGATTCGTTGATCGCGTGGTCATCCACGCGGCCGCAGGCAGTGGCGGCAACGGTTGTGCCTCGGTGCACCGCGAGAAGTACAAGCCGCTCGGCGGCCCCGACGGCGGCAATGGCGGCAATGGCGGCGACGTCATCCTGGTCGTCGACTCCGGCGTGCACACGCTGCTCGACTTCCACTTCCGCCCGCACGCGAGCGCGTCCAACGGCAAGCAGGGCCAGGGCAGCAACCGTGACGGTGCCGCGGGCGAGTCGCTGGAGCTGAAGGTGCCCGAAGGCACCGTCGTGCTCACCGAGCACGGCGAGATGCTGGCCGACCTGACGGGCAACGGCACCCGCTTCGTCGCCGCCCGGGGTGGCCGGGGTGGCCTCGGCAACGCCGCACTCGCCTCCAAGGCCCGCAGGGCCCCCGGCTTCGCCCTCCTCGGCGAGCCGGGCGACGAGGTCGACCTGGTCCTCGAACTGCGGTCGGTCGCCGACGTGGGCCTGGTCGGGTTCCCGTCGGCCGGCAAGTCGTCGCTGATCTCGGTCCTGTCGTCGGCCAGGCCGAAGATCGCCGAGTACCCGTTCACGACCCTCATGCCGAACCTGGGCGTCGTGACGGCCGGCGCGAGCACGTTCACGGTCGCCGACGTGCCTGGCCTCATCCCCGGCGCGAGCCAGGGCAAGGGCTTGGGCCTGGACTTCCTCCGGCACATCGAACGCTGCTCGGTGCTGGTGCACGTGGTCGACTGCGCGACCTACGAGCCGGGCCGCGACCCGGTGTCCGATGTGGAGGCGCTGGAACAGGAACTGGCGCAGTACACGCCGGCACTGGGCGGCAGCCTGGCCGAGCGCCCACGCGTGATCGTTCTCAACAAGATCGACGTGCCGGACGCCCGCGAGCTGGCGGAAATGGTCCGTCCGGACTTCGAGAAGCAAGGCCTACCGGTCTTCGCCGTGTCCACGGCCAGCCACGAGGGCCTGCGTGAGATGTCATACGCACTGGCGAAGATCGTCGAGGAGGACCGAGCGACACGCCCGACGCTGGAGGCGAGCCGCATCGTCCTGCGCCCGGTGGCCGTCGACGACGCGGGCTTCACCGTGTCGGAGGACCCGGACGAGGAGGGCGGCTTCATCATCCGAGGCGAGCGCCCGGAGCGTTGGGTCCGCCAGACCGCGTTCGACAACGACGAGGCCGTCGGCTACCTGGGCGACCGCCTGGCGCGCCTGGGCGTGGAGGAAGTACTGGCCAAGCGCGGCGCCAAGCCCGGCTGCCCGGTGACGATCGGCGGCGTGACGTTCGACTGGGAACCGTCAACCCCGGCCGGCATAGACATGGTGATGCACGAGCGAGGCGCGGACCCAAGGCTGGACCGCAACGCGCGAGTGGGCGCCTCGGAACGCAAGGCCGCGAAAATAGCCCGCCGCATCCCGTCCACCGACGAGGAAGCCGAAGAACAACAGTGACCGGCGTGCTGTCCGCGACAAGGTCGCAGGTGGCGGCCGCCAAGCGAATCGTGATCAAGGTCGGTTCGTCGTCACTGACGACCGCGGAAGGCGGACTGGACCCGGCACGCCTGGACGCGCTGGTGGACGCGCTGGCCGCCCGCAGAACGGCGGGAAGCCAGGTGGTGCTGGTGTCGTCGGGCGCCATCGCGTCCGGCCTGGCACCGCTGGGCCTGGGCCGCCGCCCCAAGGACCTGGCGACACAACAGGCGTCGGCGAGCGTGGGCCAGTTGGTGTTGGGCCACGCGTACGTGTCTTCGTTCGCCCGCTACGGCCTACGAGTAGGCCAGGTCCTCCTGACGTCGGACGACGTGGTCCGCCGCTCCCACTACCGAAACGCCCAACGAACCCTGTCGCGACTACTGGCACTGGGCGTCGTCCCGGTGGTGAACGAGAACGACACGGTGGCAACGGAGGAAATCCGTTTCGGCGACAACGACCGCCTGGCGGCCTTGGTCGCCTACCTGGTGGGCGCGGACGCCCTGGTCCTACTGTCCGACGTGGACGCCCTGTACGACGGCGATCCACGCCGCACGGACGCCAAACGCATAGCGGAGGTGCTGGACCACAAGGACGTAGCCGAGGTCCAGGCCGACGAGGGCGGCTCCGACCTGGGCACCGGCGGCATGGCGACAAAGTTGGCGTCGGCTCGGCTGGCCTCGGCAGCAGGCGTCCCAGTACTACTGGCAGCGGCCCATGACGCAGCACGGGCACTGGGCCCAGCCGATGTGGGCACAGCCTTCGCAACGGGCGGCCGCCGCCTTACCCCACGGCGCTTCTGGCTGGCGTACGCAGCAGACCCGGCCGGCAAACTCCGGCTGGACGAGGGCGCGGTAAGAGCCGTGGTGGATCGCCGCAGGTCACTGCTGGCAGCCGGCATAACAGCGGTAACCGGCAACTTCGAAGCCGGCGACGTCGTGGAACTGACCGACCCGGGCGACAGAGTGGTGGCCAGGGGGGTAGTGGCCTTCGACGCAACAGAACTCCCAGCCCTCATGGGCCACTCGAGCCAGGACCTGGCCCCAGAACACCGCCGCGAAGTAGTCCACGCCGACGACCTGGTCCCACTACGCCCCTAGTCACAACCCCGACGAGCCAACCCGCAAGCCCCGACCAGCCAACCCACAACCGGACGGGCCAACCCGCAAGCCCGACGGGCCACACCTCGACAACACCACCAGCTGCCTGATGTGGGCCACGCCGCCAACAGCGGCAAGTACCCGTGAGGCGACGCCGAACTGTCCGAATTGGACGGCCCCGATCTGCGTGACCCGGCCTGCCGCCAGATCGCCGCCTGGCACCCCGACCTACGCCGCATGGTCGCCGACCACCCCTGAGGAAGCCGTCAACCTGCTACCAATCCGCACCTCCATTCCGATTGAACAGCGGGAAACAACGAACGTCACCGTTCCGGGCGACGCGATCCACAGCATGACTCCCCTCCGCGGCATCAGCGCGAACACCGCACTCCGAGACGCACAACTGTTGGCACGCAGCGTCATCGCGACCGCAGACGGCCAGCGAGACCTGCGAGGCCATCCGCCACTGCGAGACGCAAATGATCGACTACGGCTTCGCCGCGTGCGCCCGTCGGTGCGCACCGCTGAGCAGACCATCTCCACCAACTGGCTGGGCCGGTCGATGTTCCGGTCAGCACTGCGACTCTTCGCAGCCGATCCCTTCGCTCAACCGCAAGGCGTTCGCCGATCCGACAACGACTGAGAGTCGGTGCCCGGGCCAGTCCCATAACAAGACCGGCCCGGACACCGCCACCTCCACCGCGCCGCGGGCGGTGGGATCGGCAGTCCGCATGCACGTCAGGCCCACCGAAACTTGACGGGGCATGAACGTCCGTGCCCGAACCAACCGTGCAGGGCACCACTCCTGACACGGTTCCTCTCCGCCGTGCACCGTCCTCCGCCGGAGCACGCGTCCACTCCGGACAGAGCAAACGCATCAAACTCCGCACAGAGCACACGCGTCGACTCCGGACAAAGCAAAGGACAACACGTCCTGCTGACGGCAGCACTCGAGTCGCGATCTGGAGGCGGTCTGTGATGGTCTCCTATCTTCTCGGGCCGAGACCGCGATCAAGATGGTCAGGACGTGACGGCCAGTGCGAACGGTAAGACCGTGGGCACCCCCGTGTCGCGCAGGAGCTTGGCCGCCACCGTCATCGTCCAGCCGGTGTCGATCCGGTCATCGACAAGCAGGACGGGGCCGTTCACCGCATAGAGACGTTCGGAGAGTGGAGCGTCGACGGTCAGCTTCTGCCACACCTGCGCCAGGCGTAACGCGCTGTTGGCACGCGGCTCTCCAGACGGTTCGGACCCGATCTCACCGAGCAGCGTCAGCTTGCCGATCGTGGCGAGCCGTTCACCTAAACTGGCGACCAGCTTCGGTCGGCTCTGCGAGCCGATCGTCACCACCCCGACAGGGCGCTGTTCCCACTCCCATGACGCCAACACCTGTACGCATGCGTTGAACATGTCATCAGGCACCGGACCGTCCGGCGCCTCTGACGCGGGCGAGAACAGGTCACGCAAACGATTGCCCCAGCCGACGTCCGTGAGTCGCCCCAACGCCCTACCTGTCGCGGCGACCATGTCTGCGCCAATTCGACCGGAAAGTGGTACGTCCAGCCCCGCCATACCGCTCGGCCACTGGCGGCGGGGCTCGACGTCGACGCCGGGGCGAAGTAACCGTTCGCGCGCCAAAGTGACCCGGTCCAACGACACCTCGGTGCTCCACCGTGGTCCCGCACAGTTGTCACACCGCCCACAACGCGCCGCATGCGGGGCATCCAGCTGCCGCAGCAGGAACTCCATCCGGCAGTCGCTGGTCGTCTGGTACTCGAGCATCGTCCGCTGCTCAGCCTGCCTGGCCTCGGCGATGCCCTTGTACCGGTCCCCGTCGTAGCCCCACTCCGCCCCGGTCGCGAGCCAGCCACCCTTCACGCGCTGCACCGCACCGTCCACGTCCAGGACCTTGAGCACCATCTCCAGCCGCGACCGGGACAGGTTGCATCGTGGTTCGAGCGCGACTGTGGACAGTGGCCGACCTGCGTCCACCAACGTGTCGACCACCTGTCGGACGACGGGTTCCGGCGGGAAGGCCAGCGACGCGAAGTACTTCCAGATGGCCCGGTCCTCGACACCCGGCAGCAACAGCACCTCGGCCCGCTCCACCCCACGGCCCGCGCGACCGATCTGCTGGTAGTACGCGATCGGCGAGGCGGGAGAGCCGAGATGGATCACGAAGCCCAGGTCCGGCTTGTCGAAACCCATGCCCAGCGCCGAAGTCGCCACGACGGCCTTGATCCGGTTGGCCAGCAGGTCCTGCTCGATCCGCTCCCGCTCGGCCGGCTCGGTCCGGCCGGAGTACGCCGCCACCTCGTAGCCGTTGTCCCGCAGGAAGGACGTCGTCTCGTATGCCGACGCCACGGTGAGCGCGTAGATGATGCCTGACCCCGGCAACTCGCCGAGATGTTCCGCGAGCCACGCCATCCTGGCCTGCGGGCTCGGCAGATCGAGCACACCCAGATGCAGGCTCGCCCGGTCCAGCTCACCCCGCAGCACCAGCGTGTCCTTCCGACCGAGGTCGAGTTGGTCCGCGACGTCCCGGACCACGCGGTCGTTGGCCGTGGCCGTGGTGGCCAGCACCGGCACGCCGGCCGGCAGCTTGGCCAGCAGCGTGCGCAACCTGCGGTAGTCCGGCCTGAAGTCGTGGCCCCAGTCGGAGATGCAGTGCGCCTCGTCGACCACGAGCATGCCGGCCGACGCGGTCAGCTCGGGCAGCACGGACTCACGGAAGTCCGGGTTGTTGAGCCGTTCCGGGCTGACCAGCAGCACGTCGATGCGTCCGGCGAGTACGTCCTGTTCGACCTCGTGCCACTGGTCGAGGTTCGCGGAGTTGATGGTCGCCGCCTGGACGCCGGCCCGGGCCGCCGCCTCGATCTGGTTGCGCATCAACGCGAGCAGCGGCGAGACGATCACCGTCGGCCCGTTGCCCAGCTCTCGTAACAGTGCGGTGGCGAGGAAGTACACGGCCGATTTGCCCCACCCGGTGCGCTGCACGACAAGGGCGCGCCTGCGTTCGACGACCAGCGCCCTGATGGCGGTCCACTGGTCGTCCCGCAGCGCGGCGCCGTCTCCGGCGAGGGCTCGGAGTCGGGTCTCTGCTGAGTTGCGAAGTGCTTGCTCGTCCACGGGGTCCACGATGGCGCATGGCGGGCGAGTGGGCCAGGAGAAGGCCGAGCGAAAGGGACTTTCGTACGGGAAAGTGGTGGGTGACACACGCTGCGTGCACCCCTTACACGTACGCTGACCAGCTATGACAGGTCTTCGGATCGGGATCATGGGTGGCACGTTCGATCCCGTGCACCATGGGCATCTGGTCGCGGCCAGCGAGGTTCAGGTGCGGTTCGGCCTCGACGAGGTGATCTTCGTGCCGACGTGTCGGCCCTGGCAGAAGACGGACCGCAAGGTCAGCGCCGCCGAGGATCGCTATCTCATGACCGTGATCGCGACCGCGTCCAACCCCCGCTTCTCCGTGAGCAGGGCGGACATCGAGCGCGGCGGGACCACCTACACCGTCGACACCCTGCACGACCTGCACGCCGCCTATCCGGACGCGGACCTGTTCTTCATCACCGGCGCCGACGCGCTCGAGCAGATCCTGTCCTGGCGGCAGGCCGAGGAGCTGTTCTCGCTGGCCCATTTCGTCGGCGTGACCAGGCCCGGCTACCGCCTGGACGACACACACCTGCCGAACGGCTCGGTGAGCCTCATCGACGTGCCGGCGATGGCGATATCCTCGACGGCGTGCCGGGAGCGGGTCGCCTCCGGCCTGCCCGTGTGGTACCTGGTGCCCGACGGGGTGGTTCAGTACATCTCCAAACGCGATCTGTACCGGAACGCGTGACCCGAACGGTCTCCGCACGGGTATTCTCCCAGGGTTGAACGAACCGGTTCCACCAATAGACAGTATCGAGGAGTGACGTGGCCGCAACGCACGACGCACGTGAGTTGGCGCTGGTCGCAGCCAATGCGGCAGCCGACAAGAAGGCCAGCGACGTGATCGTGCTCGACGTCTCGGACCAACTGGTCATCACAGACTGCTTCGTGATCGCCTCCGCACCCAACGAGCGGCAGGTCGGCGCCATCGTGGACAACGTCGAGGAGAAGATGCGCGACGCCGGCACCAAGCCGGTGCGCCGCGAGGGCGCGCGCGAGGGCCGTTGGGTCCTGCTCGACTTCGTCGACGTCGTGGTGCACGTCCAGCACGCCGAGGAGCGGGCCTTCTACGGTCTCGAACGCCTGTGGAAGGACTGCCCCCGTATCGACTTCGACCTGGAGGCCGGCGTGGGCGAGACGAACGGCGGGACGACGTGACCCTCCGCCGGCTCGTCCTGTGGCGACACGGCGAGACCGACTACAACGCGGCCAGCAGGATGCAGGGGCAACTCGACTCCGTCCTCACGGACGTGGGCCGCAACCAGGCCAGGTTCGCGGTGCCCGCGCTCGCCCGGTTCTCCCCGGACGTGGTCGTCGCGTCGGACCTCAAGCGGGCGACGGACACGGCGACGATCTTCACCGAGGCCACCGGTGTCCCACTGCGGTTCGACAAGCGGTTGCGGGAGACGCACCTCGGCCTGTGGCAGGGCATGACCGGCCCACAGGTGGACGAGCAGTGGCCCGGCGCACGGCAGATGTGGCAGACGGACCCGGCATGGACCCCGCCCGGCGGCGAGGCCCGGGTGGAGGTCGCCGCGCGGGCCTCCGAGGTCGTCGCCGAGCTCGACGAGTCCACTGAGGACACGGCGGTTCTGTGCGCACACGGTGGCCTGATCACGGCGCTGACCGGGCATCTGCTGGAGCTGCCGATCGCCGCGTGGGCGAAGCTGGGCGGCATCGGCAACTGCCACTGGGTGGTGCTCGCCCGGCGTGTCTCGAGCGGTCTGGCCTGGCGCCTGATCGCGTACAACGCGGGGATCACCGGCTGACCGGGATGACCAACCTGCTGGTGTTCGGGGACTCGTTGAGCTTCCAAGGACCGGATGGCCCCCGACCGGCCGATGACGAGCGGCTCTGGCCCAACCTCGCGGCCGCCGCGCTGGGTGGGCGCAGCGAGTTGTTCGCACGGTCCGGCTGGACCGCCCGGGACGCGTTCTGGGCGCTGACCGGCGACCCCAGGCTGTGGACCCAGTTGCCCAAGGCCGACGTGCTCGTGCTGGCCGTCGGCAGCATGGACACCCTGCCCTCCCCTTTGCCGACGTACCTGCGGGAAGGGCTCCGCTACCTGCGGCCGGATCCGCTGCGGCGATGGGTCCGGGACCGCTACGTTGCCGCCCAGCCCTGGCTCGCCAGGGCGACGAACGGCCGCCCGGTCGCGCTGCCGCCCGCGCTGACGGTCCACTATCTCGACAGGATCCTCGGGTCGATCAGGGCGTTGCGGCCGGACCTGCCCGCCGTCGGGTTCCTGCCGCCCCCACACAAGGCCAGCTCGTACGGCTACGTCCACACAGGCCGGTTGCAGGCGACCGCCGCGGTGCGTGCCTGGGGTGCACGGGCGGGGGTGTCACTGCTGGATCTGACCGCCCTGGTCGGCGACCATGTGCGGGCCGGGCGGGGCAACCCGGACGGTATGCACTGGGGCTGGGAGGCACACGAACTGGTGGGCAAGGCGGTCGCCGACGAGGCCGGCACGCTGCTGCGCCGGCCGCGATGACGGTCATTTCCCCACCGACCACGTAGGCTCCGTCCGTGCCGGTCGCCGTGGTCACCGATTCCAGCGCGTATCTGCCGGATGGCTTCGCCAGCCGGCACGCTGTGCATGTCGTGCCGCTCCACGTGCTGATCGACGACTGCTCCGGACGGGACGGTGTGGACATCGGGCCCGTCGAGGTGGCCGCCGCGCTGACCGGGCGGCACGCGGTGACGACGTCGCGGCCCAATCCCGACGAGTTCAGCCAGATCTACCGTCGGCTGCTGGACCAGGGCGCGGACGGGATCGTCTCGGTGCACCTGTCGCGCGAGCTGTCCGGTACCTGGGAGTCGGCCTGCCTTGCCGCGCGTGAGATCGGCGTCGACACCGTGCGGGTCGTGGACTCGCGTACCGCCGTCATGGGGTTGGGGTTCTCGGTGCTGCGTGCGGCGACGGCGGCGGGTGGCGGCGCCGACGGTGCCGTGGTGGAGGAGGTCGCCGTGGCGGCCGCCGCACGGACCAGGACGTTCTTCATGGTCGAGACCCTCGAGTACCTGCGCCGTGGCGGTCGGATCGGCTCCGCCGCGGCGTTCTTCGGCACGGCGCTCGCGGTCAAGCCGGTGCTGCACGTGAAGGACGGCCACATCGTGCCGCTGGAGAAGGTGCGCACCACCAACAGGGCACTGGCACGCCTCGTGGACCTTGCCGAGGCAGCCGCGGCGGAAACCGGGGCGGACGCCGTGGAACTCGCCGTGCACCACCTCGCCGCACATGACCGGGCCGTCGATCTCGCGACGAGGTTGGACGAGCGGATCTCGTCGGCGTCCGGCTGTGTCGTGTCGGAGCTCGGCGGCGCAATCGGAGCTCACACCGGCCCCGGCATGCTCGGCGTCGTCGTCTGCCCAGCGGACCGCTGACACCCTCTGACCAGCGGCTATCGCAAGTTATCCACAACTCGACCAGTTATCCACAATCGGCGCCCGTCCCGAGGCTCCCAAGCCCCCGCCGACATAAGGTCGAACCCGTGATCGAAACAACCTCGCGGCCCGACCGAACCCGACAGGACCGCCAACGCCACGACCAAGCAACCACCGAGCCCGGGGAGCGCCTCTTCCGCCTGTCCGGCGAGGCACACGCCGAGCCTCGCGAAGAAGACGTGGAACTGCCACCGGACCAGCGGTGGGTGGACGTCTCGATGGATCCGCCGGATCCACCGGACCCGCCGCCGAGCGACCCGTGGTGGCGGTCCGGCCGAGTCGGCAGGCTGGCGGCCGACTGGATACCGGAGGTGTCCGCAGGCGGACGCCGCAGGCTTGCCATCGTGCTGGCCGGTGGCCTCGTGTTCGCCGTCGCGGTGGCGCTCTGGATGGTGACGTCCTCGCGCGGGGTCGAGCACGAGACGCCGCCTGTGTTGCCCGTCGCGGCGGCGTCCCAGGCGCCTTCGGCCGCTGCGGAGGCGTCGATCGTGGTGAGCGTGGTCGGCAATGTCACCAGCCCCGGCCTGGTGACATTGCCCGACGGGGCACGGGTCGCCGACGCCTTGCGAGCGGCGGGCGGACCGGTGCCGGACGCCGATCTCGGCGCGCTCAACCTCGCCCGCAGGTTGACCGACGGAGAACAGATCTACGTCGGCGTCCCGGCGCCGCCCGGCGCCGAGCAGCCTCCGGCGGCGCCAGGAGTCCCGGGCGTCGCGGACAAGGTCGACCTGAACATGGCGACGCTCGCCGCGCTGGACACGCTGCCTGGCGTCGGGCCGGTGACCGCGCAGCGAATCGTCGACTGGCGAACGGAACACGGCCGGTTCGACAGCGTGGAGCAACTGCGCGAGATCGACGGGATCGGCCCGAGCCGGTTCGCACGACTCAAGGATCTGGTGGTGGCCCGATGATCGAGTACCGCAGGGTGCACGAGGAACGAGTCCGCTCCGGGACAGGTCCGGGCATGGCCGGCGGATACGTTCGCCATCGGGCGATGCGGCGGTCCTCGATGGCCTTGGTGGTGTCGTGATCGGCCGGCTCGGAGTGGACACCGGCCGTCGACCGGACGCTCGGTTGGTGCCTGCTGCGCTTGTCGTGTGGCTCTCGACGCTGACCGGTCTGTCCTTCGGCTGGTGGTGGTCCGCGGTCGGTGGACTCGTCGGAGCTGTGCTGGGGCTTGTGGTGTTGGCCCGGTCGCGGGGACGTCCGGCCGTCGTCAGGTGGTGGCGGCTGGGAATCGCCTGGTCGGTGCTCCTGTGCGGGATGTCGGTCGGCGTCGTCGGCACCATGCGGTTGCGTGCCGCCTCGGATGATCCACTTCGGACACTCGCCGGCGCGGATGTCACCGGCATGTTTCGAGTCGAGATCACCGAACGCGCGAAGCCGGTGGTCTCCACCGGGTTCGGTGGGCAGCAGAGCGGGGTGCGTGCCGTCGTGCTGCCCGCGCGGGTGGTGTGGGCCGTCGTGGCTGGTCGTCGGGTGTCGTCGACGGGTGCGGTCATCCTGGTCGCTCCGGTCGACCGCTGGCGGACACTCCTGCCGGGACAGCAGGTCACGGCGACCGCGGCGGTCGCGCCGGCCGACCCGGGGCAGCTCACTGTCGCGGTGTTGAGAGTCCGCGGGCCGCCGGACGCGTTGAGTGAGGCGGCCGAGTGGCAGCGGGTCGCGCAGAGGCTGCGATCGGGCTTACGGGACGCGTCCGGTGTGCTTGGTCCGGAGCCGCGCGGCTTGGTGCCCGCGTTGGTCGTCGGCGACACCGACGATCTGTCGCAGCGGGTGACCGACGAGTTCCGTGCGGCCGGACTGGCCCACCTGTTGGCGGTGAGTGGCGCCAACTTGGCTGTGGTCGGTGTGGCGGTGCTGTTGCTGCTGCGCGTGCTGCGTTGTGGCCCGCGGACGGCGGCGGCCGGGGCGATGGTGGCGCTGGTCGGGTTCGTCGTGCTGGCCGGGCCCGAGCCGAGCGTGTTGCGGGCCGGTGTGATGGGTGCGGTCGGGCTGCTGGCGTTGGCGATCGGACGTCAGCGCGCGGCCTTACCGGCGCTCAGCGTCGCGGTGATCGTGCTGGTGCTGTGGGATCCCGCGATGGCGGTGAGCATCGGGTTCGCGCTGTCGGTGCTCGCGACCGGTGCGCTCGTGCTGATCGCGCCTCGTTGGGCGGAACGACTCGCCGACCGGGGTGTGCCGCGAGGGCTGGCCGAGGCGCTGGCGGTGCCGGCGGCCGCACACCTGGTCACCGCGCCGGTCGTGGCCGGGTTCGCCGGTCAGGTGAGTGTCGTGGCGATCGGTGCGAACCTGCTGGCGGCACCTGTGGTCGCGCCGGCGACCGTGCTCGGGGTGCTGGCGGCGGTGGTCGCGCCGGTGGCGCCCTGGCTCGCGGAGTTGCTGGTTCGGCTGGCCGGACCGGAGGCGAACTGGCTGGTCTTCGTTGCCCGGCACGGTGCCGGCCTGCCGGGTGCGGTGATCGGGTGGCCGACTGGCTGGCTCGGCGGGCTGCTGCTCGCCGGGTGCATGGCGCTGCTGGTGGTGGCGTTGCGCCGGCGGCAGCTGCGGGTGCTGATCGGCATCGTGCTTATCGGGTTGTTGATCGTGGTGATCCCGGTGCGGGTGATCGCGCCGGTATGGCCGCCGGACGGCTGGGCCATGGTGGCCTGCGACGTGGGGCAGGGCGACGCGATCGTCCTGGCGACCGGTGAGGCCGGGCGTGCGGTCGTCGTCGACACCGGGCCGGAGGTGGCGCCGCTGGCCGCGTGCCTCGATCGGCTGGATGTGTCGCGGGTGCCGTTGGTGGTGCTGACCCACCTGCATGCCGATCACATCGGCGGGCTGGACGCGGTGCTGGCCGACCATGCGGTCGGTGCCGTCGGAGTGAGCCGGGCGCGAGTGCCGCGCTGGGCGTGGGAGGAGGTGCGGGACGAGGCATGGGACGCCGGGGTGCCGGTGGTCCAGCTGACCGCTGGGCAGCGGTTGGCGTGGCCGGGACTGGTTGTCGAGGTGTTGGCGCCGGATGACGAGGAGGTGATGCCGGCGGTCCAGTCCGATGGGACGGAGATCAACAACGCGTCGTTGGTGTTACGGGCGGTGACGCCGGCCGGGCGTGTGCTGCTGAGCGGAGACGTGGAGCTGGCCGCGCAGGCGCATCTGCTGGACGAGCGGGTGGACCTGTCCGCCGACGTGATCAAGGTGCCGCATCACGGCTCCCGGTACACGTCGCCCGAGCTGTTCGCCGCGGTTCGGCCGCGGATCGCGGTGGTGAGCGTCGGAGCGATGAACCGGTACGGGCATCCCAGCCCGTTCACGCTCCGCGTGCTTGCTCACCTGGGTGTGTTGGTGCTGCGGACCGACACCGCCGGTGACACCGCGATCGTGGCGACCGCGGCGGGGCCGCGCGCCGTGACTCGCGGGCCGTCGAGATCACCGCCGTGATGTCCGACGTGGCCGGTGGGATCTCGCTGTCCACATCGGACGCTCGTGTACGTCGTGCCCGGCCTTTGCTGCCGCTTTGGTTCGCGTGGTTGGGGATCGTGGTCGGCGCGTGTCCGGGGCCGATCCCCAACCGGGCAGGCCGCGTGCTCAGTCGGCCAGTGCGGCGCGGACCGCGTCGGCTGACGGGGGAACCGTCGCGCGGGGGCCGATCTTGCCCTCGACGGCGTCCAGGGTCTTGAGGCCGTCGCCGGTGATGAGGAGGACTGTTTCGGCTTCGGTGTCGAGTTGGCCGGTCTCGATGAGCTTCTTCGCCGTGGCGACGGTGACGCCGCCCGCGGTCTCGGCGAAGATGCCTTCCGTCCTGGCCAGGAGGCGGATGCCCTCGACGACCTCCTCGTCGGAGACGTGCTCCACCGCGCCGTTGGTGCGGCGGACCACGTCCAGCACGTAGGGGCCGTCGGCCGGGGCGCCGATGGCGAGGGAGCGGGCGATGGTGTCCGGCTTGACCGGCGTCACGACGTCCTGGCCCGCCTTGTACGCGGTCGCGACCGGGGAACAGCCCGTGGCCTGCGCGCCGAACACGCGGTACGGCTTGGCGTCGACCAGACCCAGGTCGGTCAGCTCGCGGAAGCCCTTGTCCACCTTGGTGAGCTGGGAGCCCGAGGCGACCGGCACGACCACCTGGTCCGGCAGGCGCCAGCCAAGCTGCTCGGCGACCTCGAAACCGAGGGTCTTGGAGCCCTCCGCGTAGTACGGGCGGACGTTGACGTTCACGAACGCCCAGTCCTCGTGCTCCGCGGCGAGCACGGTGGCGAGGCGGTTCACGTCGTCGTAGTTACCGTCGACGGCGATGAGCGCGCCGTCGTACACGGCGGTCGTCAGCACCTTCGCTCGTTCGAGTGACGACGGGATCAGCACGACCGACTCCCAGCCGGCTCGTGCGGCGGCCGCCGCCACGGCGTTGGCCAGGTTGCCCGTTGACGGGCAGGCGAGCACGCGGAACCCGAGCTGGCGGGCGGCGGCGAGCGCGACGGCGACCACGCGGTCCTTGAACGAGTGTGTCGGGTTGCCCGTGTCGTCCTTGACCCACAAGGACTTCACCCCGAGCGCGGCGGCGAGGCGGTCGGCCTTCACGAGCCGGGTCAGGCCCGGATCGGTGTTGGGATGTGCGTCCACATCGGACGGCACGGGCAGCAGCTTGCGGTACCGCCAGATGGACTTGGGACCCGCTTCGATCTCGGCTCGGGTGACGTTCCCGAACTCGTATGAGACCTCGAGCGGGCCGAAACACTCGGCACAGGCGAACTCGGGTGCCAGGGGGATCTGGTTGCCGCACTCGCGACAGCTCAGGGCGCGTGCGGGCCCGAGGTCGAGCGTGGTGGTGCCGGCGTCGGCGGTGATCGTCATCGCGAGGTATCTCCTCATCTGTCCCGCGTACGGGTCGGAATTGGCACCGTGGTCGTCGCCGTTCTCGCGGTCGCGAATGGTGTGGCTGACGCTGGTTGCCGGGGCTTCTTCGGGCCGATCCCTCTGCCCCTCTGGATGAGCGGTATGAAGTTGTCTGTCCGACACGTTACGGCACAACACGGTCACTCTGCCAATGTGAGGTCCACCATTCGAGACCACGGTGACCAGGACTCATGGGCCGTAGCAGGCCAGTCGCGCCGCTTGTCGGTGGGTGATGCGAGGATGACGGGGTGAAGGCGCCCGCCGTGACCCCGCCCGCGTTGCAGCTCGTGCTCGGGGACGAGGAACTGCTGGTAGAACGTGCGGTCCGGACAGCGATCGAGACCGCGCGGCTGGCCGACCCGTCCGCCGAGATGACTCGCGTGAAGACGACCGAGCTGACCGGGCCGGAGCTGACCGAGCTCGTCAGCCCGTCGCTGTTCGCCGAGCGGCGGGTGATCGTGCTCGAGGGTGCGCAGGAGGTCGGCAAGGACATCGGTGCGGTGATCACGGGGTACGTGAAGGCGCCGGCGGACAGCGTGCAACTGGTTGTGCTGCACAACGGCGGGGGGCGCAAGCCGGGCAAGGACCTGGTCGCGGCGATGAAGTCGGCGGGTGCGCAGGTCGTCGAGTGTCCCAGGATCACCCGGCCGCAGGATCGGGAGTCGTTCGTCCGAAACGAGATCCGGCAGGCGGGTGGGCGCTCGGACGCGGAGGCGGTCCGTGAGCTGATCGACTCCGTCGGCTCCGACCTGCGGGAACTGGCTGCTGCGGCCGCGCAACTGGTCGCGGACGCGGACGGCCAGGTCACGGTCGAGGCGATCCGCCGCTACCACCGCGGCCGCGCGGACGTGACGGGCTTCACGGTGGCCGAGAAGGCGGTCACCGGGGACGTGGCCGGGGCGCTGGAGATGCTGCGCTGGGCCATGCAGCTCGGGGTGCCGCACGTGCTGGTGGCCGACGCCCTGGCGGACGCGGTCCGCACGGTGGCGAAGGTCGCGGGTGCGGGGCGGGCCGACCCGTATCGGCTGGCGGGTGAGCTGGGGATGCCGGCGTGGAAGGTGCGCAAGGCGCAGTCGCAGTCGCGGGGGTGGCATCCGGCGGGGCTCGTGGTCGCGATGCAGGTGGTTGCCGAGGTCAACGCGGACGTGAAGGGCGTCGCGGTGGACGCGGGTTACGCGCTGGAGCGGGCCGTGCTGCGGCTGGCGGAGGCTCGTCGGCG
>NZ_DASQCC010000172.1:0-36004 GCF_035634895.1 Actinophytocola sp. | reverse complement strand
TGAGCAACGCGTCGACGAACGCGGTCGGCTCGAACGGCGCGAGGTCGTCCGCGCCCTCCCCCAGGCCGACCAGCTTGACGGGCACGCCCAGCTCACGCTGGACCTGGAAGACGATGCCGCCCTTGGCCGTGCCGTCGAGCTTGGTCAGCACGATGCCCGTCACGGCGACGACCTCGGCGAACACGCGGGCCTGGGTGAGCCCGTTCTGGCCGGTGGTGGCGTCGAGCACCAGCAGGACCTCGTCGACCTTCGTCTGCTTCTCGACGACCCGCTTGACCTTGCCCAGCTCGTCCATCAGGCCGGTCTTGGTGTGCAGCCGGCCTGCGGTGTCGACCAGGACGGCGTCCACGCCCGCCTCGACACCCCGCTTGACCGAGTCGAAGGCGACGGCCGCCGGGTCGGCCCCCTCCTTGCCGCGGACGACCTCGGCGCCGACCCGCTCTGCCCACGTGGCGAGCTGCTCGACCGCGGCGGCGCGGAAGGTGTCGGCCGCGCCGAGCAGGACCGTGCGGCCGTCGGCGACGAGCACCCGGGCCAGCTTGCCGGTCGTGGTGGTCTTGCCGGTGCCGTTGACGCCGGTGACCAGGACGACCGCGGGGAGCTTGGTGCCATCGCTCAGGTGTGGGAGGGCGCGGACGGACCGGTCCATGTCCGGGTGCAGTGCGTCGACGAGCACGTCGCGGAGCAGCATCCGCGCCTCGTCCGCCGTGCGCACCTTGCGGGTGACGAGCTCCGCGCGGAGCCGCTCGACGATCTCGGTGGTCGTGGCGGCGCCGAGGTCGGCGAGCAGGAGGGTGTCCTCCACCTCGGTCCAGGAGTCCTCGTCGAGAGTGCCGGCGCCGAGCAGGCCGAGCAGGCCCTGGCCGAGGGTCGAGCGGGACCGGGACAGCCGGCCGCGCAGGCGCTCCAGCCGGCCGGACGTCGGCTCGATCTCCTCGGTGGGCGCGGTGAGCTCGTCGATCAGCGTGGGCTCGGCCGGGACGGTTCCCGGCCGGTCCAGCACGGACGCGCCCGGCTCGTCGAGCACCGGCGGGACGTCGGAGTCGGGTACCTCCTTGGCCGGGATGACCTCGTCGAGCAGCGCGGGCTCGGCCGGTACCGTGCCCGGCCGGTCGAGTACCGACTCCTTCTTCCCGCCGGGCGCGAGGCTGATGCCGCCGCCGGCCTGGTAGCCCTTGGGCCTGTCCTCGACTGCCGGCTTCTCGGACAGGTCGAGCCGCCGCCGCCGGGACAGCACGACGCCCGCCACCACGGCGAGCGCGAGCAGCACGGCTACGACGACGATGATCACGATCACGGTGCTCGACACGCCGCCATCCTCGCATCAACGCCCGACACGCACGTCAGGACCGGTCGGATCCTCGCGAACTCGCGGCCGGGGAGGTCGACGACCGGCGTTGACCCGCCCTGGAGAACCAGGCCGGGTCAACGCCCCGTGACTACTTCAACACACCGGCCGTGAGTCCGGCCTGGACCTGCTTCTGGAACAGGATGTACACGATCAGCACCGGCAGCAGCGCGATCACCAGACCGGCGAACAGCGCCGTCCAGTCACCGCGGTACCCCTGGCTGATCGCCAGCGCCGCAAGGCCCTGGGCCAGCACCTTGCGGTCCGGGTCGTTCATCAGGACCACCGGCAGCACGTACTGGTTCCAGTGCCCCAGCACGTTGAAGAGCCCGATGCTGATCAGTCCCGGCCTCGCCATCGGCAGCATCACGCGGAAGAACAGCCCGAAGTGCGAGCAGCCGTCGATGATGGCCGCCTCCGCGATGGAGGTCGGCTGCGTCCGGAAGAACGCCGTCAGGAAGAACACCGTGAACGGCATCGAGAACGCGACGTAGACAAGTGCCAGCGACAGGTAGCTGTTCAGGCCGAGGACCTCGCCGACCACCGGCAGCGTGCCGAGGTTGCGCACCACGAAGAACAGCGGCACCAGCGCCAGGAACACGGGGAAGATCAGCCCGCCGACGAACGCGAAGTAGATGATCCGGTTCCCGGGGAACCGGTACCTCGACAGCACGTACGCGGCCATCGCGCCGAACAGCATCGTCAGCGGCACGGAGATCACCACGACGATGACGCTGTTCAAGAAGTACTGCCCGATGTTCGCCGCGGTCCACGCGCGGGCGAAGTTCTCGAACCTGGCCACCGACGGCAGGCCCCACGGGCTGACCAGGAACTCCCTGTTCGTCTTGAACGACGACACGATCGCCCACAGCAGCGGCAGCGTCGTGAGCAGGCCCCAGACGAGCAGGAACGTCCCGTTCAGCAGGTTCAGCGCACCCGTGCCGGCGCCGACGCCGGGGGCGCGGCGGCGCGGGGCCGGCGCCGCGGTGGCCGGCCTTTCCACGGTCGTCGTCATGCCGCCCTCTCGCAAGCTCCGCTCATGACAGCTCCACCCGCTCCCGCCGCGCCAACCGAAGGAACACCAACGACACGATCAGGGTCACGATCAGCAGCAGCACGCCGATCGCGGACGCCCGGCCGAACCGGTAGTCGTTGAACGCGGTCCGGTACATCGCCACGCCCAGCACGTCACCGGCGCGGGACGGGCCGCCCGAGATGCCGAGCATGATGAACACGAACGCGAACGCGTCCATGGCCTGGATCGCCATGTAGACCCAGCCCACCTGCACGGTGTCCCACACCAGCGGCAGCGTCACGTGCCGGAACGTCGTGTACCGGTTGGACCCGTCGAGGAGCGCGGCCTCGTAGATGTCCTTCGGGATCGTCTGCATGGCGGCCGAGAACAGCACCACGTAGAACCCCACGAACGACCAGATCATCACCACGACGACGCACCAGAACGCGAAGTTCGGGTCGCCGAGCCACGGGACCGCGAGCGAGTCCAGCCCGATCCCGCGCAGGAAGCTGTTCAGGATGCCGCCTGCCTCGGTCGGCGCGAAGACGTACTTGAACAGCACGCCGATGATCGCCACCGAGAGGACCTGCGGGAAGAAGTACACGACCCGGTAGACCGCCGACCCGCGCACGCCCTCGATGCCCGACCTCCCGCGCCTGCCGACGTTCAGCATCGACGCGAAGAACAGCCCGAGCAGCACGGTGGCGGCCGGGACCACGAGCAGCAGGATCGCGTTGTTCTTCAGCGCCACCAGGGTCTGGCTGTCGCTGAAGATCCACGAGTAGTTGTCGAGGCCGATGAACTTCGGGGTGCCCGTCAGGCCGGTCCAGTCGGTCATCGAGATGAAGATCGCCTGGAGGTACGGGGAGAGGGTGAACAGGCCGTAGATCCCCAGCGGGAAGACCAGGAACACCACGATGAACAGGTACTTGCCATGCTGCAGGGCGGGCCCCGGTTTCGAGACCCGCCCGCGTGCCGCTGCCTTCTTCGTCACTTCTCGCGCGTGTACTTCGTGATCGAGTCGTCGTCGCGCACCTTCTTGGCCTCCGCCTCGCAGCCGTCGCAGAACTCGTCCACGGTCTTGCGGCCGGCCAGCAGGTCACCGATGACGGCGTTGATGCCCGGGTTCCACATCGTCCCGTACCAGCTCTGCCACATCCAGCTGACGACGTTGTCGCCGGCGGCGTCGAGGGCCTTCTTCGCGGAGGTCAGGCCCGCGGGCAGCTTGACGCCGTCCGCCGCACCCTGGACCACGGTGAGGCTGGAGACCTTCTCCGTGAAGCCCTTCGCGCCCTCCTTGGAGAGCATGATCCGCATGTACTCCAGGCCGCCGGCCGGGTTCTTCGCCTTGGCGGGCACGACGTAAGGCTCGCCCGCGGCCGCGTAGACGGTCTCCAGCGGCATCTTGGAGTCCTTGGACAGCAGCGGGTCGGGCATCATCGCGAACTCGAAGCCCGACTTCGGGGTGACGTCCTTCTCCTCGTTCTCCAGCCACGAGCCGCACGGGATGAACGCGGCCTTGCCGGCGACCCACTGGCCCTGCGACTGGATGTGGTCCATGCCCTCGGTGCCGTCGAGGATCCAGCCGCTGGACTTCAGGCCGGCGAGCGCGGTCGCGGACTCCTTGATGGCGTCGTGCTTCCAGGCGCCTTCCTTGAGGTTGTCGATGTCGACGAGGATCTCGGGCCCGGCGAGCTTGGCGGCCATGGTCAGCAGCGGCCACACCATGTATCGGGCGTGGATGCCCTGGTAGGTCCACGGGGCGATGCCGGCGCCCTTGATCTCCGCGCACAGGGCCTTCATCTCGTCCCACGTGGTGGGCGGCTGCCAGCCCTTCTGGTCGAAGAGGACCTTGTTGTACCAGGTGCCGTAGACCGTGAGCGCCATGTTCATGACGTACGGCTTGGGGCCGAACGTGCCCTGCTCGACGGCACCGGGCACGAGCGTGTCGCGCACCTTCTTGCCCGGCGTGTCCCAGGCCGGGGCGTCGAAGAGCTCGGTGAGGTCGAAGAGCTGCTTGTCGGTGACCAGCTGGCCGAGCGGGATCTGGCCGTCGCCGGAGTCGTTCACGAAGTCCGGCGGGTTGCCCGCCACGAAGCGGGACTGGAGGGCGCCCTTGATGTCGACCTCGGCCTTGTGCTTGATCTCGACGTTCGGGTACGCCTTCTTGAACATCGGCTCGTGGACGGCCGTCGCGTACTCGTCACCGAAGCCGCCGTTGAAGATGTAGATCTCGAGCGAGCCGTCGGTCGGCACACCGAGCGGGTTCTTGTCGGACTTCTCCCCCCGCGTCGATTCCTGGCCGCCCCCCGAAGTGGCGCAACCGGCGAGAGCTCCTGTGCCCGGCAGCGCGAGCGCGCCGGTCGCGAGTGCCCCGCGCAGGAACTTCCGCCTGCTCCAATCGGCCGAAAAACTGCTCATACTCGCTCCTCGTCGTGGTCGCGATGTCCCAGTCCCCGATGGGGAGACACAGTAACGCCAAGGTCTATACCCTCAGCCGCCAACACTCAACCATTCTGGACATCGATTTGGTCAAGAACTAACCGCGCATCTTGCGAGGTGGGGCGGGGTCCACTAGCCACTAATTCTGTGAACCTCTGCCGCGTGATCGGACTTCTGTCCGGAACGTCCATGGACGGCGTCGACGTGGCCGTCGCCGACCTGTTGCTGAACGGTGACGCCATCGATCTGCAACCGGTCGGGCACAGCGAGCTGCCGTACTCCCTGGAACTGCGTGCCGCCCTGCTGGACGTGCTGCCGCCGAACGCCACGACGGCCGAGCAGGTCTGCCGGCTGGACACCGCGGTCGGACAGGCGTTCGCCGCGGCGGCCGGGCACGCGCTCACGACGATCGCGGACGGTCGGGCAGATCTCGTGGCCTCCCTGGGACAGACCGTCTACCACTGGGTCTCCGACGACCGCGCGCTCGGCACGCTCCAGCTCGGCCAGCCGGCCTGGATCGCGGAGGCGACCGGGCTGCCCGTGGTGTCGGACCTGCGGGCGCGGGACGTGGCGGCGGGCGGGCACGGCGCGCCGCTCGCGATCGTGCTCGACCGGCTGTGGCTCGCGGGCCAGCCGGGCGTCACCGCCGCGCTGAACATCGGCGGGATCGCCAACATCACCGTGGTGGGGCCGGAAGGGCCGGCGGTCGCGTTCGACACTGGGCCGGGCAACGCGTTGCTGGACGCGGCGGCGCGGATGATCTCCGGCGGGGTGTGGCACCAGGACGTCGACGGCGACCTGGCCGCGCAGGGCAAGGTCGACGCGGCGCTGCTGGAGGTGCTGCTCGCCGACCCGTACTACACGCTCGCCCCGCCCAAGTCGACCGGCAAGGAGCGGTTCCACACCGAGCACATCGCCGCGGCGCTGGCCAAGGTCGGGCACGTCGCCGGCGACGACCTGCTGGCCACGCTGGTCGAGCTGACCGCGGTGACGGTCGCGGACGCGTGCCTGGAGCGCGGGGTGACCCGGGTGGTCGCGTCCGGCGGGGGCGTGCGCAACCCGACGCTGATGGCCGCGTTGCGGCGTCGGCTGGCGCCGGTGTCCCTGGTGACGAGCGACGAGCTGGGGCTGCCGTCGAGCGCCAAGGAGGCGTACCTGACGGCGTTGCTGGGGTTCCTGACCTGGTCCGGGGTGCCGGCGACCACTCGCGTGCTCGGCGCCGTCACGCCGGGCGCCTCGCCGTTGTGCCTGCCCGTGCCGGCGACGACCGAGGTCACCCGGCTGCGGGTGGCCGTCGACGAGGGAGGTTCGCGTGCGAGCGCTTGACGTCGCGATCATCGTGGTGTTCCTGGTGGGGATGCCGCTGCTGGGCATCCTGATCGGCGGGCGGCAGAAGTCGGCCAAGGACTACTTCGTCAGCGAGAAGAAGATCTCGTGGTGGGTCGTGTGCGTGTCGGTCGTGTCGGCGGAGACGTCGACGCTGACCGTCCTGTCGGTGCCGGTGGTCGCGTACGTTGCGCCTCCGTCGGCCGGCGGGATGACGTACCTGACGCTCGCGCTGGGGTACATCCTCGGCCGGATCATCGTGTCGTTCGTGCTGCTGCCGCGGTACATGACCGGTGACCTGGTGACCGCGTACGCGTTCCTCGGCAAGCGGTACGGCGACGGGATGCGGGCGACGGCGTCGGTGACGTTCCAGTTCACCCGCCTGCTCGCGGACGGTATCCGCCTGTTCGCGACCGCGATCCCGATCAAGGTGGTCCTCGCGTCCTACGGGGTCGACGCGTCGTACTGGGCGATCGTGACCGTGCTCGGCGTCGCGATGGTGTGCTACACGTTCGTGGGTGGCGTCCGGGCGGTCGTGTGGGTCGACGCGATCCAGATGCTCTGGTACGTCCTCGGCGGGCTCGTGGTCGTGGTCGCGCTGGCGGGGGCGCTGCCGTCCGGCTGGTTCGGCGATGCCTGGGACGCCTCGAAGTTCCAGCTGTTCGACTTCTCGTCGAACCCGCTGACCGGCGGTTACCCGTTCCTGGCCGCGTTCTTCGGCGGCACGCTGCTGGCGATGGCGTCACACGGTGTCGACCAGCTGATCGTGCAGCGGCTGATGTCGACCCGCGACCTCGTCGCCGCGCGGAAGGCACTGGTCGCGAGCGGCGTGGTGGTGTTCCTGCAGTTCGCGTTCTTCCTGCTCATCGGCGTGATGATGTGGGCGTTCTACCGGGCCGCGGTGCCGGCGGACCCGGTGTCGGCCGGCGGTCTCGGCCTGGCCAACAAGGACGAGCTGTTCGCGCACTACATCGTGACCGAGCTGCCGTCGGGGCTGTCGGGGTTCGTGATCGCGGGGATCCTGGCGGCGGCGCTGTCCTCGTCGCTGGGCGCGCTGGCGTCGGCGACGGTGACCGACGTGTACGAGCGGGTGTCGCGGCGGGTCCTGTCCGACGAGCGGCGGCTGCGGCTGGGCCGGATCTGGACGGTGGTGTGGGCCGGGCTGCTGATCGTGTGCGCGGGGCTGTTCGCGACGGCCAACAAGACGACGGCGGACCCGATCGTCGTGCAGGCGCTGGGGATCACGGGGTACACGTACGGGGCGCTGCTGGGCGCGTTCCTGCTGGGGCTGCTGTTCCGGCGGGCACGCCAGCTCGACGGGCTGGTGGCGTTCGTGGTCACGGTGGCCGTGATGACGTTCGTGATCCTGGGCGTGAAGTTCGTCGGCCCGTCGGCGACCGCGGACCCGGTGGCGAACGGGTACGCGGCGTGGACGTCCATCCGCGTCGACTTCTCGGCCGCGGTGCCCGCGGAGGGCGTGCGGACGTTGACGAGCTGGTGGTACACCCCGCTGGGCGTGCTCGTGACGTTGCTGGTGGGCGGCCTGCTGTCCCTGCGCCACCGCGACACACCCGAACCCAGCGCCGAGGAGGCCGCCGCCACGCAGGCCGCCTAGGTGCTACTGTCCCGCGCCGGAAATGCGGTGATTAAGTCGGTGGATCCAGGTTTCTGCTGGCAAGACGCCGGTTCGTCCTCGTACTGGGTCGTACCTGGGCGAACCCGGCAACGCCGCCAGCAGGAAGCTGGGCCGCCGAATTAGTTGCCTGACTTCCGGCGCGGGACACTAGTGTCCCGCGCCGGAAATGCGGTGATTAAGTCGGTGGAACCAGGTTTCTGCTGGCAAGACGCCGGTTCGCCCTCGTACTGGGTCGTACTTGGGCGAACCGGCAACGCCGCCAGCAGGAAGCTGGGCCGCCGAATTAGTTGCCTGATTTCCGGCGCGGGACACTAGGTCGCGGACTGGGCCTTGTGCGCGGCGGTGCGGGCCGTCTTCGCGACCTGCTTGTCGGGGTGGTGGGCGCCGATCAGGGCCAGGACCTCGTAGCCCATCGGGTGCCGCACGCGCCACGCCTCGGCCAGGATCTCCTGTTCCCGGCCGGCCGGGAGGGTCTCCGCCGACACGACCTCAACGGCCTCCGGGTCCAGCTCGCCCATCGCGTTGGCGCTGGCGGACAGGGCGTCGAGGAGCAGCCACGCCGCGTCGGCCGGTTCGCGGGGCTCGCCCAGCGCGTCGCGGGCGTACGGGCGCAGCGCGGGCTCCGCCAGCACCGTCCGCCACGGCACGTCCGGCAGCTTCGCCAGCACACTCGCCGCGTAGAAGCGGCCGGAGGGGGACGCCTCCACCGCGGCCGCCAGCAGCTCCGTCGCGGCCGCGGCCGGATCGCGGGTCGACAGCCAGAGCCTGGCCAGCTCGTCCAGCTCCTCGCCGCCGCGCCCGCCGACCACCGTCAGCAGGTCCGTCGCGGGCATCTCGGCCGGCGGCGGGAGCAGGGGGATGTCGATCCCGCCGTCCAGCAGCTCCTCCCGCATGATCAGCATGCCGAGCGGGGTGAGGCGGGCGATCTCCCCGTCGACCTCGGCGGCGCCGTGTTCGGCCAGACGGGTCAGCAACGTCGTGACCGGGTCGCCGTGCGCGGCCACCCACGTGTCCCACACCGCGTCGTCCGCCAGGTCCTCGGTCTCCATGGACCACGCGATCTCCTGCAGCTCCGCCACCGGGACACCCGGCTCCCGCGCCAGGAACATCGGCAGCACGAGCGCCCCGGCACTGTCGAACACGAGGTCGTCCTCGTCCGCCACCTCGGCGTCGATCACCAGGCTGCCGAGGACCTGCGTGAACCCGACCGCCCAGGTGCCGAGGTCCTCCTCGTCGTCGCCCGTCGGCCAGAGGTCGGGGTTGCCGTCGGCACTGCCACCGCCGGTGTCGCCGGTGTCGTCTTCGGACACGACCACGAGGTCGGCGGCCAGCGCGGTCTCCCAGCACAGCAGCAGCTCGGCCGGCGTGACCCCGAGCCGCTCCGCCGCCTCAGCCGCGTCCGGCTCGGTCAGGTCGCCCTCCTCGGTGACCGCACGCCGCTCCCCCACCCACGCGGCCAGCTCGCCGACCCGCCGCAGCAGCACGCTCTCCCGCGCGGCCGCGGCCAGCTCACCGACCGGCGGCAGCCACAGCGCCGGCAGGCGGTTCGGCAGGCCCAGTGACTCGACCAGGTCCTCGAAGTCCTCGCCGTACTCGTCGAGGAGGTCGTCGTCGAAGTCGAGGTCCTCGAGTTCGGTGCCGTTGCTGTCCGGGTCGACCGTCATGGGCGGAGAACCTACCTCGCGTCACACCGCGCGCCGGTGCACGGTCGGCGCGGTCAGGTCCACCTGGTAGTTGACCAGCTCCGCACCGGGCTCGAAGCCCAGCTTGGTGAACATGCGCTCGGACGCCTCGTTGCCGTCCCGGATCATCGCGGCGGCCCGGTCGCGGACACCGCCGCGCGCGGCCAGCTCGGCCAGCAACCGCCGGACGAGGGTTCTGCCCACCCCGCACGACCTGGCGTTCTCCTCCACCCCGACCACGTCGACGTAGTACTCCTCGGCCTGCACGTAACCCGCCGCGTAGCCCAGCAGGTCACCGCGGCCGCCGCCGATGAGCACCACCACCGTGTGGCGGTCGCCGGTGACGAGTTGTTCGCCGGAGGTCGGCGCGTCGGGGAAACATCGGTCATGGAGGTCGGCCACGGCCCGCCGGATCGCCGGATCCTCCGGGAGGAGCGTCGTGCGGTCGTCCTGACCGGGCCCGCGGACGAGGATGCTGCGTAGTGGCGCCGCGGTGAGCGTGAAGCACTTGCTGGTCATGCGGACGGGTGCCGCGTGGCGGGCGGCGAAGTCGGCGAGCAGCCGGTTCTGCCGGTGGCCGAACAGCTCCAGAAGGCGCACGCCGGCCAGCCGGGGCAGCTTCCTGGCGTGCCGAAGCATCGCGTCGGCGGTAGCCTGCCAGACATGCCCGGCCGCCGGGTGATTGGCCGGCACGTCTACGAACGGCCCGTACAGGTAGGCGCGTCTTCCCTCCACCTCGAAGGACAGCACACCACGCACCCGACCGTTGCGGTCGGCGGCGACCACCGCGTTGCCCACCCAGCCGGGGCGCAACGCGGCCAGCTCCTCGGCGACCTCGTCCTCGGTCTCGCCGTGGAAGCCGATCTGGTGTGCCGGCTCCTGCTGCAGCCGTGCCACCAGCGCGATCACGGCACCCAGGTCGGCCGAGGTCGCGTTCCGAACGTCGTACATGTTCGAATCCTCATCCGCGGGTGGGGTCCGGCGCGAGTGGATTACCGCCCTTTGGGGCGAGGTCTACGGTCCTCCCGGGCGGGTTCCTGTTCGGACACCCGCAACAACACCGTGACCAGCGGATACTTGGCCGGCCGCCGGGACACCGGTAATCTCCGTTTTCTTTCCCATACGCAGAAGGGCCATGTTCGATGGCTGATCTAGACCTCAAGCGCGTCACCCCACTGGAGTGGGCGGGCGTCGGCGCCGGTGCGCTCGCGTTCATCTGCAGCTTCTTCTCCTGGTACTCGGTGAGCTACGCGGGCATCAGCGAGGGGCTCAGCGCGTGGAACACCGGCTTCCTCGCGTGGTTCTCGGTGCTGTTGCTGGTGGGAGCCGCCGTGGTCGTGCTCCTTCCGCACTTCGGCGTGGCGGTGGACAGGCGGCCGCTGATCTGGCTGGTCCTCTCGGCCGTCGCGACCGTGTTCATCCTGCTCCGCTGGCTGACGCTGCCGGACGACGGCGGTCTCGGTGACCTCGGCGGCCTGCTCGGCGGCGACAACGGCTTCGAGTCCGGCGCCGGCTTCGGGCTGATCCTCGGCCTGATCGCGGCCGTCGTCTCGACGGTCGCGGCCGTGCTGACCTTCCGCGCGGCCCCCACCGCGGCGGCCCCCGGCGGGACGAACCCGGCCACGGCTGCCTGAGCCACCTGTGCCGTGAAGGGCATCCTCGCGACGTCGGACGTCGCGGGGGTGCCCTTCATCACGTCGTGGCGGTGGCTGGTCAGGACTGCGCCGGCTCGGGCTCGGCCGGTTCCGGCTGAGCGGCGGGTTCGGCGGGTGCCAGGTCGGCCGGCCCGGTCGCCGCCCGTGCCGGCTCGGCCGGTGCGAGTTGCGCGGGCTTGGCCTGCGGGTTGTCCACACCGCGCATGCGCTGGGAGATCACCTGCGTGATGCCGTCGCCACGCATGCTGACGCCGTACAGGGCGTCGGCGATGTCCATGGTCGGCTTCTGGTGGGTGATGATGATCAGCTGGGAGTTGCCGCGCAGCTCCTGCAGGAGACCGATCAGCCGGCGCATGTTGACGTCGTCCAGCGCCGCCTCCACCTCGTCCATCACGTAGAACGGCGAGGGGCGGGCGCGGAAGATCGCGACGAGCATGCCCACCGCGACCAGTGACTTCTCGCCACCGGACAGCAGCGACAGGCGCTTGATCTTCTTGCCGGGCGGCCGGGCCTCGACGTCGACGCCGGTGATCAGCATGTCCTCCGGCTCGGTGAGGATCATCCGGCCCTCACCGCCCGGGAACAGCGTCGAGAAGACGGTCTCGAACTCGCGGGCCACGTCGTGGTAGGCGGACGTGAACACCTCGAGGATCTTGTCGTCGACCTCCTTGATCACGGTCAGCAGGTCGCGCCGGGTCGCCTTCAGGTCCTCCAGCTGCGTGGACAGGAACCGGTAGCGCTCCTCCAGCGCGGCGAACTCCTCCAGCGCGAGCGGGTTCACCTTGCCCAGCAGCGACAGGTCCCGCTCGGCCCGCTTGGCCCGCCGGTCCTGCGCGGGGCGGTCGTACGGGATCGGCTGCGGCTCGCTGACCTGCTCGCCGCGCTCCTTGGCCGCCTCGTACTCGGCCATGTCCGCGGGCGACGGCGGCACGGGCACGTCCGGGCCGTACTCGGCGACCAGGTCGTCCAGGCCGATGCCGAACGCCTCGGCGATGCGAGTCTCCAGCTGCTCCAGCCGCAGCCGCTGCTCGGCACGCAGCACCTCGTCGCGGTGCACGGCGTCGGTCAGCTTCTCCAGCTCGGTGGACAGCTCACGCACCCGGTTGCGGACCTCCTGCAGCGCCCGCTCCCGGTCGTAGCGGTCGGCCTGCACGGTGTCCCGCTCCTGCGCGGCCGCCTGCAGCGACAGCGCGATGCGCTCCAGCGCCAGCTCGCCGTTCGTCACGACGGCCTGCGCGACGGCGGCGCCGTAGGCCCGCTTGGCCATGGCCCGCCGGGCCCGCTCGCGTGCCTCCCGCTCGGCCCGCGCGGCCCGGCGCAGCTCCTCGGCCTTGCCGTACAGCGCGCGGTGGCGCTCCTCGGCCGTGCGCAGCGCCAGTCGTGCGTCCATCTCCTGCTGGCGTGCCGTGGCCAGCTGGACGGTCGCCTCGTCGCGCTCGGCGGTGTCCGGCTCGTCGTCCAGGACCGTCTCGTCCTCGGCGACGGCCAGTCGCTCCTCCAGCTCGGCGAGCTTCGCGAGACCCTCCTCGCGCGTCTGCTCGACCCGGGTCCGCTGGGTCTGGACGCGCTCGGCCTCGGCCTGCGCGGTCCGCACGGCCTGCCGCATCCGGGAGAGCCGCTCCTGCGAGCGGGCGGCGCGGACGTTGGCCTCGTTGCGGGCCTCCGCGACCGTCTGCACCTCGGCCTGCCGGGCCTTCAGCTCCTCCTTGGCGCCGGCGAGCGCGGCGGCGGACCGCTCCGCGGCGCTCTCCGCGGCGGCGAGCTTGTCGTTGGCCTCGTCGACCGCGGCCTGGACCTCGATCACGCTCTGCGCGCGGGACGTGCCGCCGACCGCCCAGTGCGCGCCCAGCACGTCACCCTGATGAGTGACCGCCCGCACGGACGGGTGAGCCTCGACGACCAGGCGGGCGATCGGCAACGACTCGACGACCGTGACCTTGTCCAGGGCCTGCGCGACCGCGGGCCGCAACGCCTCGGGCGCCCGGACCAGGTCGACGGCCCAGCGTGCGCCCGGGGGAAGCACCGGCCAGCCGGACCGGTCGGCGTGCCCGTAACCACCGACGACGATGCCCGCGCGCCCGGCGTCCGAGCCACGCAGCAGTTCGAGTGCGGCGACGGCGTCGTCCCCGGAGGCCACCGCGACCGCGTCCGCGACCGGGCCCAGCGCCGCGGCCAGCGCGGCCTCGGCGCCCGGCTCGACGGTCAGCAGCGCGGCGACCGAGCCGAGCAGACCGGGCAGCCGGTCGCCGGCGGCGAGCAGCACGCCCGCGCCGTCCTTGCGGTTGAGCCCCATCGACAACGCGTCGACGCGGGCCTTCCACGAGGCGATGTCCTTCTCGGCGGACCGCTCGGCGCGGACCAGCTCGTCGACGCGGGCCTGCGCGACCTTCTGCGTCTCCTTGGCCCGATCGAGCCGTGCCACGATGCCGGCGTCACCGGAGTCCTCGATGCCGGACTCCTCCTGCGCCTCGGCCAGGTCGACGGCCGAGGCCTCGGCCCGCTCGGTCGCCTCGACCAGGGCCGTGGACAGCCGCTCGATCTCCTCGGCCGTCGCGTTGGTCTTGCTGCGCAGCGCCTCGACCTGGCCGGCGAGCCGGGCGAGGCCCTCGCGCCGGTCGGCAACGGCTCGGACGGCGGCGAGGTGGGCCTTCTCCGCGGCCTGGACCTGCTGCTCGAGCTCGGCACGCCGCTCGGCGGCCTCGCCGAGCAGGCCGCGGGCGACCTCGACGTGCTCGCCGAGCTCCGCCTCGCGGAACGCCGTCTCCTCGGCCTCCGCCTCCAGCTCGTCGGGGTCCTGACCACCGGTCTGTGACTCGACGGTGGCGGACATGTGCCGCTCGCGCTCGACGGCGAGCCGCACGGTGCCGCGCAGCCGCTCCTCCAGCGCCGACAGCCGGTACCAGGTGTCCTGGGCGGCGGCCAGGCGTGGCGCGTCGGCCGCGAGCGCGTCCTCCAGCGCCGTCTGCTTCGCGTCGGCGACCTCCAGGAACTGCTCGACCTCGTGCCGGCGGGCGCGGGCGGCGGCCTCGTCGGCCTGCTCCTTGGCGATCTCCGTGCGCTGCGTGACCAGGTCGTCGGCGTGCAGGCGCAGGCGGGCGTCACGCAGGTCGGCCTGCACGGCCTGGGCCCTGCGGGCGATCTCGGCCTGCTTGCCCAGCGGCTTGAGCTGGCGGCGCAGCTCGGCGGTGAGGTCGGTGAGGCGCGTCAGGTTGGCCTGCATCGCGTCGAGCTTCCGCAGCGCCTTCTCCTTGCGCTTGCGGTGCTTGAGGACGCCGGCCGCCTCCTCGATGAACGCGCGGCGCTCCTCGGGCTTGGACTCGAGGATCTGCGCCAGCTGGCCCTGACCGACGATGACGTGCATCTCCCGGCCGATGCCGGAGTCGGAGAGCAGCTCCTGGATGTCCATGAGCCGGCAGGTGTTGCCGTTGATCTCGTACTCGGACGCGCCGTCGCGGAACATCCGGCGGGTGATCGACACCTCGGTGTACTCGATCGGCAGGGCGCCGTCGGAGTTGTCGATCGTGAGGCTCACCTCGGCGCGGCCCAGCGGGGCGCGACCGGCGGTGCCGGCGAAGATGACGTCCTCCATCTTGCCGCCGCGCAGGTCCTTCGCACCCTGCGTGCCCATCACCCAGCGCAGCGCGTCGAGCACGTTGGACTTGCCCGAGCCGTTCGGCCCGACGACACACGTGATGCCCGGTTCGAAACGCAGGGTGGTCGCCGACGCGAAGGACTTGAAGCCCTTCAGCGTCAGGCTCTTCAGATGCACGAGTCTGGGGACCTCTCAGGAAGCCAGTCGAGCCGCTAATCCATTCGAGGGTACCCGGGTGCTCCGAGTGATCGCGGGACGCGGGCGGTTGTGGCAGCTCAGCGCGGCGCTTCGGGCGGCAGGACCGTGAAGACGACCGTCTCCTTGTCGTCGAGCATGTAGACCAGCCGGTCGATCTTGCTGCGCGCTATCGAGGTGCTCGCCGGGATCTCCTGGTTGGGGTCGTGGTCGGTGCCCCACCAGCCGGCGACCTCGCGGTTCCCGTAGTGGTCGTACACGAACAGGTAACACTTGCGGCCCGGGGGCAGGCCATGCAGCTTCGACTCGATCTCGGTGCCCCACTCGTGGTCGACCAGCCGGGCCTCGACGCTCATCTCGCCCGTGGTCTCGCTCCAGACCGCGCCGGCCTGCGCGGTGCCCGGCTCCTCGTGGGTGGCCTGCCAGCTGAACACCGCCGCGGCGGCGAGCACCACGACCGCGGCGGCGGCCGCCGCGATACGCCAGTGCCGCTTGGGACGGTCGGCGTCCGCCGGCTTCCTCGGCCGTCCGGCGGGCCGCCCGCCCGTGGGCCTGGCCCGCCCGCTCACCGGCCGGGGCGCGGGCTCGTCCTCCGGCGCCGGTGTCTGGACGGGGATCGCCACCGGCTCGGTGACCGGCAGGGCACGCGTGGCGACCATGCCCTCGACACCCGTCGGCGGCAGGCTGTCCGCGAAGTCCTCCGGCGTGATCTGGTTGAGCAGGCCGGGCAGCGGGGCCAGCCGGACCAGCTCGCCGCGGCAGATCTCGCAGTAGGACAGATGCGACTCGAACGCCGAGCGCTCGGCGGGCTCGAGGGCGCCGAGCAGATAGACGCCCAGCGTCATCGTGTGCTGGCAGGTCACGGCTCGGTCACCCCCCGCTCCTCAAGGGCGTCGCGCAGGGCGCGCAACGCGTAGAACGATCTGGACTTGACGGTGCCCGGCGGGACGCCGAGCATCTTGGCGGTCTCGGCGATGGTTCGCCGGTGGTAGAACAGCTCGCCGATCACGGCGCGGTGGTCCGCGGACAGCGCCCGCATGGCCTCCGCCACCTGCCAGCCCTGGAGCACCCGGTCGAATTCGTCGCCCGGGCGCGCCCAGTCCCGTTCCAGGATCGGAACCTCGTCCACCCGCGCGCTCTGCTTGCGGTAGCCGGAGACCACCAGGTTGCGGGCCACTGTGTAGAGCCACGGCCCGGCGTGCTCCGGGCTCAGGGCGTCGGCGTTGCGCCATGCCCTGAGAAGCGTCTCCTGCACGACGTCCTCGGCGTACTGGTGATCACCACCGACCGCCCGCAGCACGTAGCCGTAGAGCGGCCGGCGGTAACGGCTGTAGAGCTCACGGATGAGCTCGTCCTCCTGGTCCGGGGTGTTCCCCACGCATCAGTCATACGCGACCGGGTACAGAATGGTTCAGCAGGCCGGTGGGCTGGTGCGATGCCCGCTCCGCTCAGCGCTCCACGAACCCGGTCACGTTCTCCTTGGCGTCCGACCACCGCTCGACGACGAGGTCGACGCGGCCCGGGGTGGTGCCGCCCCTGAGAAGCTCCAGCAGCTTGGCGCAGCTCTCGCGCGGGCCCTCGGCGACGACCTCGACGCGGCCGTCCCGTAGGTTGCTGGCGTAGCCCTGGAGGCTCAGCTCGAAGGCGCGACCGCGGGTCCACCAGCGGAAACCCACACCCTGGACGTGGCCGTGCACCCAGGCCGTGAGCCGTACGTTCGGTGACATTTCCGCTCGTCTGAGATCGCAGTCGGTAATGGTGATATTTTGCCGCGCTGTGACCGGTCGGTCGCGCAGTGATTGTAGGAGGCGCGGGGATGCTCGGACCTGAGGACCGGATGGATGACCGCCCGCCCGCCGAGGAGCGTAGCGGGTTGGGCCGTACGCCGTACCTGGCGCTGGGCGTCGCGGGCGTGGTCGTGTCGACGGCCTTCGCGACGGTGGCCATGCTCGCCGGTGGGACCGGCGAGGCGGCCCAGCCGGAACGGACGAGCCAGGACTCCGTGCAGGTGGAGGAGACCACGTCGGAGGACAGCGGCAGCACGTCCGTGACGACCACCACCACGACCCCGTCGAGCTCCGCGCCGACCTCGTCCACCACCACGACCACGACGACCACCACGACGAGCAAGAAGCGGACGACCACGACGACGACCACCACCAAACCGCCGGGTGGTGGGCAGCCCACGCAAACACAGACGACCCAGCCGACCCAGCCGTCGTCGCCAACGCCCCCGTCGAGCACGCCTCCGAGCTCGACGACGCCCCCCTCACCGCCGACCACCACCTAGGTAACGCCCCGGTCGGCCGCGCGGTGCTTCTGCAACGCGCGGCCGACGCATGCGCTCCCGGCGTAGGCCAGAACAGGCCTGGTCAGAGGCCCACCCCGCCTTCACCCTGCCTTCCCCATCTTCACCTTTTCGGTGGACTAATCGTCACTCTGTCGTTATGAAGTTCCACCATTAGTGGTAACTTCCCCCGCCATGCGTGCGCGAAGACCACTCCTGCCGGCACTCACCGCAGTGCTCGCGGGTGCGCTTGTCGCCGGGGCGGGCACTCTGCTGTCCGGTCCCGCCGCCGGGTCCAGCGCCGACCAGAGCCGGCTGAGCGTCGACTCCACCAGCAGCAGCAGACCGAACCCGCGCGGCAGCCTCGCCCAGCCGACCTCCAGCGCCACCAGCACGTCCACCACCCCCGCCGGCCAGTCGTCGGCACCGCCGCCAGTCACCTCCGCGCCGGTCCCGACCACCACCACGCCGCCGCCCCCACCGACGACGACCGCCGCCCCACCGCCGGTCACCACCGCGCCGGCCGACACCTCCACGCAGGGCCAGGTCGTCAGCCTCGTCAATGCCGCCCGCCAGGACGCGGGGTGCGACCCCCTCACGACCGACACCGGTCTGACCACCGCCGCGCAGAGACATGCCTCCGATATGGCGTCGCGTGACTACTTCGAGCACACGACCCCCGAAGGGGTGACCTTCGACCAGCGGATTCGCAATGCCGGGTACTCGCGGCCCGGCGCGGAGAACATCGCGAAAGGCGCCCGCACCGCCGACAGCGTCATGGAGCTGTGGATGAACTCCCCCGGTCACCGCGCGAACATCCTCAACTGCGATTTGAACACCATCGGCGTCGGGCTTGACCGGGACGGCTTCTACTGGGTCCAGGATTTCGGTTTCTGAGCGGAGCGAACATTATTGATCTTTTTGCCCGATAGGGCAGCCGAAAGAGCTTCACATCCGCGTCTTATTGGAATACGCACGATGATGTTCCGGATACATTACAATCTGACAAAACTACAATCGCGATACGTATTTGACAGAATCGTGAACCCCACCTCTACCACGCGAGTAATGTCGTCCACGGGGCCGGAGGAGGAGACAGAAGTATGGTGACGTTTGGCCTGGACATCTCCCATCACCAAGATCTCGGGCTGGATCTCGCTCAATGCCGCCGCGAAGGCATAGATTTCGTATTCATCAAGAGCAGCGAGGGCTCCTCGTTCGTCGACGCGGAGTTCGCCGCGAACCTGGCCGAGGCCCGCAACGCGGGGGTGCTCGTCGCCGCATACCACTACGTCCGCTCGAACGCGTCCGCCGCCGCCCAGGTGGCCAACGTGGCTCGGGTGGTACCGAAGGACGTCCCGGTCATCCCCGACGTGGAGGCCAACTCCGGGGGAATCGGGCTGGTACGCGAGTTCGTCGACCGGCTCCGCGCCGCCGGCTACCGCGTGCCACTGTCCTACATCCCACGCTGGTATTGGCAGCAGATCGGCTCACCGTCACTCGCCGGGCTGCCGCCACTGTGGTCCAGCCGCTACCCGGACAACATCGTCGGCTCCCTGCTCGACGAATGGGCCGACGTCCCGGGCAGCTACTGGAACGGCTACGGCGGACTCGACGTCGCCGTCCTCCAGTTCACCAGCTCGGTCCGCATCGCGGGCCACCAACCACTCGATGCCAACGCATTCCGCGGCACGCGGGCACAGCTCGCCGCGCTGATGGGGAACGCAGAAAGGGAGGACCCCATGAAGAACCTCATCCTCGCCCTCGAGGCGGGCAGCCCCCGGGTCTGGGTCGGTGACGGCCTGACCCGCCGTCACGTCGAGGACGAGAAGGAGCTCGAGGGCCTGCAGTACTGGATCGCCCAGCGGGGCGGCGACCCGACCATCCAGCAGGGCTTCCTGGACCTCCGGGTACTCGGCAACGACATCTCCGGCACCGTCAGCCAGCTGACCGACGACGAGTCCAACATCATCGCCGCCATCAAGTCGCCGACGCCGGTCGCGATCGACTACGACAAGTTCGTCGGCGACGTCGTCACGAAGCTGGCCGAGCGGCTCGGCTCGCTCAAGTTCGACGCGGAACCGCCGAAGTAGCCGGGGATCACTCCCTGACAAGACAGAAGGGGTGGCCAGCCGGGTCGGCGTAGACGTGCCAGGACGACTCCGAGTCGTCGAGCAGCACGGCACCTGCCGCCAGCGCCTCCCGTCCCGCGGCCGCGAGGTCGGGAACGCCGAGGTCGAAATGGGACTGCTGGGGGTAACGGGGGTCAGGCCAGCGAGGCGGGCGGTAGTCCGTCACCCGCTGGAAGCACAGCACGAACCCACCCGGCAGGTGGAGCGTCGACCAACCGTCGCCGAGCGACCACCGCCGATCCGGCCGGTTCACCTCTCCGCCGAGCAGCGCGTGGTAGAAGCGCGCCAGCTCCGCGTCGTCGTCACCGTCCAACACCACGCACTGCAGGTTCGCGTTCACACCGGCATCCTGCCGAACTCCGCCGCGTGGTCGGACACCCACTCCGCGAACGTCCGTGCCGGCCGGCCGGTCACCTCCTCGACCGTGGTCGTCACCTCGGCACACCGGGGCATCACCGCGTAGACGTCGAGAAGTACGTCCACGAAGGACTCCGGGAGTCCGTCCGCCAGGAGTTGCGCCCGTGCCTCGGCACGCGGCAGCTCGACCCAGCGCAGCGGCCGGCCCAGCACCTCGCCGATGACCCGGACCTGTTCGGCCTGCGTCAACGCCTCCGGGCCGGTGATGTCGAATGTCCGCCCGACCAGACCATCGAGCAGCGACCGCACCGCCACCGCCGCGATGTCCGCCTCGTGCAGCATGGCCAGTGCCAGGTCGCCGTGTGTGCCGCGCACCTCGTCGCCGGCGCGGAGCTGCCGCGCCCACCAGCGCGCGTTGACGGCGAACGTGCTCGGCCGGACGACCGTCCACGCCGGACGCCGGGACACGAGTGCAGCCTGGTCCGCCATGGACAGTCCACGAACACCACCCGAGCCGAGATACACCACGTGCCGGCCGCCGATCGCCTCGAGCACGCCGGGCAGGGCGTCGCCCGTGTGCAGTGGCCACATGAGAAAGACCGCGTCGATTCCTTGCAGGTCAAGGGGATCGCGGAGATCGCCGGGCGCGACCTCGACACCGTCCGGGAACGTCGCCGTCCCGTTCCTCGTCATGGCACGGACGGGCACACCCGCCGCACACAGTAGGTCGACCGCCTGCCGCCCGACGTTGCCGGTCGCTCCAGTCACCAGGATCATGCCGGTCACCCAACGCGGGCACCTGAGGATCCGCCAGCAGGCACGCGGCATGCGCCGATATCCGTCATCAAGCTACGGTATCCGCATGGAATCCGTCGACGACGTGGACCGCGGCCTGATCCACGCACTGCACCTCGACGGCCGCGCCCCGTTCGCGGCGATCGCGGCGGTGCTCGGCGTCTCCGAGAACACGGTCGCGCGCCGCTACCGGCGGCTCCGGCAGTCCGGGGCGCTGCGGGTGGTCGGCTCCGCCAACGGTTTCCTGCTCGGCCGTACCTCGTGGACGATCCGGGTTCGTTGCACCCCGGACGTCGCCGGCCCCATCGCGGCCGCACTCGCCCGCCGGCCCGACACGTTCTGGGTGCACATCCTCTCCGGCGGCACGGAGATCTCCTGCAACCTCCAGTCCACCGACCCCGCGGCCCGCGACGCGCTGCTGATGGACAAGCTCCCACGCAGCACCAGGGTGCTCGACGTCAGCGCCCACGCCGTACTGGGCGGTGCCGCGACGGAATGGGCCGGCCTTCGCCACCTGACCGACGCCCAGGCGGCCCTGCTCACCCCGGAGCCGCCGGCGAACGAGCCCCTGCCCCTCGACGCCGACGACCACGCGCTGCTCACCGCCATGGCCCGCGACGGCCGCACCCCGTACACGGCACTGGGCCCGTCCGAGTCGGCCGCCCGCCGCCGCGTCAACCGGCTACGCCGAGCGGGCGTCCTGGTGTTCGACCTGGACGTCCTGCCGGAGCTGCTCGGCTACCACGCCGAGGCCCGCCTGTGGTTGACCGTCCGCCCGGCCGGCCTGGCGACCACGGCGGAGACCATCGCCGCCCACCCGGAAACCTCGTTCACGGCCGTCACCACCGGCCGCACGAACCTGATGGCGACAGTCGTCTGCCGCGACCCCGCCGACCTGTACCGCTACCTGACCGACCGCATCGGCGCCCTGGACGACGTCCACACCGCGGAAACCGCCCCGCTGATGCGAACAGTCAAACGTGCCGGCCCCTGAGCACAGCGGGACTCGCGAGGTCAGGCTTCGAACCGATAGCCCATGCCGGCTTCGGTCAGCAGGTGGCGGGGGTGGGACGGCTGGGGTTCCAGCTTGCGGCGTAGCTGGGCCAGGTAGACGCGGAGGTAGTGCGTCTCCGAGGCGTAGCCAGGGCCCCACACCTCCTGCAGCAGCTGCTTCTGTGCCACCAGTTTGCCGCGGTTGCGGACCAGCAGCTCCAGCACGCCCCACTCGGTGGGTGTCAGGTGGACCTCCGCGCCGTCGCGGAGCACCTTCTTGGCCGCCAGGTCCACCGTGAACGCCGTGGTGACCACGACCGCTTCCTCGCCCGTTGCCGACGGGTTGACCGACGCGCGGCGCACCGCGGCCCGCAGGCGGGCAAGCAGCTCGTCCATGCCGAACGGTTTCGTCACATAGTCGTCGGCGCCGGCGTCCAGTGCCGACACCTTGTCGCCCGAGTCGGTGCGTGCCGAGAGGACGATGATCGGCACGCTCGTCCAGCCACGCAGGCCCTCGATGACCGTCGTGCCGTCGATGTCCGGCAGACCCAGGTCCAACACGACGACGTCCGGCTTGGCGGCGGCCGCCACCCGCAGTGCCTCGCCGCCGGACGCGGCCGTCGACACGTCGTACCCGCGCGCCGACAGGTTGATCCGCAACGCCCGCACGATCTGCGGCTCGTCGTCGACCACCAGTACTTTCGTCACTCAACACCGTCCCGGTCCACCGGCAGTGACAGCACCATGGTGAGTCCACCGCCCGGGGTGTCCTCGGTCCCGATCGTCCCGCTCATGGCGTCCATGAAACCCTTCGCGACCGACATGCCGAGCCCGATGCCGCTCTTCGTGACACCGAACCGCTCGAACGGGGCGAACATGGCAGCGGCCCCGCCCTTCGGCAACCCCCTGCCGTGGTCCACCACACGCAGCTCCACCCGGTCGTCGAACGCACTCGCCCGGATCGCGATCGCGGGCTCGGCCGGTGGCACCGCCCGGTCCAGCCCCGGCGAGCCGTGCCGCAACGCGTTGTCCACCACGTTCGCCACCACCCGCTCCAGGAGCCCGACGTCGGCGAGCACCGCCGGCAGCCCCTCGTCGACGTCCACCGCGACCGCCGAGCGGCCGTCCAGCCCGGCCAGCGCGCGGGCCACCACCTCGTCGTAGGTGACCGACCGCAGCCGCGGCAGCACCGCGCCCGTCGCGAGCCGCGAGGAGTCCAGCAGGTTGTCGACGATCCCGGACAGCCGGTCGGCCGACTGCTCCACGTCCGCCAGCAGCGCCGCGGTGTCCTCGTCGGACAGTTCGAGGTCCGGCGCGCGCAGGCTGCCGACCGCCGCCTTGATCGACGTGAGGGGCGTGCGCAGGTCGTGGCCGACCGCGGACAGCAGCGCCGTGCGCAACTCGGTCGTCTCGGCCCGCCGATTCGCCGCCGCCGCGGCCGCGGTCATCCGCTGCTGCCGCAACGCCAGCAACGCCTGTCCCGCAACGGTTTCCAGCACGCCGCGGGTCTCCGCCGGCAGTGCCCGGCCACGCAGCGCGAGGTGCACGTCCGGCGTCACGACCACGTCCACGTCCGCCTCGTCCGGCGCGTCGCACGGGGAGGGCCCGACGAACGCGACCCGCCGCCACTCCCCCGACGTCCTCTCCAGCAACGCCACCGACGACAGTCCGAAGTTCTCCCGGACCTTGTCGAGCAGCCGGTCGACCGGGTTGGTCGAGAGCAGGACCGTGCGGGCGTAGGACGACAGCAGCGCCGCCTCGGTCCGCGCCTCGGCGGCCTGGACCGTCCGCCGGGCTGCCCGGTCGACGACGACCGCCACCAGCGCGGCCACGATCACCATGGCGAGCAGCGTGACGAGGTTCTCGGTCTCGCCGATGGTGAGCGTGTGGACGGGCTCGGTGAAGAAGAAGTTCAGCAGCAGCCCGGACAACACGGCCGCGACCAGCGCCGGGCCGAGCCCGCCCACCAGCGCGACCGTGACGACCACGAGGAAGTAGCCGACCGCGTCGGTCGACAGCGAGACGTGCCCGTCGGTCAGGACGCCGATGCCCGTCGCGAGCGCCGGCAGCAGCACGGCCGCCAGCCAGCCGGCGATCTGCCTCGGCACGCCGAGCGGGCTGCGCTCGCGGCGCGGGCGCCAACCGCCGCCCTCCTCGGGATGGGTCACGATGTGCACGTCGATCTGCCCGGACCGCCGCACGGTCGTCGCGCCGATGCCCTCGTCGAGCAGCCGCGCGAGCCGCGACCGGCGGGACGTGCCCAGCACCAGCTGGGTCGCGTTCACGCCGCGTGCGAAGTCCAGCAGCGCGTCCGCCACGTCGTCGCCGACCACCGTGTGGAACGTCGCGCCCAGATCCTTGGCGAGCCGGCGCATCTGGGACACGGCGGGCGGGGACACGCCCGCCAGACCGTCGCCGCGCAGGACGTGCACCGCCATCAGCTCCGCGCCCGCCCGCGCGGCGATGCGGCTCGCGCGCCGGATCAGCGTCTCGGTCTCCGGGCCGCCCGTGACGGCCACGACGACCCGCTCGCGGGCCTCCCACGTGTCGGTGATCTGCTTCTCGGCCCGGTACCGCTGCAACGCGACGTCGACCTGGTCGGCCACCCACAGCAACGCGATCTCCCGCAGCGCGGTCAGGTTGCCCGGCCGGAAGTAGTTGGCGAGCGCGGCGTCGACCTTCCGCGCCGGGTAGACGTTGCCGTGCGCGAGACGGCGCCGCAGGGCCTCCGGGGTGATGTCGACCAGCTCGAGCTGTTCCGCGCCACGCACCACCGCGTCCGGCACGGTCTCCTGCTGGCGGATCCCGGTGATGCGCTCGACCACGTCGTTGACGCTCTCCAGGTGCTGCACGTTCAGCGTGGTGAGCACGTCGATGCCGGCGTCGAGCAGCTCCTCGATGTCCTGCCAGCGCTTGGCGTTGCGGCAGCCGGGGACGTTGGTGTGGGCCAGCTCGTCGACCAGCGCCACCTCGGGCGCGCGGGCGAGCACCGCGTCCAGGTCCAGCTCCTGGAAGTCCCTGTCGCGGTACCGCACGGTCGTCCGCGGCACGATCTCCAGGTCGTCGAGCAGCCGGTCGGTCTTGTACCGCTCGTGGGTCTCGACGAGCCCGGCGACCACGTCCGTGCCCCGTTCGAGACGCCGGTGCGCCTCCCCGAGCATCGCGTAGGTCTTGCCGACCCCGGGTGCCGCGCCGAAGTAGATACGCAGCTCACCGCGGCGGGGCTGGTCCGGTTTCGGTGCGTCGGCCGGCTCTGTCTCGACTGCCACGCCGCCAGTGTGCGCCCTGCGCGGCAGGTCCGGCGCCCCAGGTCGGCGACCACGGAGTGCGAGCGGGGACCGCGCCGGTACGGTCAGCCAGGGCTTCGCCGCTGGCACCGCGGGCAGAAGTAGGACGAGCGGTTCATGAACGGCTCGCGCCGGATGGCCGTGCCGCAGCGCCGGCAGGGCAGCCTTTCCTGCCCGTAGACGGCCAGGGACCGGTCGAAGTAGCCGGACTGCCCGTTCACGTTGACGTACAGGGCGTCGAACGACGTGCCGCCCTGGCCGAGCGCCTCACGCATGACGTCGGTGGCCGCCGCGAGCGCCTCCGCCGCCTTGGCCGCCGACAGCCGCTCGGTCGGCCGCGACCAGTGCAGCCGGGCCCGCCACAGCGCCTCGTCCGCGTAGATGTTGCCGATGCCGGACACCAGGGTCTGGTCCAGCAGGGCACGCTTCAGCTCGGTCTTCTTCCTACGCAGCGCGGCGACCGTCGCCCTGGCGTCGAATCGCGGGTCCATGGGGTCGCGGGCGATGTGCGCGATCGCGGAGGGCAACGCGGTGCCGTCGACCGTCACGAGGTCGTCGACGAGGAAGCCGCCGAACGTGCGCTGGTCGACGAACCGCAGCTCGGGACCGTCGTCGTCGAAGCGGAACCGCACCCGCAGGTGCTTCTCGTCCGGTGCGTCCGGCGGCTGGATCAGCAGCTGGCCGCTCATGCCGAGATGGGCGAGCAGGGCGAGGTCGGCGTCCATGCCGCTGGACAGCTCCACCCACAGGTACTTGCCGCGCCTGCGCGTGGCCACGACCTTGCGGCCGGCGAGCCGGCCGGTGAAGTCACCGGCGCCCAGGATGTGCCGCCGGATCGCCCTGGGGTGGCGCACCTCGACGTCCGACAGCGTGCGGCCGGTGATGTTCCCGTCGAGGCCCAACCGGACGACCTCGACCTCTGGCAGTTCGGGCACTACTTACCGCGCTGGCCGTCGTTGGGTTTGTCGGCGCCGTTCGCCTTGTCGGCGTTGAGGATCTCGGTCAACGTGCGCCACGCCGCCTCGGCCGCCTTCTGCTCGGCTTCCTTCTTGGTCGTGCCGTCGCCACTGCCCCGGTCCTGCCCCGCGACGATCACCGTGGCGGTGAACTCCTTGCGGTGGTCCGGACCCTCTTCCTGGACGCGGTACTCGGGCACACCGAGGCTCGCCTGCGCGGTCAGCTCCTGCAGCGACGTCTTCCAGTCGAGGCCGGCGCCGAGCAGCGGCGCCTCCGCGAGCAGCGGGTCGAACAGCCGATGCACGAGCTCACGCGCGATGTCGATGCCGTGTGCGAGGTAGACCGCGCCGATCACGGCCTCCATGCCGTCGGCGAGGATGCTCGCCTTGTCCCGGCCGCCGGTCAGCTCCTCGCCCTTGCCGAGCAGCAGGTGCGCGCCAAGCCCACCGTCGCCGAGGCCGCGGGCCACGCCGGCGAGCGCGTGCATGTTGACCACGCTGGCCCGCAGCTTCGCCAGATGCCCCTCGGGCAGGTCCGGGTGGGCGGTGTACAGGTGGTCGGTCACGACGAGGCCGAGCACGGCGTCGCCGAGGAACTCCAGACGCTCGTTGGGCGGCAGCCCGCCGTTCTCGTAGGCGTACGAGCGGTGGGTCATGGCAAGCTTCAGCAGCTCGGCGCCCAGTTCGACGCCGAGCGCCTCGAGCAGCTTCTTGGGGTCGGCCGTCGGACCCCGCGCCGCTCTACTCGCCACGGTTGCCCACCCGTCAGGCGGGCTCGGTGACCTGGCGGCCGGCGTACTGACCGCAGTGCGGGCAGACGACGTGCTGCGGCTTGGGCTTGCGGCAGGCGCGGTTGTTGCACTCCACCAGGTGGACGGCGCTGGTCTTCCACTGCGACCGGCGCGAGCGCGTGTTGGAACGCGACATCTTCCGCTTGGGGACGGCCACGACTAGTTCTCCTTCAAACGATCCTGGTGGTGATCGGACAGCGCTTACGCGTCACGATCCGTGCGGAACCGCTCCGTGAGCGCGGCCCACCGAGGGTCAATCGTCTCATGCCGGTGATCGGGACCGAGATCGGCCCACCTTCCGCCGCATTCCGGGCACAGTCCCGGGCAGTCCTCGCGGCACAGCGGCGCCGCCGGCAGCGCCAGCACGACCGCGTCCCGCACCACCGTCTCAAGATCGACCTTGTCGTCGACCAGGCGGAAGACCTCGTCGGAGTCGGTGGTCTCCTCGGTGATCGAGTCCGGGTAGGCGAACAGCTCGGTGAAGTCGACCTCGACGTCGTGGTCGTCGGCCGAGATCGGGTCGAGGCAGCGCGCGCACTCGCCCTCGACCGGCGCGACGGCCGTGCCGGTGACCAGCACGCCCTCCACGACCGACTCGAGGAGGAAGTCCAGCTCGACCCGGGCGCCCTTGGGCACGGCGATGACGCCCTCGACCCCGAGTGGGGTCTGGGCCTCGACGACCCTGGTGAAGCGCCGGGACAGGCCGGGCCGGCGGCCCAGCTCCCGGGTGTCGATCGACCACTGACTGTTTCGATGTTCGGACATGGCTGTACGAGCGTCCCTGCTACGAGAAAGATTCCGCGAATGCGCCCCTACCAGCGTACGCGGGTCAGGCCGAGTAATCGAAGGGGGCGGCCGAGGCCGGCTCCGGTGCCGGCGGCAGCGCGGCGCCGGAGCGCAGGTGCGCGCGCCCCTTGCTGACCGTCCGGATCGTGTGCGACAGCAGGTCGGAGAACTCGGCGAGCTTGCTGTCCACGTACTCGTCGCACTCCCCGCGCTGGCGGGTGACCTCGTCGGCCGTGGCGTCCAGGATGCGGGCGGACTCCAGGTGCGAGGCCTGCACGACCTCGGTCTGCGCGACGAGCCGGGCCTGCTCCATACGGCCGTCCTCGACGGAGCGCTCGTAGGACTCGCGGCCGGCCTGGATCATCCGGTCCGCCTCGACCTGGGACCGGTTGACGAGGTCGTCGTACTTGGCCTGCCCGGCGGCGATGGTCCGGTCCGCGTCGTTGCGGGCGTCGTCGACCAGCCGGTCCGCGTGGGCCTGCGCCTCGGCGACCAGCCGCTGCGCCTCGGCGCGGGCCTCCGCGATGGCCTGCTCGGCCTCCAGGTTGGCCTTGCTGATGGTCTGTTCCGCCTGGTGCTCGGCCTGGCCGACGATCTCGTCCTTGCGGTCGAGCACGTCCTGGGCGTCGTCGACCTCACCGGGCAGCGCGTCCCGCACCTCGTCCAGCAGTTCGAGGATGTCACCGCGGGGCACGACGCAGCTCGAGGTCATCGGCACACCGCGTGCCTCCTCCACGATCGTGACGAGCTCGTCGAGGGCCTCGAAGACCTTGTACACGTGCGTCTCCCTCCATCACCGCGCCTTCTAGTCTGCCGTTTGTCGGGGGGTGGGTGGTGGAGGTTCTCTTGGTTCGGTGTGTCAGTCCGTGATCACCTACGCGCCACCAGCGCCGATCGTCTTGGATGGGCGCATGGTGGAGATCAGGCGCGCGGTCGCCGCGGACGTCCCGGCCATCGTGTCGATGCTCGCCGACGACCCGCTGGGCGCAGCCCGGGAACGCCCGGGCGACCCGTCCTACGCCGAGGCGTTCGCGGAGATCGACTCGGACCCCCGGCAGGTGTTGGCGGTGGCGGCGAACGGCGGCGAGGTGGTCGGCACGTTGCAGCTGACGTTCGTCCCCGGCCTGTCCAGGCTGGGCTCGACCCGCGCGCTGATCGAGGCGGTGCGCGTCCGTTCGGACCAGCGTGGGAGCGGGCTGGGCGGCGACCTCGTCCGCTGGGCCATCGAGACGGCCCGGGCCCGCGGCGCGGCCCTGGTCCAGCTGACGACGGACGCCACCCGCGCGGATGCCCACCGCTTCTACGAACGGTTGGGGTTCAGGGCCACCCACGTGGGCATGAAGCTGATCTTCTGACGCCTACTTGTCGCGGGCCAGCCGGTCCATGAGGTGGGTGTGCACGGTCGCCGAGAGCAGGTGCCGGACGTCGCCCCCGTAGGTGGCGACCTCCTTGACGAGCGAGCTGGACAGGAAGCTGTTCTCCGGCTTGGTCGGCATGAACAGCGTCTCCACGCCCGTGAGCTGCTGGTTCATCTGGGCCATCTGGAGCTCGTAGTCGAAGTCGCTGACCGCGCGGAGGCCCTTCACGATGGCCTGGATGTCGTTCTGGCGGCAGTAGTCGACCAGCAGCCCGTGCCACGAGTCGAAGCGCACGTTCGTCAGGTGGGCCATCGACTCCTGGAGCAGCGACAACCGCTCCTCGACCGTGAACAGGCCCTTCTTGTTCTTGTTGATCAGCACCGCGACGGTGACCTCGTCGAACAGGCCGGCGGCTCTCTCCAGGATGTCCAGGTGGCCGTTGGTCGGCGGGTCATAGGAACCGGGGCAGACGGCACGCCTCATGCGCGAAAGCTATCAGCCCTCACCAGCGGCGACCCGCCGACGTTGCGCTAGTCACCCCAGTGCGCCCAGTGCAGCGACGTCTCGCCGTAGTGCCGGACCTTCGACGCCGACAGCGGCGGCGGCCACGACACGTCGGCGGCCCGGCGCGAACGCTCGACGATCACCAGCGAGTCGGGACCGATCCAGCCGCCCGGCACGAGCGACGCCAGCTCGCCGGAGAGATCCTCGACCGCGTACGGCGGGTCCATCAGGACCAGGTCGAACGGCGCGGCGCAACCCGCCGCCAGCACCGGCGCCACCTTGCCGGCACGGACCTCGCCCGGCAGCCCCACCGCGGCCACGTTCTTGCGCAGCACGGCCAGCGCGCCCGGCGCGGACTCCACGAACAACGCGAAGCCGGCTCCCCGCGACAGCGCCTCCAACCCCAGGGCGCCGCTGCCGGCGTACAGATCCAGCACCCGCGCGCCGGCCAGGTCCATTGCGGACCCGACCGCGCTGAACAGCGCCTCGCGGACCCGGTCCGACGTCGGCCGGGTGCCCTTCGGCGGCACGGCCAGCCGACGGCCGCCCGCGGTGCCCGCCACAATCCTCGTCACGTGCCCCATCGTCTCAAGTCGGGATCGTTGATCAGGGTTGTCCACCCCCTGTCAGACGAATTCGCGTAGGCTCGCTCTTCCGAATCCAACAACACGCGGGCAACTACAGGAGCGTGCGTGTCGCAGACCTCCGACAGGCAGACCGAGATAGCGGTCGAACAAGCCCATGTCGACGTCGTCTACAAGCGCGTCGACGAGATGCGCGTCGAGGCCCAGGCCATGCGCGTCAGGGGTGACCAGCTGGCGCACGGCGCACGCAACGAGGCGATCTTCGAGCAGGCGGCCATGCTGTTCGAGCGGGACGTGATGGTGCGCCACGCCACACAGATCCTGCGCACCCTCGACGCGGAGCACGAGGGCCTCGTCTTCGGCCGGATCGACGACACCGACGGCGAGACCATGTACGTCGGCCGGCTGGGCATCCGGGATGTGAACTTCGACAACCTGGTCACCGACTGGCGCGCGCCGGCCGCCGCCGCGTTCTACCAGGCCACGGCCGAGCAGCCCATGAACGTGGTGCGCCGCAGGGTCATCCGGTCCACCGGCCAGTCCGTTGTGGACATCGACGACGACCTGCTGGCACCCGAGAAGCGGCCGCCCGGCATGGCCGTGGTCGGCGAGGGCGCCCTCATGGCGTCGCTCACCCGGGCACGCGGCGACCGGATGCGCGACATCGTCGCCACCATCCAGCGTGAGCAGGACGAGGCGATCCGTGCGCCGTGGAAGGGCCTCACCGAGATCACCGGCGGCCCCGGCACCGGAAAGACCGCTGTCGCCCTGCACCGGGTGGCCTACCTGCTCTACCGGGACCGGCGCCGCATGGGTGGCTCGGGGGTGCTGGTCATCGGCCCGTCCCAGGCGTTCACCTCCTACATCTCGCGGGTCCTGCCGTCGATGGGCGAGGACACGGTCGAGCTGCGCTCCCTCGGTGAGGTGCTCGACGGCGTCACCGCGACCGGTGCCGACGACGCCGAGGTGACCAGGGTCAAGGGCTCGCTGCGGATGCGCAGGGTGCTCAAGCGGGCACTGCGCGAGCCCCCGCCGGACGCGCCGAACGAGCTGCGCATCACCTACCGCGGCCAAGTGTTCAAGCTCGACGAGCGCGACCTCGCGAAGGTCCGCCGCACCGTGCACGGGATGGGCCGGCCGCCGAACCAGTCCAGGGTGGACGCCGCCGAGGCGCTGCTGGAAGCGTTGTGGCGCAAGGCGGAATCCTACGGGCACGGGTTCGACCGGGCCGAGATGATCAACGAGCTCGGTGAGCGCATCGACTTCCACCGCTTCGTCGTGGTGTTCTGGCCGATCCTCACCGAGTGGGACGCGCTGCGGCTGCTGGCCGACCGCGACCGCCTGGCCAACGCCGCGGGCCGGGCGCTGACCGCCGCCGAGGTCGACCTGCTGGTGAAGTCCTGGGCGGACCCGGAGAAGGGCCCGACGGTCGCGGACATCGCGTTGCTCGACGAGCTGCGCACGCTGCTCGGCCCGCCGACCAAGCGGCACCGGCGGCGGCTCCAGGAGCAGAGCCAGCAGTGGTCCGAGACACCTCGCCGGGGCGCGCACTACGACGAGTACGCGCACATCGTGATCGACGAGGCGCAGGACCTGTCCCCCATGCAGTGGCGGATGGTCGGCCGGCGCGGCAAGTACGCGAGCTGGACGGTCGTCGGCGACCCCCTGCAGAGCTCGTGGCCGGACCCCGCCGAGGCGATCTCGGCACGCACGTCCGCGCTCGGCGCCCGGACACAGCGGCGGCAGTTCCAGCTGCGCACGAACTACCGCAACTCCGCGGAGATCTTCGAGCTGGCCGCGCAGGTGGTGACCGAGGTCGCGGAGCCGGGCCAGCTGCCGCACGCGGTGCGGAGCACGGGTGTGAAGCCGTCGGTGCGGGTGCTCGACCCGGCCGAGCTTTCCGAGCAGCTACGCGTGGCGACCCGGCAGCTGCTCGACGAGATGGACGGCACGGTCGGGGTGATCACGTCGTCGGGCCGGCTGGCGACCGCGCGGGAGGAGTTGGCGGACGTCACGGACGAGCGGCTGCACATCGTCGACGGCCTGGAGGCCAAGGGCCTGGAGTACGACGCGGTGGTGCTGGTCGAGCCGACGGAGCTGGTGGCCGAGTCGACCACCGGTCCTCGGACGCTGTACGTGGCGCTGACCCGGGCGACCCAGCGCCTGACCGTGCTGACGAGCGATCCCGCTTGGCCCTGACGGGAATGCGGACGGAGATCTCCCGGTTGGTTCACGGTATGGACGAGAAGGTGTTGGTTGAGGACGACCAGCAGGACGTGCCGGTGCTGGTGACGCTCGGGGACGAGAACGTGCCCGTCTGCGAGGACGGGAGCTGCGCGCTGTGAAGATCGAGGTCTGGTCGGACATCGTCTGCCCGTGGTGCTACATCGGGAAGCGGCGCCTTGAGTCGGCGCTCGCGGGCTTCGACCACGAGGTCGAGGTGGAGTGGAAGAGCTTCCAGCTCGACCCGACGTTCCCGCGCGGCAAGGCCGTGCCGGTGTACGACGCGCTGGCCGAGAAGTTCGGCGGCGGTCCTGACCAGGTCCGCGAGATGACCGGGCGGGTCAGCGCGCTGGCGGCGGTCGAGGGCCTGCACTACGACTACGAGCACGCGGTAATGGTCAACACCTTCGACTCGCACCGCCTCGCGCACCACGCCAAGTCCCAGGGCCTCGGCCCCGAGATGCACGAGCGCCTGATGCGTGCACAGCTCATCGAGGGCCAGAACCTTGGCGAGGTCGACACGCTGGTGCGCCTTGCCGAGGAGATCGGCGTCGAGGGCGCCGGACCCGTCGTGACGAGCGACCGGTACACGTCCGACGTCGAGGCCGACATCGACGAGGCCCGCCTGCTCGGCGCGAACGGCGTGCCGTTCTTCGTGCTGGACCGCAAGTACGGCGTCTCGGGCGCACAGCCGGTCGAGGTGTTCGAACAGGCACTGACGACCGCGCTCGAGGCCGCCTAGGCTTCGCGGTTGCGGATGGCGTAGGCGCGGACCTTGGCGCGGTTGCCGCAGACGGCCATCGTGCACCAGGTCCGCCGGCCGCGGGGGTCGAAGAACAGCCAGCCGCAGCCCTCGCCGGGACAGGCCTTGATGGTCTCCCGCTCCGGCGCGGCCAGAAGGCCGGCGACGGCGAGGGCGGCCGCGTGGACCACGTGGCGCGGGTCGTCGCTCGGGGGGAGCCGGAAGCCGTCCGCGGGAGTGAGGCGACGCAGGGCGTTGGCCTCGTCCGCTTTCGCGGCCAGCGCGGGGAAAGCCGTCTCGTCGCGGCGGTGGAGCAACCGGTAGGCGACCTCTCTCAGTTCGCGGATCTCGGCCAGGACGGTGTCGTCCACGCGCGGCTTCTCGGCGAGCCCGGCGAACTCGGCCCAGGTGGCGAGGTCGTCGGGTGAGTCGAGCCATTCGTGGTGGTGCTCGTCGGTCTCGTGCCAGCCGGCGAACGTGTTGCACAGTTCCAGCGCGGGATGCCCGGAAAGTGGTTTGGGCAGGAGGGTGCCGCCGACCCTCACCGCGTACGGCGGCACCCTCTCGTCAACGATGTTCGCTCCGCTCAGCAACCACTCAGGTCACGATAACCGGTGCCTGGCGTGGGTGATGATCGACAGGTTCACGGGCCGGAGCGAGTCGTCCCGGTCGAGCATCTGCGGGAGGTCCCGCTGGTGGACGTGCCGCACGACGTCGAAGTCGTGCTTGTCCAACAGCGCGGCCATGTCGTCCGGGGAGAGGAAGGAGCGCCAGGGCTCCCCCATCTTGGCGGTCTGGGGTCCGACACCCGCGACGTAGGCGTCCCCGTCCGCGTCACGGAGGCCTTCCGGCAGCATGTGGTCGGCGACCAGCTCGCACGGCGGCAGCGCGGCGAGGGTGGCGTCCAGTTCGGCGGCGGTGAGGTACATGGTGACGCCCAGCCAGCCGACGAGGGTCCGGCCACCGCCGTCGAGATCCGCCGCGGAGTTCAGGTACGTGACATTCCCCGGAACCGGCACGCCGGCCTTGTCGAGTGCCTGCCGCTTCCATTCCTGGGTCGCGGGCCGGTCGATCTCGACCACCTCGACCCCCGCCGACCGATAGGCGTACGAGTCGAGCCCGGCACCGAGAAGCACATACCGTTCGAAGTCGGGGAGCAGGTCCTCGACCACCCTGCTGCGACAGACGACCTGCGCACGAGCACCGGCAAGGATCGGGTGTTCACCGGATTTGCGGTGGTAGGCAAGGAGTTCCTCAGCCTCGTCGCCAAGCAGCGGCTCGGCGAGCGGGTCGCGGTGGATGGTGGGTTCGCCGTCCACGATGAGATGCGCGGCACGAGCGGCCGCGGCGGTCAACGCCGTCCGGCTGGGCAGTTCGATGTTCACGCGCCGAACATTACCCAGCCTTTTTGGGATCATATCACAAAACAATAAATAACGAAAGGCCTGGCGGATAACCAATAGGTGACGGGGTAGCGGAGTTCAGGCGGCAGAGCCGGTTCGACCCGTGCTGGGCCGGCCGGAGCCGGCCCAGCAGGACGAGTCAGGAAAGCACGACCAGGAGGTCGCCGCCTTCCACCTGTTGTACCGAGCCGATCGCGACGCGTGCGACGGAGCCCGACCTGGGGGCGGTGATTGACGCCTCCATCTTCATGGCCTCGATCGTCGCGACGGTGTCGCCGGTCTCGACCTTGTCGCCCTCCGCCACCGTCAGGGTGACCACGCCCGCGAAGGGCGCGCCGACGTGGCCGGGGTTGTTCCGGTCCGCCCGCTCGGCGACGGGCAGGTCCGAGGCCACCGAACGGTCCCGTACCTGCATCGACCGCAGCTGCCCGTTCAGCTGGGCCATGACCGTCCGCATGCCGCGCTCGTCCGCCTCGCCGATCGCCTCAAGCTCGATCAGCATCCGCACGCCCTTCTCCAGGTCGACCGGGTACTCGATCCGCGGCCGCAACCCGTAGAAGTAGTCCTTGCTCGCCAGCACCGACGTGTCGCTGAACCGCTCGCGGTGGTCCTGGAACTCCTTGGCCGGCGCCGGGAAAAGCAGCCTGTTCAGCGTCCTGCGCCGGTCGTCCGCCAGCCCGGCGACGTCCTCCTCGGACAGTCCGGGTGGCTCCGCCGCCGGGGCGCGGCCCTTGAGTGCCTTGGTGCGGAACGGCTCCGGCCATCCGCCCGCCGGGTCGCCCAGCTCGCCCCGCAGGAAGCCGATCACCGAGCCCGGCACGTCGAACCGGCCCGGGTCGGCCTCGAACTCCTTCGGGTCCACGCCGGCGCCGACGAGGTGCAGCGCCAGGTCACCGACCACCTTGGACGACGGGGTCACCTTGATGAGGTGCCCGAGCATCCGGTCCGCGGCCGCGTACGTCGCCTCGATCTCCTCGAACCGGTCCGCCAGGCCGAGTGCGGCCGCCTGGGTACGCAGGTTGGACAGCTGCCCGCCCGGGATCTCGTGCGTGTACACGCGGCCGCTCGGGCCGGGCAGCCCGGCCTCGAACGGCTTGTAGATCTTCCGCACGATCTCCCAGTACGGCTCGAGGTCGCACACCGCCTTCAGGCTGAGCCCGGTCTCGCGTTCACTGTGGTCGGTCGCGGCGACGATGGCCGACAGCGACGGCTGCGACGTCGTCCCCGCCATCGACGCCGACGCGCCGTCCACCGCGTCCACGCCGGCCTGGATCGCGGCCAGGTAGGTGGCCAGCTGGCCGCCCGCGGTGTCGTGCGTGTGCAGGTGGACCGGCAGCTCGAACTCCTTGCGCAGCGCGGTCACCAGCCGGTGCGCGGCCGGCGGGCGCAGCAGCCCGGCCATGTCCTTGATGCACAGCACCTGCGCGCCCGCCCCGACGATCTGCTCGGCGAGCTTCAGGTAGTAGTCCAGTGTGTACAGCCGCTCGCCCGGGTCGGAGAGGTCGGCCGTGTAGCACAACGCCACCTCCGCGACCGACTTCCCCGTCGACAGCACGGCGTCGATCGCCGGGCGCATCTGCTCGACGTCGTTGAGGGCGTCGAAGATCCGGAACACGTCGATGCCGGTCGCCGCCGCCTCGTGCACGAAGGCCTCGGTGACCTCGGTGGGGTACGGCGTGTAGCCGACCGTGTTGCGGCCGCGGAGCAGCATCTGCAGGCAGATGTTCGGCACGGCCTGGCGCAGCTGGGCGAGCCGCTCCCACGGATCCTCGGACAGGAAGCGCAGCGCGACGTCGTACGTGGCCCCGCCCCAGGCCTCGACCGAGAGCAGCTGCGGCGTCATCCGTGCGACGTAGGGCGCGACGGTGACGAGGTCCTTCGTGCGCACGCGCGTGGCGAGGAGCGACTGGTGTGC
>NZ_DASQCC010000171.1:0-26310 GCF_035634895.1 Actinophytocola sp. | reverse complement strand
CCCGGTGAACGTCGTCGACGGGTTGGGGCGGGCCGCGACGATCCCGGCGGCGAACGTGCCGCGGCCGTCGCAGTCGTCGCCGTCCGAGCCCGCGACGACCTGGCCGCGTGCGAACTGCGTGTTTCCCGCGTCGACCCCGGTGCCCAGGACCGCGACCAACGCGCCCGCGCCGTTGGTCAGCGGCCAGATGCGCGCCGGGTCGGTCAGGCGTTGCGCCCAGCCCGCGGCGTCTCGGTACACCCCGGCCGGGACCGCGCACTGCCGCACGGCCGCGGCGGCGGCCGGTGGCGTGACCGCCATCAGCACCCCGATCGCCACGAGCAGCCGCGCTCCGGTCATGACGCGGACAGATGGTCGGCCGGGGCGACGATGCCCTGTTCGATCGCGTACCTCGTCAGGGCGGACCGCCTACGCAGCCCGGTCTTGTCGCGAATCCTGTCCAGATAGGACCGTACGGTGCGCACGCTGATCCGCAGGCTCCCCGCGATGTCCTCGTCCCGCTCCCCCGCCGCCACGCAGGCCAGCACGTCGACCTCACGATCGGACAGCTCGAGGTGCCGACGCGGCGGCGGCGACGCCGGCCCGTACCGGACGCCGACCGCCACCTGCCGCACGGCCTCCAGGATGTCCCCGGCCTCCGCCGACTTGTCCAGGTAACCCACGGCACCGGCGGCCATGGCAGCGCCGGCGTCGTCGTGGCCGGCGCCGGCCGAGAGCACCAGCACCCGGTGGCCCAGCCCGATCATGGTCCGCACGGCCGCCGCGCCGCGGGGTCTCGGCAGCTCGAAGTCCAGCAGCACCAGGCAGTTCGGGCAGTGTCGCTCGGTGACGAACCGGGCGACCGAACCCGCCGCCGCGCACAGCTCCAGGTCCGGCGTCTCGGCGACGAGCCGCGCCAGAGCCGCCCGGTACAGCGGGTGGTTGTCGATCACGCCGACCGTCGTCTGCCCCATGACGACGACACTAGAAGCCGGCTCCTATTTCGCCACGATGGAAAGTTCCGTTTTGTTCCGTCAACTGGTGAGAGTCCGCCGTGCCTGCGCCGGGTCGAGCGTCACGCCGGTCGGGAACAGTGCCAGCACCGCCGCCGGCACACCCACCGGTCCGACCCCGCCGTAGCCGAGCGCCGCCCGGGCCTCGGCGCCGCTCACCGGGTACTTCATCCCGGTGTCGGTGATCACGTACACGGTCCCGGACGACGCCCCGGGCGCCGGCTGCTCGGCCACCACCGCGCCGTGCCCGCCCGGCACGGACACCTCGGTCGCGGCGCCGGGCGCGTTCATGGTGACCGGCGCGGCGCCGGCGGGCAGGCCGGTGCTCACCGAGATCCACTCGCGGTCCGCGCACACCGTCGCATGTGGACTGATCGGCACCGGCCGGGGCAGCCGTGCCGGGTAGCCGTGCTCGGCGGCGACGCGGGGTGCGGCCGCCACGTCCGCCGCGGCGACCGGCAGCGGGTGCGGCCGGTCGCCCGGGTAGGCCGCGGCACCACCCGGGCCACCCAGCATCAGCCACGCCTCGGTCTCGGTGGTCACCGCGAGCCCTTCGGCACGCACGAGGTACAGCTCGCCCGCGCCGGTCGAGAGCACCTGGCCGATCCGGGTGGGGGTCGCACCGACGACGGGCCCGGCCTGGCCGACACGGGGGATCGTGACCGTCCGCAGGTCGCGCCCGGCCGGGATCGTGTTCAGCCAGGGCGGTGCCACGTCGACGATCTCGGCCGAGGACAGGCCGAGTGCCACGACCGCCGGCTGGTCGGGCAGCCGGTGCCGGTGCCCGCCGACGAGCAGGAACCGTTCCCCCGTCGGCAGTCCGGCCACGATCGCCTGGTCGCCGCGCAGCGCGACGCCCGGCGCGGACCGTCCCAACAGGACGGTCGAGATCGGCGCGTCGCCGGCGGGACGGTCCGGTGAGTGCCGGGTGCACCTGGTCCACGGGCCCCGGTGCAGGCGGCTGGTCGCCGGCAACGAGTCGGGCGCGCCGGCGATGCCGACGCCCGTGCCCCTCGGCACGCCGCTCAGCGTCTTCGCCGGCACGGTCACGGTCGCGCCGCCGTCCGAACCCGCCAGCAGCCGCGCCGACGCGTAGTTCAGCACGGGGTGGAGCAGGCCGTCCGCACCCATGACGAACCGCGCGCCGGTCTCCTTCTCCACGATCACCTGCCCACCCTCGCGCCACTTCTCGGCGCGGGCCGGGGCCAGCAGCCCGATGATGCCGAACACCGCGGACGCCAGGACGGTCACGGCGACCCCGATCGCGGTGCCGAGCACCAGCCGCTTCGACGGCGAGACCGGGTCGTTCGCGTCCGCCGCGACCAGCGCGGACACCAGCCTGCGGCGCAGGAACTGGTACGCCTGGATACGGTCCTTCTGTGTCCACACCGGACAGCTCCACTCGGCCTACGGCGTGTTCTCGATCTCCGCGCGGATGCGGTTCCACACGCGGGTGACCTCCGCCGACGAGCCGTTGATCTCGAAGTGCATCTCGTCGACCCGGCCGGGGCTGAAGTCGCCGCCCCACCGCACCACGTTGTCCACCTCGCCGAGAATCGAGTGGATCTCGTTGACCTGTGCGGGGGTGAACGTGGCGGACGCATGCTGCGGGTGCCGGCTGGTGTTCATGTCGAACGCCGTCCCGCTCGCGTGGTTGGACAGCGTGCGGCTCCCGCCGATGGCGCGGTGGTTGTAGCCGCCGTCGTCGAACTCGTCGCCCGGCGGGCCCTGGAGGTCGAAGGACTCGACCCGCTGCTGCAACTGTCCGGCCACGTGGTTCAGCAGGTCACCGGCCGCCCCGGCGGCCATCGTCATGCGCCTGCCGGAACCCGGGATCGTCCGCGTCGTCAGTGCCGGGTCGACCGGCCAGCCGTTCTGGGAGACCTGCTTCTGCTTCTTGGCGGCGGCGAGCTGGACGTTCTGCTCCTTCTGCCGCGCGGCCTGGTCCTCGTCGAAGTCCTGGAACTTCCTGGTGGTGTCGCCGATGCCCTGGATCACCGCTGCGTACCGGTCCTCCGCGTTGGTCAGCCTGTCGGTGATGGCCTTGATGTTGCGGTTGTGGCCGGCGCTCGCCTCTTCACCCAGCTCGCTGAACGCCTCGGCCGGAACCTGCCGGGAGGTCACGGTCTGGCGGGTGTTGCCGAGCTGGGTCCGCTGCTCCGGCAACGTGTCCGTCGCCGCCGCGTGGAGGGACTCGTGCGTCACCTCGATCGGCGAGCCTGCGGAGTCGGGTGGGATGGCCATCGCTGCTCACTCCTGTCGAGGTCAGGCGTAGTTCTGGTACGCGTCGTACGCGTTGTCGATCTGGATCTTCTGCTGGTCCTGCCGCTGCCCCTGGTCCTGGTCGTACTGCTCGTACCTGGCGCCGCTGTCCTTGACGCCGTCGTGTACCTCGTCCATGCGGGTCCGGGCGCCGTCCGCCCGTTTGGCGCTCTGGCCGGCGTTGCGCTGGTTGCCCTGCTCGGCGACCCGAGAGCCGGGCACGTCGCCGAACGCACCGCCGCGAGCCGCCGTCTGCTGGGCCTGCCTGGCCACGTTGCCGAGGCGGTTGCTCTGGTCGAGAAGCTTGGGCAGCGAGCCGGCCAGCTCCCGCAGCGTCGCGCTCATCCCGTTGCCGCCGGAACCGCCGCCCGCGTCGCCGCGCCTGGCGGGGAGCGGCGGCGACCCGGTGCCGATCGCGACCCGGGCCTGGTCCAGGTACTGCTGGTACTTCCCGTCCTTGTACGTGCTCCACTCGCGCCACCCCTTGCCCCGGGGGTTCGTGTAGATCGCGTACGCGTTGGCGGCGTTCGTGGCCGGGTCCAGGTTGGCCTGCTGGTCGCGGTGCGCGTGGTCGAACGCGTTGCCATGGCCCGGGTTGACGGAACGGATCTGCCACAACCCCACCGACGGCCCGTACTCGGCGGTCTGGATGTTCAGGTCGCCCAGCAGGTCGGTCCGGCCATGGCGGTTCTCGGCGATCGACACGGCCACCGCGATCTCGAGGTCCGACCCGGTGAACCCGGCGTCCGCCGCGAGCTGCGCGATCTCCTGGTGGCTCAGATTCGGCATGACGAGGTCTCCTCAGAACGAAAAGTCGGTCGGCCGGCGCCGGTCCTGCGGCGGGTCCTCCCCCAGCACGGGCGGGGTGATGACGGCGGACTCGCCCCAGACGTCCTCGGTCTCGGTCAGCCAGGGCGGGACGCGCCGTGCGTTCGCGCCGTTCGCGCCCATCGGGGCGAACGGCATGAACGGCATGAACGGCATCGACGCGCCCGCCCCGGCCGCCCCGGCGGCGGCACGGAGAGCCGCGGCCGCCTGCCCGGCGGCGGAGGTGCCACTGAGCATGCCGGGACTGGCGACCGGGAGGGGAGCGTTGCCGCCGAACCCGCCGATTCCGCCGCCGAGCTTGCCGAGTCCGCCGAGCCCACCGCCGCCCTTCACCGCGGCCGCCTCGGTCTTCGCCTTGTCCTGCTTGTCCTTGTTGGCTTTCTTGGCCCAGTCGGGCACCTTAGGCACGAGCTTCATGCCCAGCCGTCCCGCCGTGGCGGCGGCCGCGGCGGCGACACCCGCGGTGAACATGGTGCCGAACACCGGCGGCGCGGTCCTGCCGTCGGCGTCCACCTCGTCCTCGTCCGCCGCGACCGCCTCGCCGGAACCGTCGTCCACCGGCACGTTCCGCGTCCCGGCCTGCGGTGTCACCGGCATGTCGTCGCCGGCCACCTGGTACTCGACGGACAGCTCGTTCATCACCGCGACCGCTCTGGCGTGCGCGGAGTCGGCCGTCTGCACCGCCTGCTGGTAGCCGGCCAGCTCCGCCGACGCGTCCGCCTGTCGCTGCCGCAGCGCCGCCACGTCCTGGGTGGACGCCATCGGGTCGACCTCGACGGGCGTGGTCGCCAGGTACACGGTGGCCGGGGAGATGTCCGGCACCGCCGAGGGGGGTGGCATGTTCGCCTTGGCCGTCACCAGGGAGTCGGCCGCCTCGTGGTCGGTGTCCCGCATGGCGAACATGGCGTCGCCGATCCGGCGCAGACCGGCGCTCAGGTCGGTGATCATCAGCTGGTACTGCTCGGCCGCGCCGCCCTGCCACTGCGCACGGAACGCGGCGAGCTTGGTCTCCAGGTTCCCGGCCTGCTCGTGCAGCCGGGCGCCGACGCCGTCCCACTGGTCCGCGGCGGAGCGTGCCGTCGACTCGTCGCCGTCGTGCAGCATCTGGTACAGCTGGGGATGGCTGTAGCGGGGGAAGTTCGTCTTGGGATGGTGGTCGCGGCGCGGACCGTGACCGGGCCGGCCGTGGTGGTTCTGGTGGCCGTGGTGGTTGTCGCGGTACATGGGCTCAGGCCTTCGTGTCCACAATGGACAACTTTCCGCCCGCCACCGCGTCGACGGTGTCGACGACCGGGCCGACGGTGTTGGCGACGGCGCCGGTGACGGCGTTGAGCGTGCCGGCCGCGTTGTCGTCGTAGTTCTGGTAGGCCTTGCCGACCATGCCGGTCACCTCCTGCGCGAACTCGATCGCGTCGCGGGCCTGCGACATCAGCGTGTGCAGCTCCGCGACCGCCTCGTGGTGGCGCTTCCCGAGCGCGTGGGCCTCGCCGAACGCGCCGAGCCGCAGCTGGCGCTCCACGAGCGCCACCAGCTGACCGATGGGCGCGGCCATCCCGCCGAGCTGCGTGCTCAGCTCGGTCGCGAAGCCGGTGAGCGCACCGAGGTCGACGGCGAACGATTCCGCTGTCATGGCATCTCCTCACACCCGCGGCCGGGCCGTGCCGACCCGGCCGCTCCCGTGCTGTGTCAGGCGTAGGAAGTCGTGCTCATCCCCTGGCCGTGGTTCCGGAAACCGTTGCTGAGCGCGTTGTCGAGATCGGCCGCCTCGACGGCCGAGTTGCCGAGCAACGACCCGATCCGGCCGATGATCTCCGCGATCGCGACGAGCGACGCACGCAGGTTGCTCTCGGCCGCCTGCGCCTCCACACCGGACTGGCTGCCGGAGTTGTACCAGGTCTCACGCACCGGACCCAGCGCGGTGTCCAGCGACTGGAGCGCGTTGTTGATCTCCCCGCCGTACTGGACCAGCTTCTCTCCCGCCCCGCTGACGGCGCCGTAGTTCATCGTGACGGTGCCCGCGGACGGTCCGGCTGACGTTGTCATTCGGTCTCTCCCTTCAAGCGTTCAGCCCGGCGACGACCGCGCCCGGCCCGGTCTGGAGCGGCGAGGCCACCTGGTTCAGCTTCTGCGCCTGGTCGTCCGCGTTCTGCGCGTGCGTGGCCATGGTCTGGGTGAACTTGTCGGCGATGACGGTGAGCTCGTGCCCGGCCGTCTTGATCTTCTCGTTCAGCAGGACCTGGTTCTGGTCGAACGCGAGACGCTGCGAGCCGTTGAAGTGCGTCGTCGCGCCGACCAGGCCCGCCACGTCCGAGTTCAGCCTCGTCATCAGGTCCCGGATGGCGGTGGACGTGTCGTTGAAGTCCTTCGCCGCCTTCGACATGACCTGCTGGTCGAGCTGGAGTCCTTGGGGTGCCATGGATTCCTCCTTTCGAAATCGAACCTATGTCGAGCGCCACAAGCACCCCACGGCACTTTTACCCACAGTTCCGCCTCCCCGGGGGTTTTGAGTGTTGGTTGCGTTCCGGGCGTTGGTGCGGGTTTGGAGTGGACTGTGGCTGGGTGCCATCACGTCCCCGGAGGTCACTCCTGGTCGGGTGCAGGCCTTGTGTGCAAAACCGGCTTACTCAGTGGGGGGTGTCCAGGCCACCTGGATCATGACCGGGGTGCCGCGGCGGCGGATAAGGGTGCCGCGGCCGGGTGGTTGGGGGCTGGGACGGACGTCGCCCAGCAGGACGCCCTCGTCGCGGGTGCCGGACATGACCAGGCCCGGGGACCCCAGCTCGCGGAGGCGTTGGATCACCGGGTCGAACATTCCCCGTGCCGCGCCGCCCACACCGCGGGTGACGATCAGGTGCAGGCCGATGTCCCTGGCGTGCGGCAGGAACTCCAGCAGCGGGGCGAACGGGTGGACCAGCCTGCCCGGCGCGGCGACCAGCTCGTAGTCGTCGACGAGCAGGTACAACTCCCTGCCCCGCCACCAGTTTCTCCGCCGCAGCTGCTCCGGGGTGACGTTCGGGCCGGGCAGCCTCTCCCGCATCGCCGTCGCCACCTGGGCCACCAGGTCGGTCAGGACCGGTTCCGAGCCGGCGTAGCCGAGCAGGTGCTCCTCCCCCACCGCGCCCAGCAGGCCGCGGCGGTAGTCCACGAGGATCACCCGCGCCTGCGCCGGCGTGAACCGTTCGGTCACGCCCTTCGCGATCGCCCGCAGCAGCGCGGTCTTCCCGGACTCCACGTCGGCGAACGCCAGGAAGTGCGGCTCGTTGGCGAAGTCCAGCGCGACCGGCTTCAGGTCCGTCTCCGCCAGGCCCAGTGGGATTCCGGTCGTCCCGCCGAGGCTTTCCAGTGGCACCGTGCGGGGCAGGAGGCGCAGCGGGGGCGCCGGCGGGCCCTGCCATGCGGCGTTGATCCGGGACACCATGTCCTTCGTGCCGGCGCCCTGGGTGTCCACGCGCTGGTCACCGTCCACTCTGGGCAGTGCGCCCAGGATGTGCAGCTTCTCCTGGTTGATGCCGCGGCCGGGCCTGCTGGCCGGGACGTTCTGCGCGGCCCTGCGGTCGATCATGGAGTCGCCGGGGTCGCCGAGGCGCAGCTCGACCCGGGTGCCCAGGCTGTCGCGCAGCGGGGTGCCCATGTTCAGCCACCACGTCGTCGACGCGACCACGTGGATGCCGAAACCCAGACCGCGCTGGGCCAGGCGGATGATCGTGGGCTCGAGATAGTCGAACTCCTGGCGGACCACGGCCCAGTCGTCGATCACCAGGAACACGTCGCCGAACTCGCGGCCGCCCTCGGGGTCCTCCCTGATGCCGGCCCTGCGCTGGCGGAACGCGGCCACCGAGTCGATGCGGGCCTGCGCGAACAGCAGCTCCCGCGCGGTGAGCAGGCTCGCCACCTCAGCGACGATCCGCCGGCAGCTCTCGACGTCGCTGCGCACGGCGTGACCGCTCACGTGTGGCAGCTCCGCGACCTGGCCGAGCGCGCCGCCACCCATGTCCAGCAGGAAGAACTGCACCTCCGCGGGCGTGTGGGTCAGCGCCAGCGAGCTGATCAGCGCACGCAGGAACGTGCTCTTGCCGCTCTGGGGCGCGCCGATGAGCAGCACGTTCCCGGCCGCGGCCGTGAGGTCCAGCCACAACGGGTCGCGGCGTTGCTCGAACGGCTTGTCCACCATGGCCGCCGGCACCACGAGCTTCCCGTTGCCCGCCCACCCCGCCGGGCACAGGCCACGCCGCGGGTCCACGGCGAGCGGGGGCAGCAGCTGGTCCAGTGTCGGCGGCTCGGCCAGCGGCGGCAGCCAGATCTGGTGTGCGGCCGGGCCCTTGCCGATGAGGGCGCCCAGCATCGCACCCATGATCGTCTCGCCGGTGCCCTTTCGCGGGTCGCCGGACACCGCGATCGCGACGGGTCGGGGCGGCACCGGCGCCGGCGCCGGCGCGAGCGTGAACGACAGCACCTCGCTGCCGGGTGAGACGACCGTGTCGTCGCCGTTGGCACGTGGGGGCAGCTCACCGGAGACGTACGCGGTCTTCAACCGCAGCAACGTGTCCGTGTCCGTCTTGAGGTACGCGGAGCCCGGCACGGCCGGGAGCTGGTACGCGTCCTGTACCCCCAGGACGGCCCGGCTTTCCGACGCGGAGAACGTACGCAGCGCGATCCGGTAGGACAGGTGTGCCTCCAGCCCGCGCAGCCGGCCCTCCTCCAGGCGCTGCGACGCCAGCAGGAGGTGCACCGCGAGACTGCGGCCCAGCCGTCCGATCTGGACGAACAGGTCGATGAACTCCGGGCGGGCGGACAGCAGCTCGCTGAACTCGTCGATGATCACCAACAGGGCGGGGACCGGCGCCAGGTCCGCGCCGGCCGCGCGAGCGCGCTCGTAGTCGCGGACCGAGGCGTAGTTTCCCGCGGCCCGCAACAGTTCCTGGCGCCGGACCAGCTCGCCGTTGAGCGCGTCGCCCATGCGGTCGACCAGCGGCAGCTCCTCGGACAGGTTGGTGATCACCGCGCACGTGTGTGGCAGGTCGGTCATCCCGGCGAACGTCGCGCCGCCCTTGAAGTCGATGAGCGCGAGGTTGAGCGTCTCCGACGAGTGGGTCACCGCCAGGCCGGTGACGAGGGTGCGCAGCAGCTCGCTCTTGCCGGAGCCGGTGGCGCCGATAACCAGACCGTGTGGGCCCATGCCGTTCTCGGCCGACTCCTTCAGGTCCAGCTCCATCGGCTGGCCGTGCGGGTCGAGGCCGAGCGGGACGCGCAGGCGTTCGCGTGCGGAGCGGGGGCGCCAGGTGATGGCCGGGTCGGTGTCGCGCGGGTCGCCGAGCCCGAGTAGGCCGGGCAGGCCGAACGTGCTGGCCAGCGGATTTTCCGGGGCCGGGCCCGCGCTGCGGAACCGGGGTGCGAGTCCTCGCGCGACGGCCTCGGCCCCGATGGTGTCCAGCACGTCCGGGGTGCCGAGGAAGCCGAGCCGGGCGGTGTCGCCGGACTCCACGAGCATGCCCAGCCGGCCCTGGTCCAGGTGCAGGAACAACCCGTTCGGCGCCGGTTCCGCCGGCGCGGACGTCGTGACGTCGACGATCGTCACGCCGTGCAGTCCCGTCCCGGCCGGGACCCGGGTGGAGCCGTGGGTGCGGCCGCCATCGACCACGACCACGAGGTGGGGCGCGTCGAAACCCATGCCGCCCTGCCGGGTGAACGGCGGGCGGCCGGCCAGGTTCGTGCCCAGTTCGCTGTCGAACAGCTCCGCCAGCGCGTCCAGGTCGCTCGCCACCAGACGGACCGGGCCGACCGCGTCGGTGTCGCTCGCGTGGGCAGCGTGCGGCAGCCACTTCAGCCACTCCCAGTCCGCGGTCCGGTCCTGCGCGACGCACAGCCCGATGCGCAGGTCGGTGGCCGCGTGGAAGGTCGCCGCCTGCGCGAGCATGGCCCGCACCAGGTCGAGCACGGGGTCACGGGGGCCGCTGACGCCGATGCGGGCGAAGGCACGCAGGGAGATGGCGACGGGCAGGCCCGGCACGGTCGAGTACGCGCGGATGAAGTGCCGCAGCGACGTCGCCGAAACCGGGTCCAGGTCCTCGAGCGGCGCGGTGTGCGGCGGGCGCAGCGGGGTGGCGAGCCGCTGGGGACCGCTGCCGATCCGGACCTGCCCGAACACGGCGTCGGAGCGCCGCCGCTCCCACGCCTCGTGGCCGCCGGCGAACGCCCACAGGTCGGCGGGGGCCGGCTGGGCGAAGCCGGTGGCGAGCCGCTGGCGTTCGGCGACGTCGTAGACCTGCTTGCGCAGGCCGGCGAGATAGCGCTGGTAGTCCCGCCGCTCCTCGTTGATCCTGGCCTTCGTCGCGTGCCGGCCGCCGGCGAGCGCCATCGTGACCATGCCGATCATGACGAGCAGGAACAGCCCGCCGAACAGGTAGGTCATCACCCCGCCGTTGCGTCCGATGTAGACGAACGACATGCCGCCCATGCCGAGCATCATCGGCACCATGAACAGCAGGTGCATCATCGCCTGCGGGTTGCCCCGCACCAGGCCCGGTGGGGACTCCAGCGTGATCTCGCCCGCCGGTGGCTCCGGCGCGTGCGGGCGGGGTCGGGCCATGACCGCATCATGCCCACGGGCCTGCCGTTCGCGGGTGGGTATTTTTGCCGTCCGCGCCGCCGGTGCCGCCGCCATACGCTCGCCGGGAACGGAGGTGTGGGGATGAGCTTCGGCGAAGAACGAGCGGTGATCGTGATCAACGTCCGGGACGACGGCAACCAGTACCTGGACGAGGCGATCAGGAAGGTGACCGGCGACCCGGCCGAGCTGCGGGCGAAGGCGGACGAGTGCGCGCGGTGCGCGAGCGAGGTCGGCGACACCGCCTCGTCGACGAACCAGATCGTGAACGGCCTCGGCCAGAACTGGCAGGGCAACGCGTACCAGTCGTGCAACGACACCACCACGCGGCTGACCAAGGAGCTGGTGGACATCCTCAAGCGCGAGCTCGACCAGGAGAACCAGCGCCTCCAGCAGTCCGCGCAGGCGCTGGAGCGCGCGAAGAGCCAGAACGAGCAGACCAAGCAGGACTTCGGGCAGCAGATGCAGCAGATCATCCAGCAGATGCAGCAGGCCATCCAGGCGGCCAAGGCGCTGCCGAACCACCCGCCCAGCATGATCGCGCTGAAGATCGCCATGATCGCCGCGGCGATCATGAGCGCGTTCAGCCAGGCGAAGCAGGCCAGGAACGGCGCGCAGCAGGCGGCCGACTCGACGATGAAGTCGCTGTCCAACACGCTGTCGTCGCTGTTCGGCCAGACCGGCAACGCCGCATGAGGAGGTCCACTGTGGACACAGCGGGTTGGACCGACCCCGAGGTCGCGGACATGGTGGCACAGCTGGCCCGCCAGCAGGACGACGTCGAGCAGGCCAGGTTGGCGATCGAGGCGATGACGGTGCAGGGCCGCTCCCGCGGGCACGAGGTCGTCGCGACCATGCGTGGCACCGGTGAGCTCACCGAGGTGACGATCGACCCGGACGCGCTGCGCCGCTACGACGCCCACGACGTCGGCGGCCTGGTGGTCGAGGCGGTCAGGGATGCCCAGCGCCGCCTGGCCAGGGCCACCGAGGCGCGGTTCGCCCCGATCCTGGACATCGGGGAACGCCTGACCGGTCCGCCTCCCCGGGTTCGGTGAGTGACGGTCGTGTCGCGGCGAAGGTGCGGGTGCTCGCACCGCGAACAAGGGTCAGTCCCCAGCACCGAGTAGAGGGATCGCGAGGATGTCGTTGACCGTGCCGACCGTGGTGTCGGCGTCCGGGTTGCGCCGGGTCACCGTCGTGGCGCCGCGAGCCAGGATGGACGTGGCGCTGCCGGTGCAGTGCACGCTCGCCGAGCTGGTGCCGCAGCTGGTCCGGCTCTCGGGTGCCCCGGTGCGGACCGCGCCGGACGCCACGGGCTGGTCGCTGTCCCGTGTCGGCGGGCCACCGCTGCCGCCCGGGCTGACCGTCGCCGCGGCCGCGCTCGCCGACGGCGAGATCCTGCACCTCACCGCGCACGCCGGTCCGGCCACGCCGCTGCTGTTCGACGACGTCGTGGACGCGATCGCGAGCGCCGCGCGGACCAGGCGGGGCGCGTGGCGGCCGACCGTCGGCCGGCGGCTCGGGCTGGCGTCGGCCGCGCTGCTCTTCACGGGTGTGACGGCATTCCTGCTCGCGGCGCTGTCCGGCGGGGCGCGGGCGCCGGTCCACACCGGCGTGCTCGCCGTGGCGCTGCTGCTGACCGGCGCCGCGCTGGCGCGGGCGTACCGGGACGTGCCCGCCGCCTGCTCGTGCGCCGGCACAGGCATCGCCGCCGCCCTCGCGGCGGGACTCACCACACTGCCGCCGCACGTGGTGTCGTTCCACGCGGAGCCGGTCGCCGTCGGGCTCGCCGCGGTGACGTTGCACGCGGTGCTCGCCGCCGTGGTGGTGCACCGGCACGTGTGGTTCGTCGCGGCCGCGGTCGCGTCGGGTGCCGGCGCGCTGGTGGCCGCCGCGGTGTCGCTGCTCGACGCCGAGCCGGTGGCCGCGGCGGCGGTCGCGGTGACGGTGCTGACCGCGCTCACCGCGTTCGCGCCGCTGATCTCCCTGCGGATGGCCGGGCTGCCGCTGCCCGACGTGCCGGTGGACATGGACGCCTTCCGCGCGGACGAGCGGCCCGCGCTCGGCTCGGAGGTCCTCGGCGCGACGTCCTCGGCGGCCGACCTGCTGAGCGCGCTGGTGACCGCGCTCGGTGTCGCCGCGGCCGGCTGCTGTGTGGTGGTGCTCGGGGACGGCACGGTGTGGTCGGCGGTGCTGGCCGGCCTGGTCGGGACCGCGTGGCTGCTGCGGTCCCGGTCCTACGCGGCCGCGGCGCAGCGGGTGTCGCTGGTGACCGTCGGGCTGGTGGTGCTGACCGGGCTCGGGGTCCGTCTGTCGTCCACTGTGGACAGTGACTGGCTGCTGACGATCGCCACCGCGCTCGGGGTCGCGGGGGCGCTGTGCGTGGTGTACGCGGGCAGGGTGGTGCGGGGCGCGAGCTCGCCGTTCCGTGCGCGGTGGCTGGACATCCTGGAGTACCTCGTGCTGATCGGCCTGGTCCCGGTCACCGCGGCACTGCTCGACGTCTACAACGCGGTCCGGGACGCGGTGAGCTAGTGTCCGCCTCTGCGCCGGCGGGTGGCGGCGTGGTTCGCCGCGGAGAGGTCCTCGGCCGTGACGAGCCGCACCTCCGCCGCGCGCCGGCCGACGGCGAAGCGGACGTTGCGCACCTGGCGACCGGGCGGGGCGCGGAACGGGTCGTCGTGCGGGCCGAACGCGACCCCGGCGACGCGCCGGATCGCGTCGTCGACCCGTTGCGCCCGTTCGAGGTTCCACGCGTAGCCGTGCCAGGCGAGCACGCGCTCGTAGATCTCCCGGTTGGTCGGCGGCCGAGGGTAGTCGTCCGCGCCGGTCAGCCACGGCTCGGCCAGCGCGAGCGCGACGAACCACTCGCGGCCGTACGGGACCAGCCCCGGGGCGTCCTTCGTCGGCGCGGCGTCGCGGTCCACCAGTGCCGGCAGCGGGATCGGTCGCGTCGACTCGGTGTCGGTGCGCGTCACCTCGACGATCAGCAGGCGGTCGGCGTGCGTGTTGCCGACCTGCTTGCCCCGCAGGACGAGCAGGTGGTTCTCGCCGTCGTCGAGCTGGACGGACATGTCCTCGGTCAGCACCACGCGCCGGGCGCCGGCCGGCGCGTCGAGCATGCTGGACAGCTGCGCCTCGTTGCCACCGTGCCAGCGCAGCCGCACGGTCTCGTCGCCGACGATCACCTCGCCGAGCATCCGGGAGACGTGCGGGGTGCAGTCCGGCAGCGGGTAGGCGCTGAACCGCAGCTGGGCGGTAGGCCTGGCGTCGGGAACCTGCGGAGCGCGGCCGATGAGCAGCGTCTCACCGGACCCGACGACCACGGTCGGCAGATCCGTCCCCCCCACGGTGACTCGCAGCACGATGCGGAAGCCTAGGACATCGTCACGAGGTGACACGGAAGCTGTCGCCGATCTTGGTCAGTTCGTCGACGTTCTCCTGCCAGAGCCGCTCGGCCGTCGCGGCGTCGCCGCCCTGCGCGGAGAGGGTGAGGATGTAGGTGCTCTCGTCGGTGACGACCGCGTGCATCAGGTCGTGCACGTCGATCCCGCCGTCGTCGCTCACGTGGTAGGTCGCCTCCAGCTCGGCGGCGGTCATGCCGTCGGGGGCGGACTTCTCGTCGAGCGTGATCCGCCGGTAGTTCGAGTAGAAGTCCATGGTGAACTCGCCTTTCTCGAACCCGTCCAGCACGCCGTGGGCGCCGCCGGGCTCGACGTCGCCCCACCACTCGACGTGCGCGAGCACGGTGGCCTTGTCGTGCGGGTCGCTCACCCAGAAGATGTCGCTCCCGCCGGACGCGTCCTTGAACCAGCCACGCGGCACCGCGATCGTGAACCCGTCGCCGCGGAACCCGACGAAGCCGGGTGGCGCGGGAACGGTTGACGTGGCGGGGTTTCTGGCACCGCCGTGGTCCCCGTCGGACCGCAGGACGAACCAGGCCCCACCGGCCGCGACGACCCCGACCACCGCGAGGAGGGCGACCATCTGCCTGCGCTTGGTGGGCCCGGGCACCCGGACGGGGACCGGGTCGGCGACCGGCAGGGTGATGGCCTCGCCCGAGGCGGCCGGGATCCCGGCGACGGCGGCGAGCATCGCACCCGCCTGGGCGGCGGTGGGCCGTGGTTCCGGGTCCTTGCTGAGGATCGCGTCGAGGACCGGCCAGAGGCGCGGGGCGCGCGGGATGGGCGGCGGCGCGTAGGTGAGCACCGCGGCGAGGGTGGCCTGGGTGTCGGAGCGCTGGAAGGGTGACTCGCCGCGGAGGGCGGCGCAGAGCGTGACGCCGAGGGACCACAGGTCGGTGGCGGGGGTGGCGGGTTCGCCGTTGACGCGTTCCGGCGCGAGGTACTCCGGCGAGCCGAGGACCGAGGTGGTGAGGGTGGTGTCACTGGCCATGACCGCGATGCCGAAGTCGGTGAGCACGATCCGGTCCCCGTCGAGCAGGATGTTGCCCGGCTTGACGTCGCGGTGCACGACGCCCTGCTCGTGTGCCACGGACAGCGCGGCAAGGACCCGGACCCCGATCTCGGCGACGCGTTGTTCCGGCAGCGGGCCGTCCGTGCGGATGAGCTGGGCGAGGGAGGGGCCGTCGATCAGCTCCATCACGATCAGCGGGCGGCCGTCGTCCACCACCACGTCGTGCACGGCGACGACGCCGGGATGCCGCAGGCGCGCGGCCGCCCGCGCCTCCCGCAACACCTGGCGGGACTGGAAGTCCCCGTCGACGCCGATCCGGACATGGAGCTCCTTGACGGCGACGTCCCGCCGCAGGAGCTCGTCGTATGCCCGCCACACCACGCCCATCCCGCCCTGGCCAAGGCGGCCGAGCAGCCGGTATCTCCCGGCAACCACAGTCACGGCAGGAAACCTACGCGCGATCACGCAGCGAAGGGAACCGGAACCTGCCTGTTACGACGAACGGTCGAATCGGACGCCCGCGCGAGTAGCGGACGTATCCTGACCGCCATTTCTGCCACCATGGTCCCTGACGAACACCGAGAGGACCATCGTGAACATACGTGCGTCGGACCGGCCCGCACGGAACCCGGGGCGCCACGGCACGACCGTACTGGACACCCGGGCGCTCAACCGTGCGACGCTCGCCCGGCAGCTGCTCCTCGATCGCGCCGGCGGGCCGGTGCTCGACGCGGTCGCGCATCTCTGTGGCCTGCAGGCGCAGGAACCGCAGGAGCCGTTCGTCGGGCTCTGGTCGCGGGTGCGGGCGTTCGAGCCGGCGGCCCTGTCGGACCTGCTGACCGGGCGGCGCGTGGTCCGGACCCACCTCATGCGCCGCACCGTCCACCTGCTCACCGCCGACGACGTCCTGGCCTGGCGCGCCCGGCACGACTCGATGCTGCGCCAGCGGGTGCTCGGCACCTACCGCCGCGAGCTCGACGGGATCGACCTCGACCAGCTGGCCGCGGCGGGACTGGCCGTGATGGCCGACGGCGAGCCCCGCACGATGACCGAGCTGACCAGGACGCTCGCCGACCGGTGGCCGGCATCCCGGCCGCTGGGTGAGCTGCTGGTCGCCGCGCTGGTCCCGGTGGCGCAGTCGCCGCCGCGCGGGGTGTGGCGCACGGCCGGCGGCGTACGCAACGTCCTGCTCTCCTCGTGGTTGGGGCGCGAGATCGACCCACCCGCCACGGACGCCGCCGACCCGGTCGGCCAGGCGCTGGTGCGCCGGTACCTGGCCGCGTACGGGCCGGCGGCCACGGCCGACCTGCGTGCCTGGTCCGGCCTCACCGGGCTCCCGGCCGCGGTGTCGGCGATCCGCGAGGAATTGGTCTCATTCAGAGACGAACGAGGTCGCGAGCTGTTGGACCTGCCCGACGCACCGCGACCCGACCCGGACACGCCGGCACCGGTGCGGTTCCTGCCGGCGTTCGACAACGCGATCCTCGGCTACCACGACCGCACCAGGATCATCGACGACGACCACCGCGGCCTCTCGGTCGCCGGAGAGCGTGTCGTGCTGGTCGACGGCCGGGTCGCGGCGACCTGGACCGTCGACCGGCAGGACACGGTGGTCGTCACCCCGTTGCACCGGTTGTCCACCGTGGACCGCACGGCGGTCGCCGAGGAGGGGCGGAGCCTGGCGGCGTTCCTCTCCGACGACGTCAGCCACCGGGTACGGGTGGTGGCGAACTGACGGCCTACGGTTCGCGAGAGGTCCCGTACGGGCGCTGCGACTCGCCCTTCGTACCCTCGGTGACGCGGCCCTCCTCGCCTTCCTTGCCGTAGTCCTCGGCGCGTTTCCTGGTGCTTTCCCCGACGCCGTGCGCGCTCCGCGCCTCGGTGTCGGTCGGGGAGACGCCGGCGCGTTCCTCGTCGGAGACCACGCGACCCTCCCCGGTCTCCTTGGACCTGACTTGGCTCAAGATCGCTGATCTTGGGTAGGGTGCTGGCTGTTGAGCTGCGGTTTCGTCGTGTGAACGGCGAAAATCTGCGCACTAGGCGGCCGGTTCTAGGGGTCTGCCCATCGCTTCCCGGTTACGGCTTCAGCGACAAGCCGGCCGCGCCGGGGTGGGGGATCGAGCGGATATCCGACGCGTGGTGCGAGCTGATGGCCCGGCTCGGCTACCGGCGGTTCGGCGCCCAGGGCAGCGACTGGGGCACTAGCATCGCCACGAGCATCGGTCAACGGCAACCCGATCGGGTCGCCGGCATCCATCTCATGCCGCCGCTCGCACCGCCCGATCCGGCCACGTTGGACGACCTCACCGGTGCCGAGCGGGCGGCGCTCGCGACACTGCGGGAGGCGGACGAATGGGGCTCCGGATACTCGGCGCAGCAGTCGACCCGGCCGCAGACGGTCGGCTACGGGCTGGTCGACTCGCCGGCCGCCCTCTGCGCCTGGATCGTCGAGAAGTTCTGGTCGTGGACCGACTCCGGTGGCGACCTGCATCGGGTTATTACCCGGGATGAGCTGCTCGACAACCTGATGCTCTACTGGCTGCCCGGCACCGGTGCCTCATCCGCCCGGCTGTACTGGGAAAGCCTCCGGCAGGTCAACGAATGGATCTCCGGGTCGGCCGGCGCGCCGTGACCGTACCCACCGGCTGTTCGGTCTTCCCCAAGGAGCTGCAGCGCCCGTCTCGGCGGTGGGCGGAGCGCCGGTTCCCGAACATCCGGTACTGGAACGAGCCCGGCAAGGGCGGCCACTTCGCGGCGTTCGAGCAGCCGGCGTTGTTCGTCGACGAGGTCCGGTCATTCTTCCGGCTGGTCCGCTGATGGTCACCCGTACTCGGTAAGCGGCTGGCTAAAGATCAACAAGTGCCCATCGGGTGTCCGTACGTTGAAGTCGCGCATCCCGTAGGGCCGGTCAGCCGGTGGCTCGACGATGTCGGCGCCGCGGGCGCGCAGCTCGTCGTGGCAGGAATCGACGTCGTCGACGACAACCGTCACCCTGGCCGGGCCGACGCTGCTTTCGGCGTACAGGTGGAACTCGGCGGTGTCGCGGATCACGGCCGCGTAGCTAGGTGGGGTCTCCCAGGTGAATATGGTGTCGAATCCGAGCGCGTCCGTGAAGTACGACCGCGCTGCCTGCACATCTCGGCACGGCAGCACGGGAACCGCCACCCGCATGACCATTCCGTCACCTTACCTGACTTTGGTTCAAGATCGCTGATCTTGGGTAGGGTGCTGGCTGTTGAGCTGCGGTTTCGTCGTGTGAACGGCGAAAATCTGCGCACTAAGCGGCCGGTTCTAGGCTGTCTCTCGTGGCGTATGTGCGCACGGTGAAGACGGCGTCGGGGGCCAGGGCGGTGCAGATCGTGCACTCCTCGCGTCGCGGGTCGCGGGACATCGAGCACATCGGCTCGGCGCATGACGATGCGGCGTTGGATGCGCTCAAGGCGGTGGCGAGGCAGCGTCTGGCTGTGGGGCAGCCCGAGCTCGACTTTGGCCCGGACTTCGCGGCGTTGCAGGCCGGCAGTGGTGCTGGTGGTGGGCCGCTTGCGATCACGTCGTCGCGGATGGGGTACCTGTGGGACGCGCTCGGCCACGCCTACCAGCTGTTGGGGTTCGAGGAGGCCGCTGGTGGTGACGAGGTGTTCCGATTACTGGTGCTGGCACGGATCGTCGAGCCGACCAGCAAGCTGGACAGTCTGCGGGTGGTCGAGGAGGCAGGTTTCGACCCGCCGGCGTACGCGACCCTCAAGCGGCGTCTGCCCACGTTCGCGAAAGAGTCCTGGCGGCAGAAGTTGGCCGCGGCGTGCGCCCGCACCGCTGATCTGGGGCCGGCGTCACTGGTTCTCTACGATGTGTCCACCTTGTACTTCGAGACCGATGCCGGGGACGGGTTCCGTGAGCCCGGGTTCTCCAAAGAACGCCGCCTGGAGCCGCAGATCACGATCGGGCTGCTCACCGACGCAAGCGGGTTTCCGTTGATGGTTAGCGCGTTCGAGGGCAACCGGGGCGAGACCACTACGATGCTGCCGACCATCCGTGCGTTCATGGATGCCCACCAGCTGGCTGATGTCACGGTCGTGGCCGACGCTGGCATGATCTCTGCGGCCAACCAGCAGGCCATCGAGGCCGCGGGGTTGTCGTTCATCCTCGGCGCGCGGATACCCGACGTGCCGTACGTGGTCCAGGCGTGGCGCCACGAGCACCCGGATGAGCAGATCCCCGACGGGCACATCTTCACCCAGCCCTGGCCTGCCGGCCCCAAGGACCAGCGCCGCGACCAGATCATCTACTACCAGTACCGGGCGGACCGGGCTCGGCGCACCCTGCACGGCATCGACGAACAGGTCGCCAAGGCCGAGCAGGCCGTCGCCGGCAAGACCGCGGTCAAACGCAACCGGTTCATCCAGCTCACCGGCGCCACCAAGAGTGTCAACCGGACCCTGGAAGCCAAGGCACGCGCCCTTGCCGGCCTCAAAGGCTACGTCACCAACCTCCCGGACGTCACCGCCGAGTTCGTGATCGACGCCTACCACCGACTGTTCCACATCGAGAAGTCGTTCCGAATGTCTAAACACGACCTACGTGCGCGGCCGATCTACCACCACAAGCGCGAGTCGATCGACGCGCACCTGACGGTCGTGTTCGCCGCCCTGGCCGTCAGCAGGTGGATCGAGCAGACCACCGGCTGGTCGATCAAGAAGTTCGTGCGCACCACCCGTCGCTACCGCACCATCAACATCCAGGCCGGCGAGCACACCCTCACCGCCGTCGACCCGCTACCCGACGACCTCCGCGATGCCCTCACCCGCATCCACGACCGCGGTGCGCACTAATTTGAGCCAAGTCAGGACGCCGGCGTGTTCCTCGTCGGAGACCACGCGACCCTCCCCGGTCTCCTTGGACGGTGTGCCGAACGCCTTCTTGTTCGCCTCGGTCGCGCGTTCGCTGCCGCCCTTCCCCACATCGGGCGCCCAGCCGTGATGTCCCTCTTGTTCCTTGCTCATGTCGAGACACTCCGATCATGGCCGGCCTGGCGAAGCCAGGTGTACCAATCGCGGATACCGTCGCCACGAGTGGCCGAAACACTGATCACACCGGCGTGCTCGTTTACCCGATTCAACGAATCCGTGAACCGGGCGGTGTCGAAGTCCACATAGGGCAGCAGGTCCGTCTTGTTCAGCAGCACGACGTCCGCGGTGCTGAACATGTGCGGGTACTTGAGCGGCTTGTCGGCTCCCTCGGTCACCGACATGACGACCACCCGGTGCCGCTCCCCCAGGTCGAACAGGGCGGGACACACCAGGTTGCCCACGTTCTCCACGAACAGGACCGAGCCGGGCGCGGGGTCGAGCGAGTGCAACGCACGCGCCAGCATGTCCGCGTCCAGGTGGCAGCCCGCGCCGGTGTTCACCTGGACCACCGGGGCGCCGGTGGCCCTGATCCGCTCGGCGTCGAACTCGGTCTCCTGGTCGCCCTCCACCACAGACACCGCACCACCCAGCTCGCGGATGGTCCGTTCCAGCAGCGTCGTCTTGCCCGAGCCCGGCGAGCTCATCAGGTTCACCGCGACGATGTCCCGCGCCGACAACCACTCCCGGTTGTGCTCCGCCACGTGGTCGTTGCGGGCCAACACCTTCTGCTCGAGCACGACCAGGCGACCCTCGTGGCCGTGGCCGTTCACCCTGGTGTCGTCGCCGCAGCCGCAGGTGCCGCACATGTCCTGACCACCTCCACCGAGACTATGCGCAGGTCGTTGCCGGGCGGCTCGTCGACCACCAGCTCCGCGCCGGCCAGCGAGGTGTCCTCGACGACCAGGTCGAAACAGAACCGGATCGAGTCGACGAACACCCCGGACCGTCGGCCGATCGCGAGCCGGACCTTCGTCACCGGCACGTCACCGAGCTTGCCGAGGATCTCGTCCACGACCCCCTGCGCCACCGACAGCTCGTGCATCAGCAGATCCTCGGCAGCGGGTCGCCCACCAGCAGGTCGCAGATGCGCGTCCCGCCGAACACGGTGTTGAGCAGCACCAGCCCCGGCGGATCGGCGCGCACGCGCCCGATGACCGCGGCCTCCCGGCCGAGCGGATGCGCCCGCATCGCCGCCAGCGCCACGTCCGCCTCACCACCGTCCACGACGACCACGATGCGGCCCTCGCACGCCACGTACAGGGGGTCGATGCCCAGCAGCTCCGACGCGCCCCGCACCTCGGCGCCGACCGGCACGGCACCCTCGTCGACCACGACGGCGACGTCCGCGGCCCGCGCCACCTCGTTGAGGATCGTGGCCACCCCGCCGCGGGTGGCGTCCCGCATGGCCCGCACGCCGGGCGTCGCCGCGAGCAGGTCCGCCACCAGCCCGTGCACGGGCGCGGTGTCGGACACCAGGTCGGCCTCGATGTCCAGCTCGCCGCGGGCCAGCATGACGGTCACGCCGTGCTCGCCGATCGGGCCCGAGACCAGCACCGCGTCGCCGGGGCGGACCGTGGACATGCCCAGCTCCACCGAGTCCGGCCGCACGCCGATGCCGGCCGTGTTGATGTAGCAGCCGTCGGCCTTGCCCCGCTGCACGACCTTGGTGTCACCGGTCACGATCGCGACGCCGGCGGCATCCGCGGCGACCCGCATCGAGTCGACGATCCGGCTCAGGTCGGCGACCGGGAAGCCCTCCTCGAGGATGAACCCCGCGGTCAGGTACAGCGGGCGCGCGCCCGACACCGCCAGGTCGTTGACCGTGCCGTTCACCGCCAGGTCCCCGATGTCGCCGCCGGGGAAGAACAGCGGCGACACCACGAACGAGTCGGTGGTCAGCGCCAGCCGGGCACCGTCCACGGTGAACGCCGCGGCGTCGTCGAGCGGCGCGAGCAGCGGGTTGCGGAACGCGTCGAGGAAGATCGCCTCGATCAGCGTCTGCGTCGCCTTGCCACCCGAGCCGTGGGACAGGGTGATCCGCTCTTCCTTGACCTTCGCGCGCCGGTTGCGGGCCCGCTCGATGCGGTCGAGGACCTGTTGCTCGCGAGAGGACACCGACGCGCTCATGACGGACCCTCGCCCGCCCTGCCCGACGCTACCTCCATGGCAACGAACGGGCCGCCGATTCTGCTCCCTGAGCCCGTACGAAAGTCCCATTCGTGCGGGCAGACTCCGCAGGCTGCGCTCATGACAGGCTAGCCTCCCGTACCCGGGTCCTCGTGAACCGGCCGAAGTTGTAGTAGGCCGCGCACGCGCCCTCGGGTGACACCATGCAGGTGCCGATCGGTGTCTCCGGTGTGCACGCGGTGCCGAACACCTTGCACTCCCACGGTTTCAGCACGCCCTTGAGCACCTCGCCGCACTGGCACGCCTTGGGGTCGGCCACCCGCACGCCCGGCACCTCGAACTTCAGCTCGGCGTCGAACCTCGCGTACTTCTCCCGCAGCCGCAGCGCGGAGTGCGAGATGAAACCCAGACCGCGCCACTCGAAGTACGGCCGCAGCTCCATGGTCTCGGCGATCACCCGCAGCGCGGTGAGGTTCCCGTCCCACGGCACCACCCGGGAGTACTGGTTCTCGACCTCCGAGCGGCCTTCGGTGAGCTGCAGCATGAGCATGTAGATCGACTGCAGGATGTCCAGCGGCTCGAAGCCGGCCACCACGATCGGCTTGCCGTAGTCGCGGGCGATGAACTCGTACGGCCGGCAACCGATCACGGTGGACACGTGGCCGGGGCCGATGAACCCGTCCAGCCGCAGGTCCGGGGAGTCCAGGATCGCCTTGATGGCCGGGATGATCGTGATGTGGTTGCAGAACACGGAGAAGTTCTCGATGCCCTCCTTCTCCGCGCGCAGCAGGGTCATCGCGGTGGAGGGGGCGGTGGTCTCGAAGCCGATGGCCATGAAGACCACGTGCATGTCCGGGTTCTGCCTGGCGACCTTCAGCGAGTCCAGCGGCGAGTACACCATGCGGATGTTGGTGCCCTCGGCGTTGGAGTCGAAGAAGTTCCCGCCGCTCCCGGGAACACGCATCATGTCGCCGAACGAGGTCATCAGCACGCCGGGGCGGCGCGCGATGTGTATCGAGTCGTCGATGCGGCCCATGGGGATGACGCACACGGGACAGCCCGGGCCGTGGACCAGCGTGATGTTCTCGGGCAGGTAGTCCTCGAGGCCGTGTTTGTAGATGGTGTGGGTGTGACCGCCGCACACCTCCATGAACTTGTACTCGCGACCCGGCTCGCACAGCCCGGCGATCTTGGCGGACAGCGCACGAGCCTTGTCCGCGTCGCGGAACTCGTCGACGAACCGCATGTGTCCCTCCTAGAGGATCTCGGAATCCCGCAACGCCGCGATCTCGTCCTCGTAGGCCTTCCCGATGCTCTCGAGGAACTCCATGGCCGCCTTCGCCTCGTCCTCGTCGATCTTGGACAGTGCGAAGCCGACGTGAATCAGCACCCAGTCACCCGGTTCGACCGACTCCTCGGACAGCAGCCCGATGTTGATCGCCCGTTTGACCCCGCTCACGTCCACGCGGGCCAGGTCCGCGCGGTCGGCCAGGATCTCGATCACTTCCCCAGGGATGCCAAGGCACATGTCAGCTCCTCGTCCGACGCGAAGGGGTACTTCTCGACCAGGTTGGTCACGACGTGGGCCGCCAGATCGACGGCGTTCTCGACTGCCGGGCTCAGGCCCATGCGTTCCGCCAGGTCCGCGGGCTCGCAGCCGACCAGCAGCACCCGGCCGGGGTCGGCGCCGAGCAGCCGCACGAGCCCGAGCACGACGTCGGGCTGCATCCCGTGCGCGTCGACGAGCGTCGAGTCGTCCACCGCGGACGGCAGCGCGAGGTCGATGACGTGCACGGTGCCGGGCGGGTCGCCCCGCGCGGTGGCGTCCACGATGATCGTCAGGTCCGGCGTGCTGCCCGCCAGGTCGTAGGCCAGGTGCATGCCGCGCACGCCGTAGTCGACCACCCGGACGTGTGGGGGTAGCTCCACAGTGGACAGCTGGTGGGCGACCGCGACGCCGAAACCGTCGTCGCCGAGGAAGATGTTGCCGACCCCGGCCACCAGCACGGTCATAGCGGCTCCACCTCGTCGGTGCCGAAGTAGCGGTACCGGCCGTGCGCGGCGTAGAGATCGGCGCCCGCGTCGTCCTCGACCGTGACCGCCAGGTGCCACTGGTCGTCGACGTCGCACAGGACGGCCTGCACGACCGCGGTCCGGTTGACCAGGAACATGTCGTGCGCGTCGGCCCGGCGGCCCGGCTTCAGCAGTACGCGTGAGCCCTTGCCGACCGCCACGCCGTTGATGCTGACGGTGTCGGTCTCCGGGGACACCGACTCGTCCGCACCGGGGTCCCACCACGGGGTGGACTGCTCGCCGGTGATCTTGCGGACGTACCGGATCGTGCCGTGCAGGCGGTCGAGCAGCTCTGGTGGCAGGGTGTCCACACGGTCGATCAGGTCGGCCGCACGCGGGTCGGTGGCGCGGGCCTGGCGCTTCTCCTCGTCGGTCAATGTCATCGTGCGCAGGGTCAGGATCTCGTCGATCTCCGTGCCGTCGAACAGGTTCCCGGCACTCTCGGCCGCGATCTCGGGCTGGTCGGCCAGGATGATCGGCGTGCACAGCACGGCGTCGCCGACCAGCACGGGCCACGCGCGTTCGCTCCGGCACTCGGCGGTCGCCCGTGACGCCCACTCGGGTGGGTCCGTCGCGGACAGGAAGTGCCCGCCGGACAACGACATCAGCGTGTGCGTCGCGATCAGCGCGTGCCGCAGGGCCACCTCGCGGTGCTCCGCCGCCGCCGTGGACCGGTTGGCCAGCAGGAGACTCAGCCGCACGCCGCCGAACGGGCCCGGCAACGCGGTGGCACGCAGGCGGATCTCCCCCGCCAGCGGCTCGCGCCGGCGGGTGACGCGGCCGCCGTCGAACGGCTCGTGCGCCACGCCCCCCGGCACGTCGAACGGCACCGTGGTCTCGCCGGCCAGGAGGTCGGTCATGCCGAGGACCGCGTCGACCTCCCGCTCGACGGCCTCGTCCCAGGTCGTGTGCTCCACGCCGTCCACGGTCACCGACGGCACCGGCCGCAGGTCCGGCCCCACCTCGACGATGCGGCGCTGCAGCTGGAGGAACCTGGCCCGGACGTGCAGCGTCGCGTCCGTGGCGGGCTCGGCGAGCAGCTCGGTGCGCGACCACGCGTGCTCGCCCGTGCCGGTACCGGCGAAGACGGGCGGCATCAGCATGCCCCACTGCCAGCGCACCTGGTTCTTGGTCGCCGACGCGCGGTACGGGTACAGCAGGTAACCCTCGTACAGGACCGCGTCCGCGACCTCGCGGGCGCGGTCCATCGGATCCGTCGCAGCCATCAGCGCCACCGGTTCCCGGTCACCAGTCCGCGCGGTACCCGGTGGTCAGCTCGCGGCCCTTCGTCCGCCACTTCGGCTCGCGGTCGGCCTTGCGCTCGGTGATCTTGCGCAGGTTCCTCATCACGCCGCCGTAGATCTTGCTGCCGGTCGAGGAGACCCGGGACCCGGGTGGCGCGTCCATGAAGGGCATGAACTGGTCCGGGAAGCCGGGCATCGTGCAGCCGATGCAGATGCCGCCCACGTTCGGGCAGCCGCCGACCCCGTTGATCCACCCGCGCTTGGGCACGTTGCACTTGACGACCGGGCCCCAGCAACCCAGTTTCACCAGGCACTTCGGCGAGCCGTACTCCTTCGCGAACTGCCCCTGCTCGTAGTACCCGCCACGGTCGCAGCCCTCGTGCACGGTCGCGCCGAACAGCCACGTCGGGCGCAGCTGGTCGTCCAGCGGAATCATCGGCGCCTGCCCCGCGGCCTGGTAGAGCAGGTAGAGAATCGTCTCCGACAGGTTGTCCGGATGGATCGGGCAGCCGGGCACGCACACGATCGGGATGCCGGCCTTCGACTTCCAGTCCCAGCCGAGATAGTCGGGCACACCCATCGCGCCGGTCGGGTTCCCGGCCATCGCGTGGATGCCACCGTAGGTCGCGCAGGTGCCCACGGCCAGCACGAGGAGGGCCTTCGGCGCGAGCCGGTCGAGCCATTCGCTGGTCGTCATGGGCTGGCCGGTGTCGGGATTGTTCCCGAACCCACACCAGTACCCTTCCTTCTTGATCGCCTCGTTCGGGATCGAACCCTCCACCACGAGCACGAACGGCTCCAACTCACCACGATCAGCCTTGTGCCACCACTCGATGAACGTGTCCGCACCCTGCTCC
>NZ_DASQCC010000170.1:0-11581 GCF_035634895.1 Actinophytocola sp. | reverse complement strand
CCCGAAGCCGACCGTCGCGGCCATCACGGGCTACGCGCTCGGCGGCGGGCTCGAACTGGCCCTGTGCTGCGACCGGCGGGTGGCCGGTGACAACGCGAAGGTCGGCCAGCCGGAGATCCTGCTCGGCATCATCCCGGGCGCGGGCGGCACGCAGCGGCTCCCGCGGCTCGTCGGGCCGAGCAGGGCCAAGGACATCGTCTACACGGGACGCTTCGTCGACGCGAGCGAGGCCCTGCGGATCGGGCTGGTCGACGAGGTCGTCGCGCCGGACGAGGTGTACGAGGCCGCCAGGAGGTGGGCGGCCAGGTTCACCGGCGCCGCCGCGGTCGCCATCGCCGCCGCGAAGACGGCCATCGACGGCGGTCTCGACGGCGACCTGCACAGCGGGCTGCGGCTGGAGAGCCAGGTGTTCACGGCGTTGTTCGCCACCGAGGACCAGAAGACGGGCATGCGGTCGTTCATCGAGAACGGGCCGGGAAAGGCGAACTTCAGTGGCAAGTGATCCGGCACCGAACCCCCACGCGACGGCCGAGGAGGTCGAGGCGGCCCGTTCGGACCCCAAGCTCGCGAACGTGCTCTACCACGACTGGGAGGCCGACACCTACGACGAGAAGTGGTCGATCTCCTACGACGAGCGCTGCATCGACTACGCCACCGGACGCTTCCGCGCGGTCGCGGGCGACGAGGACTGGCCGTACGAGCACGCGATGGAGCTGGGCAGCGGCACCGGTTTCTTCCTGCTGAACCTCATGTCCGGCGGGGTGATCAAGAAGGGCTCGGTCACCGACCTGTCGCCCGGCATGGTCCAGGTGGCGTTGCGCAACGCCGCCAACCTCGGGCTGGACGTGGACGGCCGGGTCGCCGACGCCGAGCGGATCCCGTACGACGACAACAGCTTCGACCTGGTGATCGGGCATGCGGTGCTGCACCACATCCCGGACGTGCCGGCCGCGTTCCGCGAGGTGCTGCGGGTGCTCAAGCCGGGCGGGCGGTTCGTGTTCGCCGGTGAGCCGACGAAGATCGGCGACACCTACGCCCGCAAGCTCGGCCAGTTCACGTGGTGGCTGACGACGAACGTCACGAAGCTGCCGGCACTGTCGGGCTGGCGGCGGCCGCAGTCCGAGCTGGACGAGTCCTCCCGGGCGGCGGCCCTGGAGGCGATCGTCGACCTGCACACGTTCGACCCGACCGAGTTGGAGGAGCTGGCGCGGGGCGCGGGCGCTGCGCAGGTGCACGCGCACACCGAGGAGCTGGCCGCGGCGCTGTTCGGCTGGCCGGTGCGGACGTTCGAGGCCGCGGTGCCGCAGGAGAGGCTGACGCTCGGGTGGCGGCTGTTCGCGTACAAGGCGTGGCTGCGGCTGTCCTGGCTGGACGAGAACGTGCTGCGCAGGCTCGCGCCGCGGAACCTCTTCTACAACGTGCTGATCACCGGGACGAAGCCCTGAGCTATGAGTTCACCCCGGCCGACGTGCGGTTCCTGCGCTCGGCGGCCGGGGCCGGGGCCGTCGACGCGGTCGACGCGCTGCCGCTGACGCGGGCCGGCTACCTGAAGGACGTGGCCGAGGCCCGCCGCCTGGTCGGCGACCGCGCGGCCCCGGTGCTGGAAACGGTGCTGCTGCGCCGCCGCGCGGTGTCCAAGGTGGACGCTCCGGCGCGGTGGCTGTTCACGGACGCCGCGTTGCAGCAGGCGACCCCCACGCCGGTGGCGACCCACCGGGCGGCGCGGTTCGCGGGCCGGGACGTGCACGACGTGACGTGTTCGGTCGGTGTCGACCTGGCCGCTCTGGCGCTGGTCGCCGACCGGTGCGTCGGCTCGGACATCGACGAGGTGCGCCTGGCGATGGCCGCGCACAACGTCTCCGCCCCGCTCGTCCGCGCCGACGCGCTCCGGCCGGTCACCCGTGGCACGGCCGTGTTCGTCGATCCCGCCCGCCGGGACGCCGCGGGCCGGCGGCGCTGGCATGCCGCGGACTTCGTGCCGCCGCTTGGCGCGCTGGCGGAGGCGTACCGCGGCCGGGACCTGGCGGTGAAGTGCGCGCCGGGCATGGACTTCGCCGAGCTGCCGTGGGACGGCGAGGTGGAGCTGGTGTCGCTGGGCGGCCAGGTCCGGGAGGCGTGCCTGTGGACCGGTTCCTTCGCCGGCCCGGCTCGCCGCGCGACGGTCCTCGGCCCGGGTGGTCCGAAGTGGACGGTCACGTCGGACGGCCCGGACGACTGCCCGGTGCGTGCCGTGGGGGAGTGGCTGGTGGACCCCGACGGCGCGGTCGTGCGGGCGGGCCTGGTCCGCCAGTACGCGGTGACGCTGGGGTTCGGACAGCTGGACGAGCGCATCGCGTACCTGACCGGCGACGAGCGACCCGCCGGCGTGCGGGCGTTCCGGGTCATGGAGTCGGGGCACTACACGGAGAAGTCCCTGCGCCAGACGTTGCGCCGCCGTGGCGTCGGCCGACTGGAGATCCTGGTCCGTGGCCTGGACATCGACCCGAACACGTTGCGTCCCAGGCTGAAGCTGTCCGGCCGGGAGTCGGCGACCGTGGTCCTCACCAGGGTGGGCAGAACCCCGATGGCCTACGTCTGCGAGGCCTCAGCCGGCGAGGCGTGACAGCAGGAACGCCCGGACCTCGTCCAGGTTCGCGTCCAGTGCGATGTCGATCCGCCTCGGCGAGTCCCGGGTGTGGTGCTCGCGACGGTCGGCGATGGTCATGCCGCGGGCCGGCCCCTGGCCGCAGTCCACCTCGACCGGCATCCCGGTCGTCCGCAGGAGTCCCGGCCTGATCGCCTCCGCCACCGCGACGGCGTCGTGGATCACCACGCCGTCGTACCCCAGCGACAGGCGGTAGTGCGACCGGTAGGTCGCCGACAGCTTCACCAGCGTGTCGCCCAGCGGACCGCTCGCCGCCAGCCGGTCCAGCCACGTGCTGTCGACCGCGCACCGCACGGTCAGGTCCAGCGTCACCAGGGTGGTCGGCACGGACTCCTCGGCCAGCACCCGCCGCGCCGCCTCCGGGTCGCTCCAGATGTTGAACTCCGCGGCCGCGGTCACGTTGCCGCCGTCGAGCCCGCCACCCATGATCACCAGGCGCTCGATCTTGCTCCGCACCGCCGGGTGCGCGGCGAGCAGCAGCGCGACGTTCGTCAGCGGACCGATCGCCACGATCGTCACCGGCTCCGGCGACTCGTCCAGCAGCCGCACCATCAGCGACACCGCGTCGGTGCCGGCCAACCCGGTGGTTCGCCGCGGCAGCGTGTCCGACATGCCCGACAGCCCGTCCTCGCCGTGCACCTGACGCGCCCGGTGCCCGTGCGGGTGCACCAGCGGCCGGTCCGCGCCCGCCGCGACCGGCACGTCCTCCCGGCCGCACAACGCGAGTACCCGCAGTGCGTTGCGGGTGGTGTTGGCGAGCCCGACGTTGCCGAACACCGTCGTCACGCCGACGAGGTCGACGTCGGGACTCACACACGCCAGCGCCAGCGCGTAGGTGTCGTCGATTCCGGGGTCCGTGTCGATGATCAGACGAGTCACTTGTCAGACCGTACAACGAACAGCGTGTAAAGCTGCCCGCCGGCCGCGACCGCGAGCACGGCCACGACGACCGCGGCCGGCAGCCACGGTGCCGCCACGGCGCCCCCCAGGGGAAGGAGCACGGCCAGTGCCCGCACCGGCCAGCCGCGGGTGTGTGCCACGAGCAGGTTGACGACCAGGAGGAACGCCGACGCGCCCGCGCACATCAGCCAGGTCGACGACGCGTTGAGGTGCTGGGCGGACCCGGCCGCCGCGGTCCCCAGCCCGGCCGCGAGCACGGTGATCGACGCGATCGCCACGAAGTGCGCGGGCAGCACCAGTGCCGGCGGGAACCGCGACTCCTCCGCGAAGCCGTGCCGGACGTTCAACCCCCACAGGGTGATCAGCAGCAGGAACGCGGCCACGACGGTGAGCTGCAGCAGCCAGCCGTCGCCGCCACCCGGCCGCCAGTCCTCGATCTCCGCGACCGAGCCGACCACCTGCAGCATGGCCTCGCCGAGCACGATGATCACGAACAGCCCGAGCCGCTCGCCGAGGTGTCCGGCGTCCAGCTGGGCGGCGACGACGCTGATGGTCCGCTGCTCCCGGCCGGGCCGCTGCCGGCCGGGCCGCTGCCGGCCGCGCGGTGCCCGCCGCCGCATCCGCTCCGCGATGGCGTCGTTCATGCGGGTGATCGCCTCCTCCTGGTCGCCGCGGCTCGCGAGCACGCTGAAGGAGATGGTGACCGCGGTGCCGGCCAGCCACAGCCCGAGCTTCCACCACGGGTTGTCGAACCAGAACGAGGCGATCCACGGCACGAGCCCCGCGTTCTGCGACGCGGCCCGCCACGACAGGAGCACGAGCCCGGAGTTCTGGAAGGCGTTGGCGCTGATGCCGGTGGTGATGAGGTAGGCGACGGCGAACAGGTTGGCCCGTCCGTCCATGCTGTGCGGCACCGCGGCCGCCATGGTGGCGATGCCGGCCATGCCGAAGAACATCGCCCGCACGTGCACCTTGTCCGCGGCGACGTTCGAGTAGAGCGTGAAGCTCGTCCACAGTAGCCAGATCGCCAGGTACAGCGTGAAGAACGTGGTGATGTCGAGGCCGCCCGGACCGTGGTGGGCGTCCCCGTGGAGCAGGTGCGCGAGCTGGTTCACCGCGACCACGACGACGAGGTCGAAGAACAGCTCCAGCCAACTGGCGTGTCGATCCTGCCGCTCGGGCTCGGTCATGTGGGGCAGGCTATCGAGGTTGGGTAGCGTCACCTGCCATGACATCGATGTGGGGTTCGCCGGTCGCCGACCGGGTGCGGGACTGGCGCCGTTCCCGCCGCGACCCGAACCAGGCCCGCTTCCTGACCCTCGACTCGCTGCGCTGGGTGGTCCGCAACCGCGCGTGGACGCCCTGGTACCTCGTGCGGTACTGGCGGCTGCTCAAGTTCCGGCTCGCCAACCCGCACGTCGTGCTGCGCGGCATGGTGTTCCTCGGCAAGGACCTCGACGTGCACTGCCGCCCCGGCTACGGGCGGATGGAGATCGGCCGCTGGGTCCACATCGGCGACGGCAACGCGATCCGCTGCCACGAGGGGTCGCTGCGCATCGGCGACAAGGCGGTCTTCGGGCGGCAGAACGTGATCAACTGCTACCTGGACATCGAGCTCGGTGAGGCCGCACTCGTCGCCGACTGGGTGTACATCTGTGACTTCGACCACGTGACGGCGGACATCCACCAGCCGATCAAGGACCAGGGCATCGTGAAGTCACCGGTGCGGATCGGCCCGGACACGTGGATGTGCACGAAGGTCACGGTCACGAAGGGCAGCCGCATCGGCCGCGGCGCCGTGGTGGGCGCCCACGCGGTCGTGAAGGGCGACATCCCGGACTACGCCGTGGCGGCCGGCATCCCCGCCAAGGTCGTCCGCGACCGCCGCTCCGCCTACGAGGCCGACGCGCAACGCCGGGCCGCGGTGGCCGACATGTCCCGCAAGGCGGCCGCCGCCCTGAAGAAGACCCTCGAAGCCCACAGCTGAGCTACTGGACCGTGAAGGCGTTCCCCGTGGCGATCTTCGGGCGGCCGAGGGTCGGCTGTGCGCGGACCTCGGCCGTTCGGTAGACCTCCGCCGTCTGCTCGGCTATGCCCCGCCAGTTGAACTCCGTGCTCAGGCGGGCCTTCGCCGCCTTCGCGCGGCGGGCCGCGGCCGCCGGGTCGGCCAGCACCGCCCGGACCGCCTCGGCGATCCCGTCCACGTCGCCGGGGGTCACCGACAGGCCCGTCACGCCGTCCACGACCAGTTCCGCCAGCCCGCCCGCCGTCGACGCCACCAGGGGGGCACCCGCCGCCGCCGCTTCCAGGGCCACGATGCCGAACGGCTCGTACCTGGACGGCAGGACCACCACGTCCGCCGCCGCCAGCAAGGCCACCAGCGCGCGGTCCGGCAGGTGTCCCGCGAAGTCCACCGACCGGCGGACCCGCAGCTTCCGCGCCTGCTCCACCAGCGCCGACGCCTGCCGGCCCTGCCCGGCCACCACCAGGCGTGTCCCCGGGAACGCACGCCGCACGCGTGGCAGTGCGGCCACCAGGTCGTGGACGCCCTTCTCCCACTCCAGCCGGCCGAAGTACATCACCACCGGCGCCCCCTCCGGCGCGTACGCCGACCGGGCCGCGCGGACGGCCGACGTGGACGGACGCCAGCCCCGCGGGGAGATGCCGTTGTGGATGACGCTGATCTCGTTGACCTCGAAGAGCTGCGTCACCTCCGCACGCATCGACGCCGAGCAGGTGATCAGGGCGTCCGCGCGGTTCGCCAACCACCACTCGACCGAGTGGATCTGCTGGTTCAGCGGCTGTGACAGCCAGCCGCTGTGCCGGCCCGCCTCCGTGGCGTGGATCGTGGCCACCAACGGGACGCCCAGGAAGTCGGCCAGTGCCACGGCCGGGTGGGTCACCAGCCAGTCGTGGGCGTGCACCACGTCCGGGCGCCACGGCGCCAGGGCCAGCCCGGCGCGGACCAACCCGTGGCCCATCGCCAGGGTCCAGGCGACCAGGTCCTTCTCGAACGTCAGGTGCGTCGGGTCCTCGGCCACCCGGACCACCCGCACGCCCTCGTGCACGGTGTCCGACGTCGGGTGGGTCAGCGCGTCCGTCCCGGCCTCCTGCCGGCACAGCACCACCACCTCGTGCCCCAGCCCCACCAGGTGCGTCGCCAGCGCGTGCACGTGCCGGCCCAGGCCGCCGACGACCACCGGTGGGTACTCCCAGGACAGCATCAACACGCGCATCAGACCAGCAACCCCCGTGCGTCGAGTCGGCCGAACAACCCGTCCTCGGCCCGTTGCGCCTCGGCTCGGCGAGCCCGCGACGGGTGGCCGGACCTGGTGAGGGCCGCGAGCTCCGCGAAACGGTCGCCGTGCACCTTCGCCCGCCTGCGGGCGTAGTCGGCCGCCGAGTCCTTGGTCACCATGAACGCCCAGTCGCTCGACAGGGTCAGCAGTGCCTCGCGCACCAGCTGGTCCCGCACGGGGTCGCGCCAGGGCACCGGCGGCACCGCCAGCAACTCGTCCTGCAGGCCGGCGCCGGCGGTCACCAGGTCCGACACCTGCTCGCCGTCCCACACCCGCCAGTCCTTGCCCGAGCCCCACGACGACGCGGGCAGCTCCACCGGCGGCCCGACATGTCCGGCCGCCAGCGCGCCCCGCAGTGTCGTCACGCGCACGCCCACCTCCGGCAGCGCGCGCAGGACCGCCGACAGCCATGCCGGGCCCTCGTGCCACCAGTGGCCGAACAGCTCGGTGTCGTACGCGGCCACCACCAGGCCCGGCCTGCCGTGGCGGGACCGCAGCGAACGCAGCCGGGTGACGATCGTCCGCACGAAGTCGTCGGCGTGCCTCGCCACCGACACGGCCGCCAAGTCGGGGTCGTACGGTCGTTTCTCGTGTGGTGGCACGTGTTTTCCGGTCACCCGGGACGGCTTCAGGCCGCTCGGGTGGTCGAAGGTGTGGAAGTCGCGGTACGCCGGGTCGCCGGGGTAGCCGGCCTTCGGCGACCACACCCGGTAGGTCACCTCCAGGTCGCGGCCGAAGCACACGACGTCCGAGGTGCCGACCGGACGGCCCGCGTGCGTGTCGCCGCGCAGTGCCGGGCCGTCGACCAGGAACCGTTCGACCCCGGCCGCCGCGTAGCCCTCTTCCATGCCGGGCGCGTATCCGCACTCCGGCGCCCAGATGCCGGCCGGTGCGCGGCCCACCCGCAGCGCGGTGTCCGCCAGGCCGGCCCGCAGGGCGAACGACCGCACGCGCTCGCGCAGCAACGGCTGGAAGGGATGCGTCAGCGGCCCGCCGAGCAGCTCGACCACGCCGCTGTCGACCAGCGTGCGCAGGATCGGGGAGAACCCGTTGCGCCACCGGGTTTCGAACGACTCCAGTGCCTGCCCGGCGGTCCGGTACTCCAGCGCGGCCAGGTCCCGCAGCAGCGGGTCGGTCCAGTGGCCGGCGGCGAACTGGGCCCGCAGCTGCCAGTTGCCCAGCCAGTCGTGGCACGCGCGCAACGCGTACGGGTCGTCGAGCTGCGCGGCCAGCACCGGGGTCACGCCCAGCGTCAGCACGTCCCGGTGCCCGTCGGCGGCGAACCGTTCGAGCAGGTCGACCATCGGCAGGTACGAGTGCGCCCACGCCTGGTACAGCCACTCCTCGCCGACCGGCCAGGTGCCGTGGTGGGGGAGCCAGGGCAGATGGCTGTGCAGCACCAGACAGAACGAGCCCTCGTCGCCGGCTCGACGGTCCGCTCCCCGGGCTGCGCTCATGGACGGACCGCCACGGCGACGATGTCCAGGCTGGACTCCAGGTCGTCGGTGGTGATGGCGAAGTCGGCGGCGGTGACCGAGGCGACGGCCTCCCGCAACGGGACCGGCCACGGCTCACCCGACACGGCCACCGCCACCTGCGCGTCGATGAGCGAGCCGCCGAGCGTCGTGTCCAGTGCGCGCAGCCGCGGCCCGTGCCGAAGGCCGGCGAGGTACTCGACCTCGAAACCCGTCTCCCGCAACAGGTCCGCCAGCTCATGCGGGGCGAGTTCCCTGGTGTGGAACGGGTTCAGCGGGGTGTCCCGGCCGGGGGAGAAGGTGATCCGGTTCGGCGTGGTGATCAGCAGCCGGCTGCCCGGCCGCAGCACGCGCCGGCACTCCGCCAGAAACCCCGCCTGGTCCCAGAGATGCTCGATCACCTGGAAGTTCACCACGACGTCCACCGCGGCGGAGCGCACGGGCAGCGCGGCCAGGTTGGCCCGCGCCGGGCACACGCCGGGGTAGGTCCGCGCGACGTGTCGCAGTGTCAGCGCGTCGTAGTCGAGGCCCAGCACCCCGACCGCGTCCCGGGCCAGCAGGTCGGCGCCGTAGCCCTCGCCGCAGCCCGCCTCCAGCACGAACGCGTCCACGCAGTAGGGACGCAGCGCGAGGTAGGCCGCCTCGTGGCGCCGGAACCAGTAGTTCTCCTCCACGATTCCGGGCACGGTCCGCTCCCCGGTGAGCGGAAGCTGCGACACTGCATCCATTCGCGCGAGGCTACTGCATAGTAGGAACGCCTCAGGCAGGTGAAACTGTGATCCCGACCGCGCCGGGGCCCACGTGGACGCCGATCGTCGAGCTGACCTCGGTGAACGTGATCTCGCGTGCCCCTGGCAGCCGCGACCTGACGCGGTCGGCCAGCCGCTGCGCGCGGTCCTCCGCGCCGAAGTGCTCGATCGCGATGTCGACCGGCCTGCCGTCCGCCTTCTTGATCGCCCGCTCGACCAGCTTGCGCAGCGCCCGCTCGGTGCCCATGGCCCGGTCCAGCGGCGCCACCTGCCCGTTCTTCATGGTGAGCAAGGGCTTGAGCGACAGCGCGCTGCCGATGAGCGCGGCCGCCGCGCCGATCCGGCCGCCCTTGCGCAGGTATTCGAGGGTGTCCACGTAGATCAGCTCGGCGCTGCCCTCCAGCCGGCGGGCGAGCGCCTCCATCACGCGCCGCGGCCCGCCGCCCGCGCCGGCGACCCGCGCGGCCGCCAGCACGGCGAAGCCGAGGCTCATGCCGGTGGTGCCAGAGTCCACGACATGCACCGGAACCGGGCTGTAGGCGGCGGTCTTGCGTGCGATGTCGCACGTCTCGGACTGCCGGGCCGAGATGTGGACGGACACCACCTCGTCGGCGCCGCGTGCCGCCTGCTGCTCGTACGCCCACTGGAACCCCGCCGGGTCCGGGGCCGAAGTGGACACGTCCATGTCCCCCTCAAGCGCCCTGACCAGCACGTCCTTGGGCACGTTGTGCTCGGCACGGGTGAACTGGTTGATCTTGATCTGGGTCGGCACGATGGTGATACCCCACTGGGCAGCCAACGACGCCGGGATGCTCGAGGTCGAATCCGTCACCAAACCTACGCGGCCCTTCATACAAAGAGGCTAACCAATGACTCCATGTGGCCGCTTAAGGGCGGCTAACCGTCGTGCCGAAGGGGCCGCTCGCCGTCCGGTCCCAGCCGGGTCGGAGCGCGGCTGTGGGCACGGTCACTGCCACTCGCGGCTCGCTGGGATTGCCCATGAGCTACTGGTGAGTAACATCGGGCTCAACGGACAGAAGCACGTGTACAGACGTATTCTCCGCGCTAGCGGCTCGTAACCTGGGAGGTCGGAGCAGACCCATGCCTAACATCGTCGTGCTGGTCAAACAAGTGCCGGACACCTACTCGGAGCGCAAGCTCTCCGACGCCGACCACACCCTGGACCGTGAGTCGGCCGACGCGGTGCTCGACGAGATCAACGAGCGTGCCGTCGAGGAGGCGCTCGTGATCAAGGAAGCTCACGACGGCGAGGTCACGGTGCTGACCGTCGGGCCGGACCGGGCCACGGACGCGATCCGCAAGGCGCTCTCGATGGGCGCCGACAAGGCGGTCCACGTGCTCGACGACTCGCTGCACGGCTCCGACCTGCTACAGACCGCCAAGGTGCTCGCCGCCGCCATCAGGACCGTCGGGGACGTCGACCTCGTCATCGCCGGCAACGAGGCCTCCGACGGCCAGGGCGGCGCGGTGCCGGCCGTGCTCGCCGAGATCCTCGGCTACCCCCAGCTCACGCACGCCCGCAAGGTCGAGGTCGACGGCTCCACCATCAGGGTGACCCGCGAGACCGACGAGGGCCAGACGCACCTCGAGGCCACGCTCCCCGCGGTGGTCAGCGTCAGCGAGAAGATCAACGAGCCGAGGTACCCGTCCTTCAAGGGCATCATGGCCGCCAAGAAGAAGCCGGTCGAGACGCTGTCCGTCGGCGACCTCTCCGTGGACGGTGACGTCGGCCTCGCCGCCGCGTGGTCCTCGGTCACCGAGGCGGCCCCGAAGCCGCCGCGCGAGGCCGGCCAGCGCGTCGAGGACGAGGGTGACGGTGGCGTGAAGGCCGCCGCGTACCTGGTGTCGCAGAAGCTGATCTGAGGAGGAACACCGAATGGCAGAGGTACTGGTCCTCGTCGATCACACTGACGGCGAGGTCAAGAAGGTCACCAACGAGCTGCTGACCGCCGCCCGCGCACTGGGTGAGCCGTCCGCGGTCGTCGTCGGCGCGCCCGGCACGGCCGCCAAGCTCGCCGAGCAGCTCGCCGCGTACGGCGCCGAGAAGGTGTACGTCGCGGAGTCCGACGACGCGGGCAACTACCTGGTGACCCCGCACGTCGACGTGCTGGCCGCGCTGGTGGAGCAGAAGTCGCCCGCCGCGGTGCTGGTCTCCGCGTCCGCGGACGGCAAGGAGATCTCCGGCCGGCTGGCGTACCGCATCGGCGGCGGCCTGCTGGTCGACGCCGTCGGCGTCGACGGCGACGGCACGGTCACCAAGTCGATCTTCGGTGGCGCGTTCGTGGTGAAGACCAGGTCGACCCAGGGTGTGCCGGTCATCTCGGTGCGGCCGGGCGGGCTCGAGGCGGAGCAGGCCCAGGGCGCGGCGACCGAGGAGGCCGTCGAGGTCCCGGCCGTCGACCCGGCCAAGGCCACGAAGATCACCGGCCGTGAGCCGCTGGTGGGCGGTGACCGGCCGGAGCTGACCGAGGCGTCGGTCGTCGTGTCCGGTGG
>NZ_DASQCC010000169.1:0-14093 GCF_035634895.1 Actinophytocola sp. | reverse complement strand
CCGCCCTGCCGACCGGCAGGGTCGACGCCGCGCTCGCCGGCATGGACGGCCGCACGTACCTCTTCAGCGGCGGCACCTACCTGCGGTACACGGGCGCCGACTACACGGTCGTCGACCCCGGCTACCCGAGGGCGATCGACGCCGACTGGGCCGGTCTGTCCACTGTGGACGCGGCGTTCACCATGGACGGCAGCACCTACCTGTTCGGCACCGGCGGCCTGCTGTTCGACCTGACCGACGAGCTGCGTGCCGACCTGGCCGATGGCCTGCTCACCCCGCGGCTGCGCAACCGCTTCGCCGAGCACGGCCTGACCCCGACCGGAATCGCCGGCGCCGCTCCCGGGTGGACGCTCACCACCAAGGAGGGCATGACCCTCACCGTCCGGGTCGAAGGCCTGCGTACCAAGGTCTTCGGCGACGGCTCGCGCTGCTACGTCCGCTACGGCACCAACGACTACCGCAAGCCCGACGCCGGCTTCCCCAAGCCGCTGTCGGACAACTGGTGGAACATGCCGGACGGCATGGCGCTCGGCCCGGTCGACGCCGTGTTCACCGGCCGCGACAACAACACCTACCTGTTCGCCGGCAGCCAGTTCGTCCGCTTCGACGCCCGGCACCGCTGGTGGTCCGAGCCGATGGACCTGGACGAGCACTGGCACAGCGCGTTGTTCGACCGCGCCGACACCACCACCCACACCCCCATCGACGCCGCCTTCGTCGGCCAGGACGGGCGCACCTACCTGTTCTCCGGCGGCGAGTACGTGCGTTACTCCACTGCGGACTACACCGAGGTCGACGACGGCTACCCGGCCACCATCGCCGGCTACTGGGACAACGTGCGCAACAACATCGAGCGCACCGGCCTGGTCGACGCCGCGCTGGTCACCGAGGTCACGGAGAAGATCGACGGCGTCGACGCCACCCGCACCTACACCTACCTGTTCTCCGGCGACCAGTACGTCCGCTACCTCGACGCCGACTACGGCCACGTCCAGCTCGGCTACCCGCGCCTGCTCCCGACCCTGCACACCGAGCCGGGCCTGACCGCGCTGACGTCCACCGTGGACAGGGTGGACGCCGCGTTCGCCGACCGACGCACCACCTACCTGTTCAGCGGCAAGGAATGCCACGTCGCCTCCGCCGTCCCGTACCGGCGCTACGACGACCTGGACCTCGGCGACGTCGCGTGCGCGTTCATCGAGAACGGCAGCATCGTGATGACCAGCGGCGCGAACTGGACGAGGCGCTCAGCGCTCGAAGGGCGCGGTGGCTCGTCCGCCACGCCGTTCCGTCCGAGGACCCTGCGTACCGTCCCGGCGAAGTTCCAGACCGGGCTCAGCTCCGTGCTGATGGGCGCCGACGGGAACACCTACCTGTTCGCGGGCACCGAGTGCTTCAACACGCAGCTGGGCCGCGCCTACCCGCTCACGCAGGAGTGGGGCCGGCCACGCAACACCATCTACGAGCAGGGCCGGGTGGACGCCGCGTTCGTCGGCCGTGACGGCAGGACCTACCTGTTCAGCGACGACCAGTTCGTGGTCTACCCCGACACGGGCACCACGATCGACGGTGACCCGCGGCCCATCGCGGACCACTGGGGCGGGCTCACCAGTGTGGCGCTGGCCTACGTCCAGGGCGAGAAGACCTACGTCTTCGAGTACCCGGACGAGGACAACATGCTGCGGTACCTGGTGTACTCGGGCACCGACTACCGCGAGCCGGACGAGGGCTACCCGGCACTCGTGGACGACGGCTTCTTCTGCGCACCGGACGGTTTCCCGTTCCCCGGCGCGGTCATCGTCGACGGCGACACCATCACCCTGCTCAACGGTCTCGAATGCGTCTCCCACAACGCGAAGACCAGTTCGTGGTCGGTGCGGCGCCCGATCGAGCGCCTCTTCCCCGGGTTCGGCCAGGGCCTGGACGCCCCGGACGGCCTGCACACCGCGTTCACCGCGCTGGACGGCGCGACCTACTTCTTCTTCGACGACACGTTCGCCCGCTTCGCCGACGGCGGCTTCGGCCCGCTCACCCCGACCCGCGACCGGTGGGGCCTGTCCCCCAACCCGTTCGCCACCGAGGGCGGCACCGTCGACGCCGCCTTCGTGTGGGGGCAGTACACCTTCCTGTTCTCGGGCGACCGCTACGTCCGCTACACCGGTCCCCGCTACCGCGCGATCGATCCCGGCTACCCGAAGAAGACGGCCGGCAACCTCCGCGCGGAGGAGCCGTTCACCAACCTGCCGGACACGTTCGACGACGCGCTGGACCAGCCGGTCGACGCGGTCATCGGCAACGAGCGCACCATCCACCTGATCGTCGGCGGGGTCTGCCACACGGTCTCGCCGAAGCTCTCCGGCACCTACACGCTGGCGGGCATCGGCCGGCCACGCAACACCATCGAGGAGTCCGGGAAGGTGGACGCGGCCCTGGTGGCCGACCGCCGCACCTACCTGTTCGCCGGCGACCAGTACGTCCGGTACTCCGGCGCCGACTACACCTACGTCGACGACGGCTACCCGCGGCCGCTCGACCAGCTCCCGGCCGAGCTGGGGATCGCGGACCTGCCGGCCGAGTTCGCCGACGGCGTGGACGCGGCCTTCCGCTCCCCCGACGGGCGGACGTATCTGTTCCGGGGCAAGGAGTTCGTGCGTGGCGGCGCCCCGGAACCGGTCAACGGCACGTTCGGGAAGGTCCGCAACGCGTTCACCGAGGCCGGTCCCGCCGCGGCGTTCGTGGCGCCCACCGGGGAGCTGTACGCGTTCGCGGGCGACCAGTACGTCCGCTACTCGGGCGACGGCCCGCTGGAGTACGTCGACCCGGGTTACCCCCGCACGGTGCGGGACGACTGGGGAGACCTGGCGCCGGACTTCGAGGAAGGCCCGGACGGCGCGTTCGTCTTCGAGGGCCGCACCTACCTGACCAAGGGCGAGCGGTACGTCCGTTACTCCGGCCCCTACGACCGGGTGGACCGCACGTTCCCGCAGGAGTTCGCGCACCGCTGGTGGGGCACGTCCGACTACCGCCTGGCTGACCTGCACACGATCGTGCGCTTCGTCGAGCTGGCCCGGTCCCACCCGGACGGTCTGGCCGCGCTGTTCACCGAGGGTGCCGCGGACCCCTACCAGCGTCTCGGCGAGCTGTTCGGCTGGGACGTCGAGGAGCTGCGCTGGGCCCGCCGCAACAGCGGGTTGCTGGTCGAGAACACGCCGGAGGAGAAGGTCTTCGAGATCGAGCTCCTGCTCAAACTGGTCAGCGTGTTCGGCACCGCACGCAGGATGGGTGCCGGCCCGTCCCGGATCCACGACGAGGTGTGGGCCAGGCTCTACGGCACGCCCGACCCCGCATCCGCCGTCACCGCCCTGTACACGATGCTGGAGCAGGCGACCGGCACGGCGCAGTGGCCGACACTCGACGCGCAGCTCCACAACGAGCTGAACGTGCTCCGGCGCGACGCGCTGGTCGCCGCCATCACCCCCGTGCACGGCACGTCCCGGGACCTGTTCGAGCAGTACCTGATCGACGTCGACATGGGTCCGGTCGGCACCACCTCCCTGGTGCGTGAGGCCATCGCGGCCACGCAGCTGTTCCTGCACCGCTACCTGCTCGACCTGGAGGAGGTCCGGCTGCCGGCCGGCGCCGACTCCGACGAGGTCAAGGCCAGGATCAGGACCTGGTGGGCGTGGATGCGCAACTACCGCGTCTGGGAGGCGAACCGGAAGGTCTTCCTCTACCCGGAGAACTACCTCCGCCCCGAGCTGCGCACGACGAAGACCCCGGCGTTCGCCGCGCTGGAGGACGACCTGCTGCAGCACGAGATCACCGCGGACGCCGTCCAGGCCGCCTACAAGCGTTACCTCGACGAGTACACCGAGGTCTCGCGCCTGGCGATCGCCGGCGGCTACGTCTACACCGAGGACGACGCGCCGCCGAACGTGCGCAAGCTGGTCCTCTTCGGACGGACGAGAACCGAGCCGCGCCGGTACTACTTCCGGAGCGCCACGTTCCGCGACGGCGAGAAGCTGTCCGCGTCCTGGGCACCGTGGGTCAAGGTGGACGCGCAGATCACCGCCGACCGGGTCGACCCGGTGCACGCCTTCGGCCGGGTGTTCGTCTTCTGGCCGGTCGTCGAGCCCGTCACGCCGGAGGACGCGTCCACGACGACGATCACGACCACGCCGAAGGACGGCGGCGGGCAGGCGGTCACCGCGCCGCCGACGAAGTCCCAGGTCAAGATCTACTACTCGTTCCAGAACCTGAACCAGGAGTGGGTGCCGGCACAGCTCCTCGCCGTCGACAAGGACCGGGCCGGGACCTTCAGCACACCCAAACTCTACGTCCAGGCCTCGCGGAAGGTCGGTGCCAACGACCACGACTCGATCGTGGTGCAGTGCACCTACCAGGTCGACGGCGTCGGCGCCACGGCGGCGTTCACCCTCACCCCAGAGCTGTATCCCCTGCCGGCCAAGGGAATCCTGCCGCCGCCGCGGGACACCGACCTGACCGCGATCTTCGCGGAGCCGACGCCGATCGACGCGGCCGCGGTCGTGCCGTTCAACGCACCCGTCGACTCGGTGGACCTGCCGTGGTCGGCCGTCGACCACAAGGGCGGCAGCTTCCTGTGCCGCCCGGTCGCCGCACCGGTCACGCCGGCGGCGCTGCTGCCGCTGAGCGACAACACCGTCTTCCTGCCCACCACTTGGAACCCGGTCGAGGCCGCGTTCGAGCTCGGCGACTCGCGCTACTTCTTCGACAACAGCGTGGGCAAGTACCTCACGGGGCCGAAGACCGAGCCGGCGTCCCCGCCGGGGCGGACCAAGCTGAGCACCGCCGACCGCTTCGGCAAGGTCGACACCAACCTGCTCCGCACCGGCGTGGTCGACGCGGCCACGGTGCACGAGAACAGGCTCTACCTGTTCTCCGGCAACGAGTACTACCGCTACCAGACCCTCGGCGTGCTGGAGGGCGGCTACCCGAAGAAGCTCTCGGCGATGCCACCGGACCTGCCGAAACCGGTGCCGCCCACCGGCGGTGCGGCCGGTCCGTTCGTCAGGTTCGGCGATGCCGTCATCTCGTTCGACAACAAGGCGGGCACCTACGTCGTCAAGGCGCCGCGCGTCGACGACTCGCCACGGCCGACCAAGGACCTCGGACTGGTCTCCACCGCGATCGGGCGGACCGGCCGCGTCGACGCCGCATACGTCACCGACAAGGCGCTGTTCCTGGTCAGCGGCGACGAGTTCGTCCGGTTCACCCTGGGCGGGACGGCGGCGAACCCGACGTTCCGCGACTACGCCGACGCCGGCTACCCGAAGACGCTCGGCCAGCCGGTCGACGCCGTCTTCAAACGCGACGGGCGCCGCTACGTGTTCAGCGGCGACCAGTACGCGACGCTCGCCGCCGGCAAGGAGCTGGACACCAAGCTGGCCCTGCTGTCCATCAAGGACAACTGGCGTGGCCTGCCGGTGGACTTCCCGACGGGCTTCGACGGTGTGCTGGAGACCGGGAACTCCCTGTACTTCTTCATGGGCGCCAGGTACTCCGCCTTCCCGGTGACCGACGCGGTGCCGCTGCCGTACGAGATCTCCGCGCTGCCCCACCAGGTCATCCGGCTGACGTCGAGCACCGCGTACGAGCTGAACAGGCGGCTCCTCGTCGGCGGCATCGACGCGCTGCTCGCGCCGGACACCCAGGAGCTGGACGAGCTGCCGGCGTTCAGTGTGAGCACGTCCGACGCCACCACCATCAGGGTGCTGGAGCGGACCGCGAAGGCGGGCGTCCCGGTCGGCTCGCACCTCGACTTCGACAGCTCCAACGGGCTCTACTACTGGGAGATCTTCTTCCACGCCCCGATGCTGATCGCCGGCGCGCTGGCCGCGGCCCAGCGGTTCGACGACGCGAAGCGTTGGTACGAGTACGTCTTCGACCCGACCCGGCTCGAGCGCTACTGGCGCTTCCTGCCGTTCCTCGCGGTCGACGTCGACGCGCTGGTCGCCGGCTGCCGCGCGGACCTGCTGGCGCTGAACAACAAGACCGTCGAGCGGTCGCTCACCGGGATTCTCGCCGCGATCGAGCCGATGGCGCCGGCGTTCCTGCCGGCCCGCGAGCTGACCGGGCCCGAGACGGACTACCTGTACGGCATCGCCACCGGGACGACCGACGCCGGGAAGGACCTCGACAAGGCCAGGACGAGCCTCAGGGCGCTGCCCGAGTCCGAGGCCAGGCGGAGCCTGCTGGAACGGGTCGAGCTGATCGCGTTGCTCGACCGGCAGTACAAGCTGATGGGCGACCGCACCAGCCTGATGGCGGCCTACCGCGACGACCCGTTCGACCCGCACCGGATCGCGGCGCTGCGGCCCGCGGCCTACCGCCGCACCGTCGTCATGGCCTACATCGACAACCTGCTCGGCTGGGGCGACATGCTCTTCCGGCAGTACACCGGGGAGAGCATCGACGAGGCGCGGATGCTCTACATCTACGCCTACGACCTGCTCGGCCAGCGGCCGTACGACCTCGGACCGCGGGCGCTGCCGGCGGCCGCGACCTACGACCAGCTCGACGGCGACGAGGATGTGGTACCCGGCTCGGCGGTCGCGCACCTGACCGCGAACGGGGCACTGCTGGAGGGCACCGGCGCGGTGCACGCCGGCGTCGCGAACTCGTACTTCCACGTGCCGGACAACAGCGCGTTCCTGGAGTACTGGACCCGGGTGGAGGACCGGCTCACCAAGATCCGGGCCTCGCTGGACATCCTGGGCATCAGCCGGCCGCTGCCGCTGTTCGAGCCGCCGGCCGACGTGATGGCCCTCGTCAAGGGCATGGCCAAGGGCGCGGCGCTCGACGCGCTCACCACGGCACTGGCCGCGCCGGTCCCGGCGTACCGGTTCTCGGTCGTGCACATGAAGGCCCAGATGCTGGTCGACCGGCTCAAGCAGCTCGCGGGCGACCTGCTGTCGGTGTTCGAACGCCGGGACGGCGAGTTGCTCGCGCTGATGCAGAACCGGCAGGAGGCCGCGATCCAGGGGCTGACCCGCGACATCAAGAAGAACCAGATCCAGATCGCCAACGAGGGGCTCGCCGACATGCAGGCGGCGTTGAAGGGCGCGCAGGACCGGGTCGACCACTACAAGAAGCTGATCGACGACGGCATGTCCCCGACACAGAAGGCACAGCTGTCGATGATGTCGATCGGGGCCGCCGGGCACATCCTGGCCGGCGGGTTGAAGATCGGCGCGGTGTTCGCGAAGGCCGCCCCGCAGTTCTACGCCGGTCCGTTCATCATCGGCACCTCCTACGGCGGCATGGAACTGGGCGACAGCCTCAACATCGCCGCCGACGTGTCGGCCACGCTGGCCGAGGGGTTCAGCATGATCGGCGAGGTGCTCGGCATCCAGGTCGAGCAGGACCGCCAGGTGCAGGACTGGACCGTGCAGCTGTCCATGGCGAAGACCGAGGTCACGCAGCTCGACCACCAGGTGAACGTCGCCAGGCTGCAGGTCGCGACAGCGAACAAGGAGCTGGAGATCCTCGACCAGGAGGTCGCGAACCTCAGCGAGGTCAGCGACTTCCTCACCGGCAAGTTCGCCGGGGCGCAGCTGTACGGCTGGATGGTCGGGCGGTTGTCCGGGTTGTACTTCCAGACCTACAACCTGGCCTACGAGCTGGCCCGCACCGCGGAGAAGGCCTACCAGTTCGAGCGCGGCACGAACGGCACGACGTTCATCCAGCCGACGTACTGGGAGAGCCGGCAGGGTGGGCTGCTCGCGGCCGACGCGCTGGCACTGGACCTAGACCGGCTCGGGCAGGCCTACGTCACGGGCGACAGCCGCGGTCTGGAGATCACCAAGCGGGTCTCCCTGCTCCAGCTCGACGCGCTGGCGCTGCTGGCGTTCCGGGACTCGGGCCGGTGCGAGTTCGCGCTGACCGAGGAGCTGTTCGACCGCGACTTCCCGGGGCACTACCGGCGGCGGATCCGCACGGTCAGCGTCGAGTTCGTCACCGAGAACGGGCCGGTCGGGATCAACGCCACGCTCACCCAGCTGGACAACAAGACCGTGCTGTCGGCGGACCCGAAGGCGGTCAGGTTCCTGCTCGACCCGAAGGGCCTGCCACCGGAGACGCTCCGTGGCGACTGGCGGCCGAGCCAGCAGATCGCGCTGTCCGACCTGGAGGAGGGCCGGGACAACAACGGCCTGTTCGAGCTGCGTTACGACGACGACCGCTACCTGCCGTTCGAGGGCACCGGCGCGGTGTCGCGGTGGCGGCTGTCCGCGGGACGGGTGCCCGCCGGCGTCCTGGACGTCTCGATCACCGTGAAGTACACGGCCGAGCAGGGCGGCGACACGTTCGCGACGGCGGTCCGGGGCATGCTGCGGCCGTACCCGTCGGCGCGGTACGTCCAGGTGGCGAGCGACTTCGGCCAGGAGTGGTTCGACTTCGTGGAGGGCGACGCGGACCGGCTCACCCTGCGGATCAGCCCGGACCTGCTGCCCGGCATCACCGGCCGGCGGATCACCGGCATCTACGCGAAGTACGCGAAGTCCTTCGACGGCGAGGCCCGCTTCCTGCTCAACGGGGAGAAGCGACTGGCGCTGGAGGACGGCAGGCCGCTGGCCACCCCGGGCCTGACCACCGGGGCCTGGACGCTCGTCTTCGAGGGCGACAAGGCCGCCGTCACCGACCTCGGCCTGATCATCACCTACCGCGCCAGCGCCCAGTAACGAGAGGCACCGATGAGCACCGCGGTCAAGACCGGAAAGAAGAAGCGCAAGTACTCCGATGTGCCGAGCCGCAAGAAGATCCGGACCGACACCGGCCCGGACGACACAGCCGGGAAGACCACCACGGCACCGGCCGAGACCGGGTCCGAGTCCGACCACGAGACGCCGGCACCGCAACCGCTGGTGGGCACGCCCGTCGAGGTGAGGACCGCGCCGCCCGCGCCGGCGCTCCCGGTCACGAAACCGAAGAACCCGCACGCCGGCAAGGTGAAGAACCTACGCGGCAACTTCGGCACGGGTTACCACGACACGGCGCACTTCGCCGCGACGACCAACAAGCCGAACCACGGTGTCTGGCAGGGCAAGCTGACGCAGGTGAAGAACTGGGTCCGGATGGCCCTGGACAGCATCTACGCGGACGACCAGTTCGTCGTCGCGTCCAAACCGGGCACGGGCGGCACCTACCGCTACCTGGTGTCGATGGACGGCGCCACGGTCGGCTATCTCAGCGGCGCGTCGGTGGGGTCCGGGGGGAAACCGCCGGCAAAGCACATCGAGGTCTACCTGGACAGCAAGGGCAACACCGTCTCGGCGTTCCCGAGCTCCCCCGAGATCTTCTAGTCCGGCGCGGCACACCAGGAAGGACCCGGTATGGAGTCCACCCACAAGACGAGCAAGGCCAACAAGAAGCCGAAGAAGAGGAAATTCAACAAGAAGAAGAGGAGCAACTCCGCCGGCGACGAAAACGCACCCAACAAGTACCAGAAGGCCGCCAGCACCCATCTCGTCACCACACCGAGTGATTCCGAAGAAGAAGAGGGCAGCTCGGACGCCGAGGAGATCACCCGACGAGACACCTTCCCCGGTCAGCCGATCGAACAATTTCAGCCGAGCATCGGCAACAGCCGGCCACTGGCGCCACTGCTCATGAGATCAGGATCGCTGAACGACCTCCTCACCGGACAAAAGAACACCTGGCCCGCCCTCGCCAGCACGATGAAAGAGATCTATCTGCCAATTCAGAAGAAATCGAAGGATCCGGCGCAGTACTACGCCGAACTCTTCAACGCCTACTACGCACACGGGGAAAAGCCAAAAGTCATACCAGGACGCGAGGGCGGTCGTCTCGGCAGCGGAATCGACGACACCGCCGAGTTCCTGAAGAACTTCATGGACGCCAACGGTCAATGGAGCTACATCGAGAACCAGGACTGGTACCAGAAGGGCGAGTTCGTCATCGGGATAGATGTGAACTACTATCCCGACAGATCCGGCCTCAAGGATGCCCAACCGGCATTCCACAAGGACACCGGCGGGAACAACATCTTCGTCAACCTGATCTTCGACAACAAGGACCCGATCGAGTCGACCGAATGGTTCGCGGATGCCGAGCCGCCGAGCGCGGACAGATCCGCATGGCAGCAGAGCCTGCTGCCAGCGGCCTACCTCGACGAGCTGGACAAGACGCGCAAGGCCCTGAAGGCCCAGTCCGACAGCACGACGTCGGTGCAGGGCGGCGTGAGCGACGGCCCGAACACCTACGTGTCATGGGTGGACGACCTGGTCTGGCACGCGACTCCGACCGTCGAGAAGAGGACGCCGTTCTCCGTGGCCGCCGCGCAGCACGAGTACGCACAGCTGAACTCGGCGTCCACGAAACAGAGATTCGCCCATCAGAGCGATAAATACGGCACCATACTCGGCGTCGAGATACTCGGCACGATCGCGGAGGCCGAAGACACCGCACTGCACAAATGGCTGGTCACCAATGAACTGAGCGCACAGGATATCACCGACAAGGTGGCCCGACAGGCCTGGCAAGATCTGTACAGCAAGAACAAAGGCGGCAAGAACACATTCCTGGCGGATGCCAAAATACGCGAAACCGCCGGCCCGGTGTGGCTGATCACTGGTCAGTACAGTGAGGCGAACGCGTACGACGAACGGTTGGAGGGCAGCTACTCCGTAAAGGAGACGCCCATCTCGCTCTCGACCCGCCGGAGAGCGAACAGCCTGGACACCGGCGAGGTACAACAGGCGCGTGAGGCGAACGTGGGCGTGGCACGCTCGTTCATTCGTACCTGGGTGCGAATTCTGCCGAGGGACAGCGCCGAACTGAAGAAGATCGGCGGCATATGAAAGAGGACCCGACGTGAGCGCATCACCCAAACTCCGCACGAAGAAGTCCAAGCACGGCCACTCCTCGGTACCGACCGGGACCCGCGGCGGCGAGGGTACCTCCAGCACCACGGACGTGACCGGCGAGGACGGCGAGAGCGAGGAGACAAGCTCCATCGCCGTCATCACCGGACACGAGGTGCAGTTCGGCCACACCATGCCGAGCCACCTGGACGACAGGAGCGACCGCAAGGGCGAACTGGACTCGCTGGTCATGGAGACGGGGTCGGTCGACGATCTGCTCGGCCCGGACGACAGGTCGTGGCCCACGCTCGCCGAGGCACTGAAGAAGACGTTCAAGGCCACCCCCAGCGAGAACATCCTCGCCGAGGTCTGCACGGTCTACTACACACACGACAGGCAGCAGGGCGAGATCAAGAAGCTTCCCGGAAGCCGGCCACTGGTGAAGGGTGAGGTCGAGCAGACCGTCAGCTTTCTCGAGAAGTTCATGAACAAGAACGGGCAGTGGGACTACATCAGGAAGCAGGACTGGTTCACGAGCGGCGACTACAAGATCGGCATCGACGTGAACTACTACGCGAACAGGCCCGTGAACCAGGAGGAGATGCCGGGGTTCCACAAGGACACCGGAGGAAACAACATCTTCGTCAACCTGATCTTCGACAACAAGGACCCGATCGAGTCGACCGAGTGGTTCGCGGATCTCTCCGAACCCAGCAAGACCAGGCGGGACTGGCAGGCCGGGCTGCTTCCCGACTCCTTCCGAAAGGCACTCGACGACTCCCGCAGGTCGCTCCGGGACACCTACGGCGACGACGAGGACGTGCGCGGCGGCATCAGCGAAGTCCCGAACACCTATGTCTCATGGGTGGACGACCTGGTGTGGCACGCGACGCCGACCGCCAAGCCGCGGATAAACTTCGACGCGTCGGCCGCGGCGACGGCCTACGACTCGCTGGACAAGGAGGCGATGAGTTACGAGAACTTCGTCTTCTACAGCTACCAGTTCAGCCGATGGATGTACGGCGCCGAGATACTCGGCTCCATGGCGGAGTCCGGCGACACCGAACTGTCCAAATGGCTCAATGAACAGGTCCCCCCGCTGAGTGCGCAGGACATCGACGTCGCGACGGCCAGGCGCGCCTGGCAGGAGCTGTACACCGGTCCGGACGGCCGGGACAGGTTCGTCATGGACGCGAAGACCCGGGTCGCGAGCAACCCGAACTGGCGCGTCACCGGAACGCAGTCCGAGGCCAACGCGCACGATCCCCGTCTGTCCCCGACAAAGAACTCGATACTGGAGACACCGAGAACCTTGTCCACGCGCCGGCGGGTGAACAGCGTGGGCCCGGAGAGAGGGGACCCGAACGAGCAGAAGGTGTCGACGGTCCGCAAGGACAACGCGGACAAGCCACGCTCGTTCCTCCGAACCTGGGTACGAATCCTCGACGCGAACGACCCGGACGAGAACCTCCCCGACCCCAACGCACCCCAGACGCAAACCGACGGGAAACAGCCGAAGACCGAGGAGCCCGTCGACCGGAAGACCGACGAGGTCACAGACCAGGCCGCGAACAACCCAGAGGTGAACACCGACATCGACCAGTGACAGCCGGCGGTGGGCGTGCAGGCCGGGGCGAATGTCGACCGCTGCGGAATGCGGCTACCGTCCCGGCATGGACGCTCTGCTGATCACCGGGCCGCCGGCCAGCGGCAAGTCGACCCTGGCCAGGGCGGCGGCGTCCCGGCTGCGAGCGGCCCTCCTCGACCAGGACGTGCTGACCAGCGCGCTGACGGCCGTCATCGGAGACCTCGTCGGCACCCACGACCTGGACGACCCACGCCTGGCATCGGTCACCCGCGACGCCCGGTACGACGCGGTGCTCGCCACCGCCGAGGACAACCTGCGTGCCGGGCTCCCGGTGGTGCTGGTCGCGCCGTTCACGGCGGAGCGCGCCGATCCCGCCGCCTGGGACAAGGTCCGGGACCGCCTCACCGCGGCGGGTGGCCGGCCCGCGCTGGTGTGGTTGTGGCTGCCGGCCGACGAGCTGGTGCGCCGGCTGCGTTCGCGGGGCGCCGCGCGGGACGGCGGCAAGCTGGCGGACCCGGCCACCTTCGCCACCGACGGGCTGCTGCGGCCGCCGGTGGTCGAGCACATCGTCGTCGACGCCACCGCGGACACCGAACAACAGCTCGACGACATCTTCTCGGCACGCCCCTGACACTGAACAAGCGCTGAACAACAGTTCGAGGACATGTTCCCGACACGCCCTTGACACATCGCGCCAGGCGGCGCATTCTCGGTCGCACCTGTTCGTGACATCGATTACCTAGGTTTTCGTGACATCGATTACCTCCTGGTAGTCGCCGTACAAAGGAGTACAGGTGCTGATCGCGACGCCGAACCTGTGCCTCGACCGGACCGTCCGGGTGGCCGAGGTGGTACCGGGGAGCGTGCTGCGCGCACGCCACGTCGAGGTCACCGCCGGGGGCAAGGGCGTCAACGTCGCCAGGGTGCTCCGCGCGTTCGGCCACACCGCCACGATCGTCGGGCTCGCCGCCGACAACGACCGGGACCGGCTCCTTTCCCTGCTCGCCGCGGAAGGCGCGGACGTCGTCGGGGTCCCCATGCCGGGCGACGTGCGGATTGCCGTGATCATGCACGAGGAGCGCTTCCGGCGCACGACCGTCCTCAACGAGCCGGGCTCCCCCATCAGCCAGGCCACCTGGGACGACTACCGCCAGGCCGTGACCGACCTCCTGCCAGAGCAGGACCTGTTGGTGTGCAACGGAAGTCTCCCCACCGCGGCACCGGTCGGCGGGTACGGCGAGCTGGTCGCGGCCGCACGGGCCGCTGGCGTGCCGGTGATCGTCGACTCCGCGCCCGGCCCGCTGCGTGCGGCCCTGGCCAGCGGCCCGGACCTGGTCGCCCCCAACCTGGAGGAAGCCGAGGCCGCGATCAGCGGCGACAGCGGGCACGTCCTGCACAGCTCCGGCCCCGACCTGGCCGAACGCGCCGAGCGGGCGGCCAGCACGCTCGTCGAGCTGGGCGCGCGCCGGGCCGCGGTCACCGCCGGCGAGCTGGGCGTCGCGCTGGCCGAGGGGGACGGGGTCCGGTGGATCCCGACGGTGCCGGTCGAGGTGGTCAGCGCCGTCGGCGCGGGTGACTCGTTCGTCGCGGGCCTGTCGCTCGGCCTGCTCGACGGCCTGAGCTGGGCCGACGCGGCCGCCCGT
>NZ_DASQCC010000168.1:0-46331 GCF_035634895.1 Actinophytocola sp. | reverse complement strand
GAACGCCACCCAGCCACCGCCGAGGCCATCATCCGCTGGGCCGCTATCGCCACCATGACTCGCCGCATCACCCGCGGACGGCCCGCCACCCGACCCGGACCACGCCACTTCACCACCGCATAAAGATCTCAAACACGTTCTAACGTGAGGTTTCCCCTGCTGAATTACCCCGCGAGGTGTCTCATGATCAGGAAGACATTCGTAGCGGTGGCGGCCGGCGCGGCACTTGTGATCGCCGGCGCGCCGGCCACCGCGGACGTGACGCCCCAGCAAGTCACCGAGCCTTTCCGCGTAACCTCTGGTGGCTTTGTGTGATCATCTTCTAGGTTGGTCATGTGGTTCGGTGGTGTTCGTGGTGGAGCAGCACCAGAGCGGCGGCGACGATGTCGCCGAGACGCCAGGGGCAGCCGCGGTAGCGGCGGAGGTTCTTGTAGGTGGTCTTGAGTAGCGAGTTGGCGCGTTCGCCGAGGCAGCGCAGTGCGCCGTGGATGGCGTTGTAGGCCTGCTGGTCGACGGTCAATTGTCCGTCTTTGGGTTTCTTGAACGGGATGGTGAAGGTTTCGGGTTCGCCTTCGTAGCCCAGATCGGCCAGTGCGAGGGCGCCGTCGCTGATCCAATCGGTGATCCGGGACAGCAGGTCGGGGTCGGCGCGGGCGGCGCTGGTGTCGTGTTCGCGGCCGGGTCGCACCCTGGAGGTCCACAGTGGCCACCCGTCCGGAGCGGAGACCACTTGGATGTTCCCGCCGTGATGGTGGTGCTTGCCGCTCCACCACAAGTCCACCCCGGATGTGGGGCCAGGGGTGGAGACCCGGTCGGTGTAGATCAACGTACCGTCCACGATCACATGCGAGTGACCGGCCGCTTTCGCCGCCAGCAACGCCCCGTGCAGGGACGGCTGACGCGCGGCGAGCACTGCGATGCCCTCGTCCCGATAGTCATACGCGGTCGACACGGCAATGTTGTTGTCCCTGGCCAAAGCTGACATCCGGGTGTCTTCCAGGAACCACCGCAGCACCAGCACGGCCTGCTTGTAGGTCCCCAATGCGCGGGTGCCCTTGCGGGTACCCCGCCGGACGCGCTCGGCGTGCAGCAAACCGGACATGAACAAGACGCTGCCCTCGGATACCTCCAGGACAGCCGTGTATGCGACACTCATCCAGCGCAGAACCTCTATGAAGTTGATCTGTGGTAGGACCACCTTCATACCGGGGTTCTGCGTTTTTCTGTTGTATAGCAACGGAATCAGCGTGTCGCTGCCGCCACCACAAATCACCGCTACCCACAGTCACCAACGGTTACGCGGAAAGGCTCACCGTCTACTACGACGCGTCCGGCGCGCCGAGCTTCGCCGGCGAGATCGCCGCCGGCGTCGCGAACTGGAATTCCTCGGTGTCCAACGTGAAACTGGTGGAGAACGCGTCCGCCGCGACGCTCGACTTCTACGAGGGCAGCGACCCGAGTGGCTCCTACGCCTACACCGACGGCCACGGCAACGGGTATGTGTTCATCGACTACGCCCAGGCCGAGCAGTACTACACGGTCCGGATCACCGCGCACGAGACCGGCCACGTGCTCGGGCTGCCGGACCACTACTCGGGCCCGTGCTCGGAGCTGATGTCGGGCGGCGGACCCGGCCCGTCGTGCACCAACGCCTACCCGGACGGCAACGAACGCGCCCAGGTCGAGCAGCTGTGGGTGAACGGAAAGCAGGCCCGCGCACAGATGGAGCGGATCGACTGACTGTCCTGCTCCCGGAGGGCGGTGGCCGGCCTGGTCACCGCCCTCCGGCCGTCCGGGGGGACAATGTCGAGGTGACGACCTGGCGCGACACCACCTCCGAGCATGTGCAGTCCGACCTCGACCGCCTGCTGAACACCGTCCTGCCGTTCGCGGACGAGATGCTCCGGCGGCACGGCGAGTTTCACCCGTACGGCGCGGCCATCACCCGGGAGGGCGAGGAGCAGGTGTTCGCCGCCGACACGGAGGAGACCGAGGACCCGAGCCCGTCCGAGGTGCTGACGAGCCTGGTCAGTGGCATGTCCGCGGAGTCGAACGACCTGCGTGCCGCGGCCCTGGTCAGCGACGTGACCAGCGACAAGACCGACGCGATCATGGTGCACCTCGAGCACGCCGACAGCATGGCCATCACCGTGCTGCTCCCCTACCGCTTCGCCGACGGCGACACCAAGGGCGACACCGACGGTGACGTGGCGGAGAGCGCGGTCGAGTACGAGAACATGGCCGCCACCCCCGCGGAAGCCCTCATCTGGCGCCGTTCGCTCTGCTGAACACCCCCGCCTTCGCCGCCGCCACCGCGGCCGCCACGGCCCGGTCGGCCACGGCGTCGTCCAGCTCGCCGGTTCCCGTCACGAACCGGTAGTAGAGCGGCGCGGACACCGCCCTGACGACCTCCTCGGCGTCGGTGCCCGGCGGGATCTCCCCCCTGGCCTCGGCGTCCGTCACGCACGGTGCCCACTCCCTGATCCTGGTCAGGTAGAACCGGGTCAGGGCGGCCGCGGCGTCGTCGTCCGAGGTCGCGGCCCCGAGCACGGCCTTGAACAGCGGTCCCTGCCGCTGGTCGGTCAACGTCTTCACGACAAGCCGCGCGTTGACCCGGAGGTCCCCTTCGAGCGAGCCGGTGTCCGCCCGAGGCACGGACTCGACCGCCATCTCCAGGAGCAGATCGGTGAGAACGGCCGTCACCGTGCCCCAGCGGCGGTAGACGGTGGTCCTTCCGACCTCTGCGCGCCGGGCCAGGTCGCCGAGGTCGAGGTTCACGAACCCGCGCTCGGCCAGCGCGTCCCCGGCGGCACGCAGCACCGACGCACGCACCCGCGCGGTCCGCCCACCCGGCCTCTCCACCCCCCGACCGTACCGTGCTACGCTTAATGGCATCGCAGTCCCATTAAGGAGCAATCATGGAGTACAGGAGGCTGGGCGCGTCCGGCATCAAGGTCCCGGCGCTGTCGTTCGGCGCGGGCACGTTCGGCGGCAGGGGCGAACTGTTCGGCAACTGGGGCACGGTGGGCGTCGAGGAGGCCCGCCACCTGGTCGACGTCTGCCTGGACGCGGGCGTCACGATGTTCGACACGGCGGACGTGTACTCGGACGGCGCGTCGGAGGAGGTATTGGGCGCGGCGCTGAGGGGTCGCCGCGACAAGGCACTCATCTCGACGAAGACGACCCTGCCGCTGGGTGAGGACGACCCGGGCGGCTCGTCCCGATCCCGCCTGCTGAGAACCTGTGACGCCGCGTTACGCCGCCTCGACACGGACCACATCGACCTGTACCAGTTACACGCCTTCGACGCGGGCACCCCGATCGAGGAAGTGCTGTCCACTCTGGATGATCTGGTACGCGCCGGAAAGGTGCGCTACACAGGCGTGTCCAACTTCGCGGGCTGGCAACTGATGAAGTCCCTGTCGGTCGCCGACCACCACCACCTGACGAGGTACGTGGCACACCAGGTCTACTACTCGCTGGTGGGCCGCGACTACGAGTGGGAACTGATGCCGCTCGGTCTGGACCAGGGCGTCGGCGCGGTGGTGTGGAGCCCACTCGGCTGGGGCCGCCTGACGGGAAGAATCCGCCGCGGCCAACCACTACCGCCCGACAGCCGCCTGAACGAGACGGCGTCGTACGGCCCGCCCGTCCCGGAGGAACTGCTGTACCGGGTGGTGGACACACTGGACGAAATAGCCGGGGAGACGGGCAGGACGGTGCCACAGGTAGCGCTGAACTGGCTACTGAGCAGACCAACCGTCGCCACGGTCCTGATAGGCGCCCGCAACGAGAAACAACTACGCGAAAACCTGGGCGCCGCGGGCTGGAACCTCACCGAGGACCAGACAACCCGCCTGGACAAGGCAAGCACGACAACCGCGCCATACCCCTACTTCCCGTACCAACGACAGGAAGGCTTCGCCCAACTGAACCCAAGCATCGTCGGCTGACACCGAGCGTCGAACCCGCGGACATTCCCCCAATGCGCCGCCCCTGCACTGCCTCGCGAGACGGTTCGAAGAACTCCTGCACCTCGGGCCAGCCATGCCTGCCAAAACCCCACGCCTGCCCCATCTTCTGCTACTTCTCGGGTGACCGAGCCAGGTGGTTCCCGGCTCTGCGGCCATCCTCACCTCTCACGCCGATGTCAGGGGCAACCGGCTGAGGTTCAGGTGGACAGCATCAGGCCAACAGGGTCATCGTTTCCGGCGCCGCTGAGGAAAGCTCAGCACGATGGTGGGTGTTCGCCCTGAGCAGCACGTCGAGCGCATCCCGGGTCTCGATCAGGTCCGGTCGCGGAGCGCGAGCTGGTCAGCAGACCCTGCTCCTCGTAGTACCGGCAGTGAACGCGGACTCACGCCCGTGCGCCTGGACAGCTCACCGATCCGCATTCCTGAAAGCCTGCGCCACGTGCTTCAGATCGTGTTTGAGATCTTCATGCCGTGGTGAATTGGAGTGGTCCGGGTCGGGTTGCTGGCTTTCTGCGTGCGATGCGGCCGGTCATGGTGGTGATGGCTGCCCAGCGGATGATGGCTTCTGAGGTGATGGGGCGTTCATAGTCGCGGGCCAGTCGTCGGTAGCTGGCCAGCCACGCCAACGTTCGCTCGACCGCCCACCGTCTAGGGATCACCGCGAGCCCTTCTCGCCTGCTGGTTTACGCACGATCTCGATCGTGGTCTTGAGCAGCGCGTGGGCCCAGTCGACGAGCTTGCCGGCGAACCCGCTGTCGGCGAACAAGTGTCGGACGCGACGAGCGGCTCGGGCCATATGCTGGCGGTGCCGCAGTTCCAACAACAGTTGCTTGGCGCCGTCGCGGTCCTGCACGCTGGCGGGCAGCACGAGTGCGACCAGCAGAAGTCCGAGGGCGTCGGTCACGATGAACCGCTTGCGACCGTTGTCTTCTTACCCGCGTCATGGCCTCGGGTCTCGACGCCGACGGTGTCGGCGCCTTTGACGGACTGGGAGTCCATCAGTCCCGCGCTCGGCTCCGGATCCCGTCCCTCACCCGCACGGACCTGCGCCCGTAAGGCGTCGACCATCCGGAAAGTCAGCTTCTGCTGCTCCCAGCGGGTGAAGTACCAGTACACCGTCTCCCATGGCGGGAAATCCACCGGGAGTTGCCGCCAAGCACACCCCGACCGAACCACATACATGATCGCGTCCACGATGTCCCGACGAGCGTGTTTCTCCGGCCGACCACCCCGCGGATGCGCCGACGGCGCAGGCAACAACGGCTCCACCACCGCCCACTCCGCATCAGACAGATCCGACGGATACCGCTGCACACGAGCCATCCACCACACCCTGGCCCAACCGCCCAGCAAGATCAACCAGACACGCCGACCAAGATCTCAAACACGCTCTCAGACCGCCCGTGAGTCACAGCCGCTCGCGGCAGCCACAACCCAAGATCTCCGGTCCGCGTGGGTTGAGCCGTGTTCCCGGCACCGGGAGTGGTGCCGGGAACGGGGTGGCGCCGGGAACGGGGGTGCGAGGCGGCGGCTACCGGCCCAGCCAGTCGAGGTAGGGGTGTGGGTCCACGACCGTGTTCTCCGCGATCTTGATGACGTCGGCCCTGCTCACGGTCTCGGTGGTGTTCGAAAGGTGGGTGGCGCGCACGGTCAGGTACGTGCCGTTCTCGAGGTCGACCGTGAGCGTCACGTCCACGACCGTGTTGGGGGACACCACATCTCCGGTGCCGTCGTCAGAGTCCGTGTCGTCGCCGATGGACAGCGTCGCCGGGTGGCCGTTGACGGTGAGCCGCTCCCCGGGTTGCCGGGTCACACGGGTGCCGATCTGCACGGACAGGGCGCGGTGTCCGTTGGGTACGTCGATCCTCGACTGCCACTCGGCCGGTGAGTTGCCGCGCTGGTCCAGGCGCTGCGCTTCGAAGCCGGCGGGCAGCCAGTCCAGGCGCAGCGCGGCGCGTAGCCGGTCGTGGTCCGGCCGCACCGAGCGGGCGATCCGCAGCAGGTCCGCGTCGGGGAGAGGAGCCAGCTCGGGCGAGGTGACCAGGAGCATGGTGTCGTCGGTGATGGTCCAGGCGACCGTGTGACTGTCGGACCAGCCTGGCCGGCCGTTGATGTCGACGGGGTGCTGGCCCGCGGCCAGGAGGTGCTCGCGGGGGTCGTGGTCGGCCCTGGTGACGGTCAGGGTGACGAACGGGTCGGGCGTCTTCAGGTCGTCGGGCAGCGCCGACTTCGTCCAGGTCCGGTGTTGGGCTTCCATGTCCAGCGAGCTGGTCGGGAGGAGCGCCGCGCGTTCGCGTTCGGCCATGCCGCCTGGGAGCCAGGTGGGCTCGTAGCGCAGGGGGACCGTCGTCAGGCCGGCGAGCGCCGCGGCGGCGGGTGGCGAGGCGACGGGCGGGTCCTGCAGCACGGCCGGCACGGTCACCGCCGCGATCGCCGCGGCCGCGGTGGCCATGACGAGCACCGTGCGGCCGCGGCGCCGGTGGGTGGTCCGCACGGGCAGCGCGGCCCGGACGTGTTCGGGGTCGACCGCGAGCATTTCCTGTCGGCGCACCGCGTCCCGGACGAGGTCGTCGATGTTCATGTGCACTCTCCTAGATGCTTGCCCGCTCGGACGGCAGCGCTTCACGCAGCGCGGCCAGCCCTCGCGAGAGGTAACTGCGGACGGTTCCTGTCCGGCAGCCGAGTAGCTCGCCGATCTGTTCGTCGGTCAGGTCCTCGTAGTACCGCAGCGCGATGGCCGCGCGCTGCTTCGGCGGCAGCCGCGCGATCAGCCTGCGGACGAGGTCCAGGTCGTCGACGGCGTCGGTGCCATCGGCGAGGTGCCCCGTGTGCTCCTCGATCGACTCGGCGGGCAGCAGCACCAGACGCGCCGCCCTGCGCCGCCGCCACGACAGGAACTCGTTGACCACCATGCGTTTCACGTACTGCTCCGGCGCGTCCAACCGCTCGATCCGCGCCCACCGCGCCTGCGCCCGGACCAGCACGTCCTGCGTGATGTCCTCGGCCAGATGCGCATCCCAGGTCACGACCGTGGCATAACGCACCAGCGCCCCGAGCCGCGTGGCGACGAACTCCTCAAAATTCACGGACAACTCCTGCGACAGGTCGAACAGGCCGATCCTGAAACGCATCGAGTGCCTGATTTTGCTGCACCACACTCGCCGAGACACCAGGCTGGGAGGTCGTTCCCCTCCAGCACAACACGAAGTGCTTTCACAGCACCATCTCCCGTCCGGGACGAAGCTCGACAGGTCAGCGTGAAACCCACGCGGCGAAAATGCCGCACGCTGGGCGCGAGAAAGAGGTCCTTCGTCGCGCGCGACCGACCGCTCGGCCCGAGTTGTGGTTGCCTGGGCGGTATGGACATTCGCGTCGTGGCGTTCGACATCTTCGGCACCACCGTCGACTGGTACTCGGGAGTGGCCGACCAGGTGGCCCAGCTACTGCCGGACGTCGACGCGGGCGACTTCGCGCAACGCTGGCGTGACCGGTACATCCCCTCGATGAACAGGGTCCGCGGCCGCGAACGTGACTGGGCCTACCTGGACACCCTGCACCGCGAGTCACTCGACGACCTGTTGCGGGAGCTGGACGTCGAGGCCGACGACGACACCCGCGACCGGCTCGTCCGCGCCTGGCACAAGCTGCCCGCCTGGCCGGACTCGGTGTCCGGCCTGGCCCGCATCCGCGTCAGGTACACGACCGCCGCCCTGTCGAACGGCGGCTTCGCGCTGCTCACCCGGCTGGTGAAGGGCGCGGCACTCCCGTTCGACTGCATCCTGTCCGCCGAGCTGGCCCGGACCTACAAACCGGACGCCGCCGTCTACCACACCGCGGCCGCACTGCTCGACGTCGCGCCGGAGCAGGTCCTGATGGTGGCCGCGCACGAATGGGACCTGGACGGCGCCCGCGCGGCCGGGCTGCGCACCGCGTTCGTGAGCCGTCCGCGGGAAAAGGGCCCGGACCGGGCGGCGGACCGCCCCGAGGACGTCGAAGCCGACCTGCACACCAACAGCTTCCTGGACCTGGCCACCCAGCTCGACACCCCATGATCACCCCACTAATATCGAACATATGAACAAGGGGGACGTCATGCCGCGACTGGCCAGACTAGCGACCGCACTACTACCGCAGCTGACACTGCTGGTGCTCGCAAGCCCGGCAAACGCGACCACCGCGGTATGCGACGGAGTGAGCGCGCCGACGGTGCCGGGCGCACGGGTCCTGTCCGTCACCGGCGTGGCACATCCCGACGGCTACACGCTGCCGCCCGGCCCGCTGAACCCCGACCCGATCCCCGGCCTGCCGGCGTTCTGCGAACTGACCGTCACCCTCACCCACCCCGGCGCGAACGACACGGTGACCATCGCCGTTTGGCTCCCGACGAACACCTGGAACGGCCGCTTCCAGGGCACCGGAGGCGGCGGCTTCGCGGCAGGCCTGTTCGCGGTGGGCCTGGTCCCGGCACTGACACAGGGCTACGCGGCGGCATCGACCGACGCCGGCGTCCCGGTCGACATCGTGGACCCGAGCACGTGGGCGAACAACCCCGAACTGGTGACCAACTTCGCCCACCGCTCCCTGCACGACATGACCGTGGCGGGCAAGGCGGTGACGGCGCAGTACTACGGGCAGCCGGCCAACTACTCGTACTGGAACGGCTGCTCGACGGGCGGCCGGCAGGGCCTGTTGGAAGCTCAGCGCTATCCGACCGACTACGACGGCATCGTGGCAACGGCCCCGGCGATCAACTGGACGAAGTTCATCCCCGCGGACCAGTGGCCGCAGGTGGTGATGAACGAGGCCGGCAACCACCCGACCCAGTGCGAGCTGGAAGCGTTCAACACCGCGGCCACAGCGGCCTGCGACACGCTGGACAAGGTGGCCGACGGCATCATCAGCAGCCCGGCGGACTGCCGGTTCAACCCGTATCAGCTGGTGGGCCAGAAGATCCTGTGCAACGGCCAGGAAGTGACGATCACCAGGTCGGACGCGGCCGTGGTGGCAAGGATCTGGGCAGGGCCAGGCGTGTGGTCCGGCATGCAGAAGGGCACCCTGTTCTCCGGCATAGCCAGTACGACGGAGGACGGCACGGCTGGCAACCCGTTCCCCATCTCGGACAACTGGATCAGGTACTTCCTGCGGCGTGACCCGAACTTCGACACGTCGACCATCACGTACGCGGACTGGTACCGCCTGTTCGCCCAGTCCAGGCGCGAGTACACGAACCTCGACACGTCGAACCCGAACCTGACGGCCTTCCGCGCCGCCGGCGGCAAGATGATCACCTGGCACGGCGAGGCCGACGAACTGATCTTCCCCGCGGGCACAAAGGACTACTACCGGCGAGTGGACCCGGCCACGCCCGGCCGCACGGAGGACTTCTACCGCCTGTTCATGGCCCCGGGCGTCGACCACTGCGCAGGCGGCATCGGCCCCGCCCCGACAGATCCCCTGGCGGCCGTAGTGGCGTGGGTGGAACAGGGCACGGCTCCCGAGACTCTCCCCGCCCGAAGCGAGACAGCCACCCGAAACCTGTGCCGGTACCCGCTCGTCTCCCGCTACACCGGCGGTGACGTGCACCAGGCGTCCAGCTATCGGTGCGCTCGAACGTACTGATTCGCGTGGTCGGGTTGGGCCCGGGGTGCGGTGGCCCGGGGTGGGGCGGGGAAGGAACGACGGCTTGGCTGTGGGGTGCGTGGTTAGGCGTGCTTGACACGGCCGTGGCCTCCATCCTCGGCCTGGTCCAGCACCTCTCCGAGGCGGAGCACTACTGGTTCGGCCACCACCTCGCCGGCCACGCCGACATCCTCCGCGAACAGCTCGACGGCGCCACCGGTCGCTGAACCCCGTGTGCGGCGACCTTGTCGGTGGTGCCGGATAGTCTGGCGACACCGAACCAGGGCACACGAAGGGACCACGACTTGGGAGCGCGGTGGACGGTGGCTCAGGTGCTCGCGCACGCGCCCGACACCAGTTCCGCCAAGGCCGCCCGCGGTCTCACCAACCCCCGCACCTGGTCCGACCTCGGCAGCAACGACTCCCTCGTCTGGGGCAAGTGCCAAGGCAGCGCCCGCGCCCCCTACCAGGTCACCGTCGACCTCACCGAGCCCGCCTTTCGCTGCACCTGCCCCAGCCGCAAGCTCCCCTGCAAGCACAGCCTCGCCCTCCTCGTCATGTGGGCCACCAACGACGGCGCCGTCGCCGACATCGAGGCCGCTGAGCCCTTCGCCGCCGACTGGGCCGCGCAGCGGGCCGGCCGGAAAGCGGCCGCCGGCACCGACCGGGCTCCCGACCCGGAAGGCCAGGCCAGGCGGCTCGCCGAACGCGAGTCCCTCATGTCCGCCGGCATGGACGACTTCGAACGCTGGCTCCACGACATCGTGCGCCAGGGGCTTGCCAGTGCCCGGCGCCAACCACCGAGCTTCTGGGACGCCGCCGGTGCCCGGCTCGTCGACGCCCAGCTCAGCGGGCTCGGCGCCCGCGTCCGCGCCATGGGCGGTGACATCCACGCCCGCGACGACTGGGCTCCGCACCTCCTCGGCGAACTCGGCCGCTGGTACCTCGCGGTGCGGGCCTGGCGACGCCGCGACGACATCGACGACGCCACCATGGGTGACCTCCGCACCGTCCTCGGCTGGCCCCGCCGCCGCGACGACATCGGTGACCGCGTCGCGGACCGGTGGTGGGTGGTCGGGCTCAGCCAGCAGGAGGACGACAACAGCCTGCTCTCCCAGCGCACCTGGCTCCACGGCGAGCGCACCGGCGAGACCGTGATGCTCCTGGACTTCGCCGCCGCCGGGCAGGCACTGAAGGTCGCGCACGTCCTCGGCTCCATCGTGGCCGGCGAGGTCGCCCGCTACCCCGGCGGCGGGCCCCGCCGTGCGCTGCTCACCGACGAGGAACCCAAGATCACCCAGGGTGCCGGCCTCCCCCACGCCACCGACGTCTCGCCGGCCCTCGACCAGGCCGCCCACTGGCTCGCCGGCAACCCCTGGCTGCGCCGCATCCCCATGGCGCTCGGGGACGTGACGGTCATCCCCGGCGACCCGCCGCTGCTCGTCGACCGGCACGGTGCCGCGCTGACGCTGGCCCCGGAAACCGACATCTGGCAGCTGCTCGCCCTCGCCGGCGGGCACCCGGTCCGCGTCTTCGGCGAGTGGGTCGACGAACGCCTCCATCCACTCAGCGTGGAGATCGACGACCGGCTGGTGTCCCTGTGAGCGGCGCGACCACCTGGGACGACCTGCTCGGCACCGCGCTCGTCGGCACCACCCGCCGCGCCGTCGACCAGCTCACGATCGGCACCGAGACCATCCACGCCGACAGCGCGGAGGCCACCGTGCTCGCCGCCGCCGCGCTCGCGTCCGGCTACCGCCGGGCCGGCTGGACCCCGCCGACCTGGCGCGGCACCCCGGCCCCGCCCGCCGGCCCCGACGGCCGCCCCGAGTGCACCCCCGCCGCCACCCAGCTCCTCGAACTGCTGCTCAACCGCGGCATCCGTGTCGAGGGCGGCCCGGAGTTGCTCGCCGTCCAGTGGCTGAACCTGGCGAAAAACGCCGGCCGGCGACCGCCCTACCGGCTCATCGTCGACCTCCTGCGGTTCGGCACGGTCAACGCCGCCACCCGCGCGCTCGTCAGGGACGTCGTCGGCCCGCGCGGCGTCTGGCTCGCCCAGCACAATCCGTCCTGGAGCTGGGCCGCCGCCGTCCCGCCGCAGGACGTCGTCGAGCGCTTCGCCACCGGCACCCGCGTCGAACGCCTCGGCCTACTCACCGACCTCCGCGCCACCGAGCCGGACTTCGCCCGCACGCTCATCGAGGACACCTGGGCCGACGAGCAGGCCGCCACCCGCGCGAGCTTCCTCGACACCCTCCACGCCGGCCTGTCCGCCAACGACGAGCCCTTCCTCGAACGCGCGCTCGACGACCGGGCGGCGACCGTCCGCGCGGTCGCCGCCACGCTCCTCGACCGCCTGCCCGGGTCCGCCCGCGCGCGGCGCATGGCCGAGCGGGCGAAGAACCTCCTGACGGAGCTACCGGACGAACCGGACCAGGAAGCCCGCCGCGACGGCATCACCGACCACCGCGAACCCGGCTACGGCCGCGCCGCGTCCTGGCTCATCCAGATCCTGGCCGCCACCCCGCTGTCCACCTGGGACACCGGCCAGATCCCGAAGGCGGAGCGCGAGGTCATCATCGGCTGGACGAAAGCCGCGCTGCGCCAACGGAACCAGGAGTGGCTCACCGCGCTGGCCCGTCACCAGCCGAGCCCCGAGCTGGTCGCCGCGCTCAACCCGCGAGCCGCGACGGACATCCTCGACCAGCAGAAGAAGCTCGACGCTCGCTTCGGCGGCCTCCTCGCCGCCGCCCCGGGTCCGTGGCCGGCGAAGTTCTCCGTCGAGATCGTCAACCGGCTGCGTGCCCACAAGGCCAACAACGTCCTCCAACTCGCCGCGACCGCGCTCGCCGAGCACCTGGACCCCCAGGCCCTCGCCGCCGTCGAGGCGTGGCTGCTCACCGTCGCCCCCGACGAGAAGGCCACCCGACGCGTGTTGCGCGGCATCGCCCACGCGCTCACCATCCGAGCGACAATCAAGCAGGAGTTCACATGAGCGAAGCCAACCATCGGGCCCCGCGGCGCCACGGCGCGCTGGAGGTGACGGCATGACCGAGGTGCTTCGCGCACACGCCGAGCAGGAGCACGCCGACGAGCTCGCGACGCTCGCGAAGACCGACGACCGGCCCAGACCACCCAACTGGCGCCTGTCGCCGTGGGCCGTCGCCACCTACGTGCTCGGCGGCGAGGCGCCCGACGGCACCCCGATCTCCCCCAAGTACCTGGGTTCACGCAGGCTGATCGAGGTCGCCATCGCCACGCTCGCCACCGACCGCGCCCTGCTGCTCCTCGGCGTCCCCGGCACCGCCAAGACCTGGCTGTCCGAACACCTCGCCGCCGCGATCTCCGGTGACTCCACCCAGCTCGTGCAGGGCACGTCCGGCACCGCCGAGGAGTCCATCCGCTACGGCTGGAACTACGCGCGACTCCTCGCGGAGGGCCCGTCGCCGAAGGCACTCGTCGCGAGCCCCGTCCTGCGGTCGATGGAGACCGGTGGCATCGCGCGGATCGAGGAGCTGACCCGCATCCCGTCGGACGTCCAGGACGCGCTGATCACCATCCTGTCCGAGAAGACACTGCCGATCCCCGAGCTGGACAGCGAGGTCCAAGCGCGCGGCGGCTTCAACATCATCGCCACCGCCAACGACCGCGACCGCGGTGTCAACGACCTGTCCGCCGCGCTCAAGCGCCGCTTCAACGTCGTCATCCTGCCCCTGCCGGACGACACCGAGTCCGAGGTGGAGATCGTCCGGCTCCGCGTCCAGCAGCTCGGCGAGACGCTGCGGCTGCCGGTGGAGCTGGAGAACATCGACGAGATCCGCCGCGTGGTCACGGTGTTCCGCGAGCTGCGGGACGGCGTCACCGGCGACGGCCGCACGAAGATCAAGTCGCCGTCGGGCACGCTGTCCACCGCGGAGGCGATCTCGGTGGTCACCAGCGGCATCGCCCTGGCCGCGCACTTCGGCGACGGCGTGGTCCGCGCCGAGGACGTCGCGGCCGGCCTGCACGGCGCGGTCGTCAAGGACCCGGTGCAGGACCGGATCGTCTGGCAGGAGTACCTCGAAGCAGTCGTACGCGAGCGGAAACCATGGAACGACCTCTACCGGGCATGCCGCGAGCTGGTGTGAGCGGAGCTTGCGGAGCGAACCATCGGCACCGCGCCGACGAACGACGTCACCGAGCGCGCGAGGGGACGTCGTGAGCGGTGTGACCAGGGACGACCGGGTTCACGTACTCGGCATCCGCCACCACGGCCCGGGTTCCGCCCGCGCCGTGGCGACCGCGCTCGCCGAGCTGAACCCACAGATCGTGCTCATCGAGGGCCCACCCGAGCTCGACGCGGTCGCGCCACTCGCCGCCGCACAGGGCATGCGGCCCCCGGTCGCCGGTCTCGTGTACGCGGTGGACGCCCCGTCCACGGCGAACTTCTACCCGATGGCGGTGTTCTCCCCCGAGTGGGTGGCGCTGCGCTGGGCGCTGGACCACGGCCGCGAGGTCCGCTTCCTCGACCTGCCGGCCAACGTCTCGCTGGTGCTGGCGGACGAGGAAGAGTCGGAAGCTCCGATGGATCCCATCAGGACGCTGGCGGAGGCGGCCGGCTTCGACGACCCGGAACGCTGGTGGGAGGACGCGGTCGAGCTGCGCTACCACGGCCTCGACATCTTCCACGCCGTCCTCGACGCCATGCACACCCTGCGCGAGGGCCACGTTCCCGACCTGCGCACCCGCCGCCGCGAGGCCGCCATGCGCCGCGTGTTGCGGGCCGCGTTGCGCAGTGAGGCGAGCACGATCGCGGTCGTCTGCGGCGCCTGGCACGCGCCGGTCCTCGTCCCGTCGGCGTTCCCGACCCAGGCCGCGGACAGCGCGTTGCTGAAGAACCTGCGCACCACCAAGGTCGCCGCCACCTGGGTGCCGTGGACCTCGACGCGGCTCGCCAGGATGAGCGGCTACGGCGCGGGCATCGAGTCCCCCGGCTGGTACCACCACCTGTTCACCGCCAGGGACCAGGTCGTCGGCCGCTGGCTGGTCCGCGTCGCGCACCTGCTGCGCCGTGAGCACCTGGACGTGTCCTCGGCCGCGGTCATCGAGGCGGTCCGGCTGGCACAGGCGCTCTCCGTGCTCCGCAACCGCCCGCATCCCGGCCTCCCCGAGGTGCTCGAGTCGTGCCAGGCGGTCCTCTGTGGCGGGTCGGACGTCCCGATGCGACTCGTGGCCCGCAAGCTGCTGGTCGGCGACATCCTCGGCGGCGTGCCCCGCGAGACCCCCATGGTGCCGCTGGCCAGGGACCTCGACGCGACGCGCAAACGTTTGCGCCTCAAGCAGAGCGCGGCCCAGCAGGACCTGGACCTCGACCTGCGCACCCAGTCGCACCTCGACCGCAGCAAGCTGTTCCACCGGCTCCTGCTCCTGGAGGTGCCGTGGGCCGAGTCCGCGGAGACCTCCCGCACGAAGGGCACGTTCCGCGAGTCCTGGACGCTGGAGTGGAAGCCGGAGCTGGAGGTCGCGCTGATCGAGGCGAGCGGCTTCGGCACGACCATCCCCTCCGCCGCGACGGCCGTCGTCGCGCAACGCACCGCCGAGGCCGACATCGCAGAGCTGAGCACGCTGGTCGAGACCACGCTGACCGCGGACCTGCCGGTGGCGCTGTCCGGCGTCCTCGCGGCACTCGACGAGCGCGCGGCCCGCCAGCACGACATCACGAGGCTGATGGCCGCGGTGGAGCCGATGGCCCGCGTCCGCCGGTACGGCAACGTGCGCCGCGCCGACACCGAGCTGGTGCAGCGGGTACTGACCGGCATCGTCACCCGGATCACCGTCGGCCTGCCCGCCGCGTGCACCGCGGTGGACGAGGAGGCGGGCCGCGAGCTGCGGGAGCTGATCGACGGCGTCCAGCGCGGCATCGGCCTGCTGGACCAGCGGGAGCTGCGCGCGGTCTGGCTGAGCGCGCTGCGCTCGGTCGCGGACCGCCTCGGCGTGCCCGGCATCATCGCCGGCCGAGCGGTGCGGTTGCTGCTGGACGCCGGCCTGCTCGACGTGACGGACGCGGGCGGGCGCCTGTCCCGTCAGCTCTCGATGGCGTCGGACGCGACACAGGCGGCCGGCTGGCTGGAGGGCTTCCTGTCCGGCGAGGCGGCGTTGCTGGTGCACGAGCCGGAGCTGCTGGAGATCGTCGACCAGTGGGCGACGGGCGTCGACGCCGAGTTGTTCGACCACCTGCTTCCGTTGCTGCGCAGGACGTTCGCGGAGTTCACCGCGACCGAGCGCCGCGACATCGGCCTGCGGGTCAAGCGCATCGACCGCGGCGCGGGCGCGTCCGGTATTCGGTCGGACGACACCACGCTGGACCACGAGCGTGCTTCCCTCGTGGTGCCGGGGATCCTGGAGCTACTGCGATGACGGAACGGTTGCGGCGCTGGCGCATGATCCTGGGTGGCGACGACGCCGACGGCACGGGCATGCCACTGTCCGGGATGGACGCCAAACGCGACGCGACACTGAAGGCGTTGTACGACAAGGACGAGGACCGCCGTGGTGGCCTGGGCGGCTCGTCCCCGCGGGTGGCGCGCTGGCTGGGTGACATCCGCGGCTACTTCCCCAGCTCGGTCGTGCAGGTCATGCAGCGCGACGCCATGGACCGTCTCGGCCTGCGTGAGCTGCTGCTGGAGCCGGAGCTGCTGGAGTCCGTGCAGCCGGACGTGCACCTGGTCGGCACCCTGCTCTCGCTCAACAGGGCCATCCCGGAGCGGTCGAGGGACACGGCCCGCGCCGTCGTCCGCCGCGTGGTCGACGACCTGGAGAAGCGTCTCGCCCAGCCGACGAGACAGGCGGTCACGGGTGCGCTGCACAGGGCGAACCGCACCCACCGTCCCCGCCAGTCCGACATCGACTGGAACCGCACGATCCTCGCGAACCTCAAGCACTACCAACCCGAGCACCGCACGGTCGTGCCGGAACGCCTGATCGGCTACGGCCGCCGGCTGCCCAACGTCAGCAAGCAGATCTTGCTGTGCCTCGACCAGAGCGGCTCGATGGCCAGCTCCGTGGTCTACGCGAGCGTGTTCGGCGCGGTGCTGGCGTCGATCCGCTCGCTGCGCACGCAGATCATCGCGTTCGACACGGCGGTGGTCGACCTGACGGAGTCGCTACAGGACCCGGTCGAGCTGTTGTTCGGCGTCCAGCTGGGCGGCGGCACGGACATCAACGCGGCCCTGGCCTACTGCCAGACCAGGATCGAGGCCCCTCGGGACACGGTCCTGGTGCTGATCAGCGACCTGTTCGAGGGCGGCAACGAGGAGGAGATGCTGCAACGCGCCCAGACCCTCAAGGCCGAGGGCGTCCAACTCGTCTGCCTCCTCGCCCTGAACGACGAAGGCGCCCCGGCGTACGACCACGACAACGCCGCGGCCCTGGCGGCCATGGGCATCCCGACGTTCGCGTGTACCCCGGACAGGTTCCCGGACCTGATGGCCGCGGCGATCCAGCAGCAGGACGTCACCACCTGGGCCGCGACGAACGACATCCCGGTCGCGGCACCCGCCGAGGACTAGGTCCGACTCGCGGGCGAGGCGGCCACACCGTCGCCGCCATGATCCGCTCGTTCGGTCCGGAGTGGACGAAGCGGACAGGGGCCTGCCAGTCGTGAACCTGTTCACCCCGCTCCGACCGCCTACAGTCGAGGGCATGCCGCTCACCTTCGACATGCCGTTCGACGAGCTGGTCGCCTACCAGGGCACCAACCCCCGGCCGGCCGACTTCGACGACTACTGGGCCCGTGCCCTCGCCGACCTCGAGAACCAGGCCGCCGACGTCGAGATCGTGCCCGCCGAGTTCCAGACGCCGTACGCCCGGTGCGCCGACCTGTGGTTCACCGGGACCGGCGGGGCCCGCGTGCACGCGAAGCTCCTCCAGCCGACCCGGCCGCAGGGCCCGGCCGTGCTCGAGTTCCACGGCTACCGGGGGGACTCGGGTGACTGGGTGTCCAAGCTGCCCTACGTCGCTCTCGGCCACACCGTCGCCGCGCTCGACATGCGTGGGCAGGGCGGCCTGTCGACCGACGAGATCCCCGTCAGCGGCTGGGCCATGGCCACCTACCTGCTGCGGGGCATCGACGACAAGCCCGACAACCTTCTCTACCGGCACCTCTACCTGGACACCGTCCGGCTGGCCCGGATCGTCATGGACCTCGACGGCGTCGACCCCGACCGGGTCGGCGTCACCGGCTACAGCCAGGGCGGTGGCCTCACGCTCGCCTGCGCGGCGCTGGTGCCGGGCGTCAAGCTCGCCGTCCCGGTGTTCCCGTTCCTGACCGACTACCGGCGCGCGTGGGAGCTGGACCTCGAGGAGAACCCGTACGACGAGATCGCCGAGTACTTCCGCAGGCGTGACCCCATGCACCGGCGTGAGGACGAGGTCTTCACCCGCCTCGGCTATGTCGACGTGCAGCATCTCGCGCCACGCGTCCGGGCGAGGACGATGCTGACCGTCGGGCTCAACGACCGCACCTGCCCGCCGTCCACGCAGTTCGCCGCGTACAACAAGCTGACCTGCGAGAAGTCCTACCGCGTCTACCCGGACTTCGGCCACGAGGATCTGCCGGGCACGGACGACGAGATCTACTCCCTGCTCGCCACCCTCTGAGAGCGAACGTCGCTATCGAGTCGCCTTGCGCAGTGCCACGACGATCGCCAGGCAGCCGAACACGCCGACCGCGACGAACAGCGGCAGCGCGAGGTCGGACGTGGCCTGCATGCCGTACCCGATGAGCGTGGGCAGGGTGGCGTTGCCGAGCATGGCGATGGTTAGCACGACGGCGTTGACCCGCCGGGGATGCGGCAGGGTGGCCGCGATCCACGCCAGCGTGGTGGGAAAGATGGGCCCGGCGAACACGCCGAGCAGGAAGAAGCCGGCGGGCGCACTCACGTCGACGGCGATGAGCGTGAGCCCGGCGGCACACGCGAGCAGCGCGGTGACGAGGATCCGGACGGCCGTCCAGCTCCTGGTGACCACGGGCACGAGCAGCCGTCCCGCCGCGAGCCCGAGCCAGAACAGCGACGTGAGCGCGGAGGCGGTGTCCGGCGCGTAGCCGTGCGCCCGCAGCTGCGTGGCCTCCCAGCTGGACAGTCCCGTCTCGACACCCGCGTAGCAGAACAGCATGGCGCAGAACAGCAACAGCACCGGACTGACCGTCAGCCGCTCCCGTGTGGCCGCGGCGGGCATGGTCATGCGGAGCGGCAGCGAGACCAGAAGACAGACCGCGAGCACCGCGTACAGGTAGCCGCCGTGGGTGACGCTGATGAGCGCGGGCCCGGCGGCCGCGCCCAACCCGTAGGTGCCGTTCACGAGGTTGACGTAGGTGACCCCCTCGGCGGCCATCACGGTGTTGACGATGAGCACGAGGCCACCGAACCCGAGCCCGGCCACCGCGACCGCCACCAGCGGCAGCGGCCACGCGAGGGGCAGGGCGAACAGGCCGAGTCCACACAGGAACAGCAGGATGGAGACGATGTAGAGGGGTCCGCGCGCCCACCGCTCGGTGAGCGCGCCGCCCACCGCCGTGCTCACCAGGCAGCCGCCGAAGAACCCGGTGACGATCAGTCCCGCGGTGGCCGGAGTCAGGTGCTCGCGGTCGCTCAGCAGGGGAATGAGTGGTCCGAGGCTGGCCTGGAAGAGTCCGAGCAGTCCGAAGACGACCAAGCACCGTACGACCACGATCAGGACTCTACGTGCCGGTCAGCGTGTCCACGACGTCGCTCAGCTCACCGCGACGCTGGTAGGCGGCACGCTGGCGGGCCGCGCCAGTGCCGTTCTCACGCAGGTCCGCGATGCCGGCCTTGACGAACTCGAGGTCCTCGCCGAGCACGGGGGTCAGCAGATCGACCAGGTCGTCCACCTGGGACTGCACGGGCGTGAGCTCGCCGGTCACCGGGTGCAGGGCGGAACCGCTGAGGCCTTCCCGGGACGCGCGCCAGAGGTTGGCCCGCAGTATGGCCTGTGGCAACTGGGACGGTGGCGCGGTCGTGTCCAGCGCGTGCGCGACCAGCCCACGGACGAGGGTCGCGAGCAGGGCCGCGTGCTCGGGGGTGACGGCGACGTCGCTGATCCGGAACTCGATCGTCGGATGCCGTTCGGAGGGCCGGATGTCCCAGTAGATCATCGCGCGGTCCATGAGCGCGCCGCAGCGGAGCATGCTCTGCACCGTCGACTCGTACTCGTCGAGGTTGGCGAACAGCGGCGGCGGACCGGCGGAGGGCCAGCGGGACCATTCCTGGTAGCGCCAGCTGGCGTAGCCGGTGTCGGTGCCGTCGAACGGGGAGTTGGCCGTGATGGTCAGCAGGACGGGCAGCCACGGTCTGAGATGGTTGCTGACCCGCACCGCGGTCTCGCGGTCGTCGATGCCGACGTGCACGTGACAGCCGCAGGTCGCGACGGACCGCGCGGTGGCGCCGAACCACTCGGCCATCCTGAGGTAGCGCGGCTTCGGCGTGATCTCCTGCGGTTCGGTCTCCGGCAGGATCGGACACGCGCTGGGCAGCAGGCGAAGCCCGCGCCGGCCGGCGACCTCGGCCAGCTCGCGACGCAGGCTCGTGAGCTGCCCGAGCACCTCGGTTGGGGTGTGGCAGACGCCGGTGACCGACTCCACCTGGCACCGCTTCAGCTCGGCCTCGAGGGCGCCGGACGAGCCGGTCGAGGCGTCGGCGATCTCCGGACCGTAGCGGGAAAGCCGCCCGTCCGCGCGGACGAGGAGGAACTCCTCCTCGACACCCAGGGTCAGCTGTTCAGCCATCACGCCGCATTCATACCCGAATACCGGTCCCACAAACGCCGAAGGGCGGGCCCGTATGGACCCGCCCTTCAGTAGACCGCGATCGATCAGGCCTTGCTACGACGGCGAACGACGAACAGCGCACCCACGCCGCCGACGATCAGCACACCGGCGATGCCCAGCGGCAGCGCGATGCTCGCACCCGTATTGGCCAGCGGGCCACCCTGCGCGGCCGGCTGCGGCGGCGCAGTGGTCGACGTGGCGACGACCGGCGCCACCTCGGTCGAGGAGGACGCCGGCGTCGAGACCTCGGTCACGGACGTCGTCGTGGTCGTCGTGGTCGTGGTCTGCGACGAGGTCGTCTTGGTGGGCGGCGGCGTCGTCACGCACGCCTTGACGTCCAGCGTCGCGTCCGTCGACCAGCCGTGCTTACCCGTGGGGTCGTCCCACGCCTTGATGTGGACGATGAAGGTGTGGTCGACCGTGCCGGAGACCTTGAAGGTGCTCTTGTACTTGTCGGTGAAGTCCTTCTCGTCGAGGACCGTCGTCCCGTCCAGCACCTGCACGTGGTTCGTCTTGCCCTGCTTGACGGAGTACTGCGTCAGGTTGACCGACACGACCGAGGTGTCGCCCTTGCATTCCGCACTGACCTTGGGCGTGTGGGCGCTCGCGACGCCCGCGAATCCGATGAGACCGGCGGTGACGCCGGTCAGAACCACACCGAGAGCCACGCCGAAGCTGCGGCGCGGAGTCGAGTTGAGTGCCAAGGAAGCCTCCGGCTGCTACGTCTGGAACGGGGGGAAGCCGGAAACTCCCGGGCCTACCGAGCGTTGCCGACCGCAGATCAGGTGCGTAGGTTAACCACCCTTTCGAGTGGACTTTCACCGGCCCCCTAGTTGTCTGACCGTACTCCATTCGCCCGATCGTGGTGTACTCCAACCGGTCCTAACACTGTCGAGTAACACAACGCCGTTGCCTTGTTAAGTCAACGCCGTTGCATTACTCTCGACCTCGACACCACCGGAACCCGTCGAAACGGAGCGAACAGGTGACCGAGGTACGAATGCGCGTCAACGGGACCATTCGCCCCATGGAGCTCGAGCCACGGGTGAGCCTGCTCGACGCGTTACGTGAACACCTGGGACTGACCGGCACGAAGAAGGGCTGCGACCAGGGCGCGTGCGGCGCGTGCACGGTGCTCGTGGACGGCGAGCGAATCCTGTCCTGCCTCGGTCTGGCGATGCAGTACGAGGACCGCGAGATCACCACGATCGAGGGCGTCGACCATCCACTGCAGACGGCCTTCGTCCACCACGACGGTTTCCAGTGCGGCTACTGCACGTCGGGCCAGATCTGCTCGGCGTTGGGGATGCTCGCCGAGCACCGGGCCGGCATGCCGAGCGCCGTCACCGAGCAGGTGGCGTCGACGCCCACCCTGACCGCGGAGGAGATCCGCGAGCGCATGAGCGGCAACCTGTGCCGCTGCGGGGCCTACGAAGGCATCGTCGCGGCCATCGAGGAGACGGCACGATGAGACCGCTTGCCTACGTCCGCCCGCTCGACGTGCGGGAAGCCGTCGAGACGATCGCCAGCACGCCGAACGCCAAGTTCCTCGGCGGCGGCACGAACCTGGTTGACCTCATCCGCCGCGACGTGGAACACCCGGACACGGTCGTCGACGTCACCGCCCTGCCACTGAACGAGGTCACCGAGCTTGCGGACGGCACCCTGCGCGTCGGCGCACTGGTCCGCAACAGCCACCTGGCCGCGCACCCACTCGTCCGCACCCGCTGTCCGATGCTCACGCAGGCGATCCTGGCGGGCGCGTCCGGCCAGCTACGCAACATGGCCACGATGGGCGGCAACCTGTTGCAGCGCACGAGGTGTCACTACTTCTACGACACCGCGGCCGCGTGCAACAAGCGGGAGCCGGGCACCGGCTGTGCGGCGCTGACGGGCTTCACCCGCAACCACGCGATCCTGGGGACGAGCGAGCACTGCATAGCCACGCATCCGTCGGACATGTCCGTGGCACTTTCCGCACTGGACGCGACGGTGGAGGTCGAAAGCATCAGAGGCCGACGCAGAATCCCGATAGCGGACTTCCACGTCCCGCCGGGCAACACGCCGCAGACGGAAACCACACTGTCCCACGACGAACTGATCACCGCGGTGGAGATCCCGCCCCTGGCGGTGGCACGGAACTCCCGCTACCGCAAGGTCCGTGACCGAGCGTCATACGCCTTCGCCCTGGTCTCGGTGGCCGCGGCACTGCGCGTGGAGGACGACCGGATAGCGGAGGTCCGCCTGGCGCTGGGCGGCGTGGCAACTCGCCCGTGGCGCGCCACCAGAGCGGAAGCCGTGCTGGTGAACGGCCCGGCGACGGAGGAGTCGTTCGCCGCGGCGGCGGAAGCCGAACTGGTGACGGCGGTTCCTCAGGCGGACAACGGCTTCAAGCTGGAACTGGCTCGCCGCACGATTGCTGCGACATTACGTGGTTTGCTGCCGCGATCCACGGCGTGAATTCGAGATCTCGGGCCGGGGGCCGGGGGCCGGGGGCCGGAAGATACCGGGTTGGTGAGGTGGGCGGCTGTCCACTGTAGGCGATCGGTTCTCCCGTAACGGCCGTTGGCCGACCGCACGGCCCGCTGGTGTTCTTCGCAGGTCCGCCTTCCGAGCCCTACTCGTGGCTCAAAGCTTTTGTTCCGTCTCGCCTATCCCTTTCCCGCAACACGCACAACTCCTGGAGCGACTTCACATGACCCAGGCCCCATCGCAAACCTCGACCACGACTAGGGCCCCTGTTCTCGGCGCGCCGATCAACCGGGTCGACGGTCATGCCAAGACCACTGGTGCGGCTCGGTTCTCCGCCGAGTACCCGTATCCGGACCTGGCCTACGCGGCGATTGTTCATGCCACCATTCCCCGCGGGCGCATCACCGCCATCGACACGGCCGCCGCCCACGGCACGCCGGGTGTCCTCGCCGTGATCACCCATGAGAACGCGCCACCCATGAAACCCCCGCCCAAGCCGAGCTACTTCAACCTCCCCACGCTCGCGGCCGGTACCTCCGTCAACTACCTCAACACCGACGAGGTGCACTGGAACGGCCAACCCGTCGCGCTGACCGTCGCCGACTCCCTTGAGGCTGCCCACGAAGCCGCCCGCCGCGTCCGGGTCACCTACACGACCCAACCCGCCACGGTCGACTTCGCCGCGGAAGAACCCAATGCCAAGGCCCAGAAGAACAACGCGTTCATCTCCGGTGCGGGTCGTAAGGGCGACGCCGTCACCGCGCTCGCCGCCTCGGACGTGCGGGTCGACCTTCGCTTCACCACCCCCATGCACAGCCACAACGCGCTCGAACCCCACGCGACCACCGCGGTCTGGGACGGCGACCGGCTGACCGTCCACGACGGCGCCCAGCAGATCGACTGGACCCGTCGTCACCTCGCGCACCGTTTCGGCCTCGACCTCGGCGACGTCCGGGTCGTGTCCACGTTCGTCGGCGGTGGGTTCGGCGGCAAGGGCAACGTCTGGCCAGGCACGGTCCTCGCCGTGCTCGCCGCGCGCGTCGCCAACCGGCCCGTTCGGCTGATGCTCACCCGCGAAGGTGTCTACCGCACGGTCGGCGGCCGGACCCCGTCCGTTCAGCGGGTGGCGCTCGGCGCCGATCGCGACGGGAACCTCAAGGCGCTGATCCACACCAGCATCACGCAGGTCGGACACGTCGGCGGCGTGGAAGAACAGGTCGTCTCCCAGTCCCGGCACCTGTACGACGCCGAGCACATCCTCGTTCAGCAGAACCAGGTCACGCTCGACTCCCTGTCCAGCACCTCCATGCGTGCGCCCGGCGAGTCCATCGGCTCGTTCGCGCTCGAGGCGGCCGTCGACGAACTCGCTTACCGGCTCGGCCTCGACCCGATCGAGTTCCGCATGCGGAACGAACCCGACCGCAACCCCCTCGACGGCAAGCTGTTCGCCCGGCGCGGCCTGCGGGAGGCGTACGCCCGCGGCGCCAAACGGTTCCGCTGGCAGGACCGCGTCCCCGAGCCCGGCTCGATGCGCGACGGCCGGTGGCTCGTCGGCATGGGCGTCGCGACCGCCTTCCACCCGTCATGGCAGTTCCCGGCCAACCTGACCATGCGGCTGTCCGCCGACGGCACGGTCCTCGTGCGGTGCGCCTTCCACGAGATGGGCATGGGCGCGGCCACGGCGTTCGGCCAGGTGACGGCGCACGCGCTGGGCATGCCGTTCGAGGCGGTGCGCTTCGAGTACGGCGACAGCGACCTACCGGTCGGCCCCGGCGCCGGCGGCTCGGCACAGACCGCGAGCGTCACGTCGAGCCTGCTCGAAGGCGTCGCGAAGCTGAAGCGCGACCTACGCAGGCTCGCCGCCCGCAACGCGCTGTCCGCGGCCGAACCACCCGACGTGATCCTGCGCGGGGCCGGCCGCGCCCAGCTCACCGCGACGGTCGGCTCGGACACCCGGCTCGGCCAGGTGACCGGTCAGCTCCGCTTCATGGCCAGGTTCCTCCGCGACCGCCGCCGGTACGTGAAGGCCGCATGCGGCGCGCATTTCTGCGAGGTGCGCGTCGACCCCGACACCGGCGAGATCCGGGTGTCGCGCTGGCTGGGCGTCTTCGACATCGGCACCGTCGTCAACGCGAAGACCGCGGCCAGCCAGCTACGCGGCGGCATCGTGATGGGCATCGGCGCGGCACTCGGCGAGGAGACCCTGGTGGACCGCGAGACCGGCCGGGTCGTCAACGCGAACCTGGCCGACTACCACGTGCCGGTCAACGCGGACATCCCCCGCATCGACATCGAGTGCCTCGGCGACCCCGACCCGACGATGCCGCTTGGCGTGCTGGGCGCGGGCGAGGTCGGCATCGTGGGCGTGGCGGGCGCCGTCGCCAACGCCGTCCGCCACGCGACCGGCCGCCGGGTCCACGACCTGCCGATCACACTGGACAAACTGCTGTGACCACGGCCATGGCACTGTGACCTGCCGGCGCCGTGGTTACCGTATAGCCATGTCGCGGGACCACGAGGGCTTCCAGCGGGCACGGCGCCCCGAACAGAAGCAGCAGCGTCAGACCGCCATCCTCGAGGCCGCCCTCCGACTGGCCGAACGCGAAGGGATCCGCAACATCAGCCTGGCCGACATCGCGGGCGAGGTGGGCATGCACAAGACCGCGCTGCTCCGCTACTTCGAAACCCGCGAGGACATCTACCTGCACCTGGCGATCGACGCCTGGCGGGAATGGGCCGACGTCCTGGGCGCCGACCTGAAGTCCCTGGCGACGGACGACTTCCAGGGCGTGGCGAAGGCGTTCGGCCGAACCCTGGAAGAACGCCCGTTCCTGTGCGACATCTTCACCCACTCGACCCTGAACCTGGAACGCAACGTCTCGGTGGAGCCCCTGCTCGGCTTCAAGCTGGCCGCCCACACCGCGGTACAGGGCCTGGCCAACGCCGTCCATGTGGTACTCCCCGACCTGGCCAACGACGACTGCGTGGAGATCGTCGGCGCGGTCACCGCCATCGCCGCCACGCTGGGCCAGATCGTCCACCCACCCCCCACCGTCGCCCAGCTCTACGCCGAACACCCCCACCTGGCCTTCAGTTTCGACTCCTTCGCCGCGACGATCACCCGCCTGACCGAAATCCTGGTCCTGGGCATGCGCGCGAGAAACGCCACAACCGAGAACCGCTGACCAGATCCGTCCGCACCCTGGCGGGTTGATGCCTACCGGGCAGCCCGGCCGAGCAGGAGGCTGACGGGCATGAGAGCACTCATCGTCATCGACGTCCAGGAGTCCTTCCGCCAGCGACCCATCTGGCAGGCCGTCAGCAACCCCGACATCGCCGACGACGTCAATGCGCTCGTCGCCGCGGCCCGAGCGGACGGCGACCTCGTCGTCTGGGTGCTGCACGCCGAACCGGGCACCGGCGGCGTCTTCGACCCCGCCAGCGGACACGTCCGCCTGCTGCCCGAGCTCGACTACCGGGACGGCGAGACCCTGCTGGTCAAGACCTCGGTCAACGCGTTCACCACGACGAACCTCGCTCAGTTGCTGACCACTCACGGCATCCGGGAGCTGCGGGTGTGCGGCATCCGCAGCGAGCAGTGCGTCGAGACCACGACCCGGATCGGCTCCGACCTCGGCTACCAGATGACCTACGTGGTCGACGCGACCGCGACCTTCCCGATGGCGCATCCGGACGCGCCCGCCGACCGGACGGTCGCCGAACTGCTCGCCGACCCCCGCACCAAGCAGGCGGACGACATCGTCGCGCACACCGCGCTGGTGCTCGCCGACCGCGGCTTCGCGACGGTGCGGACGGTGGCGGAGGTGACGGGTACCCTGACCAGATCGTGAAAGTCGTCTTCGTCCTCGCGCCCGGCGTGCACCTGCTCGACCTCGCCGGGCCCGCGCAGGTGTTCCACAACGACCTCCTCGACTACGAGCTCCACTGGGTGGCCGAGGACACCGAGGTGCCCACCGCGCAGGGCCTGCCCGTGCACGCCGCCGTCGCGTGGCCGAAGCTGACGGTCGACGACCTGGTCGTGGTGCCCGGCTGGCGCTCCCCGTCACTCGCCGCGACGTTCGCGCTCGGCCGAGCGACCCTCGACCGTGTCCGCGCTCACCACGACAACGGCGGCCTGGTCGCGAGCGTGTGCGCGGGCGCCGACGCGCTGGGCAAGGCAGGCCTGCTCGACGGCCGCCGCTGCACGACCCACCACGACCTGCAGGACGAGCTCGCCCTGCGCCACCCGAAGGCCACGGTCGTCCGGGACGTCCTGTACGTGGTGGACGGGCGGGTCGCGACGTCCGCCGGCATCGCGAGCGGCATCGACCTGGCGCTGCACCTCGTGGCGACCAGGCACGGCCCCGCGATGGCGGCGCGGGTCGCACGGTCGATGGTCGTCTACGCACGCCGCAACGGCGACGAGCACCAGGCGAGCGCGATGCTGCGCCACCGGTCGCATGTGGACGACACCGTGCACCGGGTCCAGGACCTCATCGACGCCCGTTTCGCCACGCCCCTCCCCCTCACCGCGCTGGCCGACGCGGCTGGGGTGAGCCCGCGGACGGTGACCCGACTGTTCGGCCGGGCGACGGGCCTGACCCCGCTGCGCTACCAGCACCTGCTGCGCGTCGAACGGGCCGAGCACCTCATCGGCCACGGCGCGACGGTCGAGTCGGCGGCGCGGGCGGTCGGCTTCGAGGACGCCCGCATGCTGCGCCGCCTCCGGGCCCGTTGACCGGCACGGATCACACCGGTGCACCGCGCGAACTGGGTAGTCTCGGAACCATGGGCAATGGGCTGACGACCGAGCGGCTGGTGGTGCGGGACTGGCAGCTCGACGACGCCGCCGCGGCGCTGGCGATCTACGGCGTCGACAAGGTCACCCGCTGGCTGACGCCGGCGATGGGGCAGGTCGCGGACGAGGACGCCATGCGCCTGCTGCTGCAGGCGTGGATCGAGTCGCAACCGAACATGACGCCGCCCCGCGGCCGCTGGGCGGTCGAGCGCAAGGAGGACGGCGAGGTCGTCGGCGGCCTCGGGATCCGCCTGCTGCCGCCCTACGAGGAGGACCTCGAGCTGAGCTGGCAGCTGCGCCCGGAGGCATGGGGCAACGGTTACGCCTCGGAGGCGGGCGGCGCCCTGATCAGGTGGGCGTTCACCCAGGAGATCGACGAGCTGTTCGCGGTCGCCCGCCCGACCAACACCCGCGCCGTCGGCACCGCGAAACGGCTCGGCATGTCGTGGGTCGGCGAGACGGACAAGTACTACAACCTGCGCCTGCAGGTGTTCCGGATTCGCCCGAGCGATCTGGCCGACTGAGAACCCCTCTTCCCACCCCGAATTCCTTGCGCACCGTTCGCGAGGCCATCGCCGCGGAGCACGGCGGCTGCGGCCGGGCCGGTCCTGCATGATGTCCGTATGGCACGCGTTCTGATCACGGGTTCGTCCAGCGGCCTTGGCCTGATGGCCGGGCAGCTGCTGATCGAGGAGGGCCACGAGGTCGTCCTGCACGCCCGTGACAGGTCGCGGGACCCCGGCATCGCCGAGGTGGTGCTTGGCGACTTCACGAGCATGGCCGCGGTCCGCTCGGTGGCGGCCCAGGCGGACGAGCTGGGCCCGTTCGACGCGGTGATCCACAACGTGGCGCTCGGCTACCAGGAGCGGCGGCGGATCGTCACCGAGGACGGCTTCGCGCACGTCTTCGCGGTGAACGTCCTGGCTCCGTACCTGCTGACGGCGACGATGGCGCGCCCGTCCCGGCTGGTGTACCTGAGCTCGAGCATGCACCGCGGTGGCACCCCGTCGCTGGACGACCTGCAGTGGGAGCGCCGCCGCTGGAACGGCTCACAGGCGTATTCGGACTCGAAGTTCTGGGACGTGGTCCTGGCCTTCGCCCTGGCCCGCCGCTGGCCGTCGATCCCGTCGAACGCGGTCGACCCGGGTTGGGTGGCGACGCGCATGGGCGGCCGCGGCGCCGCCGACGATCTGTCACAGGGCCACGTGACCCAGGTCCGTCTGGCGCTCGGCGAGCTAGCCGGCACCGGCGCCTACTACTACCACCTGACCAGGTCGAACCCGCATCCGGCGACCAGCGATCCGGCCCTCCAGGACGCGTTCCTGACCAGGTGCGCGGAGCTCACCGGCAACCCGATCGAGTGAACTGTCCGCGAGTGGCTCGACCGTTGGGCCATTCGGCGCAATCATGAACTCATGTTCGAAAGCCCCCTGCTCTCCTACTCAGCCACCACGCGTGGCGTAGCGGCGCCGCCCGACGGTCGCGATCGCCACCAGCGGCACGCTGACCGCCAGCGTGCACGCGAACATCGCGGTGAAGCTGCCCGCGTCGACCATCGGCCCGAACACGGCCGCGCCGATCGCGCTGCCGATGAAGAGGTTGGTGGCGAACAAGGACACGGCCATGGCCCGGTAACCCGGCGCCATGTCGGTCGCCCACGTCTGCAGCGTCGAGTGCATGAACGCCCACCCGCCGCCGAGCAGCACCGCTCCGAGCACGATCGCGACGGCCCCCTGCGAGATCACCATCACGACGTAGGCGAACACCGCCATCCCGCCGCCGATGAGGATCAGCAGCCACGGCGCCACCTTTCGCGTGCGTCCCTTGACCACCCGCGCGAACACGATCACCGACGCCCCGTAGGCGGCGGTGAGCAACCCCGACACGGTGACCGACAGGCCGGACGCGTGCAGCACGACAGGAAGGAACGTCAACGGCCCCAGGAGAACGAGCCCTTCGGCAAGCACCAGCCCGAGAACGAGCAGTGCCAGCCGGTTGGTGAGCACCCCCTTGACCGACGACCACACGGGCGGCGGCGACCCGAGCGACGGCTCGACCAACGCACGCAGGAAGTAAGAAAGAGCCCCGGCGATGAGAGCGGTAAGGGCGAAGGCAACCCGCCAGCTGGTGAAGTCCGCGATGGCGCCGGCGGTCACGGTGGCCATGGCCATGCCGACCGCGGAACTGGTCATCAGGTCGGTGAGGGGCGCCTGACGCTCCCGCACGGGCACGGTGTCGCCGATGTAGACGAGCCCCCCGGGAATCGCCGCGGCGAAGCAGCCACCGGTGACCCCACGTGCCACGACCAACCACCCGACACTGGGCACGAACGCCGAGGCGAGCCCACCGACCATGGCGAGAAGAAGGGCCAGCCGCATGGTCCGTACCCGCCCGAGCCGATCGGACACGACGGCCCACCCCACCTGGGCGACGCCGTAACACAGGAAGTAGACGGCAGCGGCCTTACTGACCGCGTCCACCGACCGCCCCATCTCAGCCGCGATGACGACCAACATTGGCGCGATCATCAGACGATCGAACTGCGAGGTGAACGACCCCAGCTGCAACAACCGAAGCGACCGGGCCGACATCGCTGTCTGGTTCGCGCCGCTCGACATGCCTCCCAGTCAAACCCCGCAACCATCCTCCGTACCAGCCGTGACGACCGTGTTACTCACCACACACCACACCGACCACAACACATCCGACCACCGCCCACTCCACACGCCCCCGCGCCCGCATGGCGCACCCCCGACCACCCGGTCTCGATCCTTGACAACTAAAGAGTGCACACATCGCGGTCGTTTGCCGCGACGAAGAGCAGGCACCGACTCGGTGATCATGACGTCCGCTGACGCCGGCCCGTCCGTTGACGGCGGAGCTGCTGACGCTTCGTGATCACCCGAAGTACCCATACCTGGGCTGCCATCACGACCTGTCAACCTGTCGTGGGACCGATCCGCCACGCTGTCGCCCACCCGACCAGTGTTGAACCCAGCGCGATGTTCAACCCAGCGCACGTTCAACCCAGCGCACGTTCAACCCAGCGCATCCATCAAGCTGTCACCACCATCTGATCCAAGACCGGATCGCGTTGGCCGAGAACAGAGCCGCGTAGGCGTTCGAGCCGTCCGTCGATCCCTTCGACTGACCGCAGCGATGCGTCCGTTGCAGATACCAGAGCGGTCGAAATAGGCAAGCACGTCGCCAACGCACGTCTTCAGAATCCGACTACTCACTATCCGACCTCTTCACTATCCGACCGCGATGCTCGTCGTCGAGCAGGACCTGCGCACCCTCGGCCAGAACCGCGCCGTTGGCGGTGTTCCGCGAAACCACGAGGCCCGCGGCGATCCGGGCCGCCCCGGACCACGGTCAGGTGCTGGACCACGACCGCCTCCAGCGCCCACCACATCGCGAGAGCTTCGCTCGACGACACGGCCGTTGTCCGGGCACCACACCGTGCCCGCGGCCGTCGTCGATAGTCCGGTGCCCCTGTCAGGCGCGATCGTGAAGCGTGACCTGGTAGCCGTCGGGGTCGGCGAAGGTGAATGTCCGGCCGAAGGGACCGTCGATCGGCGCGGAGACGATGGTGTGACCGTCGGCGACGAGAGCGTCGTGGATGCCCTGGACGTCTGTGGCGTGGAGCCAGATCGCGGCACCGATGCCGGGCTGGGCAACGGAGGCGAGATCGGTGCCGGGAACGACGTCGCGAAGTGCGAACGCGATCGGCTTCGTCTCGAAGACGACGGCGTGCGGAGGTCCGGCCTGCGAACGGACCAGACCGAGGTACCGCTCGTAGAACGCCCGCGAAGCGTCGAGATCGCGCGCTTGGAGCGAGATGAAGTCGGGGCCGGTGACGGGCATGGTGCTGCTCCTTCGTTTCATGTCAGTCTTCTGACACGCGTCAATGTATGTCAGAATACTGACATGAGTCAAGACGGCGACGGCGTCGACCTGGAGACGTCCCTGGGCTACCTGCTGAAAGAGGCGTCGAGCGCGCTCCGCACAGCCATGGAGGAGGTGCTCCGGCCACTCGGGATGAACGTGACCCACTACTCCTGCCTCGAACTGCTGTCCCAACGCCCGGGCTTATCGAACTCCGAGCTAGCACGAGGCGCGTTCGTCACCCGGCAGACGATGAACGTGCTGCTCCAAGCCCTGGAACGAGACGGCTACGTGACCAGACCCGCCGAGGCACCCGTCGGGAAGGCCCTTCCCACACGCCTCACACCTCGCGGCCGCCGGAGGCTGGAGAAGGCGTCCACAGCGGTCCGGTCCGTCGAGGTCAGAATGCTGGCCGGCATGACCGAGACCGAGCAGTCAGCCGCGTTCCGGATCCTGCAGAGCATGATCCACTCCCTACGCAATACCAACGGCGTCGGATAGCTAACGCCTCGTCCCCGCACACACCCGCCCCTGCGATGAGAACCGACCCGACGTTCGCCGCTCGCCCAACTCGCACGTCTGGCCACCCACACCGGTCATCTCGTCCTTTCCCGAGGGTGTTTCTGGGCTTGGACGTGGGCAAGGGCGAGCACCACGCCGCCGGCCCGACCCCGGATGGAAGCGGCTGCACGACGGGCCACTGCCCAAGACCGAGCGCAGGCCGCGGGCGTTGTTCGACAAGCTCCCCAGCACGGGCAACTGCTAGCCGTGGCCGACCACCCAGCCACGATCGGGACGTTGCCGGTCGCGGTCGCTCGCGCAGCAGGTCGCCAGGTGGCCTACCTTCCCGACCTGGCCACGCCCGCGTCGCCGATCTCTACCCAGGCCGGACCCCACCCGCGACGCGTTCATCATCGCCGACGAAGCCCGCCCTGCCGCACACACTGCGGCCGGTCAACATCGGCGACAACGCCCTGGCGAAGCTCGACGTGCTGGTCGGGTTCGACGACAACCGCACCCTCTCGCCGAGGCCCTGACCTCGACGCACGACACCGACGTCAGGACCACAGCCAGCATCCCGCTCGAATCAGCGACGCCTCCGGATTCAGGTCCTCCCCGCACCCGGCCGCACACCCCGGCATCACCCCGGTTACCCGAATTTCCGCTCCTCGATCAAGGGCGCGCCCGCACCGGCAACCGCACGCTCAAGCCCGCGTTCTTCCTTACCACCCCGAGACATCAATCTTGCGCATCCATGCAAATTTGCCGACACGCGCAAGTTTGATGTACCGTCCCCGGCATGGACGCCGAATCCGCAGGCCTGCGGGAGCGCAAGAAGGCAGCGACCCGCACGGCACTGATCCAGGCAGCCTGGCGACTCACCGTCGAGCACGGACCCGCGCGGGTCCGGGTGGAGGACATCGCCGCGGCCGCCGGCGTCTCCACCCGGACGTTCAACAACTACTTCGCGTCGAAAGAGGACGCGCTCATCGCCCTCGGCGCCGACCGCGCGGCGCGAGTGGAAGCCGCGGTGCGGGCCCGCCCAGCGGACGAACCGCTGTGGGAGGTACTGACCACAGTGCTGACCGAACAGTTCTCCGGCGCCGCCGCGGTCCCCCACCAGCACGCAAGCCTGACCGCCGCCACCCCGGAGCTCGCCGCCGCGCAGCAGCGCCTGCACCAGGTCGTCGAACCCGCCCTCGCACACGCGATCGCCGACCGGCTGGGCATGGACGCCGACCGGGACCTGTACCCGCGGCTGGTCGCCGCGGCGGTCCTCGCCGCCACCCGCGTGGCCTTCGAACACTGGCGCGCCGCCACGCCGGACGAACCGTTTCCCGTGCTGCTCAAAGAAGTACTGGCTCGGTTCGCGGTCGGCCTGACCCCGCCGCGCCGGTCTGGAAAGGCGCGCCGATGACCGAGGACGTCGTGATCGTCGGCGCCGGGCCGACCGGACTCATGCTCGCCGGTGAACTGCTTCTGGCCGGCGTGCGCCCGGTCGTGCTCGACCGACTACCCGAGCCCGCCGGCCAGACCAAGGCGCTCGGGATCCTGGGGCGGGCCGTGGACATGCTCGACTACCGAGGCCTCTTCGACCGCTTCAGCGCCCAGGCGCCCGCCGGGCCGACCGGGTTCGCCCACTTCGGCATGATCCCCCTGGACCTGAGCGGCATCGACGACCTGCGCGGGATCTTCATCCGGCAGCCCGACACCGAGCGAATCCTCCTGGACCGGGCACGGGAGCTCGGCGCGGAGATCCGGCGTGGGCACGAGGTCACCGGGCTCCGCCAGGACCGCGACGGCGTGACCCTGGACATCCACGGCGGCATCCCGCTGAGAGCGCGCTACGTGGTGGGCTGCGACGGCGGCGGCAGCACGGTCCGCACGCTGGCCGGCATCGGCTTCCCCGGTCTGCCGCCCACCCGGCTGCTGCGTCTCGCCGAGGTCGAACTGCCCGACGGTCCAACCTCCGGTGCGACGTTCGTCCCGCTCGGCGCCGGCATCTACCGCGTGGTCACCAGCGAGCCCTACCCACCCGGCTTCGACCGCTCCACCCCCATGACCGTCGACGAGCTGCGGGCCAGCCTGGGCGGACATCACCTGACCATCGGCGCGGTGCACTGGCTGTCCCGGTTCACCGACGCCAGCCGGCAGGCCGAGCGCTACCGGGCCGGCCGGGTGCTCCTCGCCGGCGACGCCGCCCACACCCACCTGCCCGCCGGCGGCCCCGGCCTGAACACCGGCCTGCTCGACGCGGTCAACCTGGGCTGGAAGCTCGCCGCGCAGGTCCACACCTGGGCCCCTCCCACCCTGCTGGACACCTACCACACCGAACGCCACCCCGCGGGCGCTCGCGTGCTCCTCCACACGCGTGCCCAGGCGGCCCTGCTCAGCGACGGCCAGCACACCCCCGCGCTGCGCGAGGTGGTCGGCCGGCTCCTCCGGCACGAGCACGCCGTGCGAGAGGTGGTCAACCTCATGTTCGCGCTGGACACGCGCTACGACATGCCGGCAGGTGGCACACACCCCCTGCTCGGCCGGTGGATGCCCGACCTCGCCCTCACCCACGCCGGCACAGACACCGGCACCGGCACCGGCACCGGCACCGATGGTCCGACCCGCGTCGCCGAGCTGCTGCGCACCCCGACGGCCGTCCTGCTGGACCTCACCCCGGACCGCAGGTACGCCGCCGGGGTCACCGGCTGGCAGGACCGCCTCGCGGTGGTCACCGCCCACTGCGCCGACCCGCCCGCCGACGCGTTCCTCATCCGCCCCGACGGTCACGTCGCCTGGACCGCCGGCACCCCACCACACGAAGCGCTGACCACCTGGCTAGGCCAACCGTGCTGACACGGCCCGGCGCGTCAGCTCAGCCCAGCGCGTCGACCGGCCTGGTCCGCATCGCGAGGCGGGTCGGGATACCGATCGCGAGCAGCCCCAGTACCGCCGTCACGACCACGATCGCCAGGTAGGCCAGGGGCTCGATCGCCGGGAGCGGCGACTCCGTCATCCCGATGCTCACCCCGACCAGCGGAGGCAGCGCCGCCAGTGAACCGACCACCAGCGCGATGCCGACCACGATGCAGGCCTCGATCCGCGTCATCCGGCGCACCTGCCGGGTGCCCGTGCCGACCAGCCGCAGCAACGCGAACTCCCGCGACCGTGCCGCTGTCGCCATGACCAGCGTGTTCACCACGGCGATGGCGACGTAGCCGAGGATGACGAACAACGCGATCAGGTTCACCCAGGTCTGGGTGTCACGCTGCTCCTGGCCGGCCGCCGTCATGCCGGCCCGGTCCTGCACCGTCAGGCCGGGCAGCTCCGACAGCGCCTTCCGGGCCGCGGCCACGTCCGAGGCGGCCACCAGGATCGACTGGTCCAGTCGGGTCGTCGTGTGCGCGGCGAGCACGTCGTGCGACAGGGTCACGTCGCCGAACCCGAGCCCGCGCCCGTAGGTCGCGACCACCTTCGGCCGCATGACCGCCCCGTCGCCGAGGTGCAGCTCGATGGTCTCGCCGACGTCGACCCCGAGCGTCTCGGCGGCCATCGTGCTCAGCGCGACGGTCTCGCCCTTCAGGTCGCTGAACCGGCCCTCGCGCGGCTCGAGGTCGAGCGTGCGGTCGAGCCCCGCGGTCGGCACCCCCTGGGCCGCGAACGGCGACACCTCCCAGGTGCCGGCCGTCAGGTGCTTCACGAACACCTGGCTGCGCACCACGGGCGTCACCGCCGAGACCCCGTCGGCGGCGGTGACCTCCTCGGTCACCGAGGGCGCCAGACCGGACGGCGCGGTCACCACGAGGTCCGCGACGACCCCCTTGTCGGCCTGGTCCTCCGCAGCCGCGGCGACCGTCGACTGCGTGAAGAGCTGCACCGACGCCATGGTCACGGCCAGCACCAACGGGGTGACGGCCACCGCGAGGCGGCGTGCGCTCGCGGTCACGTTGGCGACCGCGAGGTACCCGCCGACCGGCGACGCCGACCGCAGCGGACCGCCGACGACCCGGATGGTCGCCTCGACCAGCCGCGGTCCGAGCAGCGCGATGCCCACCACCATCAGCAGCGCTGAGCCGGCCGCACCGGCCACCGCCGCCTCGCCCGGCAGGAACAGCGGCACCGCCGCCCCACCCGTCCCCGCCACGAGCGCGAGCAGTCCGGCCGTCACCCGCCACCGGGCCAGGGGCTTCGTCTCCACATCGGACTCCCGCAGCGCCTCGACCGGCTGGATCTTCGCCACGCGCCGGGCGGCGAGCCAACCCGCTATCCGTGCCGTGCCCAGGCAGAGCACGATCGCCGCCAACCCGGGCAGGGGACTGATCGCGAGCCCGAAGTCGGCGGGCAGCATCCCGACCTTGGCGAACGCCGCGCGCAAGCCGTAGGCCAGCGCATACCCGGGCACGGCACCGAGCACCGCGGCGACTCCGGCCACGAGCAGGATCTCGGCGCCGATGATGCGGTGCACCTGCCGCGGCGTGGCGGCGACGGCCCGCAACAGCGCCAGCTCGCGGCGCCGCTGCTGCACCGACAACGAGAGCGTGCTCCCGACCACGAGCATCGCGATCATGATCGCGGTCCCGGCGAAGGAAAGCGAGAGCAGGATCAGTTGCGAGCGCACCTGCCCCACGTCGAGGAACTCCACGTCACCGCGAGCGTCCCCGGTGTACACGGCCACGCTGGGCAGCGCGGCGGCGATCCGGTCGGCCACGGCGTCGGCGTCCTGGTCGGTGAGCACACCGACCGCGTCGACCTGCCTGGGCCGCCCGTACAGCTCACGGGCCTGCGTGTCGGTGAAGAACAACGTGGACTGGCGCCCCAGCGCCTCGGCGGTGATCCCGGTGACCGTGAACTTCCGCGGCACGGCCCCGATCGCGATGTCGACCTGGTCACCGACCTTGACGCCGGCGGCGAGGGCGCTGTCGAGCACGACCCCGTCCTCGCGGGGCGCCCCACCGTCCCGGAGGTGGAACGGGGTGAGCGCGGCGGCACTCCAGCCATGGCCGGACACGGGCCGCCCACCGACGGTCACCGGAACGGTGATGTCACCGACGACCTTGGTGACCCCCGGCACCGCGGCGATCCTGTCGACCACGTCGATCGGCAGGGGCACCCGCTCGCTGTACGGCTGGTCCATGTCCTCCTCGACGGAGATGGACTGCTGCGCGCCGACCACGACGGGCGCGCCGGCGAACCGCTGCGGCGGGACCCCGGCCCGCATCCCGGACTCGAACAACACCCCGAGCGCGGTGACGAGCGCGGCGGCGGCGAGCACCGCGACGAACATCCCGACGAAGGGTCCCTTCCTGTGGCGAATGGTCGCCATGGCGTGCTCGAACATCACCACTCACCCAGCCTGGTCATCCGCTCCGCCACCGCGGCCGGGTTCGGACGATCGAGGGAGTCGGCCAACCGCCCGTCCGCGAGGAACACGACACGGTCCGCGAAGGACGCGGCGATCGGGTCGTGGGTCACCATGAGCACGGTCTGCTTGAAGTGGTCGACGACGTTGCGCAGCAGGGTGAGCACCTGGCGGCCGGTGCGGGTGTCGAGCGCCCCGGTCGGCTCGTCGGCGAACATCACCTCGGGCCGGGTCACCAACGCCCGCGCGATCGCGACGCGCTGCTGCTGCCCCCCGGACAGCTCACTCGGCAGGTGCGTGAGCCGGTCGTCCAGCCCCACGTTCCCGACCACCTCGCGCAACCAGGCGTGGTCCACCGGCCGCCCGGCAAGACGCAGCGGGAGGGTGATGTTCTGCTCGACGTTCAACGCGGGCAGCAGGTTGTAGGCCTGGAAGACGAACCCGATCCGCTCACGTCGCAGCTGCGTGAGCGCGACCTCCTTGAGCTTGGACAGGTCGGTGTCCCCGAGCCGCACCGTGCCCGAGGTCGGCCGGTCGAGCCCTGCCGCACAGTGCAGGAAGGTGCTCTTGCCGGACCCCGAAGGGCCCATCACCGCGGTGAAACTACCGCGCGCCAGCGAAATGCTGACATTGTCGAGGGCCGTCACCGACGCCGCGCCCCGACCATACACTTTGGACACCTCGGTAAGCTGGACCGCGGTCGCCCCGGAGATCTTGGTTCCCATCACGACCTCAAAGTTAGGGATCATGACGCCACGAATCGATGGGGCTGGATACCGGTTCCCGGGTAGAGCCAGCTATACCCCATGCTTGTCCCATGCGTGATCAGGTGCTGGCGGTGTGGCGGGCGGGGGTGTTCCTGCTCGCCGGCGCGCTCACGGGCCTCGTCTCGCTCTTCGCACTGCCGTTCGTGCTGGTCCTGGCCCTGGTGGCCAGGCCGGTCGCGCGGCAGCTGCTGACCGTCGCGATCGAGTACGAACGCCGGCGGACCGCCGCGTACACCGGCCGTCCCATCCCCGAGGCGGCCGAACCGGACACCTGGCGCCACGGCATCTGGTTCGTCACCCACGCGCTCACCGGCACCGTCGTCGGCCTGGTCGGCGCGGCAGTGCCGGCCGCCGCGATCAACGCCCTGCTCGTCCCGCTGTACTGGTGGGCGGCGCCCAAGGACGACCCGGTCGCCGCGCCGTACCCGGTCACCTCCTGGACCGAGGCCGCGTTCATGCCGCTGCTCGCCGCCGGCTACGCGCTCGTCTCGCTGTGGATCACGCCGTGGCTCGCACGGACACAGTCCCGCTTCGCCCGCTGGCTGCTGTCCCCACCGCCAGGCGCACGCCTCGCCGAACGCGTCGCCGAGCTGACCGCCAGCCGCGCGGCCGCCCTGGAGGCACACGGCGCCGAGCTGCGCCGCATCGAACGCGACCTGCACGACGACACCCAGAACCGCATCGTGGCGGTCGCCATGCACCTCGGCATCATCGAGCGCGTCCTGCGCCGCGACCCGGCCGCCGCGCTCCCCCTGGTGCTCAAGGCCCAGGACGCCGCGAGCGACGCGCTCGTCGGCCTCCGCGGTGTGGTCCGCAGCATCTACCCGCCGGTCCTGGCCGAACGCGGACTCGACGGCGCGATCGCCGGCCTGATCGCCCGCAGCGCAGTGCCGACCACGCTCACGGTGACCGACCTGACCCGCGCCCCGGCGGCCGTCGAGTCGGCCGCGTACTTCGTGGTCGCGGAGGCACTCACGAACGTGGCGAAACACAGTGGGGCCGAGCACTGCGAGGTCCACCTGACCGGCCGTGACCCCGTGGTCATCGAGGTGCGGGACGACGGCCACGGCGGCGCCGACGAGGCAGGCGGAACCGGTCTCACCGGCATCCGCCGCCGGGTGGCCGCGTTCGACGGCACCACCTCGATCGACAGCCCGACCGGCGGGCCGACCGTCCTGCGAGTGGAGCTGCCATGCGGGTCGTGATCGCGGAGGACGACGCCCTGCTGCGCGAAGGGCTGGTGCTGTTGCTGGGCACCGAGGGCATCGAGGTCGCGGCGGCCACCGACAACCCGGACGACTTCCACGACGCCGTGGCCGCGGAGCGTCCCGACGCGGTGATCGTCGACGTCCGCCTGCCCCCGACCTTCACCGACGAGGGCCTACGCGCGGCGGTCGCGGCGAGGAAACTGGTGCCGGGCCTGCCGGTTCTCGTGCTGTCGGCCTACGTCGAGGACAGCTACGCGAGCGACCTGCTCGGCGACGGCACGGGCGGGATCGGGTACCTGCTGAAGGAACGGGTCGGCAAGGTGCGGACGTTCCTGGACGCCCTGCACCGGATCGTGGCCGGTGGCACCGCACTGGATCCCGAGGTGGTGACGCAGCTGATGGTCCGCCGCCACGCCGACGACCCGATCCGGACGCTCACACCCCGCGAGCGCGACGTCCTGTCCCTGATGGCCGAGGGCCGCACGAACTCCGGGATCGCGGAGGAGCTGGTGGTGAGCGAACCGGCGGTGAGCAAGCACATCGGCAACATCTTCATGAAGCTGGGCCTGCCGTCGAGCGAGAGCGGCCACCGCCGGGTCCTGGCCGTGCTCACGTACCTGCGTGCGTAGCGTCCCGCGCCCGGGAACGCGGTGGTCGCGTCGGTGGATCCCTGGGCGGACCGGCAACGCCGCCGGCAGGAAGCTGGGCCGTCGAACAGCCGCCGGACTTCCCGCGCGGGGACGCTAGACCGGCGCCTCCTCGAGCTTGCGCGCCAGGTGCGGCAGGATCTTGGCCCAGCCGGGCGCCATGTTCTCGAACGCGTGCCGGTGACGTGGGTCGTCAAGGTCGAAGCCGCTGTGCTCCAGGAACAGCCGGCTGCCGGCGCCTTCGGCCTCGATACGCCACGAGAGCGTCCAGTCCACGTCGCCCTCCCCGAAGGTGTAGGCGATCAGGCGGTTCTCCTCGACCGCGGTGACCGTGCAGGGTTGCCTGCCCCACCTACCCATGTCGATCGTGAACCGGTGCCCGACCTCGGGGCGGATGTCGCCGGCGGCCCACCAGGTGGCGAGGCGGTCGGGCTCGGTCAGCATGCGCCACACCTTCGCGGGCGGTTGGGCGATGAACTGGTCAACGTGAACCGTCTCGGTCATCGGACTCCTCCATGAGCTGGGACAGGGTGCGCATCCGGTCACGCCAGAAGCGCTCGAACGGGTGCAGCCAGTCGCTCACCGCGGCGAGCGGCTCGGCGGTCAGGTGGTAGTGCCGCTCCCGGCCGCGGACCTCCTCGCGGACGAGCTCCGCGCGCCGGAGGATCTGCAGGTGCTCCGACACGGCGGGCCGGCTGAGGTCGAACTGCGCGGCCAGTGAGCCGGCGGTCTGGGCGCCGTCCCGCAGCAGGTCGAGCAGCCGGCGCCGCACCGGGTTGGCCATCGCGGTGAAGAGCAGGTCGTCTGGCACGGCGGCAACAATATGTCGGAGATCTCCGACATGTCAATGACCTCCGACATGTTTGGGGAACTCACCCACATGGGTACACCGTTGTCCGGGTAGCGACGACGGAAGGAGCAGTAATGCCCTCACTGAAGAGACTGACCGCGGTCGCCGGTACCGCCGCCGCGGCGCGCAGCTACATCCGCAAGAACCCGGACAAGGTCTACAAGATGGCCGCGTCGGCCGGGAAGTTCATCGACAAGCGGACCAAGGGCAAGTACCACAAGCAGATCGACAACGCGGTGCGCAAGGTCCACCACATGACCGGCCGGACAGCGGAGAACGCGACCACGACGCCGGCCGCGGCCACGGCCCCCACCACGAGCCCGACCACGCACTGACATGGCCGCCGCGGCCTACGACGAGATCGCGGACTGGTACGAGCACGACTACCTCGAGACGTACGGCCGCCAGGACGCTATCGGCGTGGGTCAGCTGATCGACGAGCTACTCGGTCACGGCACCGGCACCTGCCTCGAAGTCGGCTGTGGCACGGGTTTCCACGCCGACCGGATCCGCCACCTCGGGTGGACTCCGGTCGGCGTCGACCTGTCGGCGAACATGCTGCGCCACGCGCGCGGCCGCCTGCCGGCGGTTCGCGCCGACGCCACCCGACTGCCCATTGTGGACGGTTCGGTGCCCGCGGCGCTGACGGTGATGACCCACACGGACATGCCGGCCTACGAGTCCGTGTTGCGCGAGGTCCGCCGAGTCCTCCGCCCGGGCGGGGTGTTCGTGCACATCGGCGTCCACCCGTGCTTCTGCGGCGGTTTCGCCGACCGCACGGATCCGTCGGCGATCGTCATCCGCCCCGGCTACCGGGCCAACTACTGGACCACCGACTCCTGGACCAACCAGGGCCTGCGCAACCGCGTGGGCGCCACCCACCGGCCACTGGCCACCCTGCTGAACACGTTCCTGGCGGCGGGCCTGACCCCGGAGCACTTCGCGGAGGGCGACAACGACCCGACCCCGATCGTCCTGGCGCTGCGTGCCAGATAGCGGGTGTCCGCGCCCCCGAACAGCCGGCCCAGGTTCCGGTGATGACCTCCCCTGGACAAAGAAACCGCCCGACCGGTTTTGTCAACTGGTCGGGCGTGCGCCTGAGCTAGACTGCGGCGCCGTTTCACCACAAGGAGGTCCTGTTGCTCAGGAAACTCACGATCGCGGCCGGCACCCTGCTGATGGCCGCCGCGAGCCTGATGGTGGCGACGCCCGCCGGCGCCGACACCCCGGGCACCACCCACGGCCCCTGCCAGTACACGAAGACCCCGGACGAGCCGGCCGCGCGGCCGGTCCCACTCCCACCCGACCCGGCACGCACGCCCAGCCGCGGCACCGTACGGGTGGACGTCCGCACGAACCAGGGACCGCTGCCGCTCACGCTGGACCGCGCGCAGGCGCCATGCACGGTGCAGAGCTTCGTCCACCTGGCGCGCTGGCGGTTCTACGACCGGACGACGTGCCACCGGCTGACGACCTACCCCACGCTGGAGGTCCTGCAGTGCGGCGACCCGAGCGGTACGGGTGAGGGCGGCCCCGGTTACTCCTACGCCGACGAGCTGCCGGTGGACCTGGAGCCGGCCCCGACCGACCCGACCGGCGCACGGAAGATCTACCCACGCGGCACCCTGGCGATGGCCAACGCGGGCCCGGACACCAACGGCAGCCAGTTCTTCCTGGTGTACGGCAACGCCTACCTCCGCCCGAACTACACGATCTTCGGCACCATCGGCGCCCCCGGCCTGGCCACGCTGGACCGCGTCGCCGCCGCCGGTGTCCAGCCGACCCCGGAGGACCCGGCCCCGCTCGACGGCCCGCCGGTGCTGCGCACGGACCTGAAGAAGGTCACGGCACACTGCTGACCCGTGCCGTGAGGGAACCCCTCCCGCAGGGGTTCCCTCACGGCACCAGGTCCTGGACCTGTTGGTACGTGGGGATGTCGTCGGTCAGCGGCGCGCTGTTCCCCCGCACCGCGCGGACCGCGGCCACGGCCGCCCCGAGCGCGGCGCGGAACAGGAACGAGCCCGTGCTCATCCGCCGCACCCCCAACCCGGGCAGCGCTTGGACGTTCGTCCGCCCCGGCAGGAACAACACGTTCAGCGGCACCGGAACCGCGGCGACGATCGGCGCGATGTCCCGCGCCGCCGCCAAACCCGGCACGAAGACCCCGTCCGCGCCGGCGTCGACGTAGGCACGCAGGCGGTCGGCCGTGTCCTTCCGCTCGACATCGAGCCAGTAGGTGTCGGTCCGGGCGTTCACGAACAACCCGCTCGCCCGCATCGCGGCGACCAGCCGGGCCTGGTGGGCCACCTCCCGCAGCCCGCCGCCCGGCAGGCCGTCCTCGATGTTCACCCCGGCCACCCCGAGCGCGGCCAGCTCGGCACCCAGCTCCCGCACCGCACCGGCGTCGTCGCCGAACCCGCCCTCGACGTCCACGCTCACCGGCACCGGCAGTCCCGTGAGCAGGCCGGCGAGCGCCACGGTCTGTGACCGGGCCGCGCGAGCGCCGTCCTTCACGCCGGCGGCGGCCGCGACACCCAGACTGGTCGTGCCAACAGCCGGAAAGCCCTCACGTGCCAGGGCGGCCGCGGACGCGAAGTCCCAGGCGTTGGGGAGCAGCAGGAACTCGTCGTGCAGGCGGCGAAAGCGTTCGACAACGGTCATGCCCGCCACCGTAGGCGGCGGACGGTTCGGCGCGGGCCGATGTGGGAACGACCGCCGTGGGAAAGGAGTGATGGCGATGCCTCAGGCATGGAGCAAGAAACGCGAGCGCCAGTACGAGCACATCAAGGAAGGTGCCGAGGATCGTGGTGCCGGCGAGAAGCGCGCCAAGGAGATCGCGGCGCGGACGGTGAACAAGAACCGCGCACAGTCCGGTGAGTCGCGGACGAAGAGTCGCAGCTCGACCGATGACATGTCACCGCAGAAGCGCGGCGGGCAGCGGTCCCACGAGGGACCGGGTGGGCCGACCAAGGAACAGCTCTACAACGAGGCCAAGAAGAAGAACGTCAAAGGCCGTTCGTCCATGACCAAGAAGGAACTGCAGAAGGCCCTCGGCCGGTGACCCACCCGGTCCTCTGTAGAAGGTCAGCCCTGCTCGAGGACCGCGAACTCCAGCTGCCCGTCGGAGGCGGCCTGGATGTCGAGAACCTTGTCCGACAGGAAGTCGGCCGCGCGTTCCTCCAGGAACACGTGCGCGCCCTCGTTCGCCGTGACGACCTGGTCACCCTCTGCCGGTGCGGTCGCCACGGTGAGCGCGAGCGCGGGCTGGGAGTCGACCTCGGTCTGCATGGCGAAGCGGAGTCCGCCTTCCTGCTGGATGCCACCCTGGGCGGTCAGCGCACTGATCGCCTCGGCAGCCGCTTCCGTTACCGCCAACATCGTTGATTTGGCTCCTTCGTTTCGACGGCTTGCCGGTCCCACGTTACCCAGAACGGCGTAAGGGGTGTGTTGAGGAGGTGGCATAGACCCGATACGGTGGTGGAGCCGTCACCAGGTGACGCGCGTACCTGTGTTATGCCTCAAAGATTGTGGGTACACCGGCGACATGTTCGAAGGAACCGAGGACGGCAGTCCAGAAGAGATCGAGCTGCGAATAGCCGCCGTACTCACGAACCTTCCCATCATCCGGTCGTTGGCCGCGAGCATCGCGATGCGCGCGGACTTCGATCTCGACTCCATCGCCGACCTCCGCCTGGCGGTCGACGAGGCGTGCTCGACACTGATCACACAAGGCGCACCGGGTTCCATGCTGCGGTGCACCTTCAGGGTCAGTGCGGAGGAGATCAGGTTCGTCGTGTCCGTACCGTCTACAAGTGACACCAAGCCGAGCAGCGACTCGTTCGGCTGGCGTGTCCTCACGACCCTCACCGACCACACCGCGACCTGGGTCGACGGCACTGGTGACGGCGTCGTGGACGCACCGCATCTCGTGCACATCGAGCTGGCCAAACGGCGGATGGAAGGGCTTCCCGGGTGACCGGGACGCAGAGTTCGCGCGCCAGAGACCAGGAGGGTTCGGCCACCGGCTACGAACATCTGATCCCGTTGTTCGACGAGCTGGCGGCACTACCGGAGGACGACCCTCGCCGCGGTGAGGTACGCAACAAGCTGGTGACCGGTCACCTGCCGCTGGCCGAGCACATCGCCACGAGGTTCTCGAACCGCGGGGTACCCCGCGAGGACCTGGTGCAGGTGGCGACCCTGGGCCTGATCAACGCCGTGGACCGGTTCCAGCCGGACCGGGGCACGGACTTCCTGTCCTTCGCCGTCCCGACGGTGATGGGCGAGGTCCGCAGGCACTTCCGCGACGCCAGCTGGGCAATGCACGTACCCAGGCGGCTCAAGGAGCTCAACCTGGCCATCAACGCGGCCAGCGCGGAGCTGTCCCAGCGCCTCGGCCGCGCGCCGACACCCAGTGAGCTGGGCAAACACCTGGACCTGACACCGGAGCAGGTGTTCGAGGGCCTGGAGGCCGGCAACGCCTACCACTCGATGTCCCTGGACGAGGCCCTGTCCCCCGAGGCCGACTCGGATCCGCTTGGCGACACCCTGGGCCAGCCCGACCAGGGCCTGGAGGGCGTGGAGAACTACGAGTCGCTACGGCCACTGATCGAGGCGTTGCCGGAGCGGGAGCGCCAGATCCTCACGCTGCGGTTCTTCCGACACATGACGCAGACCCAGATCGCCGACCGCATCGGCATCTCGCAGATGCACGTGTCACGCCTGCTGTCGAGAACCCTGGAAAACCTACGCAAGGGCATGCTCTCCGACCCGGAGAACTGACCCACGAATGCAGTGAAGGACCCCCTCGTCGAGGGGGTCCTTCACTGCGTTTCGGGCAAGCACGAGCCGGTGCGCTCGCCCGGCCGGTCGGTGGGCCCAGGGCAAGTCGGGCGAGCGATGGGCTGAGGAAGCGGCTTGCGGAGCATCGAAGCAGGCAGTCGACGCCGAGACGAGAGGCAGCGGATGAAGCGCCGAAGCAGCGAGAAGGCGAGACGAGAAGGCGGGACGCGAGACGAGGCAGCGTTGCCAAGCCGAGGCGGCGCGAGGCGAGGCAGCGCGAAGGCGAGGCAGCGCGAAGGCGAGGCGGGGGACGCCGCAAGGACGCGAGGCGAGCGCTGGCGGCCGGGGACGCGAGGATGCGAGCGAGAGCTGGACGGCGGGACGCAAGGCGAGGAGACGGAACGCGAGGGGACGGAAGGCGAGGCTGGGCGGCCGGGGACGCGAGGCGGAAGGCACTGCCAGAAGAGCAGACGGGGCCAGATAGCGAAGCAAGGCTAAGGAGCCAAGCGAACCGCCATCAACGCACGCAAGAAGCAGACAACGACAACCCCGCCTCAAGCTGACCTCGCCAACGACCCCCACTTGCCAAGCCCCTCACCACACCCCCCCCCCCCCCCCCCCCCCCCCCCCCCCCCCCCCCCCCCCCC
>NZ_DASQCC010000167.1:0-4292 GCF_035634895.1 Actinophytocola sp. | reverse complement strand
CGCGCCGGAAATCAGGCAACTAATTCGGCGGCCCAGCTTCCTGCTGGCGGCGTTGCCGGTTCGCCCAAGTACGACCCAGTACGAGGACGAACCGGCGCCTTGCCAGCAGAAACCCGGATCCACCGACTTGATCACCGCATTCCCGGCGCGGGACACTAGTGGACCCGTCGGGGACGTGGGACTGGCGGGCCTGGAGCCTGGCGGTACTGGCCGCGGCGGTCGCGGGTTGGTTCCTGTTCCGGTGGCTGTCGGCGCTGGCGTTCCGCCACATGTTCGTGGGCAGGCTGGCGCGGCGGCACGGCTGGCGCGTGGACGTGCCGGCGACCGGCGGCCGGGCGGCGTTCGACGAACAGGAACGGCGACGCCGCAGGAAGGCCTGGGCCCTGCTGCGAAAGGGCCGGATCAGCGAGGGCTATCGGACAGGCGTGTTCGGCAAGACGCACACGGGCGCGTGGCACCCGGAGCTGACCGTGACGGGAACCTGGCGCGGCCACCGGTTCACGGCCACCCAGAGCCGCCGCTACGAGCTGACGAGCGGCGAGACGACGCGACGCAGGGTCCGCAGACGCGCGTCGGTGACGCTGGCGGGCACCTCGACGGAGCTGGGCCCCCGCCTGCGCAGAGGCCGTCTCATCGCCGCCCTCGACCGGCTGGCCGACGCGGCGGACCGTCAGGCATTAGTCAGCGGCCGAACAGGTCGTCGTTCGTGAAGTCGTCGTCCTCGTCCGGGCGGCGGCGGGGCGGGCGAGGTGGCGCCGGAGGCCGCGGCGGCTGGACCGGGTCACGGCCGGGCGTCGACTCCTCGGCGAACGAGTAGCTCGCGCCCTCCGGCTCCTCGTCCTCCTCCTCCGGGATGTACCCGGTGAGCATCCGCAACGCCTCGTGGTCCGGCCCGCCCAGCGGGGCGAACGCCTCCGCCACGTTCACGGCCGCCTGACGCTGTGCCTTGCGTGCCAGTCCCATGATCTTCTGGGCCAGCTCCGCGCCGTTCCCGCGCCACGCGGACTCGTCGATGCGCAGGTTCGTCAGCGAACCGTTCGGTGCGACGGACACGCTCAGCGAGCCGTCCGGTGACGTCTCGGTCGCGCCGGACCGCTCCAGGTCCTGTTCGAACGCCTCGGTCTTGGCCTTGACGTCCGCGATCTTGGCGTTGAAGTTCGCCAGCCACTCATCCGGGGTTGGAACCGTCACGGCCACGAGCATAGAGAAGCGAAGGGCTTCCGATCAGTGTAATCGAGCGTGTACTCTGCGCAATTACCTGCGTCTGCAAGTTGCAGGAAGGTGGCCGGCGTGCCCCACGTTGCGCCGGCTCTGCGGGCCGTCTCCCGGAGCGCGGCGACTGGCGGTGGACGGCCCGCGCCCTCTCAGAAGGGCAGCTTCCGGAAGATCGGCCTGGGGATGTGCCGGAAGACCGACATGACGATCCGCCACGGCGCCGGTGTCCACACCAGCTCCCTGCGTTTGGCCACCGCGGCCACGACGTCCTCGGCGACCGCCTCGGCCGTCGTCGCCAGCGGCGTCGGCTTCATGCCCTCGGTCATCTTCGTCTTCACGAAACCGGGCCGCACCACGGTGACCGAGATGCCCTCGCCCCGCAGTGCCTCGCCGAGGCCGAGGTAGAAGCCGTCCATGCCGGCCTTGGTCGAGCCGTACATGAAGTTCGCCCGCCGCACCCGCTCGCCTGCGACCGACGACAGCGCCACGATCCGCCCGTGCCCCTGCTTGCGCAGCCGCTCGGCCAGCGCGACGCCGACCGACACCGGAGCGGTGTAGTTGACCCGCGCCAGCTCGACCGCCTTCGCGTGGTCCTGCCAGACCTCCTCGGCATCGCCGAGCAGCCCGAACGCCACGACCGTCACGTCGATGTCACCGTCGCTGAAGGCCTTGTCCAGCACCGCCGGATGCGAGGCGGTGTCGAGCGCGTCGAACTCCACGGTGGACACCGTGGCACCCACGGAACGCAGGTCCGCCACGGCCTCGTCCAGCCGCGCCGACTGCCGACCCGCCAGGACGACCCGCAGCGGGCGGCGCCGGGCGTACAGACGGGCCACCGCGAGGCCGATCTCCGAGGTCCCGCCGAGCAGCAACAGCGACTGGGGATTACCGACAGCGTCAATCACAGCGACAACCTTCTCGACATGTCTGAGGCGAAAACGCCTTGTGGGTCAACGGATGCGCGGACCTTGCGCCACTCGTCCAGCCGCGGGTAGCCACGCTCGACCACCGACGGCGTCGCGCGGGACTCCTTGGCCAGGTAGTGCCGCCCACCGGCCCGTAGGACCAGCTCGTCCAGCTCCTCGCACAGCTCGTGCACGCCCTTGCGGACCGGGAAGTCCAGGCACAGCGTCCAACCCGGCATCGGGAACGACAGCGGCGCCCGGTTGCCGGGACCGAACCGCTTGAGCACGTTCAGCACGCTGACCTGCCCGGTCTCGACGGCCCGGTGCACGGTGTGCCGGATGACGTCCTCGGCGCCGAACGGCACCGCGAACTGGTACTGCAGGAAGCCGTGCGGGCCGTACCCGCGGTTCCACTCGCCGACGATGTCCAGCGGGTGCAGGAACTGCGTGATGTTCTGGACGGCACCGGCACGCGTCGGCGACTTGCGGTACCACAGCTCGCTGAAGATCCGGCCGGTCAGCTTGTTCAGCATCCCCGGCGGGAAGACGTCCGGGACGGTCAGCAGCTGCGGTGCCTCGAACCTGAGCGGGTTCCCGCGCGACCGGGCGGGAAGGTCCTCGACACGGGCGTGGTTGGCGCGGGTCAGGATGCCGCGGCCCAGGTGCGGGCCGGTGGTCACGGCGTCGAACCAGGACACGGACTCGGCGTAGGACTCGTCGCCGACGCTCTGGCGGGCCATGAGGTCGTCGAGGTTGCCGATCTGCTCGGTGTCGACGAGGAAGTACGCGGTCTCGACGTGGTTCAGCGCCAGCGTGGCGCGCAGCACGATGCCCGTGAGGCCCATGCCGCCGACCGTGGCCCAGAACAGGTCGGCGTCCGGACCGTCCGGCGTCAGCGTGGTGACCTCGCCGTCCGCGGTGAGCAGGTCGAGTGAGCGGACGTGGTTGCCGAAGCTGCCCTCGACGTGGTGGGCCTTGCCGTGGATGTCGCTGCCGATCGCGCCGCCGACCGTGACCTGGCGCGTGCCGGGCAGGACGGGCAGCCAGAGGCCGAACGGCAGGAGCGCCCGCATGAGCGTGTCGAGCGAGACGCCCGCGTCGACGTCCACGGTCGCGGCCTCGGCGTCGACCGTGTGGATCCGGCTGAGCCCGGTCATGTCGATGACCACACCGCCGGCGTTCTGGGCGGGGTCGCCGTAGCTGCGCCCGAGCCCGCGGGCGATGACCCCACGTGGACCGGCGGCGCGGACCGCCGCGGCGATCTCCCGCACGTCCGCGGTGTGGAGCACCTGCGCCGACGTGGGCGCGGTCCTTCCCCAACCGGTGAGCTTCTCTGGCTTCACCGCACCGAGGGTATCCGGGTCGTCGCCGGCTCCTACACTGGCTCCGTGACTGCCGTGGACGACAGGAGCGGGCTGGCCGGCCAGCTCGCTCGGTTCGTGTTGATCGGTGGTTTCTGCGCGCTCGTCGACTTCGGCGTGTACCAGGGGTTGCTGGCGCTCGGGCTCTGGGTGCACCTCGCGAAGGCCATCAGCTTCGTGGCCGGCACCACGACCGCTTACCTCCTGAACCGCCGGTTCACGTTCAACGCGGCCGGCGGCGCCGGCCAGCTCGGCGGGTTCGTCCTGCTCTACACGGTGACGTTCTTCGTCAACGTGGGCACCAACGCCCTGATGCTGCACTTCGGCCTGCCGATCGCGCTTGCCTGGGTGGTGGCGCAGGGCCTCGCGACGGCCATCAACTTCGTGATGCTGCGGACGGTCGTCTTCAGGGCTCGCTAGCCGGCCCCGACGCCTGGCGATCCACGGGCTGCCCGTCGGGTGGTAGCCGCTTCTCGAACCAGTGGTGGGCGTAGTACTCGTCGTTGAACGGGTCCACCTCGCGGTAGCCCGCCGCGCGGTACATCGTGACCGCCTCCGCCAGGGCCTTGTTGGTCTCCAGGCGGACCGTCGTCGCGCCCTGGGCGCCGGCGCGGCGCTCCAGCTCGGTGAGCAGCCGCCGGCCGATGCCCAGGCCGCGGTGTGCGTCGTCGACCCACATGCGCTTGAGGTAGGCCTGCTCGCCGGCCAGCTTGAGCGCCCCGCAGCCGACCGGGGTGCCGTGCAGGGTCGCGACCAGGAGCATCCCGGCGGGCAGCCGCAGCTCGTCGCCTTCCGCCGAGATGCCGAGGCC
>NZ_DASQCC010000166.1:0-40632 GCF_035634895.1 Actinophytocola sp. | reverse complement strand
CGCGCCGGAAATCAGGCAACTAATTCGGCGGCCCAGCTTCCTGCTGGCGGCGTTGCCGGTTCGCCCAAGTACGACCCAGTACGAGGACGAACCGGCGCCTTGCCAGCAGAAACCCGGATCCACCGACTTGATCACCGCATTTCCGGCGCGGGACACTAGCGCCGGCCGCCGCTTCCGTCCGGGTCGGCGACGGTGCCCTGTCGCCGCGCGGTGTCGCGGTGAGCACGGACGGCCGGTACGTCTTCGTCGCCACCGGCGATCCCGACGACGACCGGAACGGGCGCCTGACGACCTTCGCCGTGGGGGTCGAGCACCGGCTGGAGCCCCCGGAGCGCGGTCGAGCTCGGGCCGGGTGCGTTCGGGGTGGATGTGTCGCCCGACGACCTGTTCCTGTACGTCGCCTGTTCCGGCGACGACGAGATCCGGCCGTACCGCATCGGCCTCGGCGGGCGGCTGCTGCCGCTCCCGGCGGCGACGGCGCCGGACTTCCCGGTGGCCGCGAAGGTGAGCCCGGACGGCCACCGGCTGTTCGTGACGAGCCCCGCACTGGCCGGCGGGAGGTCGAAGGGCGTGTGGGTGTTCGGCATCGACGTCGACGGCACCCTGCACGCGGGCAACCACACGCCGACCGGGGACGCGCCGGTGTGGCCGGCCGTCACCGCCGAGGGCCGCCGGCTGTACGTCTCGAACGAGGACACCCGCGGCGAGGTGTTCGGCTTCGACGTGGCGGCGGACGGGGGGCTGACTCCGCTGCCCGGCTCGCCGTTCCCGGCGGGGGGCGAGTTCTCCCAGTTCCAGTCCGCTGCGGTCACGTTCTCGCGACGCCCCGGTGACGACTGAACTGCGACTCTGCCCGAGGTCGAGGAACGTGCGGCCGCCCGAGCCTGGTAACAGCTGCCGTGGCGCTGGAGCAGCTATCCCGCGCGCTGGCCCTGACAACGGGTCACCGACCCGAATGACTCTCGTTCTTCGGGACCGCCATAGGAATGACGCGCATCGCGGCGCCGGCCACCGCCGCGTTGCCGACGCGGTCCTGGCCGGCGGCGAAGGTGGACGCCACATGCGAGGGCAGGGACTTCGAGTGGGAGTCCATCGCCGTCTTGGCGGCCTGGGCGTTGCCGATGACGGCCGGTACCAGGACCAGCGCCGACTTGCCCCGGTCGGCGGCGGAGGCGGTGCGTAGCTCCGTCGCGGTCACCGGGACGGCCGGGCGGTGCTGCGGCGGCAGGATCTCAGGCATCTGTGGTCGTCCCCGGGTCGGTTACGAGTCCAGCATACGGGCCCAGCTCCGACGGGCGGAACAACCGCGCCTCGCGCTGGAACTGGCGGGAGATGCCTCTCACGACGTGGCGCATGGTGATCGCGGGGCTGTCGTTGTCCGCCGCCGTGAGGGCCGCTGTTCTTGCCGCGGCGGTGATGCTCGCGCCCGTCATGTCCAGGCGGCACAACGCCTCCAGGTCGACGTCCGCGGCCAGGGGGGCCTCCGGCGGGAAGGCCAGTTGCCACAGCAGGTGCCGTTCCGCGAGGCCCGGGCGGGGGAAGTGGACCACGAAGTGGAAGCGGCGGGTGAAGGCGGGGTCGATGTTCTCCTTCAGGTTGCTCGTCAGGATGATCAGGCCGTCGCTGACCTCCAGGCGTTGCAACAGGTAGCCGACCTCCAGGTTCGCGTAGCGGTCGGTTCCGTGCTTGACGTCGCCGCGTTTGCCGAACAGGGCGTCCGCCTCGTCGAACAGGAGTACCGCGTGGCTGTCTTCCGCCTGCTGGAACACCGCCTCCATGTTCTTCTCCGTCTCCCCCACCCACTTCGAGACGACCTGTGCCAGGTCCACCTTCAGCAGCTCCAGGCCCAGCAGTCCGGTCACCACCTCCGCCGACATCGTCTTGCCGGTGCCCGGTTCACCCGTGAACAACGCCTTGATGCCACCCGTCGACTTGGCCGCGAAGCCCCACGACTCGGCTATTCGCGGCCACGCGCGGAACGCCGACGCTATCTCCGTTATCTGGTTTCTCTGCGCCTCGGGCAGCACCAGATCAGCGATTCCCCGGCGCGGGACTATCGCCTGGACCGCACTGTTGTTGCGGCCTCTCGTCACCGTCGCTATCGCCTCGTCCACATGACCCGTGATGCCGGTGCCGGACAGCCGCGCGTCCGTGTCGGCCACCGCGGCCACCGCTCTCAGCTCGCCCGCGCTCATCCGGTAGCGGGCCGCCAGGTCCTCCAACTGCCCGCCGGTCAGGGCCGGGAACGCCGCCGACCACATCGCCCGCCGCTCGGGGAAGGCCGTGGCCGGCACCGTCAGCTCGGCGTACGCGCGGGCGGCCAGCAACGCCGCCGGGCGCCACGGTGTCACGCCGGTCAGGCAGATCGGCACCCGGGACCTCAGCAACGCCCCGGGCGGTTCGTCCGGCGCGCCGTCCGTCGGCAGCCACAGCACCGCGCCCAGCGCCGCCGCCAGCCGCAGGTCCGACTCCGGGTCCGACGTCATCCGCCGAAGCGGCCGGCCGGCGGCGGCCGCCAGGGTGATCGCCGCGTCCACCTGGCCGTCGGGCGGGCAGCCCCACAGGCCCACGACGTCCACACCGCCGGCGGCCAGCGCCTTCGCCAACCCCGTCACCCGTTCCGCCGACAGGTACGGGGACACCACCCACGGTTCCGGCACCGTCACCTCGCCGGGGTCGTGGCCGACCAGGCCCGCGTCGCCGAGCCAGCCCATCAGGTACTCGAAGACTCCCGTGCCCAGCGCCAACTCCCGGGCCAGCTCGGTCGGCGCCTCGCCGTACGCCAGCACCAGGCCGTACCGGCGCAGCCTCCCCGCCGGCGCGAGCGCACGCCTCAGTGCCAGGCGGTCCGGTGGGGTCCGGGCCGCCACCGTGAGCAGCAGCTCCACGGATGGCGCCCGACGATTCAGGTTGTCCACTATGAACGCGTAGACGCGTTCGTAGCCCGCATCCAGCTCCGGGGCCGCCACGAGCAGCAACGCGTCCTGTTCCGCGCGGGTCAGGCCGAAGCGGGTCGCCAGCGTGTCCAACGGCAGGGCCACCCCTCGAGACGCCGCCAGGCGCCTCAGGTGCTGCTCGCCCTCGGGGTCCGGGCGGCTCACCGACGGTGGCTCGGTCATCGCCTCGGCGAAGGCGTCCACCCGGCCCAGCAACGCTTCCACCTGCTCGTCCGTCACGCAGAACGGCGTCAGGTCCGGGCGCGTCAGCGCCGCCGCCGCCCGGGACTGGTGGTCCACGGCCGCACGTAGCGCCTGGTGCAGCTCCGCCAGGCGGACGCGGAGATGCTCTGCCGCCAAGCCGCTCACGCGTCACCCGCCGGAGAAGGTCAGGGGCCGGCCGCCCAGCCAGACCACGTCGTGCACATCCGTCAGCGCGCCGCACCGCCACAGGTCCGTATGCCGCCTTCCCAGCGGCAGCCGCACCTTGACCGCGCGTGGCGTGAACTCGACCGTCGCCTCCAGGTCCGCGAATCGCCTCAGTGCCAGTACCGGGTCGGGTCCGTCCTCGCGCCACAGCTGCCACGCGAGCATGCCCAGGGCCAGGGACGCGGCCAACGTGACGGTGTGCTCCAGCGCGTCGTCCTCCGCCAGCGGCACCGCTCGATGTGCGGTGAACAGGGCGTCCACCAGGCCGGCCAGATTTTCGGCCTGCACGGGAAGCTCCGCCGCCAGCCGCAGCGGCACCGCGCCGGCCGTCCACAGTGGAGTCCGCCACGGCAGGCGGGAGACCGGGTCGTCCCGCAACGGGCGGACGTCGGTGACGAAGCGGACGCCCGCGGCGGCGAGGTCGCGCAGGCACGACGGTGGCAGGGCACCCGAGCAGACCAGCACCGGCGGGCGGCCGCAGGCCGCCCAGTGCGGCAGCAGGCCTGCCGGCTCGGCCGCCCACGCGACCGGGAACATGCCCCGCGCGTCGACCAGCAGCACGCCGTCGTCCACACCCGTGACGAGGAGCGCGTCCGCGGGGTCGTGGCCCCGGCACAGGGACAGCGCCAGCACGCCGTCCAGCACCGGCAGCACGGGGCGGACCCGGCGGGCGAAGACGGTCAGGTCCGGGACCGACTCCAGGCCGGCGAACACCGCCGCCGACGCGTTGTCCCCGGGTGTCCTGCGCCAGCCCCGTTCCGGTGCGCCCAGCACCTTGTACGCCAACGCCGCCGCGAACAGCGGCGCGTCCCCCAGCAGGTCGACGCTCGACAGTGCCGGGCCGATCGCGTCCAGGTAGCCGGTTCTCGCGAGCGGGCCGGCCAGCAGGAACGGGAGCGCGGCGCACACCCGGGTCGTCTCCCCTGCCATGCCGAGGAGAACCGTGGCCGGGGACGCCACGACCGGCGCGGGCGGGGAGCTGGCCGGCGCGGCGAGGTCGTGCGTCGCCGGGTCCACCGGGAACGACTGCCGGTGCGCCAGTTCCGTGGCCACCTCGGTGACCACCGCGGCCGGGACGGCCGCCGGCGGTTCGGCACGCAGTGCGGACAGGCACGTCCGCAGCGTGTCGTCGGGGAGCAGGGCCAGCAGTGCCCTCAGCTCACCGCGTTCGGCCAGCTCCGTGAACAGCGCGGCCGGCGTGGCCGCGGGAACCGCACCAGGCAGCGTGTCGTCCACTGTGGACATCGCGGGCGTGGCGGGCGGTGCGGCGACGGGTGCCGGGTCCACGCGCACCCCCGTGGGCTCGGGAACGAGACCCGTTGCGGTCGCGCCGCCGCCCCGACGGGAGAGCCGCACCGTCAGGCGGACCGGCTCGGTGATCTCCACGTCCGGGCCGTCGCCCGACACGATCCCGTCGAACTCCGCGGCCAGCAGGTCGGGCAGCGCGTCCAGCGCCCGCCGCACCAGGCCGTGCGGATCCGGTCCCCAGCTCCAGCCACCGCGCCGGATCACGCGCACCACGCACCGGCGCACGACGACCTCGCCCGCGGTGGGGACGCTCATGCCTTCTTCTCCACCCTCGTCAGGACGCCCGCCAGGCCGGCCACCAGCACGAGCACGCCGTAGGAGCCGGCCGACACCGTCACGCCCAGCTGGATCGACTCACCGCCCGGCTGGATCGACCCGGGCAGCACCCGGACGCTCTCGCCGACGGCGACCAGCGCCAGCACCGGGGTCTGCACGGTCACCTCGAACGGCAGCGTGACGACCAGGCTGTCCGTGCTGAACACCAGGTCCGGGTTCTCCCAGGACGGCAGCTCCCGCAACGCGGGTCTCGGCTTCGCGCCGGGCACCTGCTCGACGCCGAACGCCAGCGGGTCGGCGAACACGCCCGGTTGGTCGTCCGGCGCGTGGACCGCCAGGTCCCCGGCCGCCAACGGAAGGACCGCGACCTCGCCCGCACCGGTGCTGACCCGCAGCGGCAGCTCCCGGCCCACCAGCGAGCCGGCCGCGGCGTCGTCGGGCAGGGTGACGCCGACCGCGTTCACCGCGCCCACGACGTGGCCGGTCGCCGGCGCGTACACCACGTAAAGGGTCATCCTCCACCGCCACTCGTCGCCGCCACCGTTGCCAGCACCAGGAAGTCGACCGCGCCCGGTTGTTCGAACACCTGGGGTGGCGCGGCGGCGTAGTCGAAGATCCGCACGCGGCAACGGACTCGCCGGTCACCGTCCACAGTGGCCTGTGCCGGGCTGGTCAGCGTCGTGTCGTTCGGGGTCGGCGGGACCCGCGGCGTCACGTACACGTGCAGCGACACCCGGCCGTCCGCCACCTCCTCCGGCGTCACACCGGACGGCAGCGGCAGCAGCATCCCGTCGGTGGCGCTGCCGGAGGTCGCCAGCACGCTGCCCGCCGAGATCCGGCTGGCGAAGCTGCCCGCGATCGTCAGGTTCCCGTTGGCCGCCACCGTCATCAGCGGGCTGACCGAGCCGCTTGCCTGGTACAGCCCGTAGACCAGGCTCGGCGGGTCCTCGCCGGACAGCACCAGCGCCGGCTGTCCTTCCTGGACGGCCGGCCGGGAGCGCAGCGACAGGGTGCCGGACCGGGCCGCCACCGTGTCCGCACGCACGCCCGCGTAACGCGGGCCGACGGTACGGGCCCTCGACGCGACGGCCGTGAAGTGGCCGTCGGTCCAGCGGAGGAAACCCAGCAGCACCAACCATCGGGCCGGTGGGTCGGCCGGGGCGGCGCCGACCGCGGGGGGCCGCTGTTCGGCCACGAGGCGTTCGTCGCCCAGCCGGCCGAACAGGATCTGGTACGACTCCTCGACCCGGGTCGGGCCCGTGGCGCCGGCGCACGAGCCGGGGCCGGTCGAGGTCCGCGCCCGGTCCACCGCGGTCAGGAACACCGGGTACGGCTCGGCGCTCGCCCGGTCCGCGCCGTTGACCTGGGCGAACTCGGCCTCCGACAGGACGACCGGCGCCGGGACCACGATCTCCCGGCCGGTGCCGTCGATCGCCGACCCGGCCGACACGCTCACCTCGACGTACCGCGCGTTCGTCGCCGGGTCGGTGCGGTCGGCCGTGGTCAGTTCGAGTCCGTCCGCGATGCCCCAGTCGTGCAGCAGCCGCGAGTGCCGGCCCGTCGTGCCGCGGGTGTAGGCGACCGTCGCGGCCAGGTCCGCCGCCGCGAGGACCTGGCCCTCCTGGAACGCCGGGCGCAGTGGACCGGTCACGACGACTCACCCGACCGCGGCCTGCGTGCCGACGACGACCTCGTGCTCCGTCTGGCCGGCGGCTTCGGCGGCTCCTCGGGCTCCTCGGGCGCCGCGGCCGGGCCGGCGCTCTCCAGCTCGGACAGCCGGTCGCCGAGCCGTTCCGGCAGCTCCTCGCGCACCCGGGTGACCTGTGCCCGCGCGGTGTCCAGCTGTCCACGCAACGCCTCCACCGTCGCGCTCAGGTCGCTCACCTGTGACCGCAGCACGTTCAGCTCCTGCAGGCTGTCGGTCACCTCGCTGGGCACCGTGCGCACCTGCTCCCGCACGGGGTCCGGCACCGTCTCGCCCGGCGCCGGGGTCACCAGGAGGTTCCACATGTGCTCCAGCGGGCCGGTGCGCCGCCACTTCTCGAGCAGCCCGGCCACATACGCCACGGTGCCGTCGTCCGGCGGCACGGGTGCGGTGTACACCGGTATCGGCTGGCAGCACACCTGCTCGGCGAGGTGGCGCAGCTGGTAGAGCTTCGGCAGCCACTCGCCGTACGCCGAACCGCCGGGCAGGACCTGTTCGCGGGTCGCCGAACACACCCGTACGACGTCGCAACCGTCCAGCTCCAGGTGTGCGATCAGCACGTCGTCGTCGGCGTGGCTGGCGCACGGCGGGTTCAGCGTCGAGCAGGCGGCGTCGGTGACGAAGCGGCGCAGGTAGGTCGTCAGCCGGCCGGCCGCCTCGGTGAGCAACGACAGGTCCGTGACCGTCAGGCGGTGGGTGGGGTCCGGCTCCGGCGTGGGCAGTGGCTGCGGCATCGCGACGGTCCGCACGTCGTCACGCAACCGGCAGTCCCCCACCCCGGGTGCCCGGTCGAGCCGGCCGAGCAGCCACTCCCGGATCCGCACCAGGTCGGACCGGAACTCGACCGCCAGCACGTTGCTGACGGGCGTGCCCTGCGCCAGCAGGCGAAGCTCGATCGGCGCGTCGGCGTCCCGGTCGACGATCCGCGCCCTGGCCTCGGCCACGACGGCCACCGCGATCGACCGGTGCACCGGCTCCGGCCACATCTGCTCGGGGTCGGTCTCGGACAGCTGACCGCAGACCGTTCCCAGCACGCCCCTGGCATGGTCGACGTCGCCTAGCTCGTAGGTCTTCCGCAGGTCGTCCTGGCCGGCCGGGGCGTAGGTGTCGTAGCGCGCGAGCGCGCCGGCCAGCGCCCGCACGTCCTCGGTCAGCAGCTGGACCACCGACGGCGACTCCGGCGTGCCCTCGCTCTGCCCCAGCCGGCCGAGACTCTCGTGGTACCGCGCGGCGTCCTCTGCGCCGAAGGTGAAGCGCCGGTCCGACGCGGCCCCGGCGACGGCCATCGCCTCCAGGTACCGGTCGAACCGCTGGCCGAGGCGGCGGACCCGCCGGTAGGCGTCCCTCGAGCCGATGCTGGCCAGGAGCCTCGTCGCGGGGTTGTACCGGTGGTCGTCGGTGGTGTCGCACCTGACGACGAACCGGAACCCCTCCTCGACGCGGGAGGGCACACAGCCCGGCGTGGGGCACGGCTCCTCGGTCGCGTACGGCGCGACCGGGTCCACGGCGGACTCCTCGTAACGTACGAAGAGCCCGTAGCCGCGTCGTTCGTCGTCGCACGGGTCAGCGCACCGCACGCCCGCCGACGACACCCGTGAGTCCCGCACGAGCGCGCCGACGTCGACCTTCTCCCTGCAGGCCAGCACGATGTCGTTGCCGCGGCCGTCGAGCGCGTGCCCAGGACCCACCAGGACCGTCCCGCACGGGTCGCAGCTCACCTCCAGCCCGCAGACGACACCGGGTCCGGACAGCGTCCTGTTGTGCAGGCGGGACTTCCCGGACACGTAGTCGGTCAGCAGGGACAGGTCGTCCTCGGTGAGCAGCTGGCCGGCGAAGAACCGCGGCCGCACGAACGCGGACGGGAAGGCCGAGGCCCCGCCGCACCCGCACCCGCAGTCTGACGTGCTCATCAGCGCTCCTCGGTGATGAAGAACCAGCTCTCGAAGACGTCCCCGCCCGCGCCGGTGCCCGACGTCCACGGTCCGATCCCGGACGGCGGGACCGCACACCCACCGGTCTCGGGCTCGGGATCGTGGTCGTGCTCGTGGTCGTGGTCATGGTCATGGTCGTGCTCGGTCGCCGCCTCGCCCTCGGCCCGGACCCGGCCGAAGAACGGGACCTTGCCGCCGACGTTCGTGCCGTCGACCGGGCGGCAGCAGCGGTCGAGGATGAACGCCGCACGGACCGTGACCAGCACGCGGTCGCCCTCCTGCAAGGTCTCGCGGGTGGTCTGGCGGTACCGGAACTGCCGGGTGAACTCGCCGGACGCCGGTTCCTCGAACTGTCCGCCCATGTACCAGGTGTCGGCGTTGCGGCCGGCGCCGCCCTCGATCACCTGGATGTCCACCACGCCCCGCTTCAGCGTGTCCACCCGGACGTCGTCGGAGAAGCGCACGACCAGGCCGCCGGTCTGCTTCTGGGTGCCCAGCAGCTCCTTCGCCTCGTCCACCGTGTAGGTGTGGCCGTGGCGCCAGTTGACGCCGGTGATCACGGTCGGCACGTGCCTGCCGAACGGGCGGCGGATCTCCTGGTGGATCTGCTCCTCGCGTACCGGCCGGGGCCAGTCCACGTCGTCGATCCTGGCCAACCACAGCACCTTGTGCTCGCACCGGGAGCAGCACGTCTCGCAGCGCTCGTCCTTCGGCGGCTCCCTGGTGGTGACGCGGACGGCGTAGCTCTCCTCGGTGTAGCCGCACTCGCAGTCCGAGGTGTCCCCGCAGCTGGAGTTGAAGACGGTCCTGGTCGGTTCGACCGCGCGCTCGGCGTACTCGATGCCGACCCAGACGGTCCTGCCCGCGGTGCGCTCGTCCTCGCGCAGCGCGTCCCACAGGTCGATCACGCAGTCGCCACCGACGACCAGCTCGTTGCCGTCGCAGTCCACACCGAGCCCGGAGGTGATCCGGACCTTCGCCCTCGGACGCTGGTCGGGCCGGTCCTTGCCGCCCTCGTCCGTGGCCTTGTCGGCTGCGTTGTCGGCTGCGTTGTCGGTGGCCGGCGCGGGTTTCACGAGCAGCCCGCACACCACGCCGTAGCCGAGCAGGCAGCGCATGCGCAGCTTCAGCTTCTCGCGGAAGTACTCCTGCTCGCGCTGGAAGTCCCGCGCGGTGAGCATCTGGCCGTGGAAGTAGCGCAGCCGGCGGAAGGGCGGCTCGTCGAACTCCCCGTGCTCCGGCGTCGCGGGCTCTGTCGTTACCTCGGTCATCTCTTCCTGTCCTCTCAAGACACTCGCGTGTGGACCCCGACCGCGGACACCACGCCGGCGCGCACGCCGTGGCGAGCGCCTCGTGGCCCGGGCCTCAGTACTCCGTCGTGGTTCAGCCGCGCGCCACCCAGCACGGGCGCGGGCAGGGGGACGAACGCGGTGTCCACCCCGACCGTCGACCGTGTGCCGACCACGAACCCCGCCCCGCCGGCGCGGACCGACCCCCTCGTGTGCGCGGGCGCCTGCCGGACCACCAGGCGCCGCAACGCCTCCTCGTCCACGGTGCCGGTGCCGGCGGGCAGCAGGACGCGGAACCGGTGGGCGTGCTCGGTGAGCGGGTCGGTGTCCGGGTCGCCGAACGCCCGCAGCGGCGTCGTGCCCAGCGTCGAACCGTCGAGCCGGAACCGGGACGACGAGCGGCCGAACAGCCGGACCGACCCGAGCCCGCGGGCGCCCGCGGGCGTCGCGGTCGCGCGTACCTGGGCCCAGTGCCGGTCGGCGGCCAGCTCGTCGATGACGGGGGTGACGCCGAAGACGATGGCGATGGCCTCGGACAGCGCGGCCGGTGTGCCGCGCCTGCGGTACAGCGTGGGCGCGGCGGCGATCAGCTTCCGGCGCGTGGCCGCGTCCCAGCCGGACTCGAACGACAGGCCGAGCAGCCCGGCCAGCCACGGCAGTGCCCCGTCGGGGACCCCCTCCGGCGCGAGCAGGGCGGGGTAGCGCTCGATGACGCGGTCGATGTCGGCCATCGTGGCGTCGAACAGGGACAGGAACCGCTCGGTGAAGTCGTCCGCGGCCGGGTCATGGCGGAAGGCGGCGGGCAGCAGGTCCGCACTGGTGGAGCGCGGGAAGTCGAGCCGGATCCGGTGCAGCACCGGGGTCGCCGCCCGGTCGCCGGACAGCACGACGCGGGCGGTGAGGAACCGGCCGGGCGGCTGGTCGACGAGGAGGTCGGTGACGCCGGCGGGGGCGTGTTGCCAGTCGGTGTCGGCGAAGCGGCCGTCCTCGGACACCACGACCGACATCGAGACCGCGGTGCCCGCGGGCACGTCCGCCTCCACCCGGACGCGGTGCCAGCGGCAGCGGGAGGTGCCGCTGTCGATCGGTTGGGTGGTGAACTCGCCGTCCGGCGCGTACCGGGTGGTGTCCCGCGCGGGTTCGGGGCGGGGCTCTCCTGCCCAGGTGTAGCAGGAGGTCACGTCGCCCCCGGCGCACTTCTCCGTGAGACAGAAGCCGTTCTCGGCCGCGGCGACGAGCGTGCTGGGCGGCAGCGCGGCGGCGAGGTCGGCCGGCCCGGCCGGGCGGAAGTGGTGGCGACCGCGGTGGATCTGGTACCGGCCGCGGTGCTCGGTGAGCAGCCAGATCGTGTGGCCGGCGACGCGGAGCCCGACGATCCTGCCGCCGGCGTGGGCGTGGACGACCTCGCGGAGCCGGCCGTCGGGACCGTACCGGCGCAGCTCGCCACCGCCGGCCACCCAGGTCTGCTCGTCCTGTGCGAGCGCGACGACCTCGGCGCGGCGCCACCTGATCACGGCGGTGAGGTGGTCGCCTTCGTTGCGCCACACGAGGACCCGGCCGGAGTCGACCACGGCGACGCGGTGCCCGCGTGCGGCGACCGCGACCGGCTCGCGCAGGAGCCGGGGGTCGCAGCCAGGACGCCACACCGGCGGCCAGCCGCCGCTGTCCCGGCGCAGCAACCGGTCCCCGGACAGCAGGTACCAGGCGCACGGGCGGCAGCCGGGTGCCAGGCGCGGGTCGGGAAACCACGGGAGCAGCTGGGCGCGGGTCGGGCCGTCCGGGGACCGGCCGCCGAAGGACAGCCGCACGCCGGTCTGGTCCTCGAACCCGACCACGTTCCGCACCGTGGGCTCGTCCTGGTCCCACCCGACGAGGTCGTCGAGGAGCCGGAACGTGGCCGCGGTCGGCGCACAGGTCATGGTGACTCCTCCACCGGGATCAGCAGCGGGCGCTGCGGCCAGACGAGGTCGTTCGGCGGGATCTGGTGGTCGGCGCACGGCGGCAGGCGCAGCCCGTCGACGGTCAGCGACAGCCCCGACACCGCGAGGACGCCGTCCACGGCCAGGAGCCGGCGCACCAGCGGGGTGTGCCGCACCGCGCCGCCGAAGGGCCAGCCACCGCCGTTCTCCCCGCCTCGCACGGGATCCAGGTACGTCGTGACCGCGTCGCCCGCCCTGGCCAGCACGGCGGCCCTGTCCTGGCCGGCGTCGAGCACGACCCGGGCCTCCACGGCGATCCGCCGGAACGCGACCGGCCCGGTGACCACGGTGACGCCGGCCGGCGCGACCTCGCGGGTGAGGAAGTCGGCCACCGCACGCAGGGTCGCGGCCGACGGCACCGGCGGCTCGCCCGAGTCGTCGAGCGGCGGCACCACGAGGACGCCGACCACGCCGGGGATCGGACGGCCCGCGAAGTCCGGATGCAGCCCGGGCACGCCGTGCGCGCGGGCGACCGACGCACCGGGCGCGCGGATCGCCAGCAGGCCGTAGTCGGCCGGCGTCACGGCCCGCCCGCGGGCCCGCAGCTCCCCCACCCCACGCAGCATCACCTCGGCGTCGGGTTCCGCGTCGCCGCCACCGGTCGCGGGGAACGGGTTGGCGACCCGGGTGACGAACGGCAGCGCGGTGACCACGCTGTTGATCGCGCCGGCCGCCACCGCGCCCGCCGCGCCGCCACCGACGCGGTACCGCACGGCCCGCACGTTGCGGAAACCGGACGGCACGGGCGCGCCATGCACGCCGTCGCCGAAGGTAACCACGCCGGTCGCGTGGTCGACGACGAACACGCGGCCGTCCGGGCCGTACGCGGCGAGGCTGTCGACCTCCTGCCACGGCGTGGCCGTCCCGGTCGTGGTGCCGAAGACGTCGGTGGCGGGGTCGTCGTCGACCTCGATCACAACGGTGCCGGCGAGGATCGGCACCTGGCTCAGCCGCATGCGCCGCCGTGCCGACGGGGCCGACGGGTCCTGGATCGGCGCGAGCGGCTCGTCGCGGACCGTGCGGGCGGCGGTGGCCGCGACCATGTTCAGCCGCAGCCCGGAGACGAGCGGCGGCGCCGCGGTGAACGTGCCGTGGGCGACCTGCAGCCGCAGCCACCGCAGCACGGGCCCGGTTCGGGCGGGTGACCTGCCGGGCGTCCACGTGCGTGGCACCCGGAGCTCGACCGTGCCGGTGGCCCGCAGGCCGCCGGTCTCGTCCCGCACGACCTCGGCGGGGACGAACCGGCCGCCGTCCAGGACGTCCCAGCGAAGCAGCGGCCCGGGCGGGAGCGGCAGCGGCGCGGTGCCGCCGGCCTGGGCCGGGTTCGGTGGCGCGGCCTCGACGACGAAGCCGATGGTCAGTGCCGGGAACGGGCTCGCGGTGCCGGCGAGGCCGAGCCACAGGGCGTCACCGGGCTGGGGGTCGGCGCCGAACGGCGCGAACGCGCGGCCGGGTCCGCCCGGCCCCAGTGGGACCGGTTCGAGCGCGCCGGCGTGCGCCACCGCGACCGCGGCCAGGGTCGCGGGGGTGGCGTGGAGGTCCTGGTCGGTCTCGTAGATCAGCTGGCCGTCGGGGGTGGCCGCGGCGGCCTGGAAGCCGGCGGGGACGAGCACCGACGAGCCGTCCGGCGGGGTCACGGTGAACTCCAGCAACGCGGTCGCCGCCGTGGCCGGGCGGCGGCGCACGCCGGCGGTGTCAAGGTGCTCGGCCAGGATCTTCTCCGGCAGCCGGTTGACCCGGGTGAGCACGGGTTCGGCCTGCGTGCCGAAGAGCCGGACGAGCGCGACGCCGGCGTCCTGGCGGTCGGGGTTGGTCCAGTCCGGGGTGTAGCCGGGGATGCGGTCGCGCACGGCGGCGCGGACCGCCTCCCTCGTCGCGTCGACGAGCTCCGGCGCCACCCCCGACGGCCCCGGGCCGGGCACCAGGTGCGCCTCCTCCCCGGCGCCGCCTGCCCACCAGACGTCGGTCACAGCAACCCCTCCCCCGGTTCGACGGCGGGCACGCTCCTCGTGCGGACCTCACGCAGCCGTGGGAGCTCGCCGGGCCGCAGGGCCTGGTCCGCGCACGAGTCGGTGGGGTCCGCGCCGTCCAGCGCGACCGAGACGGCCGCGACGAGCGCGAGGTCGCCCAGCGCCCGCTGCGCGGCACGCAGCAGCGCCGAGGGACGCAGCGTCTCCCCGAACGGCCAGCCGGTCTCCTCGTCGCCGCCCACCAGGGGATCCAGGTAGCGGCGCAACGCGTCACCGACCACCGTGGACACCGTGGCCCGGTCCGCCGGCCGGCCGGACAGGTCGACCCGCAGGCGGACGGTCCGGTAGGCCGGTGGCCGCACGAACACCTCGACCGTGAGCAGCCGCGCCTGCGCGAGCCGGTCCGCGACCTCGCACAGCATGCCCGGATCCGGTTGGGGCGCCGGCACATCGCGTGGCACCGACGGGACGATGTGGACGGTCACCGCGCCGGGCACCCGCGCGCACGGGAAGCCCGGGTGTTCGCCGAGGGCGGCGTGGGCCCGGCCGACCGACACGCCCGGGGTGGTCACGGCCAGGGTCACGTAGTCCTCGGCGGTGACGGCCCTGGTCACCTCGCCGAGCACGCCCGCCGCGCGTTCACGGGCCTGCGCGACGGTCTCCGGGTCGGCGCCACCGGCGGCGTCGACGAGGTTGGCGCCGCGGACCGCGAGATCGCCGGCGGGCAGCCAGTTGTCGGTGCGGCCGCCGTTGCCGTCCCGGCCGCCACCGATCGTGTACTCGACGAGCACCTCGCCGGCCGGGCGCGGGACCCGGCCGGTGAGGCCGTCGCCGAACACGAGCGCGCCGTCGGCCCGGTCCAGCAGGAAGATCCGGTCGCGGGGTGAGCCGGACGCGAAGTCCACGGCCGGTGCCCAGTTCTCGCCGGCGAGCCGGACGGCCGCGTCGAGGAGGCGACCGGCGGCGTCCGGCAGGACGAGCCGCTGGCCGGGAAGCCTGCGCCAGGCCTGGGTCTGGCCGGCCAGGTCCGCGGTGCGTCGCTCGAGGTGTCGTGCCGCGGACACGTTGACCGCCAGCTGGAGCAGCCGCGGCGGTGCCGCGAAGGTCGCGGCCGGGGTGGACACCATCAGCCCGGAGTCCTGTGTGGACCATCCGTCGGGCGGGAGCAGGCGTACCACCCCGGACCGCCGCAACCCGCCGGTGCCGTCCTGGACGTCCGCGAACGCCCCGGAAACCGTGCTGCCCGGCCGGAACCAGGACCAGGCCAACCTGGCCGGCGGACGGACCGCGGGGACCGCGGGATGCGACCAGAACGGCGGCAACGGCGAGTCGAGCTCGACGAGCAGGGACAACCAGCCGGGCGCGGTGTGGGAACCGCGCAGTGGCAGGGTGAAGCGGACCGAGGCGGCCGACCCGTCGGCGGGCAGCAGCGGAACCCCGCGCCTGGCCAGCAGATCCGGGGTGCGGTCGCGGTCGGTCGCGACCGTCACGTCGCCGTCGACCGGGAAGACGGTCGTCTCGTCGATCGAGAACCTGATCGCGCCGGCCGGATCGCGGGACAGGACGGTGTGCTCGGGAACCACGACCGGCGCCGGCTCGTCGGTGGTCAGCCGCAGCACGGTGGTCGCGGGGACCGCGGGCCGGGGCGGTTCGACGCCCAGCAGTCGCAGGATCGCGACGACGAGGTCGTCCGGCACCTGGTCGAGCCAGTACAGGCGCTGCTCCAGCAGGTACGCGAACAGCTCCAGCAGGGTGACGCCGGGGTCGACGGGTGCGTGCAGCGTCCACGTGCCGTCCGACTCGGCGGGGATGCGGCCGCGGATGGCCGCCATCATGTCGGCCCAGGTGAGGTCGTCCAGCTTCGGCGCGGGCAGGGTCATGGGGTGCTCCCGGTCAGGCCGAGGTAGAACGGGAACACCAGGTTCGCCTTGGTGTTGGTGCGCCGGACCCGGTACGCGACGGTGACCGTGACCCGGGAGGAGTCGAGCGGGTCGGCCTCCGCGCGGGCGCCGTCCAGCTCGACCCTCGGCTCGTGGGTCCGGACCGCGTCGGCGATCGAGCGCTCCAGGTCGCGCAGGTTCTGCGTGCTGCCCGGCGCGAACACCGACTCCTGCGCCCTGGTGCCGAGGTCCGGCCGCATCACGCGCTCGCCGGTGGCGGTCAGCAGCAGGGCACGCAGGCAGTGCTCGATGCTCTGCTCGCCGACGGCATAGGACAGGCGCCCGGCCTCGTCCGGCAGGATCGGGAACCGCCAACCGGTGCCCAGGAACGGCTCGCTCATTTGCTCACGGTCACTTTCGAGGACAGCACGCTGGGCGGAAGCGGCGACGACGGACCCGCGTTGGGATGGGTGTGCAGGGCGAACGCCTTGATCAGCTCCTCGCCGAGCACCGCGTGGTCGGTCGCCCCGCCGCCGAGGTCGACGCTGCCCGCCTCCACGGTCACCTTCGGCGCCTTCAGGGTGATGCTCCCGTCGGCGGCGACGGTGACGTTCCCGCCCTCGGCGGTCGTGATCCGGATCTCCTTGGCGCCGTCGTCGAGCAGGACCTCGTGGCCTGCCTTGGTTCTGATGACCTTCTGGTCCCTGCCGCCGGTGCGTGCGGTGGGCGGCTTGTCGACGCCGTTGTAGAGCCCGCCGAGCACGATCGGGAACCGCATGTCCCCGTGCACGAACGCGACCAGCACCTCGTCGCCCGTCTCCGGCACGAACAGCGCGCCGTAGCCGTTGCCCGCGTACAGCTGGCTGACCCGGCACCAGTCCGTGACGGTCGAGCCGCCGTCGAACCATGGGAACGTGACCTTGACCCGGCCCTCGTCGTCGCCGTCGTTCGCCACGACGATCGCCTCGACCACGCTGTAGTAGCGCCGGTCGGTGCTGCGCGCCCTGGGCACGGTTCTCGTCATGGTGCGCCTCCCTGGTGGATCCGCCTGCCGGTGAACGTGGTGAAGAAGCCGCTGCTGCCAAGGGAGTGCTCGACGCGCTTGACGAAGTACGTGCCGGAGAACCGCACGCCGAGGCCGAAGATCTCCAGGTTGTCGCCCGGCCGCAGCTCCGGCAGCCCGGCGACCCGCCCGGTGGCGGTGATGAACTCGTAGGACCGTTCCCGCAGCAGGGCGATCGCCAGCTCGCGGGCCTCCTCCTGGCTGGTGACCGGGGCGTCAACCAGGACCTCCTGCCGGCCGCCCGCCGCGCTGTCCGCCGCCTCCGGGCCGCTCTCCCCGCCGGCGGAGCCCTGCCCGGCGGGCAGGTTCTCGGCGGTCGCGGTGAACGCCAGCTCCTGTTTGGTGCGGGGGTCCCAGCCGCGCACGGTGAGCTTGCTGACCTGCTGGGAGACCGTGAGCGTCGGGGTGAAGTCGATCAGGTTCGGCACCAGTCCCTCGGGCAGCCCGCTCGGGCCGGTCGTCAGGCCCGGCTGGTAGGTCAGCCGGAACAGGCGGATCGGGCGGCCGTCGCGGCCGTCGGTGGGCTTGACGAAGTGCAGCGTCTCCTCGCCGGTGTCGGGGTCGGGCAGGATGAAGCAGTCGAAGTCGAGGCGTTTCGCCCGCTCCATCAGGAACTCCGCGTCGGACTGGTTCTTCTGCACGACGAGGTCGTGGACCGGGCCCTCGTGGGTCGTGACGACGCGGAGCTTGTTGCGCTGGGCGATCCGCTCGGCGATCCGCCAGTCGGCCATGTTGACGAAGTTCTTGTCCTCGTCCTTGGTGGGCTTGCGTTCCTTGAGCTTCAGCATCCCGTCGACGCCGCTGACCGAGACGGTCGGCGACGCGCCGTCGGGGAACTTCGGGGCGAGCGTGCTGATCGTCCCGGTGGCGACGGTAAGGAGCCGGTCGGCGTAGCCGAGCCGGACCGAGACCCGGGAGCCGAGCCTGAACTCGCGTGAGTCGCTGTGCTTGAACCTCAGGTTCTGGTCGTCCCAGTTGTTGAGCTCCAGGTCGAAGCCGGACATCTCCTCGATGTCGCGGTGCACCTTGATGTCGAGGATGTCGTTCCTGGTCGTCGGGTCGGCCTCGACGCCCTCGATGAACACCTCGAACTCGGGCGCGTACCGGTCCGGGTCGGCGGTCTCCGGTCGGGTCGCCGTGGTCATGGCAGCCTCGGCACGGTCAGCACGCGGCCCGGCCTGAGGTCGCGGGGGTCGGTGATGTCGTTGGCACGGGCCAGCTCCCGCCACGCGTCCGCGCGCCGGTACACCGCGGCGGCGATGCTGGACAGCGTGTCGCCGCGCCGCACGACGTAGCTCTTCTCGACGGTCGGCGAGGAACGCGGGGTGTCCAGGACCTGTTGCGCGGCGGGGCGGAACTCCTTCAGCGAGATGTCGAGCTGGGCACGCAGCGGGACGCCGTCCCTGCCGAACAGGACGTAGTTCACGTCGAGCTTCTCGAGCACACCGGTGAACACGGCCTCGTCCCAGACGAACCGGACGATCGGCGGCGCGTGTTCCCTGCTGTCGGGCCGCATCAGGTCGCGTATCGCGTCCACATAGGACGTGCGGACGTTGTCGAGCGTGTCGGAGGTGTCGACCAGCGCCTGCACGGTGAGCGTCTCGCTGCCGCCGCGGACGTACTGGATCGGCGGCGTCTCCAGGCCCGGGATGGTGATCTCGGCGAAGGTGTTGGACTTGCTGAGCTTGTAGTCGGTCGGGTTGAACCGCAACGGGATCCGCCGCCGCCGCTCGTCGGCGATCACCGGCCGGAGGATCTCCAGCCGTGCGAGCGCGCCCTGGCTCGCGAAGGACACCGGGGTGGTACTCACCAGCCACCCTCCATGTCACCGAGCTTGCGGTCGTTCGCGGACTGTTTCGCCCGTGCGCACTCCGCCTCGTACAACCGGGACCACTCCTGGATGTGCTTGTTGAAGAGCCGCTGGAACACGGCCCCGTCGTCCCCGTCCACCTGGAACCGCACCTCGAGGTTGTGAATGATCAGGTTCTTCGGCACGCTCGCTCCCTAGAGGACGTTCGTCAGGCCTTCGTGGGCGATCTCCATCGACTCGATCGCGACGGCGTTCTGTTCGGCATGCAGGTCCGGGCCGGTCCACTTGGCGGCGAGGCCGCCGTGGAAGGCCCACGCCATCGCCGGCCGGCCGGCGCCGTCCAGGACGATCACCGCGCCGTCGCGGCGGGCGCCCAGCGAGTCGTTCAGGCCGGTCTGGTACCAGGTCCACAACAGACGGTCGCGGACGACGCCACGCTTCAACGTGATCCGGTTCCACGAGTGCCGCAGCGGCAGCTGGTGCACGGAGTCGTTCCGGCCACCCTCCGCGTAGCTGACCACCTCGAGCTGCGCGCCCAGTCCCGTGACCTCCTGGAACGCCCCCGCCGCCACCAGCGGCAGCAGCTGCGCCTGCGCCGGCGGCAGGTACGCGTCCCCCGGGTCGAGCGTCACGAGGAACCGGTACCTGGCGAGTGGCTCGTTCAGCTCCAGCAACCGGTCGACCGGCGTGCTCATGACTCGATCACCTCCAGCCCGCGGTCCTGGCCGAGCACGAGGCGCAGCCGGACGAACTCCATCGGCACCGCCGGAGCGACCTCGACGTCGCAGACGACCGTCCCCGGATCCTGTGTGGACGGATTGTTCGTGTCGTCGCAGACCACCCGGAACGCCTGCTCCGGCCGGGTGCCGGCGAGCGCGCCCGTCCGGAAGTTCTCCAGCAGCACCGACGTGATCGCCCGGACCAGGGTCAGCCGCAGCTCCGGTGAGTTCACGTCGAACACGAGCGGCGCGGCGACCCGGCGGATCGCCCGCACCAGCACGTGCAGCAACCGGCGGTGCGCCACGAACCGGCGGCGTGGGTCACCGGACAGCGTCCGCCCGCCCCACACCACCAGACCGCGGCCACGCACGCACCGCACCAGGTCGACGTTCGCCTCGAACAGGCGGACCTGTTGCGCCTCCGGGTACTCGACCGCCAGGTCCACCGCGTCCAGCAGCGTCGCGTTCGCCGGGGTGCTCGCGGCGCCCCGCTCGTCGTCCAGCCTGGCGACCAGCCCGGCGACGTGCCCGGCGGCCGGGACGGTCCGCAACCCGGTGCCCACCAGGGAGGGCACCCGCAGCGGCGGGTGGTAGACGGCCGCCGCGGCGAGCAGCGCCTCGTCGCCGAGGTCCGTCAGCGCACCCACCCACGCCCCCACTTCGTCCACAGTGGACAGTTCGGGCGGCACGTCCAGCAGCACCAGCCGGTCCAGCAGCGGCGCACAGGTCGCGAGCAGCGACAGCACCAGGTCCGAGTGGTCCCCGCCGGCCAGGTCCGTGCCCAGGTCCGGCGACGCGACCAGCGCCGGCTCCGGCAGCTCGGCCTGGGCGGTCACCGCCGCGGCGTACTCGTCCCGCCCGGGCGGGACGTCCGCGCCGCCGGTGAGCGTCAGGTCCCAGGACATCGAGATCGGCGCGTCCACCGGGATCGGCCCGCCGGAGTCGTTCTCCACCAACGAGATCAGCCGCGACGTGGCCAGCCGGTCCACCACCTCGTCCGGCGCGACGCCGGCGAGGATCTCCACCGGCTCGCCGGGCACCTGGACCCGGACGGTGAGGCTCGGCGGCCCCGCGACGCTGCTCCCCCGGTACCGCACGGTGATCCGGCCGCCGTTCGCCCACGCACCGGGACTGCGTGCCACGAAGACGTACCCGCCCGTCCACGGCGCGCTCGCGGACGCCGTCGCCGGCCCGGACAGCCGCAGCACCCACGCGGCCCGGCCCTCGTTCTCGAAGAAGCCGCGCAGGGCGTACGGCGTCGCGGACCGCCCGTCGGGCGGCCCGTAGGTGTCCACGACGTCGTTCCAGCTCCCGACCCGGACCGGCACGCCGACCGGTCCGCGCCGGGTGCGGCCGATGAACACCGCGACATCGGTACGCAGCGGCTCGCTGTCCGAGCCGGCACGTTCGAAGGTGAGGGATACGCCGGGAAGCGCCGCGCCGGTCATGTCAGACGTCGACCAACAGGCTCTCGACCGCCAGGACGAGGGTCTCCATGGCGATCTCGTTCTTGGTGGCGTTGAACGACGGGCCGGTGTACTTGGTCGGCCAGGCGCGGTCGAAGTTCCAGCGCATGACCTCCTGGCGGTTCTCGTCCAGCATCACGATCGAGCCGGCCGTGCGGCGGACCCGGCCGTCGAGCGCCTCCTTCACCCAGTTCCAGAAGCCGACGTGGCCGGTGACGCCCCGCTTGAACGTCAGCGCGCTCGGGAACTTCTTGAGCCCCACGAGCTTGCGCACGGTGATGTCCTCGCTGCCGGTGCGGTACTCGATCACCGGCATCTCCACGTCCAGCCCGCTCGCCTCGGTGAACGACCCGCTCACCGCGACACCGTCGTCGCTGACGTTGGTCACGATGACCAGGAAGTTGTAGGCGGCATACGGGTCTTCCCGCGTCACAGGTGGCATTTTCCTTTGCCTTTCGGTGCTGTTCAGACGAGCTGGGGCTCGCGGGTCTTCTGCTGGATACGGAAGATCACGAACTCCGCCGGGAAGACGGGTGCCACGCCGACCACGCAGACCAGCCGGCCGTTGGCGATGTCGTCGTCGGTCATGGTGGAGCGGTCGCAGGTGACGAAGAACGCCTCGTCGGCGGTCGTGCCGGCGAGCGCGCCGCCGCGCCACACCGTGGTGAGGAAGTTCGACACCGTCTGCCGCACCAGCGCCCACAGCGACTCGTCGTTCGGCTCGAACACGACCCACTGCGTGCCCTCGTCGATCGACTCCTCCACGAACAGGAACAGCCGCCGGACGTTGACGTACTTCCACTGCGTGTCCGACGACAGCGTGCGCGCCCCCCAGACCCGCTGGCCAAGGCCGGGGAAGAACCGCAACGCGTTGATCCCCTTGGGGTTCAACAGGTCCTGGTGCCGCCTGGTGACGTCCTGGGCGATGCCGTCGGTCAGCCGGATGCCGCGGATCACCGCGTTCGCCGGCGCCTTGTGCACGCCCCGCTCGGTGTCGGTGCGGGCGTAGATGCCGGCCAGGTGCCCGGACGGCGGCACCTCGACGAACTGGCTCGTCGAGGGGTCGTTGACCACCAGCCACGGGTAGTACAGCGCCGCGTAGCGGGTGTCGAACGGCTCCCGGAAGGCCTGTATCCCCTCGATGTCCAGGCCGTCCTGGGGGTCGAGGATCGCGAACCGGTCCCTGAGCTGCTCGCAGTGCGTGACGAGCGCGGACTCCACGGTCCCGGACCACACGCCGGGCACCGCACAGATCGCGACCTCGTCGATGTCCTCCAGCGCCACGATGCCGGTGCGCCGGCCGCTCCCCCCGTCCGCACCGACGAAGTCGGCCACGCTCAGGGTGTCGAGGCCGTCCGAGCCGCCGTCCAGCGGCAGCGCGGTCCCGGTCGCCGGGGTCGGGAACGACGTGAGGTCGTTGATCGTGCCGAGGACGTCGGCCCGCACCAGCCGCGAACGGCTCGCCAGCGTGGCGACCACGCTCGACGGGGAGTCGCCGGACAGTCTCAGGTTGCCGAACGTCTCGGTCACCGAGCCGCCGCTCGGGTCGGCGTAGCTGGCGTCCACCCGGCCCTCGACCAGGTGGAGCCGGTCGTTCTCGAAGACGCCGGCCGGCACGTCCGCGTTGAAGACGACCTCGTCGCCGGACACCGACTGGACGTACAGGGTGGTGAGCCTGGTGCCGGAGTCGAGTTGGACGACCGCGTCGGGGTAGAGGCGGTTCGCGCCGGCGACCCGCAGCTTCGTGCCGTCGCCCGGCAGGTTGGCGGCGCGGACCCGGCGCACCGCGAGGCCGCCCGGCCAGGCCGGGTGCGTCGCGGGGTCGAGGGTCAGGCCGACCGGGCCGTCCGCCGGGCGGTCCACCGCCGTGACGCCGAACCGCCGGTTGCCGACCAGGATCGAGAAGGGCGCGGTGAGGTCCTCGGGCAGCGCCGTCACCTTGATGGTCGGCTCGTCCTCCGGCGCCGGCTCGGCGAGCCGGGTGACGAACAGGTCGCCCTCGTCCGGGTCGGGCAGCGCCCGGAGGGTGGCGCCCACCATCGGCGTGAAGCGGACCCGGATACCGTGGCCCCACGTGCCGGGGTCCGCCGCCGAGAACCGCAGCGTGGCATCCTCGGGCCGCGGACCGACCTGGACGTAGTCGCCGCGAGCGGCCTTGACCCCGGCCGGCAGCGGCGGGTCCAGCTCGATGCGGCGCGCGGTCACGTCGTAGCCGGTGATCGTGGCGGCGTGGACCGGCTGGTTGTCCCCGCGGAAGATCTGGATGTCGTCGTCGCCCGCGAAGCCGATCAGGTGGCTCAGCTCCAGCGCGGTGGAGCCGGCCGCGGCGTCGCGGGTGATCTGGCTGACCAGGCCCTGGCCGAGGGTGCCGGAGGCCGGCTCGGCGGCGGAGCCGACGACACGCTTGACGTACAGGCGCTGACCACCGTTGTCGAAGAAGCCCTTGACCGCCAGGGGGAACAGCCACCAGCGGCCGCCCTCGGTGGGGTTGTCGGCCCAGGCGTCGCGCACCGAAGGGTCCGGCTCGGGCAGGAAGCCGCCGAAGGTGGTCTGGAACTCCAGGAAGTTCGTGACCAGCTTGGGTTTTCCGGTGGTCGGGCCGCGCTGGGTGACCCCGACCATGCCCGCCGTGCTGGTGCTCACCCCCGCGATCGGCCGTGGCCCCGCGTCGACCTCCTCGACGAAGACGCCGGGACTCAGGTACTCGGGCATGGCTTGGCTCCTTCTCTACTGCTCGACGATCTCGATGACGTGCCGGCGATCCCGCTCGGTGGGCAGGCGGATGTCCAGCGCCCCGGTCCGTCCCGGCCGCTCGGTGGCCGTGAGATGGAAGATCTGCTCGGGCGGCGGTCCGGTGACCGGTTGGCCCTCCCAGCGCAGCGCGAGCCGGAACCTGCCCAGCGGGTCGGTCAGGGTGCGCTCCAACCAGGGAACCCCGTCCCTGCTCGTGGCACCGCGCGCCTCGACGAGCGCGTTCGCGACGGGCGCCCGGGTCGTCGCCCCGACGACGGCGCCGGACACCGTGCGAACGCCTGGCCCGTACGGGAACGCGACGCCCGGCAGCAACCGCACCAGCCTCGGCTCGCTCAGCACGCCCGGCGGGTGCACGTCGTCGTACGGGTAGGCGAAGAACTCGACACCGGTCACGGTCGCGTCGAAGGGCTCACCGTCGGCCGGGTACAGCGGCGCGAGCCCGACGGCCTCGAACCGGACCCGGAACCGCTCCGGCTCGGCACCCGGTCCACGGCGCCGGCCCAGCTCCGGGTACGCGATCGCGGCGCTCGGTGTGCGGATGGCCGCCGTGTCCTGCGGCACCCAGGCGTTCGCGGCCGGGTCGAAGCGGTCGAGCTCCGTTGCCACGCCTACGGTCCTGGCACGCCCGGCGAACTCGTCGTACGGCACGAACCAGGCCGGGCTGTGCAGGACCGAGGTCTCGACGGGATAGAAGCGGGTCATGACAGCGGCGCCCCGGTGATCGTCCGGCTCCGCACGAGCCGGAGGTCGGCGACGTCCAGTGAGTCCAGGTTGACCACGCGGACCTCGTAGTTGAGGGACAGCCGGTACGGCTTCTGGATCGCGTACCAGATCCAGGACTTCTGGTCGAGCGTCAGCGGGGTCAGCGTGAACTGCAGCGCGTCCGTGGTGCCCGCGAGGCTGCCGGTCAGCTCCTCGCCGGTCCAGATCGCGTCGTCGTAGAAGACCTGGAGCGCGCGGCCGATCATCTGGTGCTGGGTCACCTGGCTGCCGCCCCACGGCGTGATCAGGTACCGCAGCAGCAGGGCCATCGGCGGTTTGCGGGTCGTCGACGGGTTCGGCGGCAGGGAACGGACCGGCGGCCGGTTGCGTGAGGTCGGGTCCTCGGCGATCTCGTAGAGGAACACCGTGAGCGCCACCACCCCTTCCGGCGGCTTGTCCAGATCGCTCAGCACCGCCATCGGCGCCCCGTCCTCGGTCCCCAGGTCGCGCAGTGCCCGCGTCAACCTGTCCACGATGATCGTCGAGACGTCCGCGACGACACCGAAATCGCCCATGCGAGTCCTCCCCTGGGAGGCACGCCGCGAAGGCCCCGGGCGGCGTGCCCGCGGCAGCATCGCAGAGGTGGCGTGGCAGGTCCGCCCTCCGCGCGTCGCACCGGCGTCACTGGGCCGTTTCCGTTGTGCGCGTTGACGGACGCGGACACACGGCGGCGACGCGCCGGTGACTTGGTGGCGCGCATCCTGGCGTCGTGGAGCCATCCGAGGAACACGCCGGCAGCATGCTTCTACGCGCGTGGCTGGAAGGCGGCGAGCCGACCGGTCTCCGGGTGCGCGTCTTCTCGACGATCGGCACGAACGAGGCCACGCCGCTCGCGGTCACCTCCACGGAGGCGGTTCTCGCGGTCGTGCGGAGCTGGTTGGAAGAGCTCGGAGCAGGCCCGACAACATTTTCGTGACGCCTGGTTAACGCGCCGTCGTCGATAATCCCCGTAACGTTCGTCACCTGGATCGCGAATTCCGTCAGGGTGGGGCGATCTGATCGGTGCGAACAAAGCCTGGGGGAGGCCGATGCGCACTGAAGTAACGCAGCTGGTGACTTTGCGGCTGCTCAAGGGGTTCACGCTGCTGGTGGGAGACAAGCGGGTGGCGCTGTCGTCCAGCGCACAGCGGTTGCTCGCGTTCCTGGCTCTGCAGGACCGGCCACGGACACGCACGTACGTGGCGCGCACGTTGTGGCCGGAGGCGACCACGGCCCGGGCCAACGCGAACCTGCGCTCGTCGCTGTGGCGCGCGTTGCGCACCGGGCACCGGGTGATCGAGGCCTCGGCACACGAGATGGCGTTGGCGGGCAACATCACCGTCGACATCCACGACGCGGTGGCGAGGGCGCACCAGCTGCTCGACAAGTCCTGCCGGTGCGACGACATCCTGGACCGGCGGACGCGCGACGAGCTGTCCGCGGACCTGCTGCCGGAGTGGTCGGACAACGAGTGGGTGCTCATCGAGCAGGAGCAGTACCACCAGCTTCGGCTCTATGCCTTGGAGGCCATGGCGAAACGGCTCACCACCGTCGGCCGGCACGGCGAGGCGGTGGCCTCCGGGCTCGCCGCGGTGCGGGCGGAACCGTTGCGGGAGAGCGCACACCGGGTGCTGATCGACGCGCACCTCGCCGCGGGCAACCGGGCCGCGGCACGGCACCAGTACGAGCAGTGCCGGCGCATCCTGCTCGACGAGCTGGGCCTCGAACCGTCCGACGCGCTGCGCCACCTGTTACCACATCCGACCGCGCACTGAATTCAGGAAATGTTCATCCACAGTGGACCGTCGGCACCGGCCTGAATTCGGCGGGATCAATCCTGGACCGACCGGTCCGGGATTATCGACCGGGCTCCGCGGCGGCCAGTAGCTGGGTGGCGGCGAGTTCGGCGTAAAGCGGGTCCGCGGCGACGAGATCGGCGTGTGTGCCGACCGCCCGGACCTCGCCCGCGTCCATCACGACGATGCGGTCGGCCATGGTGACCGTGGACAGCCGGTGCGCGACCACGAGCACGGTGGTCGTCGTGGCGGCGTCGGCGATGGTGGCGCGCAGCGCGGCCTCGTTGACGGCGTCGAGCTGCGAGGTGACCTCGTCGAGCAGCAGCAGGCGGGGCCGGCGCAGCAACGCACGGGCGATCGCGATGCGCTGCCGCTCCCCGCCGGACAGCTTGATGCCGCGGTGGCCGACCGGCGTGTCGAGGCCGGCGGGCAGCCGGGCGACCATGCCGGCGAGGCGGGTGACGCCGAGGACCTCCTCGACCTGGTGGCTCGTCGCGTCGGGGGCGCCGAACAGCAGGTTCTCGCGCAGGGTGCCGGACAGCACCGGGGCGTCCTGCTCGACGTAGCCGATGGCGGCGCGGAGGCCGGCGAGCGGCCAGTCCCGCACGTCCGTGCCGTCGACCAGCACGCGGCCGCCGGAGGGCTCGTAGAAGCGTTCGACGAGCGAGAAGACGGTGGTCTTGCCGGCGCCGGACGGGCCGACGAACGCGGTCATGCCACCGGCGGGCACGGCGAAGCTCACGCCGTGATGCACGTCGGGCAGGTCCGGCAGGTACCGGAACCGGACGTCCTCGAACGTCACCGAGGCGGGCCCGCCGGTGTGCCGCGGCAGGTCCTCCCCCGGGTCCTCGGCCGGCAGTGCCTCGACCTCCCGGATACGCGTGACCGCGGCGGCGCCCCGCTGGTACTGGGTGGCCGCGTTGATCAGGTCGCGCATCGGCGGCATGAGGTAGATCAGGTAGAGCAGGAACGCGACGAGGGTGCCGACGTCGATCCTGCCGGCCGCGACCCGGGCGCCGCCGAGGCCGATCACCGTGATGAACGCCAGCTGCATGGCCAGTCCGCCGATGTTGCCGGCGATGGCCTCCCACTTGGCGGCGCGCACTCCCCCGCGGTACGCCGCCGCGGCCGCGGCGTGCAGGCGGTCCCGTTCGCGCAGCTCGGCGCCGGACGCCTTGACCGTGCGCAGGGCGCCGAGCACCCGCTCCAGCGCGGCACCCATGGCACCGACGGACTCCTGGGCCTGCTTGGCGGCGCGGTGGATGCGGGGGATCACGACGCGGACGACGATCTGCGCGAGCACGAGCGCGCCGAGGGTGACGGCCAGCAGGAGCGGGTCGAGCGTCGCCATGAGGACGATCGTGGCGGCGAGGGTGAGCGTGCCCGTGACCGCGGAGACGAGGGAGCCGGTGGTGACCTGGCGCAGGAGGGTGGTGTCCGCGGTGACGCGGGACATCAGGTCGCCGGGCTCGGCCGCGTCGACGGCCGGGACCCGCAGCCACAGCAGCCGGGACACGAGCCGGCGCCGGGCGAGCAGGACCACCGACTCGGCAGTCCGCTCCAGCAGGAAGGCCCCGAACGCGCCAATGGCGGCGTTGGCCAGCACCAGCACGCTCATCAGCAGGAGCAGTCCGAGCACACCCCGGTGGGTCTGCAGCCCGGCGATCAGCTCCCGCACCACGAGCGGCAGCGCGAGCCCGGTGGCGCCGGTCAGCAGGCTCAGCACCGCCCCGGCGACGAGCACCCACCGGAACGGCCGGACATAGCCGAGCAGTACCCGCCACACCGGCGTCGCGTCCTGAGTGCTCACCCGGGACCTCCTCCCCCTCACCGCCATGATGCCGACATTCCGGTGCGGGGTGGGGGCACCGGGGTGGCTGTCGCCCGTGGGCATCCCGTGGTGACCGGCCGGTCGCGGAGCGTGTCCGGTCTCGACGCGCGGCCCCCGGTAGGGGAGCATGTGAGCGCTTCCACGCATTCATTGAAGAATTACGGAGGACGGCATGCCGAACCGGCGGCTCGGGTGGGTACTCGCCCTTGTGCTCCTGACGGCCACACTCACCGGCACCACCGCGCAGGCCGCGCCGTCACGCCCGCCGAGCCTCGGCGCCAACGTCACCATCTTCGAGCCGAGCATGCCCGTCGAGCAGATCCAGGCCACGCTCGACGCCGCGCACGCCCAGCAGGTCGACGCGGAGATGGGCACGGCCCGGCACGCGTTCCTCTTCGCCCCCGGCACGTACGGCACCGCCGAGCACCCGCTCCAGGTCAAGGTCGGCTACTACACCGAGATCGCCGGCCTCGGCGCGTCCCCGGGCGACGTCGTCATCAACGGCAAGGTCGAGGTCTACAACCGCTGCCTCGCCGACGGCGGCACCGGCAACTGCCTGGCACTGGTCAACTTCTGGCGCACCCTGTCCAACCTGACGATCGACATCGACGCGGCCGGCCAGGACGACTGCCGCGCCACGGCGAACTTCTGGGCCGTGTCCCAGGCGGTCTCGATGCGCCGGCTCGACGTCCGCGGCGGCACGCTGTCGCTGATGGACTACTGCACCGCCGGTCCCCAGTACGCCAGCGGCGGGTTCATCGCCGACTCGCGGCTCCCGTCCACCGTCAACGGCTCGCAGCAGCAGTGGCTCACCCGCAACAGCGAGGTCGCCGGCTGGTCCAACGGCGTGTGGAACCAGGTCTTCTCCGGCGTCGTCGGCGCCCCGTCCGAGGCCACCTTCCCCGACCCGCCCTACACCACCCTCGACACCACCCGGGTCAGCCGCGAGAAGCCGTACCTGTTCCGCGACAACAGGAACCGCTACAACGTCCGCGTCCCGGCGGCCCGCACCGGCAGCCGCGGCATCTCCTGGGCGAACGGCATCACCCCGGGCCGCACGGTGCCACTGTCGGACTTCTTCGTCGCGAAGCCCGGCGTCGACGTCCGCCAGATCAACGCCGAGCTCGCCCGCGGCAAGAACCTCCTGCTCACCCCGGGCGTGTACGACATCGCCCGCAGCATCCAGGTCCGCCGGCCCGACACCGTCGTCCTCGGGCTCGGGCACGCCACGCTCACCGCGGTGAACGGCGCCATCCCGCTCGACGTCGCGGACGTGCCCGGCGTGATCGTCGCCGGCGTGACGATCGACGCCGGGCTCCGGGAGTCGCCGGTGCTGCTGCGCGTCGGCAACCCCCACGGGCACGGCAGGGGCTGCAGCTCGGCACGGAACCCGACCACCCTGTCGGACGTGTACTTCCGCGTCGGCGGCCCACACGTGGGCAAGACCGACACCGCGCTGCAGGTCAACAGCGACGACGTGCTGATCGACCACACCTGGGTGTGGCGGGCCGACCACGGCGTCGAGGGCTTCACCGACACCCAGCGCTGGCAGACCAACACCGGCCGGTACGGCGTGGTCGTGAACGGCGACCGGGTCAACGCGACCGGGCTGTTCGTCGAGCACTTCCAGCGGTACAACACCGTGTGGAACGGCGAGGGCGGCAACGTCGTGCTGTACCAGAACGAGCTGCCGTACGACCCGCCGACGCAGGCCGACTGGATGAACGGCTCGGTCGAGGGCTTCGCCGGCTACAAGGTGGGCGACAAGGTGCGCACGCACAACCTCCACGGCGCCGGCGTGTACGTGTTCAACCAGAACAACCCGAGCATCCACACGGAGAACGGCTTCGAGGTGCCGAACGCACCGGGTGTGCGCCTGCACCACATCATGACGGTGAACCTGAGCGCCGGCACGATCGACCACGTGGTCGACGGTGTCGGCGCCCCGGCCGACACCACCAGGGTCGGCGTGCCGGTCTACGTCACGGACTACCCGGCGCCGTAGGCGTCAGGCCGCCACGTGCAGGGCCGCCGCCGAGGTGCGGTGGCGGCTCTGCAGGTGGCGGCGGTACACCTTGCCGTGGTCGGAGCGGGGCACCTGCCCGAACTCCACCGCCACCGGGGTCTGTGCCCTGGTCAGGTGCTCCCGGCAGTACGCGATCAGCTCCCGTTCCGGGACGGCCTCCGCGCCGTCGACCAGCTGCACCACGGCCCGGACCTGCATGTCCGACCGCGGGCCCGGCACGCCGAACACGGCCGCGTCGAGCACCAGCGGGTGGGTGACCAGCACGTCCTCGACCAGCTGCGGGTACACGGCCTCCGCGCCGATCCTGATCTCGCTGGACTTGCGGTCGACGTTGTACAGGTAGCCGTCCTCGTCCAGGTAGCCGACGTCACCGACGTCGACCAGGTCGTCGCCGAAGCAGATCCGGCCCAGCTGTCCGGGCGGCAGCTCGTTCCCGTCGTCGTCGAGGATGTGCACGGTGCAGCCGATCGGGCGGCCGACGGAACCCGGGTGCGACAGCCATTCCGCCGACGTGATGTACGCGCCGCCCGCCTTCTCCGAGGACCCGTACATGCGCACGAAGATCGGCCCCCACCAGTCGATCATCGCGCGCTTCACGGGCACCGCGCTCGGCGCGAAGCTCACCAGCACCAGGCGCAGGCTGGCGACGCTGTGGCGGGCCCGCTTCGCCTCGGGCAGCTTCAGCAGCCGGACGAACATGTACGGCGCCATCATCGCGTGGGTGACCCCGTGCCGTTCGATGGCCTCGAGCGTCTCCGCGGCGTCGAAGTCCTCGACCACCACGACCGTGCCGCCGAGCCGGTGCGCGGCCATGGTCAGGTACATGGGCGCGCCGTGGTGCAGGCCGAAGGCGAGCAGGACGCTGCCGTCACCCAGCTCGCCGAGCGGTCCGCGCGGCAGGTACGGGTCGGTGTCCAGGCTGATCGGCCCGCCGCCGACCCGCTCGCGGCTGCCCCTGGGGCGGCCGGTCGTGCCGGAGGAGTAGGTGAGCAGGTCGCCCTCGACCTCGTCCGGCACGGGCTCGGTCGGCAGGCCGGCGACCGCCTGCTCGTAGGCGGAGAAGCCCGGGACCACCCCGCCGACCACGAGCCGGTGGGTCACACCGGGTGCCACGTCGGGGGTGAGGCGCTCGGCCAGGTGCGCGAGGCTCGCGTCGACCACCAGAACACGGGCGCCGGAGTCGTTGACGACGTGTGTGATGTCGTCCAGCTCCAGGTAGCGGTTGACGCTCGTGGCGATCAGGCCGCTGCGCCGGGCCGCCCACGCGACCTCGTGGAACCGGGAGTTGCGGTCCATCAGCACGGCCACCACGTCCCCCTGCCGGAGCCCGACGCCCCGCAGGTAGTGGGCGAACGCGTTGGACCGCTGGTCCAGCTCGCGATAGGTGATCACCTCACCGGTCTTGGCGAGGATGACCGCGGGGCGGTCCGGGTCGCTCTGCGCATAGGTTCCGGGATACAAAGTGGGATCTCCGTTCGCTCAGTTGGCGAGTCACCCCCGGGGGTTGGTCAATTCTGTTCTACGCAAAAGGGATATCGACTCCCCTAGTCCCGCCCCTAGTTCACCCGGTCGACCCCAGAACGTGTTCGGTCGTGAACATTGGGTGACGGTGAGTTGAAGGGCCGTTGAACCCGGGGCGGGGACCCGCCACCCCCGCACACCAGCGCGCCCACCGGTCCGCCCGTACTGTCGAAGTCACGAACCGGCGGGACGGAGGAGCCGCGTGCTGGACCAGCTGCAACGGATCGGCGAGCACGCCGGCGCCTGGCTGTACCTCATCGCCGGCGGCCTGGCGTTCGCCGAGGCGGCCATCCTCGTCGGCATGGTCCTGCCCGGCGAGGTCGCGCTCCTCGTCGCGGGGTTCGCGGCGCACCACGGCTGGATCTCCCTGTGGCCCATGGTCGCCGTCGCCATCGTCGCGGCCACGCTCGGCGACAGCGTCGGCTACGAGGTCGGCCGGCACCTCGGCCCGTTCCTGCGCCAGTCCCGCATCGGCCGGCGCATCGGGCCGGAGCGCTGGCAGAAGGCGGACGACTTCCTCCACCGCCACGGCGGCAAGGCCGTCCTCCTCGGCCGCTTCACCGCCGTCCTCCGCGCGCTCACCCCGGGCATCGCCGGTGCCGCCCACCTCCCCTACCTGCGCGTCTTCCTCCCCTGGAACATCGCGGGCGCGGTGATCTGGGGCGCCAGCGCCGTACTCCTCGGCTACGCCTTCTCCGCCTCCCTGGCCGCCGTCGGCCGCTACCTCGCCTGGGGCCCGATCATCCTGATAGTCCTGGTCGTCGCCGGGTTCCTGTTCGTGCGGAAGCGGCGGCGTCGAGCGCCCGTTGATTGAGGACTTGACTAGTGTGGACGCCATGACAGAGGTCTATGACATCCCGCTTCACACGCTGTCCGGTGAGCCGACCACGCTCGCCGAGCTGCGCGGGCAGGCGGTGCTGGTCGTCAACGTCGCCTCGAAGTGTGGGTTGACGCCGCAGTACACCGCGCTCGAGCGCATCCACGAACGGTACGACGGGTTCTCCGTGGTCGGCTTCCCGTGCAACCAGTTCGGCGGGCAGGAACCGGGCACGGCCGAGGAGATCCAGACGTTCTGCTCGACCACCTACGGCGTCACGTTCCCGATGATGGAGAAGATCGACGTCAACGGCCCGGACCGGCACCCGCTGTACGCCGAGCTCGTGACCACCGAGGACGGTGACGGCAACGCCGGCGACATCCAGTGGAACTTCGAGAAGTTCCTGCTCGACCCGGCCGGCAAGGTCGTCGGCCGCTTCCGGCCGGCCACCACCCCCGAGGACGAGGCCGTCACGACCGCGATCGAGGCCGTGCTGCCCGCCGTGTGACGACGGCACGGTCGGCACGGTCCACGGCTACACGTCGATGCGGGAGCCCATGACCACCGTGCGGTCGCGGGGCAGCGCGAAGGTCTCCGCGGCGTCGGCGGCCAGGTAGGACGTGGCGATGAACAGGCGTTTGCGCCAGCGTGCCATCGTCGGCTCGTCGCCCGTCTGCAACTCGATCTTGGACAGGAAGTACGAAGCCTGGTCCAGCCGCAGCTTGCCCTCGGTTTCCACCGGGTCCAGGCCGGCCAGCGCACGGGGCACGTCCGGCCGCTCCATGTAGCCGAACCGGGCCGTCACGTGGGTGATCCCGTCGTCCGAGTAGCCGAGGTCGTCGATCTCCACGCGCTGGTCCGCCGGGACCCGGGGCACCGGCTCGGTCTCGATCGACATGATCACGACGTGGTCGTGCCGGACGTGGTTGTGGTCGCAGTTGGCCCGCATCGCCAGCGGCGCCGTCTCCTTGCCACGGTTGAGGAACACGGCCATCCCGGGCACCCGCGTCAGCTTCTTCTTCCGCACCTCCTCGACGAACTCCCGCAGCGACCCCTCCGCCCGAGCGCGCTCCGTGGTCACGATCTCCCGGCCGCGCTCCCACGTGGTCATCACGGTGAAGATCGTCACGCCGATCAGCAGCGGCAGCCACGCGCCGTGGGTGATCTTGGTCAGGTTCGCCGCGAGGAACAGCAGGTCCACCGTCAGCAGCAGGACCGCGCCGGCGATGAGCACCCACCGCGGCGTCCCCCACTTCACCCGGGCGATGAAGAAGAACAGCGTGATCGTGGTCGTGATCGTCCCGGTCACCGCGACGCCGTACGCGTACGCCAGCGCCGTCGAGCTGCGGAACGCGAAGATGAGGGTGAGCACCGAGACCATGAGCAGCCAGTTGACCCAGGGCACGTAGATCTGCCCCATCTCCGTCTCGGAGGTGTGCGCGATCCGCAGCCGCGGCAGGTAGCCGATCCGCGCGGCCTGCGAGGCCACCGAGTACGCGCCGGTGATCACCGCCTGCGAGGCGATCACGGTCGCGGCCGTCGCGAGCAGGACCAGCGCCACCCGGCCCCACGACGGGGCCAGCAGGAAGAACGGGCTGCTGACGTTCGACGGGTCGTGGAGGATCAGCGCGCCCTGCCCGAGGTAGCTCAGCATGCACGCGGGGAACACCAGGAACAGCCAGGCCCGCGTGATCGACCGCCTGCCGAAGTGCCCCATGTCCGCGTACAGCGCCTCGGCGCCGGTGAACGCCAGGACCACGGCGGCGAGCGCGAAGAACGCGATGCCGAAGTGCCCGGCCACGAAGCCGATCGCGTAGGTCGGCGACAGTGCCCGCAGGATCGCCGGGTCGTCCACGATCCCGATCACCCCGAGCGCGCCGATGACCGTGAACCAGACGATCATCACCGGCCCGAAGACCCGGCCGACCGCCGCCGTCCCACGCTTCTGCACCAGGAACAACCCGAAGATGATCACCGCGGTGATCGGCACGACCAGCTCACCCATGCTCGGCTCGACCACCCTGAGACCTTCGACCGCGGACAGCACCGAGATCGCCGGGGTGATCATCGAGTCGCCGAAGAACAGCGACGCGCCGAAGATCCCCAACGCCGCCAGCCCGATCGTCGCCTTGCGACCCCAGCGCGTACCCAACCGCCGCATCAGGGTGATCAGCGCCATCACGCCGCCCTCACCGTCGTTGTCGACCCGCATGGCCAGCACGACGTAGAACACCGTGACGATGATCGTCACCGACCAGAACATCAGCGACACCACACCGAGCACGTTGTACTCGGTGGCCGGCACCGGATGCGGGTCGTGCGGGTTGAACACCGTCTGGAGCGCGTAGAGCGGACTCGTCCCGATGTCCCCGAACACCACCCCCAGCGCGGCGACCACCATCGCCAGACGAACCGTGTCGCGCACCGGCGTCTTCACCACCGGCGACTCGGACGGCGACTCCATGTCCGATGTGGTGACATGCTGTTCGGCCACGGCCCGGACGATACCCGCAGCCCGCCACCCCCGCTGAAACCCGCGAGTCCCGCGTTCGCACACCCCCGAGTCCCGCGTTCGAACATGGTGAGTTGCGGTTTCGTGCATACGGACCTGCACGAAACCGCAACTCGGGGTGCGTGAACGCGGGACTCGCTATGACTGAACGCGGGACTCGCGGGGGGTTAGGGGTTAGGGGTGCCGTGGTCCAGCCAGGACACCTGGGCGGGGGTGAGGGGGATGTCGAGGGCGCGTAGTGAGCCGTGGGTCTCGGTGAGGGTGCGGGGGCCGATGAGTGGGAAGGTCGGGAACGGTTGGTGTAGCACGTACGCCAGGGCGACCGCTGTGGTCGGGACGCCCAGGGTGGCCGCCAGTTCCTCGGCGCGGGCGAGGCGGGCGAAGTTGGTGTCGCTGTAGTAGCAGCGAACCAGCTCCGCGTCGGAGCGGTCGTCCGGGCGGGCGCGGCCGGTGAAGAAACCGCGGGCCTGGCTGGACCACGGGAGCAGCGCGAGATCGTGGTCCAGCAACCACTTCCGGGACGCCGGGTCCGTCACGTGCTCACAACCGGCCCACGGCACGTCGTAGGCCTCGGCGAGGCTGAAGTGGTTGCTCAGCGCGGCGAAGCCGGCCTGACCGTGCGACGCGGCGTAGGACGCGGCCCCCGACACCCGGTCGAGCGTCCAGTTCGACACGCCGTAGGCGCGCACCCGGCCCGCGGCACGCTCGGCCTCCATGGCGTCCACGAACTCGCCGACCGGCACGTCCAGGTTGTCGCGGTGCATGAGGTACAGGTCGACGTGGTCGGTGCCGAGCCGGTCAAGGGACTCCGCGAGCTGCGTGTGGATCGACGCCGGGTCGCAGTGCGGCGTGTGCGCGCCCTTGCCGACGATCACGACCTGGTCCCGGACCCCTAGGCTCGCCACCCACTGCCCGAGCAGCCGCTCCAGCCGGCCGCGGTCGTAGAGCCACGCGGTGTCGAACGTGTTGCCGCCCCGCTCGACGAAGTCGTCGAACATGACCGACGCGTGGGTGAGGTCGCGCTGGTTGTCCACGCCCATGATCAGCCGGGACACGGGCTTGTCGATGCCGGGCAGGCGACCGTGCGGCATCCCGTCGCCGGAACGCAGCGGTCCACCGTGGACGGTCGCCACCGTCCGCTCGCTCGGGTACTCGAGCCCGATCGCGGCCCGCCACCTGTCGAGGGTCGCGGCGTTGCCGAGGCTGTCCGCCCAGGACATGGCCGGCGCCTGCCGGTCGGCGAGGTGCTCGGCCACGGCGTCGGCCTCGGCGGCGTACTGCGGGGTGGCCTCGGTCCCGATCTCGCGCGGCTGTTCGCCGACCCGGTGCACGACGACCCGCCCCGGCGCGTCCGGCGCCGGTACCCACGGATCGGTGACCTCCAGGTACCCCGCACTGCCGACCACCCGGATGACATCGGGGGCGGCGAGGTGGACGCCGGCGTTGACGTGCGCGGTCAGCCCGTCGCCGAAGTCGAGGGTCGCGACGGCCCACTCGTCGACGCCGGTCGACCCGAGGTGGCCGGCGCCGGTGACGCCGACGGGGTCGGCGAAGGGCAGCCCCCGGGCGGCGCCCGCGACGAGCCGGGCCGCGGACACCGGGTAGCCGCCGACGTCGAGGATCCCGCCGCCGCCCAGCTCGGGCGCGAAGAGCCGCCCCGCCGGGTTGAACGTGGTCGCGAACGCGAAGGAGGCCTGGATCTGGTGGACGGCGCCGACCGTGCCGTCCCGGACCAGCTCGGTGAGGAGCTGGATCTGCGGGTGACACCGGTACATGAACGCCTCCATCAGGAAGACGTCGTGCCGGCGGGCCGCCTCGACCGCGGCCATCGCGTGCGCCCAGGTCATGGCGAGGGGCTTCTCGCAGAGAACGTGCTTGCCGGCCTCGGCGGCGCGGACCACCCACCGCGCGTGCCCGGGGTGCGGGATCGCGAGGTAGACGGCCGCCACCTCGGGATCGTCGAGCACCTCCTGGTAGGACCCGTAGGCCCGCGCGGCCCCGAACTCGGCCGCGAACGCCTCGGCCCGCGTCTTGTCCCGGCTGCCGACGGCGACGAGCCGCCCGGTCCGCGACTTCGGCAACTGCCCGGCGAACGCACGGGCGATCCTCCCGGGGCCGATGACGCCCCAGCTCAGCTCGTCTACCACTGGCGTGATCTTACTGGTCGGCGGCCGCGAGCACAGATGACGCGAGCGGGGACCGGAGTGGTGGCGATCCCGCGCCCGCTCGCCGGACGCGCAGAATGGGACGATGACACGCTTCTCCTACACCGCGCTGCCCGTCCACGTCGTGTTCGGGACCGGCACGGTCGGCCAGGTCCGCGCGGAGGTGGAGCGGCTCGGCCGGTCCCGCGTCCTCCTCCTGGCCCGGCCGGGCCGGGCGGACGCGGTCGAGGAGGCACTCGGGCCACTGGTCGCCGGCCGGTTCGCCGGGGCGGCCATGCACACGCCGGTCGACGTGACCGAGCGGGCGCTGGCGGTACTGCGGAAGGTCGACGCGGACTGTGTGGTCGCCGTCGGGGGCGGGTCCGCGACCGGGCTCGCCAAGGCGCTCGCGGTCCGCACCGGCGTCGACCAGGTCATCCTGCCGACCACCTACGCGGGCTCGGAGGTGACGTCCGTGCTCGGCGAGACGCGGGACGGCGTCAAGACCACCCGGTCGTCGCCGGACATCCTTCCCGAGACCGTCGTCTACGACGTCGACCTGTCGCGTGACCTGCCCAGGCCCATCGCCGTGACCAGTGCGGTGAACGCGCTCGCCCACGCCGTCGAGGCCCTGTACTCCCCCGACGCCAACCCGATCGTCGACGGGATGGCCCTCGACGCGATCGGCCGGCTCGCCCGCGGGCTGCGCGACGACGACCGCGAGGAACTGCTGCACGGCGCCTGGCTCGCCGGGATGTGCCTCGGCGCCGTCGGCATGGGGCTGCACCACAAGCTCTGCCACACCCTCGGCGGCTCGTTCGACCTCCCGCACGCGCCCACCCACACCGTCGTGCTGCCCCACGCCATGGCGTACAACGCCACGCACGCCCCGGACGCGATGCGCCGCGTCGCCGGCGTCCTCGGCGCGGCCGACGCCCCGGCCGCCGTCCACGACCTCGTCGTCACCGCGGGCGGTCCGACCTCGCTGCGTGAGCTGGGCCTCGCGGAGGCCGACCTGGACCGCGCCGCGTCGCTCGCCACCGAGCGGCCCTACCCGAACCCGGCCCCGCTCACCCGCGACGGGATCCGCGACCTGCTCCAGCACGCCTGGGCCGGCGACCGGCCGGCGACCGACTGACGTTCCCTGAGGGACCGCGGCACGCCGCCCAGCCGCCCAGCCGCCCAGCCGCCCAGCCGCACTGCCCGGCACGGCCCGGCCGCACTGCCCGGCAGGGCCGGGCACGGCAACAATGTGCGCGCGGCCCACGAGTTCGGCCGAGGTGGTCGCGGCCGCCCGCATTCCGCCGCCCAGCCGCCCGGCCGCCCGACCGCACTGCCCGACCGCACTGCCGCTCGGCCCGGCGCCGCCCGGCCCGGCCCTGCCCGGCCGGGCACGACAACGATGTGCGCGCGGCAGACGAGTTCGGCCGAGGTGGTCGCGGCCGCCCGCATTCCGCCGCCCAGCCGCCCGGCACGGCAATGTACGCGCGGTCCAGGAGTTCGGGCGCGCGCCTTCCCGCCGGCCGTACCACGACAGATATGGGGGCAGCCGGGCCGTAGGGAGCGAACGGCGAGGCTCGGTTGGTGCCGGACTCCAGCGAGCGGCGAGGCTCAGTCGGTGCCGGACTCCATTGCCGCGCGGTCCAGGGCGTCCGCCTCCTCGCCCTCGGCGCCCACGCCCGCGATGGCCTCGGCCCCGCCGGGTGACAGCTCCCCGATCAACCCGATCATGCCGTCCCAGGGGGTGAGCTGCCCGGTCGCCGTGTACTGCTCCAGCTTGCTGCGCGAGTCCGCGATGTCCAGGTTGCGCATCGTCAGCTGCCCGATCCGGTCGTCCGGGCCGAACGCCGGGTCCTGGCTGCGCTCCATCGACAGCTTCTCCGGGTGGTAGCTCAGCGCCGGCCCGGTCGTGTCGAGCACCGAGTAGTCCTGTCCCCGCCGCAGCCGTAGCGTCACGCTCCCGGTGATCGGCGAGCCGATCCACCGCTGCAGGCTCTCACGCAGCATCAGCGCCTGCGGGTCGAACCAGCGGCCCTCGTACAACAACCGGCCGAGTCGCCTGCCCTCCATGTGGTACATCGCCACGCTGTCCTCGTTGTGGATGGCGTTCAGCAGCCGCTCGTAGGCCACGTGCAGCAGCGCCATCCCGGGCGCCTCGTAGATCCCGCGGCTCTTGGCCTCGATGATCCGGTTCTCGATCTGGTCGGACATGCCCAGACCGTGCCGCCCGCCCACCGCGTTGGCGAAGTGGACCAGGTCGACCGCGCTGTCGAACTGCTTGCCGTTGACGGCCACCGGGCGGCCCTGCGTGAACTCCACCGTCACGTCCTCGGCCGGGATGTCGACCGACGGGTCCCAGTACGCCACGCCCATGATCGGCGACACGATCTCGATCGACGTGTCCAGGTGCTCCAGCCGCTTGGCCTCGTGCGTGGCACCCCAGATGTTCGCGTCCGTCGAGTACGCCTTCTCCGCCGAGTCGCGGTAGGGCAGGTCGTGCCGGGTCAGCCACTCGGACATCTCGTGCCGGCCACCCAGCTCGGTCACGAACGCCCGGTCCAGCCACGGCTTGTAGATCCGCAGGTTGGGGTTCGCGAGCAGCCCGTAGCGGTAGAACCGCTCGATGTCGTTGCCCTTGAACGTCGACCCGTCGCCCCAGATGTCGACGTCGTCCGCGTGCATCGCGCGGACCAGCAGCGTGCCGACCACGGCCCGGCCGAGCGGCGTCGTGTTGAAGTAGACCTGCCCCGCCGACCGGATGTGGAACGCGCCGCACGCCAGCGCCGCCAGCCCCTCCTCGACCAGCGCGGCACGGCAGTCCACGAGCCGCGCCCGCTCGGCGCCGTACGCGAGGCCGCGGTCGGGCACGGCCGCGAGGTCCGGCTCGTCGTACTGGCCGACGTCGGCGGTGTACGCGTACGGCACGGCACCGTGCTCGCGCATCCACGCCACGGCGACGGAGGTGTCCAGACCGCCGGAGAACGCGATGCCTACTCGCTCACCGACCGGGAGCTCACTCAGGACCTTCGACACGCGGTCCAGTATGGACGCGGGACCCGGGACGGCATGGTGGACCCCGCCGAGAACCGCCCGACCGGTATGGTGTGACGTGGCTGGGTCGGGGGACGACGTCCTGGGGGAAGTCCGTGTCCGCAGACCAACGGGAGAGGTATACCTCCCGCACCAAGAAGACCCTCATCATCGGCGCCGGTGCCCTGCTGGCCGCCGTCATCACGTTCGTCGGGCTGCTCCAGCTCCGGCCGGACGGCGACAACGCCGCGTCGCCGACCACCTCGGCGCCGCCGCCGGAGCTGACCGCGACCGACGTGACCAACCAGTTCCTCGACGCGCTCACGCACGGTCAGGCCGCGGCGGCCGGCCGGCTGACCGACGACGAGCGGGCCGCGACCACGCAGCTCGCCGACGTGTGGCGCACGCTCCAACCCTCGGCCGCCACGGCCCGGCCCACGCTGGTGACCCCGCCGCCCGAGGCGACCGCGGCCGACGAGCGGTTCACCCTGACCTGGCGGCTGGGCCCCGACCGCACGTGGGAGTACGAGAGCGGCCTGCGCCTGGTGAAGGCCGGCACCGGGTGGCGGGTCCAGTGGCGGCCCGGGATCGTGCACCCGCGGCTGGCCGCCGGGCAGAGCCTGGCGATGCGGGACGGCGTCGGGCAGCCGGCGGTTCTCGACCGCGACGGCACGCCCCTGCTCACCTGGACCGAGACCG
>NZ_DASQCC010000165.1:0-15876 GCF_035634895.1 Actinophytocola sp. | reverse complement strand
GATCATGAACAGCGACAGCCCGGTCCAGATCCCCGCGAGTCCCCAACCGAACGCGAAGGACAGCCACACGAACGGCAGGAACCCGGTCGCCGCGGACAGAATCGTGGCGGTACGCAGGAAAGCGGCGTCGCCGGCGCCGAGCAGCACACCGTCCAAAGCGAACACCACGCCCGCGATCGGTTGCATCGCAACGAAGAACCACCAGGCATGGGGGATCTCACCAAGCACGGACGGGTCCGAGGTGAACGCGTGTGGCAGTACGCCGGCCAGCGCCGCGAACACCACGCCGAGGGCGACGCCGAAGACCAGTCCGTAGCCGGTGACCTGCCACGCGAGCCCACGCGCCCGCGTCGCGTCGTCCGCACCGAGCGCCGCGCCGACGAGCGACTGTGCCGCGATGGCCAGCGAGTCCAGCACCAACGCCAGGAACGACCACAGCTGCAACACGATCTGGTGCGCGCCGACGGCCGCGGTCGAGTCGTGGGCGGCGACGGTCGTCGCGGAGACGAAGCACGCCTGGAACGCGAGACCGCGGAGGAACAGGTCGCGCCCGAGGGACAGCTGCGCGCGCATCACCGCGGTTCGCGGCCGCAGCGGCACCCGCTCCGCCCACAGCGCGCGGAAGAACAGCGAGGCACTGATCACCTGCGCGGTCACGTTGGCGATGGCCGAACCCGCGAGCCCCCAGTCCAGCCCGTACACCAGCACGGGACACAACACGGCCGAGATTCCGTTGCCCGCCAACACATAGCGCAGCGGCCGGCGGGCGTCCTGCACCCCGCGGAGCCAGCCGTTGCCGGCCATCGTGACGAGGATGAACGGCGTGCCGAACAGGGCGACGCGCAGCCAGCCGACCGCCGCGTCCGCCATTTCCCCTTGTCCCGCAAGGAGATCCGCGACCGGACGGGCGAGCAACTGACCGACGGCGATGAGCACGACCCCGACCGCGACGGCGAGCCACGTCGCCTGCACGCCCTCCGCGACCGCGTCCGCGCGCCGACCGGCGCCGTGCAGGCGGGCGGTACGCGCAGTCGTGCCGTAGGACAGGAACGTCAGCTGGGTCGACACCTGGGCGAGCACGATCGCGCCGACGGACAACGCCCCCAGCGGCATCGCACCGAGGTGCCCGACGACGGCGGTGTCGACCAGCAGGTACAGCGGCTCGGCGGCGAGCACGCCGAGCGCGGGCACGGCGAGGCCGAGCACCTGCTTCAGCGGCACCGTCACGACGCCGTCTCCCTCGGTAAGGTGTGCTCGGTAGATTCGCCCCTGACAGTAGCTGTGAGGATCACCCGTGGACAACGCCGACTACCTCGATGTGGCACTGAGGTTGACGAACGCCACACTGTCCGACGTGCCGGCCCTGCGCGCGGCACTGCACGACGAGCCGTGGTGGTCCTCCCGGGCCGGTGACGAGGACCTCACCGCCCTGCGGCCGGTGGCCGCGGGACTGCGCCGCGTGCTGGACCGCGCCGTCGCGGCGGACCACGACGGCGTGCTGCGCGAGGTCAACGCCCTGCTGGCCGAGCACCCCCTGCGGCCGCGGCTGTCCGCGGGGCACTCGGCGGAGCCCAACTGGCACATCCACATGGCGGACACGTCCGAGTCACCCGCGACGGAGGTCGCCGCCGCGGCGGCCTGGGGGCTCGCGCACGGCATCGTGCACCACGGCCCCGGCCGGTTCGGCCGGTGCGGCGCGGCCGACTGCGACAACTTCTACCTGGACACGTCCACCAACCGCGCCAAGCGGTTCTGCTCACCGCGGTGCGCGAACCGGGTGCATGTGGCCGCGTTCCGGTCCCGCCAGAGAGAGGGCTAGTGTCCCGCGCAGCGGCTACCTCAGGAAACGCGACGCCACGCAAAGTAGACCGGGAGGCGGACTACTCGCCATCGTCGGCGGAGGGTGACGGGGCCTGCCGTTCGTAGGCCTGCTGGATCTCGATCTGTGGCTCGTGGGCGGCCGGGTGCCAGATCTCGTCGAACACGCCCATGGCCCCGCTCATGCCGGCGCTGCCGGCGCGGCGGCGCTGGATCCGCCCGCGCAACCGGGTCATCCCCCATCCGATCAGCGTCACTACGGCGGCGACCAGCAGGAACGGCAGCAGAACGCTCATGTCTCCTCCTGGAACATGACGGTGAGGACGCCGGACAGGATCGCGGCGACGTCGACGTCCGGGTCCATGCCGCGGCGCAGTGCGAGCCCGCCGCCCAGCGCGCCCAGCACCACGACCACCTGCGGCAACGGCAGCGCGGGCGCCAGGCCCAGGCGGCGGCAGTGCCGCTCCAGCATCGCGACGATCTGTTCCTCGTGCCGCTTCTGCGCGGCGACGACCGCGGCGGCGGTCTCGGGCTGGCCGGCCACCGCGGCCAGGAATTCCGCGGTCGTGGCGCTCCACCGCGCGGCCTCGCCGTCGTCGGTGATCGAGTTGGGCGTCAGCGCGCGTGCCAGTTCCCGCCGGTCGGCGGCCTGTGTGAGGGCCTCGTCCAGCAGTTGGAGGTGCGCCTCGGCCTGGGCGGCCATGGCCGCCAGCCAGAGGCCTTCCTTGCCGCCGAAGTGCTTGTAGACCGCGCCGCGGGTGTAACCGGCCTCGGCGGCGATCTCCTCGATCGTCGCGGCCAGGAACCCGCGCTTCGCGAGCACCCGGGCCCCGGCCGCGAGGAGCCGCTCGTGCGTCTGCCGCTGCTGCTCGGGCCGGGTCAGGCGTGCCACACGTCCACCTTCAGTAACACGGTGTTTCTAGAATCACCACGTTACCACCGTGCGGGGGGTCAGGTGGGTTTCACCGAGTCGGTGCCCGGGTGCGGGGTCTGCCAGTCGCCGCGGGTGAAGTCGGGGAACTCGGCCGGCTGCCCGTTGTGCCGGATCGACCGGACGGACAGCGGGAACGGCGCGTTCCAGGCCGCCGAGTCGTACACGTCGATGTCGGGGGCCAGCCCGAGGCGCAGCGTCTGCACGAGCCGCCACAACATGATGTAGTCCATCCCGCCGTGGCCGCCCGGGCCGGGACCGACGTCGGTCCACAGCCAGTGGTCGTAGGACGCGTAGTCGTCGAACGAACCCCACTCGTCGTTGCCCTGCGCCGGTTCCAGGTAGATGCGTGGCGGGTAGTCCTCGAAGACGCCCTTGGTGCCGGCCAGGTGGTTCCGCCGCGAGTACGGGTGCGGGTTGGACACGCCGTGCAGGAGGTGGATGACCCGGCCGCGCGCGGTCTGGATCAGGCTCATCGTGACGTCGCCGTCGACGTAGCGCTCGCGCGAGGTCTCGTCGCCGGGCGGCAGGTGCGCGGCGCGGTACTCGGCGAGGCCGAGTGCCGGCGTGCTCATGGATGTCATGCGCACGAACCGGTCGCCGCGGTGCAGGTCCATGTAGGCGGCGACGGGGCCGAGGCCGTGCGTCGGGTACAGGTCGCCGTTGTGGTCGGTGTGGTACCGCCTGCGCCACTGGCCCCCGTAGAAGGTCTTCGAGAACAGCGGCTCGCGCAGGTCGTGCAGGTAGGCGCCGGAGCCGTGCAGCAGCTCGCCGAACAGGCCGTCGTGCGCCATCCGCAGCGCGCGCAGCTCGTTCTGCCCGTAGCAGCAGTTCTCGAGCTGGATGCAGTGGCGGCGGGTCTCCTCCGAGGTGTCGACCAGCTCCCACAGGTCGTCGAGCGTCAGGCCGATCGGGCACTCGACGCCGACGTGCTTGCCGGCCCGCATCGCGGCGAGCGCCATCGGGGTGTGCCACTCCCAGGGCGCGGCGACGTAGACGAAGTCGACGTCGTCGCGCCGGACGAGGTGCTCGAAGTCCTCGTCGCCGCCGGTGTACAGGGCGGGCTCGGGTTGGCCGGCGTCGGTGACCGTCCTGGCGGCGGCTCGCGCGAACTCCGGACGGATGTCGCAGAGGGCCGTGACCCTCGCCCCCGGCACCCGCAGGAGGAGCGGCACCATCTCGCCGCCGCGGTTGCCGAGGCCGACGACGCCGAAGCGCGGGCTGTCGACGCGCTCGAACGGGACGCCGATCATCGACGCGCCGCGCCGCGCGGGTGCCTCGCCCGTGCCACCGGCCGCCGGCTCTACACCACGCACCGTCGACCTCCTCGACACATCCATTGCACGTTCCCCGATCCGTTGTGCGGTGAAATGCGCCTTTTCATGCACTATCACACACGCGGCTGGAGCGCACCACCGTGCTCAGGCCAGGATCACCGAGCGGGTGAGGTTGCGTGGCTGGTCCGGGTTCAGATCCTTGGACTCGGCGACCGCCTCGGCCAGCCGGTGCGCGCGGACGAGCTCGACGAGCGGGTCGCCCGCCGACTGTTCGAGGTACGCGCCGGTCGCCCGCACCTCTTCGGCGAGGCCGTCCGGCGCGGCGCCGAAGACCCAGACCGCCCGGCCCGGCGCGGCGATCGAGATCGGGCCGTGGCGGTACTCCATGGCGTGGTAGGACTCCGTCCAGGCCTGGGCGGCCTCGCGGAGCTTGAGAGCGCCCTCGTTGGCCAGGCCGATGGTCCAGCCGGTGCCGAGGAAGGTGACCTGCTCGGCGGCCAGCAGCTCGGGAGCGAGCGGGGCGGCGAGGGCCTCGGCGGCCTCGGCAGGCAGCGACGACAGGGACTCCCCCAGCGAGGCACGCAGCAACACCAGCGCGGACGTGGCGAACCGGGTCTGCACGACGGACTTCTCGTCGGCGAAGTCGAGCGCGACGACGGCGTCCGCGGCGTCGCTGACCGGGGTGGCCGGGTCGGCGGTCACGGCGACGGTCGGCACGGTGGCGGCCGAGAGCGCGGCCAGGATCTCGGTGGTGGTGCCGGAGCGGGTCAGGGCGACGATCCGGTCGTACTGCCGCGCCGCCGGGAACTCCGAGGCGGGGAAGGGGTCGGTCTCCCCATGGCCGGCGGCCTCGCGCAGGGCCGCGTAGGCCTGGGCCATGTAGTAAGACGTCCCGCAGCCGATCACCGCCACCCGCTGACCGGGCGCCGGCAGCTCGGAAACCGACATTTCGAGTGCGCGCGCCCAGGTGTCGGGCTGGCTGGCGATCTCGTCCCGCAGGTACGTCATCAGGCCTCCATTGACTGCTCGAAGCTGCATCCAAAGTAGCAAGTCCGAGCATCTTCGAGCGAGTTGAGCGAACACAGAGCGGCCCGGCACCCGCAAACGGGTGCCGGGCCGCTCGGAGTAGTGAATCAGTCGGGCAGGCGCTCGCCCGTCTCGGCGTCGAACAGGTGGACCGCGCCGGGCTCGGGCACCAGGCCGACCTTCTCGCCGCGCTGGAAGTGGGACATGCCCGGCGCGCGCACGGTGATGGGCGGCGGGGCGGTGGAGTCGGCCTCCGAGACCTCGTCCGTGGTCAGCTGCGGCGCCGACGTCGAGCAGTACAGGAACTGCTCCGAGCCCAGCTCCTCGATGACCTCGATCGTCGCGGAGACGCCCTCACCGGCCGGCTTCAGCGTCCAGCCCTCGGGGCGGATGCCGACGACGACGCCCTTGCCCGTCAGCGCGGACTTCTGCGCCGCGGTCAGCTCGATGGTCTGCCCACCGATGACCGCACCGTCGCCGTTCACGGTGGCGGGGATCAGGTTCATGGCCGGCGAGCCGATGAAGCCGGCGACGAACAGGTTCTTCGGCCTGCCGAACAGGCCCATCGGGGTGTCGCACTGCTGGAGCAGGCCGTCCTTGAGCACGGCCACCCGGTCGCCCATGGTCATGGCCTCGATCTGGTCGTGCGTGACGTAGATCGTGGTGACACCGAGGCGGCGCTGCAGCGACGCGATCTGGGTGCGGGTCTGCACGCGCAGCTTGGCGTCGAGGTTCGACAGCGGCTCGTCCATGCAGAACACCTGCGGCTTGCGCACGATCGCGCGACCCATGGCCACGCGCTGGCGCTGGCCACCGGACAGCTTGGCCGGCTTGCGGTCCAGGTACGGCTCCAGGTCGAGCAGCTTGGCCGCCTCCAGCACCCGCTCGGCACGCTCGGCCTTCGGCACCTTCTTGATCTTCAGGTGGAAGCCGATGTTGTCCGCCACGGTCATGTGCGGGTACAGAGCGTAGTTCTGGAACACCATCGCGATGTCCCGGTCCTTCGGCGGGAGGTCCGTGACCTCGCGCTCGCCGATGCGGATGGCACCCTCGTCGACGCCCTCCAAGCCCGCGAGCATGCGCAGCGTGGTCGACTTGCCACAACCGGACGGCCCGACCAGCACCAGGAACTCGCCGTCCTCGACCTCCAGGTTCAGCTGGTCAACGGCGGGACGCTCCGTGCCCGCGTAGAAACGGCTCGCGCCGTCGAAGGTCACTGTCGCCATGGTGATCCTTTCAATTCGCCGGTCACAAGACCGCACCTCGTCGTCGCGGCCCGGTCAACAACCGGCGCGCGAGCCCCAATCTAGAACAACAAGTAACTGAACACCACGATTCAGAATCACGAATTGGCTGAGCTGAGCCCGCGGAGCGAACATCAGCTACTTCACCCCGCCCGCGGTGAGCCCGGACACCAGGTGCCTCTCGATCATCGCGAACAGTGCCACCACGGGCAGGATGCCGATGATCGAGACCGCGAACACGTACTGCCAGGCCGACTCGTACTGCCCGATGAACTTGGTCAGCGCCACGGTGAGTGGCTGGTTGACGTCGGTCGGCAACAGGATGAGGCTCGCCGCGAACTCGTTCCAACAGGCGATGAACGTGAAGATGATGGCCGTGACGATGCCCGGCCACACGAGCGGCAGCATGATCCGCACCAGCGACTGGCCGCGGTTGCAGCCGTCGATCCAGGCCGCCTCTTCGATCTCCTTCGGCACGGTCGCGAAGAAGCTGTGCATGATCCAGATGGCGAACGACAGGTTGAACGCCGCGTTCACGAGGATCATCGCGAACCGGGTGTCGTTGATGTCCATCGTCACGAACTCGCGGAACAGACCCGAGGCCAGCACGGTCGGCTGCAGCATCTGTGTGACCAGCACCAGCAGCATGAACGGCAGCTTGAGCCGGAACTGGTGGCGTGCCGTGTAGTACGCCGCCGGCAGCGCGACGACCAGTGCGAGCGCCGTGCCACCCAACGAGATGACAACCGTGGAGTACAGGTTCTGTGGGAGCGGCGTCTCCGGCGTGCTCCACATGTTGACGAAGTTGCTGAACCGCCAGTCGCCGGGGAGGTAGTCCGGCGGCACCCGCAGGATCTCCTGGCGTGACTTGAAGGCGCCGCTCAGCATGATCAGGTACGGCGTCAGGAACACCAGCGCCACGATCACGCCGATGATCGTCAGGCCCCACCGCTTCGGCACCCGCCTGCGCGGCGTGGCGGTCGTGTGGGTGGTGACCGCCTTGGGCGGGTCGAGTACCGCTCCCCTGGTCACGCGCTCACCTCACGCATCGGCTTGACGACCTTCAGGTAGATGCCGATCACCACGAGGATCACGACGAAGTTGACCACCGACAGCGCGCTCGCGGTGTCGATCTGGCGGTCCGACTGGATGAGCTTGAACATCAGCGTGGTCGTCGTGTCGGCGTCGTAGCCGGGTATCGAGCCGGTCATGGTCTTCAGGATCGGCAGCGAGTTGAACACGTTGATGATGTTGATGATCGCGGCGACCGCGAGCGCGGGCCGCAGCATCGGGAACACGACCTGCCAGTACGTCTGGACCTTGCCGGCGCCGTCGATCTGCGCGGCCTCCAGCACGTCCTCCGGGATCGTCTGCAGGCCGGCGAGCACCACGAACGTCGTGAATGGCACCGAGACGAACACCGCGACCGCCATCGCGGACAGGAAACCGGACGTCGCGTTCTTGAGGAACCCGTACGGCTGGTCCATGAGCCCGACGTCCACCAGGAACTTGTTGATGATCCCGTAGAACGGGTCGAGCCCGTAGACGAACACCGTCGAGGTCATCACGACCGAGGCCGCCCACGGCACGATGATGACCATGCGGAGGGCCTTGCGGCCCGGGAACTTCTTGTTCAGGAACTGTGCCAGCACCAGGGAGAACAGGACGGTCGCCAGCACCACCCCGAACGTCCAGACGACCGTGTTGGTGAGCACCGTCGGCAGCGGGTCGAGCCCGAAGACCCTGACGTAGTTGTCGAACCCGGTCCAGCCGCGGTCCTTGCCGAACCGCGACAGGTCGCGGAACGAGGTGTAGATCATGAAGCCGACGGGGAAGATCACCACCCCGCCGATGAGGATCAGCGCCGGTGCGATCCACGGCAGCGCCTGCAGGGTCGTCTGCCGGCGAGCATGGCGTTTCAACGCTTTGTTACGTGTGGTCGTCACCGAACGCCTCCTGGTGCCGGCGCGGGGCCCATCGTCCACGGTCGCTCCGCTCACGAGGACCCCGCGCCGCCCGATCTATCCGTTGTACCTGGCTCAGCCGCTCGCGTCGGCCTTCGCCTGGATCTCCTTGAGCACCTCGTCCGGGGACTTGGTCTCGATCTGGCCGACCAGGTCCTTGAAGGCGCCGGAGGTCTGGGCCCAGGCCGGGTTGGTCGCCGGGTAGAACTTGGCGCTCGGCAACGACTCGAGGAACGTCTTCAGCTCCGGCTTGGCCTGCGCGGCGCTCGCGCCGGACTTGGTGGCCGGGATGAAGCCCTCGTTGTCGTTGAACTTGACGTAGTTGTTCTGCTCGTAGAAGAAGTCCAGGAACTTCGCGATCGACGCCTGCTTGTCCGCGTCGTTGTTGAAGCCGACGAAGTAGTCCGCGACGCCCAGCGTGACCGGCTTGCCGTCCTTGGTGGGGCTCGGCGCGATGGCCCAGTCGAGGTCCGGGGCCTTCTCCTTGATCTGGCCGACGATCGGCGGCAGACCCTCGATCATGCCGATCTTGCCCTGGATGAAGACGTCGAGCAGCGGGGTCCGGTTGGTCGCGCCCGGGTTCGGCTGCGTGGCGCCTTCACTGATCATCTTCTTCATGAAGGTCAGGGCCTCGGTGGCCTGCGGCGTGTCGATCGTCATCTTGCCGCCCTTCTCCCAGGACGCGCCCGAGCCGTAGGCCCAGATGGACGTCTCGGCCTGTGCCTCCTCGTTGCCGAGCGGCATGCCGTAGCCGTAGGTCCCGTTGCCCAGCGCGGAGATCTTCTTCGCGTCCTCGAGCAGCTCGTCCCACGTCTTCGGCGGGGAGGTGATCCCGGCCTGGGTGAACAGCGCCTTGTTGTAGAACAGGGCGCGGGTCGAGGCGACCGTCGGCACGCCGTAGGCCTGGCCCTTGATCTTGGCGCTGTCGATGAAGGCCGGCTCGATGTCGGCGTAGGTCTTCTTGGAGACGATCTCGTCGGCCTTGTACAGCAGGTCGTCGGTGGCGTACGCCGGCCCCGCCGCGTCGAGCTCCAGGATGTCCGGCGCCTTGTTGTTCTGGATCTTGGTGGTCATGACGTCGTAGATGTTGTCCCAGCTCTGGGTCTCCAGCTTGACGTCGATGTTCGAGTTCTTGGCCTCGAAGTCCTTGACCAGCTGCTCCCAGTACGGCTTGGTCTTGTCGCCGTAGATGGGTACCAGCAGGTCCAGGCTGACGTTGCCGTCGTCGCCGCTGCCGGAGTCGCTGCCGCAGCCGGCGAGTCCGAGCGCCGCCGTGGTAGCCACCACGACAGCCAATGTGACGCGCCTCAAGATGTCCTCCGTTTCCGCCTGGCCGGTCCGCTCCGCCTGGCTGGGTCGCCGCCCGCGGCCCATGGGCCCCGAAACGGCGATTGGTTTATACCACTTGTTCACCCGAGCGCCGCCGATCGTCCTCAACTGGTTACGAGCCGCACCGGATTTCGCAACATCAAGCGAACACGCTCCGTTATCTCGGCGGCCGTGCCGGTGGCGGAGAACCCCGCCGCGAGACGGTGCCCGCCCCCGCCGAGCCCGACCGCCGCGGCACGCACGTCGACCGCGCTTTTCGCCCGCAGCGAGCCCGTCCACTCCCCTGGCGCCTTCTCCTTGAGCACCAGCGCGACCTCGGCCTCGACGGTCGTCCGCAGAATGTCCACTACGGACTCGACCTCCTCGAACCGTACGTCACGCTGGTCATCCAGCGTGACGGAGGTGTGCACGAGCCCGTGCCCACCGGCGGCGTCGGCCTCCAGCACGGCCCGCGCGAGCACCCTGGCGAGCATGGGCAGCCACGCGAACGGGTGGGTGTCGAGCAGCGCCCGGCCGAGCTCGTCCGGGTCGACGCCGGCGGCGATCAGCCGGGCGGCGGTCTGGTGGGTCCGCTCGCCGGCCCGCCGGAAGGAGCTGGTGTCGGTCACCAGCCCCGCGTACAGACAGCGAGCGATGTCGGCGTCGAGCGGCTCCCCCAACTCGTCCAGCAGGGCGAGCACGAGCACCGTGGTGGACTCCGCGGAGTCGTCGACGACGTGGTGCGTGCCGAACCGGGTGTTCGACGCGTGATGGTCCACGACCAGCACGTGACCGCTCGTCGCCAGCCGGTTCGCCAGCCGGCCGAGCCGTGCGGCACTGGCCGCGTCGAGGGCGACGAGCAGCTCCGGCTCGTCCGGCACGAGGTCGGCGGGCACGAGAAGCCCCGCCACGTCGAGTCCGCGCAGCGACTCCGGCACCTCGTCCGGCGCGCCGAACGACACCCGCGCGGTGACCCCGCGCCGCCGGAGCGCCAGGCCGAGCGCGAGGGCACTGCCCAGCGCGTCCGCGTCCGGGTTGACATGCGCGAGCAGCGTGACGTCGGACGCGTTCCGAAGCAGTTCCGCGGCCACACGAAGATCAGCGGTCAGCACCCGCCCAGCCTCACGCACCCGGCGGACCACGTCCAGTAACGAACCGGCATACGAAGATTTTGTCTGTTATGCGCGTATCTCCGGCGGCCTACTCCGCCACCAGGCAGGGCGACTCCGCCCCCAGCAACAGCTCGCCATTGTCGTTGTCCCGCAACGACATCCGGAAACCGTCCACATTGTTCTCGACCCACAGGTAGTGCCGTTCCGGCCGCAGGTCGTCGAGTAGGTCGAAGTCGTGCGTCCGCCACCACCGCAGAAGCGCGTCGAAGTACCTGTCGTCGACGGCGATCCCCCGCACGAAGTACGTGCTGACGACCATCACCCGTCCGGCAGGCTCCCCCTTGCAGGCCACAGAGGACGGTGCGGAAGCGGCCTGTAGCCGGGCATCCGCCGGCAGCGCGGTCGCCGTCCGCCGCAGGTAGGACTCGGCCCGGTCGTACGCGTCCGACTCGGTCAGCGAGTCGAGCCCCGCCCGGCTCGGACCGCAGCCGGCCACGAGCAGCAGGAGGAACGCCAGCAACGCCCGTTTCATGGCACCCGGTCCCGCACGAGTGCCAACCCGCCGTTCCGTAACGCCACGTGCACAACTGCCGCGAACACCAGCACAACCACCTTCGTCGGGTTCCAGTACGCGCCGTGCGTCGAGCGGGGGTGACCGCGTGCGCCGAGGGCGGAGACAGGTGAATGATGGCGCTTACCGCGTTCGCAGTACAGCCCATCATCCACCGCGTGAGACGGAACCGTCCGGCGCGCGGTGCCATGCGTTCGCAAAGTCGAGTGAAACCGCTCGGCCGGCACGGCCCTGTACCGCCGGCCGCCGTCGAGCGCGATGCCCCGCGGAGGACGCCTCGTCGCTCGCGTACGGGCCGGCGGCATGACGGACCGGAGACGGGCGCTGCGCTAGCCGTCCGAGTCCGGGATGAGGATCCTGGCGACGTCCCGCGCGACGGCGTCGAGGTCCTCGCCGAGGTCGTCCGGGAGGGCGCCGGTGAGCCAGAGCGTCGCGAAGCCGTGCATGAGCGACCAGGCGGCGATGCCGGTGAGCCGTGCGTCGCGGCCGGTCCAGCCGGTCCGGGCGGTCCGGGCGGTCCGGGAGTGGACACCGTGCGTGAGCGCCTCGGAGGCCCGCTCCCGCGCCGCCACCACGGTGGGATCGTCGGGGTGGTAGGTGTCGGGGCGGAACATGACCTCGAAGTGGGCCCGGTAGGTGCCGGCGAACCGGACGTAGGCGACACCGGCCTCGACGAACTCGTCACCGGCCGCATCGAGGGCGTCGGCGAGGAGGTCGTACCCCTCGGCGGCGAGCGCCGTCAGCACGCCGGCCTTGTCCCCGAAGTGATGAATCGGCGCCGCGTGCGAGACCCCCGCCCGCCGCGACAGCTCCCGCAGGCTCAACCCCGCCGACCCGCTCGCCGAGATCGACTCGATGGCGGCATCCAGGATCGTCCGCCGCAGATCGCCATGGTGATACGGCATACGCGGGATCTTACCATTGGAAAGATAGTTGTACGCACCGTTCGTGACCCGACGTGATGTACTTACGGAGACCTGCCGACTGGTCGGACGGAGGCGAGCATCGTGTCGGTCGCGTACGAACACAACATCGGCCCCACGACGGTCGACGACTGGCTGGCGCGGGATCACCCGACGGATGGGTCGCGCCTCGAACTGATCTTTGGATATCTCCACGTGAGCCCAGCACCCTCTCTTCGACACCAGTACACCGGCGACGAGCTGCGGGCGGTGCTGCGGGACGCGCTCCGGCAGAATGGCCGTGCCGACCTGTACGCGATCACCGGTGTCGGCGTGCGCATCAGCACGAGTCTGCGAACCGCGTTCATTCCGGACGTGGTCGTGTTGAACACCAAGCCATTGGGCACCTGCTGCCGAGCCGAAGACCTGGAACTCGCCGTCGAGGTCTGGTCGCCCGGCAACACACGAGCCGAGCGGGAGACCAAGAAGGCGGTCTACGCCAGTGGGAACGTCCCGTACTTCTGGGAGGTCAACGAAGACCGGCTCGGCTCTCTCACGCTGGTCACCCATGTGCTGAAGGACGGTCAGTACGTGGAGGACCTCACCGCGCGGCCCGGGACCACGGTCACGATCAACGCCGCGCCCGTGCCGGTCGCCTTCGACCCGGCGATCCTGCATCCCTGAGCGGTCCCCGACCGCCGCGTCACGGTCCCGTGGAGGTCCGTGTGCACAGAACCGCAACTCGGTGTGGCTGAACGCGGGACTCGGAGTGTTTGGACGCGGGACTCGCGGGGGTTAGTCGGGGTCGGAGTCGGAGTCTTCGCGGGGGGGTTTGTACGGGTCTGGGTCGCCGGCTGGTTGGGCGCCGTTGGCCAGGCGGGCCACCTCGGCGTCGGCGGCGGCGGCGCGGGCCAGGAGGTCGTTGATGTGCTTGGCGTCCTCGGGGACCGTGTCGGCGATGAAGGTCAGGGTTGGGGTGAAGCGGACGCCTGTGCCGGCGCCGACCATCGAGCGGAGGACGCCCTTCGCCGACTCCAGGGCCAGGGCGGCGCCGGTCGTGTCGGGGGCGACATCGAGCTTGTCGCCCAGGACGGTGTAGTAGACGGTCGCGTCGTGGAGGTCCGCCGTGACCTTCGCGTCGGTGATGGTCACGCGGGCGAGCCGCGGGTCCTTCACCTCGTGCTCCAGCGCGGACGCCACGATCTGCGCGATGCGCTTCGCGAGCTTGCGGGCGCGTGGTGCGTCAGCCACGGCGGTTCAACTCCTCAGTCCTCGGGGCCCAATCAGTCCTCGGGGCCCAGCCAGCGGCGCCGGGCCGACAGCAGGTCCAGCTCGGGTCTGCCCGCGACCAGTCGCTCGCACGCGTCGAGCACGTCGTCCACATGCGACGCGTCGGCGGCGACCACGGCGACGCCGATCAGCGCGCGCCGGTGCTTGTCCAGGTGCCCGGCCTCGGCCGCGGTCACCTCGAACTTCCTGCGCAGCTCGGCGACGACCGGCCGCACGGCGGACCGCTTCTCCTTCAGCGAGCGGATGTCGCCGAGCAGCACGTCAAGCTCGAGAGCCCCCACATACAACGGATATTTCCTCAAACGAGTCAGTCCCGGCGCCACAGCGGATGCGGCGCCGGGACAACGAACTCAGTCGCGCGGCTTCTCGCGCAGCTCGTAGGTCTCGATGATGTCCTCGATCTTGAGGTCACCGTACGAGCCGAGCGTCAGACCGCACTCGAAGCCCTCGCGGACCTCGACGGCATCGTCCTTGAACCGCCGCAGCGAGCTGATCGGCAGGCCCTCCTGGATGACGACGCCGTCGCGGATGAGCCGGGCCTTCGCGTTGCGCCGGATCTCACCGGACAGCACCATGCAACCCGCGATCGTGCCGACCTTGGAGGACTTGAACACGTCGCGCACCTCGGCGCGGCCGAGCTCGACCTCTTCGTAGATCGGCTTGAGCATGCCCTTCAGAGCCTGCTCGATCTCGTCGATCGCCTGGTAGATGACCGAGTAGTACCGGATGTCGATGCCCTCGCGGTTGGCCTGCTCGGAGACCTTCGCCTCGGCGCGGACGTTGAACCCGAGGATGATCGCGTCGGACGCGATCGCCAGGTCCACGTTGGCCTTGGTGATGCCACCGACACCGCGGTCGATGACCCGCAGCTCCACCTCTTCACCCACGTCGAGCTGGGTGAGCGCGTCCTCGAGAGCCTCGACGGTACCCGAGTTGTCGCCCTTGATGATGAGGTTGAGCTGGCTGGTCTCCTTGAGCGCGGAGTCCAGGTCCTCGAGGCTGACCCGCTTGCGGCGCTGAGCGTTGGCCGCGTTGCGCATCCGGGCCGCGCGGCGCTCGGCGATCTGCCGGGCGGTGCGGTCCTCGTCGACCACCAGGAACGTGTCACCGGCACCTGGCACCGACGTGAAGCCGATGACCTGGACCGGCCGGGACGGGAACGCCTCGTGGACGTCCTCGTTGAACTCGTCGACCATCCGCCGCACCCGGCCGTACGCGTCGCCCGCGACGATCGAGTCGCCGACCCGCAGCGTGCCGCGCTGGACCAGCACCGTGGCGACCGGGCCGCGACCGCGGTCCAGGTGCGCCTCGATGGCCACGCCCTGCGCCTCCATCTCCGGGTTGGCCCGCAGGTCGAGCGCCGCGTCCGCGGTGAGCACGACCGCCTCGAGCAGTCCTTCGATGTTGATGTTCTGCCGCGCGGAGATGTCGACGAACATCGTGTCGCCGCCGTACTCCTCGGCCACGAGCCCGTACTCGGTGAGCTGCTGGCGCACCTTCTGCGGGTTCGCGCCCTCCTTGTCGATCTTGTTGACCGCCACCACGATCGGCAGGCCGGCGGCCTGCGCGTGGTTGATGGCCTCCACCGTCTGCGGCATGACGCCGTCGTCGGCGGCGACCACGATCACCGCGATGTCCGTGGAGTTCGCGCCACGGGCACGCATGGCGGTGAACGCCTCGTGGCCCGGGGTGTCGATGAAGGTGATCAGCCGCTCGTTGCCGTCGACCACGACCGCGACCTGGTAGGCGCCGATGTGCTGGGTGATGCCACCGGCCTCGCCCTCGTGCACGGTCGTCTTGCGGATGGTGTCCAACAGGCGGGTCTTACCGTGGTCGACGTGACCCATGACGGTCACGACCGGCGGCCGCGCCTGCAGCTCCTCCTCGCCACCGGCGTTCTCGCCGTAGGAGATGTCGAAGGAGTCGAGCAGCTCGCGGTCCTCCTCCTCGGGGCTGACGACCTGCACCTTGTAGTTCATCTCGGTGCCGAGCAGCTCGAGGACGTCGTCGGAGACCGACTGCGTCGCGGTGACCATCTCACCGAGGTGGAACAGCACCTGCACCAGCGAGGCCGGGTTGGCGTTGATCTTCTCGGCGAAGTCGGTCAGCGAGGCGCCACGCGGGAGACGGATGGCCTCGCCGTTGCCCTTGGGCAGGCGAACACCGCCGACGCTGGGCGCCTGCATGTTCTCCATGTACTCCTGGCGCTTCTGCCGCTTCGACTTGCGGCCACGCCGGGACGGTCCGCCTGGGCGGCCGAACGCGCCGGCCGCGCCACCACGACCGCCACCGGAGCCGGGACGGCCACCGCCGCCACCACGGAAACCGCCGCCACCACCGGCCGGCGCACCTCCGCCACCGCCACCGGGGCCGCCGCGGTAGCCACCGCCACCGCCACCGCCGCCACCGGGACCGCCACGGAAGCCGCCGCCA
>NZ_DASQCC010000164.1:0-26202 GCF_035634895.1 Actinophytocola sp. | reverse complement strand
CAGGGTCCCGACTTCGCCTCCCGGGTCCGGGCCGCCGTCGCCGTCGCGATCCTGCGTGACCGGGCTACCGATAGGTGACCTTGAACGTCCACGCCCACCTGCCGGCCGCCCGTGCCTCGGCCGGCACGTCGATCACCAGCTTTCCGTTCTGCCGCGTCCAGTTCAGGTTCCCGCCGTAGCCGAGCATCGTCACCCGGTCGCCCGCGCGGACCGGCACCGGCGCGTCGACCACCACCTGGGCGCCCGGCTCGTCGAGCGACGTGACGTAGAACGCCTCGTTCTGCCGCACCGTGAACCGCAGCGGCCCCTGTGCCGCCATGCGCGACCAGTACGTCGTGCCGTAGATCGCCTCGCCGTTCACGCGGAGCCAGTCCCCGGTCTCCCGCAGCCTGGTCCGCATGATGTCCGGGATCGAACCGTCGGCGCGCGGCCCGATGTCCAGCAGGAAGTTGCCGTTCTTGCTGGTCACGTCCACCAGCGTGTCGACGACCTCGTCCGCCGTCATGTATAGCTCGTCCGGCGTCGCCTGGTTGTACCCGTACGACCTGGGGTCCAGGCCGCGGCTCGCCTCCCACTTCCGCACCACCGTGTCCGGGTAGGTCGTGTACTCCGGCGTCGTGAAGTCGTGCGTCGGGATGCCGCAGCGGTCGTCGACCGTCACGTCCTTCGGCGCCGGGCGGTTCTTCGTGCGGTTGAAGTACTCCGCCAGCACCGACCGGCTGTCGTTGGCACCGCCGATGTCGCACCAGATCACGTCCGGGTCGTACTGGTCCACGATCTCCCGCAGCTGCGGCGCCTGGTAGTCGTGCACGAAGTCCCGGCCGGACCGGTATCCGGTGTACAGCTCCGCGGCGCCGGTGTACGGGTTGACCGGACCGTGCCCCATCCACGGGCCGTCCGGGTTGTACCACTCCGGCAGCGAGAAGTAGAGGCCGTTGCGCAGGTCCGGCGTGTACCGGCGGGACGCGTCGAACAGCGCCTTCACGAGGTCCCGGTGCGGCCCCAGCTCCACCGCGTCCCGCCCGGACACCGCGGAGTCGAACAGCGCGAAACCCTCGTGGTGCTTGGCGGTCAGCACGTAGTACTTCGCACCGGCCGCCTGGAACAACCGCACCCACGCCGCCGGGTCGAACTTCGCCGCGGTGAACATCGGGATGAAGTCGTCGTAGGCGAAGCTCTCGCCGTAGGTCCGCGCATGATAGGCGTGGACGGCGTTGTCCGGGTCCTCCATCCAGCGCCAGTACCACTCCGCGTACTGCTCCCCCGGCGGCGACCACGCCGGCACCGAGTACACGCCCCAGTGGACGAAGATGCCGAACTTGGCGTCGTCGAACCAGTACGGCGACTCGTGACCGCCGAGCGACGCGTCGGTCGCCTGGTAGTCCGCGACCCCGAGCGTGAACCGGACCTGCTGCTCGGCACGCAACCGCTTCCCTTGTGCCACGACCTTTCCGTTGACGACCGTGTCGACGGGGGCACCCGTGCGGACGATCCCGATCCGCAGTCGCACCTCCTCGCCCGGCCCCAGCCGGCGCACCGCGGCCGGGTGGACGGTACGCGCGCCGAACACGTCCGCGGACACGGTGACCCCGTCCTCGGCCGTGACCCACTCGTCGCCGAGGTTCACGACGGTCGCCTCCACGGCCTGCTCCGCGCCGGGCAACAGCTTCGGCGTCGACCGCGCCCCACGCACGACGAGCGCCCTGCCGGTCGCGGCCGGCTGCACGGTCAGCGCGAACACGTGCAGGCTGGACAGGTCGGGCCGCGCCGGGTTCGTGGTCGGCAGCGTGACGCCCACCGCGTCGCGGCTCGCGTCCAGCCAGAGGCGGGCCACCGAGATCGACACCGGATGCTGGTCGGTGCCGCCGCCGGGCGTGTACCGGAACGGCGCCTGGATCGGGCCGGAGCCGGAGTACCAGTCGGGGCCGCCGAGCGTGGCGGTGGTCGTGGCGCCGTCGGCGTAGTGGATCACCGCCTGGCCCGACGCCATCCCGTAGCTGCTCGCGACCAGGAGGTACGCGCTGTGGTACCGGCCATGGGGCAACTCGAGACGCTGTCCCATGGCGACGACGTTGTTCCGCGCGCCCGGGGCGGCCCGCGGGAACGCGTACGGCACGCCGTTGACCGTGATCTGGCCGGCCGGCAGCCCTTCGGCCGGGAACGTGTAGCCGGAGCCGTCGAAGCTCCCGTCGTGCGCGGACGCGGAGTCGATGCCGTCGTTGTCGAAGTACGCGTCGATAGGTACGACCACCGGCGCGGGAACCGCGGCGGGTGCGGCAGGTTCGGCGGCGGCGTTCGAGGTCGTGGTTCCCGCCAGAAGCGTGCAGACAGAAAGGATGGACAGCAACTGCCGCGGTCGCGATCGCATACACACTCCAGCGGGTGCAGGCCTCAGTCATCCGATGACTCGATGCTGCTGGAGTGGACCCGGTTCCGTCAAGCGACGAGCATGTAGCTCATGCCGAGGGCCATGAAGACCTGGCACGACGCGGCGAGCCGCGGGGCGGTGAGCACGGTGGGCAGCGGGGTGTCGCCGACCGGCACCGGCCGGAGCAGGCCAGGGGAGAGCAATGTGGCGTGCAGGACGAAGTAGCCGGCGAACAGCCAGGCCAGCAGCGGCAGCGCGAGATGGGCGTCGTGCATCGCGGGCACCCACGGCTGGGCCAGTCCGTGGTCGTGGCCACCGCCGGTCGGCATCGCGGTCAGCATGTAAAGCATGGCGAGGCCGGCGACCGCGTGGTGCAGGTTGCCGCCGTGCCAACCGATCGGCTCGGGGGTGTGCCGCTGCCGCCGGCACCAGGACGCGGCGAACCACGAGGTGGTGACGAGGAAGACGGTCTGCCAACCGGCGACCGGCACCGGGCCGCCGACGGGTGAGCACATCACGGCCATGCCGGCGCTCATCATGCCGTGGCCGACGTCGGTCGCGCGGTGGTGGCCGTGGTACAGCTCGGGCACGTGCCTGGCTCTGGCGAGCCGGGTCACGCAGTATGCCGCCACGGCAAGGAAGAGCGCGGTGAGTGTCCAGCGGAGCCAGTCCGGACCGGCCATTTCGTCATCGCCCCCGGAGCGTGTGCGAGGCGGTCCCCGGAGAGCCCACCGGGGACCGCATCAGTGTGCACTGTGGACGGACGAACCTCAGCCCAGGCTGGAGATCTGCGAACGAAGCAGGTCGGCGGCACGGGAGGCGCTCTCGGAGTGGATCCGGCAGTGCTCGCTGTGCTCGGCGTGGGCGCCGCACTCCCGCGCGCTGCGCTCGGCGGCGACGGCGGCCGCCTCGAGAACCGCCCGCACGACCGTGAGGTCGGACGCCTCGCCACGGGCGAGCACGCGGCCGGCGGTCGCGGCGATGTCGGCCGCGTCGAGCGCGGCGCGGGTGGCGCTGAGCACGCCACCACCGCCGGCCGTCATGGCGACGGCACACGAGGTCGAGTCACGGTCGAGGTCCGACAGAGCCTGGAGCACGGTGGCCAGCTCGTCGATGTCGAAGGTCGGTTCGATGGTGACGCTTTGTAAGATGTCCCTGGCAGTGGTCATGACGGCTTTCCCCTTCTTCTGGGGTAGAAGACTGCGAGAAGTGCGTCACCAGGAGCCGGCGTTGGTGATGTTTCGGATCCTGGCCAAGGGCCGCCACCAGTGTCAACCCGCCCTGTTGCGGCCTTTCGCGGGCCCCTGTTGCCCTCCAGTGCGCAAACGTCGATCTGTCACGGACAAGTCGGGTACTCCGTCACCAAGCTTCGGTAATTCCACGGGAACCGGGCTGTGATCCGCTCCGACTACTTTCATGAGTGATTCCCGAGGCACCCATGAAGAATTCACGCCGGAGAGGTGACGTGATGCGAAGACTACGACTGTGCTGCGCGGACTGTGGGGAGGTGACACTGCCGGCGAGTGAGGTCACCGTCACCGGCACGGCCGAACCAGGCCGGGTCACGTGCTCGTTCCAGTGCCCCGTGTGCGGGGGCGCCAGCGAGCAGGGCTGCGACGTGTCGGCGGGCCGGCTGCTCCTGATGGGTGGCGCGAAGGCGAAGCCGGCGACCGCGCCCGTGGCACCGCCACTCGGACTGGCCGACCTGGTACTGCTGCGTGAGCTGCTGAACCGCTCGGACTTCGTGGAGATCATGGGCCGGACCGGCTAGCCCTCCCCGACCGCTGACCCACCGCGGCTGTGGCCGCCTCCGTGGTGAGGTGGCCAGCAGCTCACGTGCCGGGGCCAGGTGAGAAAGGCGGTCATCCGCGCGCCGGAAGCCAGTCACGCAGCGACGACAGCACGAGCGTGTCGCGGTCGTGCACGGACATGACCAACCCGTTGGGGTGGGGCACGGCGTACCCGAAGTCGCCGTGGGGGCCGGGGTCGCCGGCCAGGTTCGGGTCCCGCTCGGCGACCGGGTGACCGGCCAGCTCGAACTCGTCGACGACCGACAGCGTGGCAAGGTCGATCGTACGCAGGCGCCCGTTGTCCGTACTCCACGACACGAACCCGTCGGGCAGTGCCATCAGGCAGCCGCCGGGCGCGTCACTGCCGTCCGCCGCGGCCTCGGGGTCGATGTCCCGCCAGTGCAGCACGGCCTGCTCGACCCGGTCGGGCCAGGAGACCATGGTGAGCCGGTCGTCGCCGGCGGCCAGGAGCCAGGTGCCGTCCGGTGCGAACATGGTGGGCAGGCAGTCGTCGGCGGGAAGGTGCTCGGCCGTCAGCGCCGTACCGTCGTCGCGGACCAGCCACGACTGCTGACCGTCCTGACCGGCCGCGATCCACAGGACGACGGCGTCGGGGTGCGGGTGGTGGCGCAACCGGACCATCGACCCGCCGAACTCGTCCGGCACCGTGACCGTGCGCGTGACCCTGGACTCCGGGGAGCGCAGCTCGACCTGCACCTTGTCGCCGGTGCCGTAGGCAGACCACAGCGCCTCCCCCGTCGGGGCCCACCGGCACGCGGACTCGCCGGGCAGCGCCGAGCTGGCCCCCTCACCGGGATGGCCGACCCACAACCGGTCCGCCACGATCCAGGCCCAGCGGCCGCCGGCGACCGACAGGTCCCCGACCGGGCCGCCGAGGTCGACGGTCCGCTCGACCTGTAGGCGCTGGTCGAGGATGGTGAGCAGGCCGGTGTGGGACATGACCGCGAACCCGTCGCCGGCCGTCCGCCCGAAGTAGGCGTCGTGGTCCAGCGTGAGCGTGGCGGCGACGCCGACCACCCTCCTCAATGGCTCCATGGGGAAACCGTATCGCTCTCGACCATGGCTCGGGTACCTCCCACCCGCTCCGGCGCGTGGCGCTCCCCTACCAGGTCGCCGACAGGCCCTGGTCGAAGCGGAACACCTTGCCCGGGTCGTACTTTCGCTTGATCAGCTGCAGGCGCGACAGGTTGGCGCCGTAGTACGCCTCGGGCCAGTCCTCGAGCGCGGCGTCGGCGTAGTTCGGGTAGCTGCCGCCGGAGCCGACGGCGTTCGTGATCGACCAGGAGCCGTTCACCCACTCCGTCGCCGACGCGCGAGTCTCGTTGCCGGCGCGGCATCCCGTCCGCACGGAGTGCTTCACCAGGAACCGGGCGCGGGGATGACCGGCGGCACCGCCCGCCACCTCGGAAAGCGCGCCACCCCACGGGATCAGCTCCAGGTCCCGGTACACGCCGTCCAGCCGGTCCTTCGCCAGGTGCTCGGCCAGCTTCTCCAGCACCGGCCTCGACATGGGGCCGGTGAAGAACTCCGACCGCGCCAGCCGCAACGCCGGGCGCACCTCGTTCGCCGGCAGGCGGGGCAGGTCGCGCTCCGCCACGTTGCCCGGATGCGCGCAGTGTCGCGCCGAGTCCACTTTGGACATGACGGTGCAGGCAGCGGACGACGTCGCGCCGGCGCGGTCGGTGTACCCGGCCAGCACGGTGTGCGCGTCGGCCAGGTTCCCGGCGACCACGCCGAACAACGTGATCTCCGGCTCCTCGTCCGGCCGGTCGCTCGCCGACAACGACAGCTCGAGGTTCACCTCCCGCGCCGCGGCGGGGGCCAGGTGCTGCCACGCCGCCACCACGTCGACCACCCGGTCGTACGGCCAGCTCGCCTGCAGGGACGTCAGCGCCACCGACGGCCGGGTGCGCAGCTCCACCGACAGCACGATCCCGAAGTTGCCGCCGCCGGCGCCGCGCAGTGCCCAGAACAGGTCCGAGTGCTCCTCCGCGGTCGCCGAGACGATGCGGCCGTCCGCCAGCAGCACCCGCGCGGCGACCAGGTGGTCGGCGCCGAGGCCGTAGTAGCGGCCCAGCACGCCGTGCCCGCCGCCCAGCACCGCGCCCACCACGCCGACCGACCGGCACCAGGCCACCGGCACCACGAGGCCCAGCGACGCCAGTACGTCGGTCAGCTCGCCGACCCGGATCCCGGCGCCCACCAGCACGGTGCCCTCCCGGACGTCGATCGTGGTGAGGCCGGCGAGGTCCAGCACCAGTCCGTCCGATGTGGAGTGTTCGGCGAGGCTGTGCCCGCCGCCCCGGATCGCGAACGGGCCGCCGCGCGCCATGTCGAGCGCCATGACCACGTCGTCCTCGGTCCCGCACTCCAGGATGGCCTGCGGCAGCATCTCGTAGTGCCGGCCGATGAAGAGCTTGCGTGCCTTCTGGTAACCGGGATCTCCCGGGCGGTGCGTGATCATGACCTCGCGTACGTCTCTGCCGGTAAGCGCACACTGCCGAGCCCGGCGCCGCTCTCGCCGACGAGCACGAGCAGGTGTCCTCTGTTAATGGTCAGGTCGATGCCTCTCAGTGCGTTCCGGTTCGCGCCCTCGGTAGCGAAAACCGACGTTCCGTAACTCGATCAGCCCAGGAGCGGACCGCGCGGCGGGCGGGCGGACCCGCCGCGCGGCCGCGCCGCGGCAACCGTTGTGGTCCGCGACGTAACAACCCCTGTTCGAACGACCCCAAGCCTGACAGTCCGATCCGACGGTCGCAACCGACTGTTAGTTGAAAGTTCTTTCATCGTGGCCCGGCAGCCGCGCGAACGCGTCCGCACCGCCCGGCGCGGGCGTGCCGACCTGCGAAGACCGGTCGCCGCCCGCGTGCCGGACCTGACGAAGGTCGTGGTCCCGGCCGAGTTGGGCGTCGAAGAGATCGGGGCCGCCCACGGCCCGGGGGATGAACCTCGCGCGGGGCGGGGACCGTGGACAGTTCATGAGACCAGTCATCGAGGCCGCCGACGGCGGTGTCGCCCTGATCGTACGCACGAGCTACGCCGACGACGCCGGGTGGCGGTCGGTCGTGACGGCGCTCGACACCCCGCCGTTCGTGGGCGCGGTGCCGGCGAACCAGTACGTGGACGACCCCGCGTGGGACGGCGCCACCGTGGACGAGGTGCTGGCCGCGGTGCCGAGCATGTTCCGCGTCGTGTTCGTCGCGGACGCGGCGGCCATGGTGGCACCGCATCCGCTGCTCGCCGCGAACACGGTCCGGGCCGAGGACTGCGATGACGAGCAGTACGCGTACGAGCTGGAGAACGGCCGCGAGTTCCGGGCCCTGCCGGCCGGGGTCTACGACGTGAGCGCGAACCTCTTCGTCGACAACATGGACTTCCCGGAGTACGCGGCTATGGCGCTGCGTGATCCGGCCGGTCACTACCAGGGGCTGGCCGCGACGGACCGGGGAAGAATGGCGCTGGACGCGTTCTTCGGGTCACGCGGCTGAGCATTCCCACAGTGTCGGCACCACCTTTCCGGTCGTCGAGACACTGATTCCCGCCGCCTCCGTGCCCGTGGCGTTCACCGCGCTCGCCTCGCGGGTGGTGGTGTCCGCGGGCGCCGGGAGGAGGATCGCCTCGCCGTCGCGCCACAGCATCGCGGCGCGGCGGGCGCTGCCGGCGATCACGCCGTCCTCGATGGCGAACGGAACGGCGTTGGTCGCGCCGGGGACCACGGTCTCCGCCCCGGTCCAGCCGTCGATCTTCACGATCTTCCTGTTGTGGCTGGCCGCGATCACCCCGTTGTCCACATCGTACAGTTGCACCTCCGGACCGTACTCGCGAATGATCTCCCTCGTCGTCGCCGACCACACCGTGAACGACGTGTCGGGGAAGTCGAGGCGGCCGATGACCAGACCCGTGTCGTCGATCGCCTTCGGCGACGCGTTGCTGCGGTAGAGACCGTCGAGCCGATAGTCCGGCGTGCGCCACAGGGCCGAGACGTGCACGACCGGATGCTCGAGGTACACGTCCCCGACCGCGTCCCCGGCGTCGTTCACGCCGTTCACCGCCGTGGTCCAGCTGGCGTCCAGCTTGCGTACGGGCCCGTCCAGCGGCCGCAGCGCCGCGATGACCCGTCCGTTGGACGGGCCGGGCGTGTACCCGCCCATCAGCCCGGAATCGTTGATGTCCAAGGGAACGAAGTCGGGCAGCAGGGTCGCGTCGCCGTCCCGCCACACGACCCCCTCCTGCCGCTGCGCGCCCTGCACCACGCCAACGAACGTGCCGTGGCCGTCGGTACCGGTGACGGAGTAGGCGACGGTGTCCGGCGGGGTCGGCAACACGCCGGCGGTGCAGGTGGTCGCGGCGGACGCCGTCGCCGGGAAGGCGAACAGGCCGGCCAGAACGGCGACGGCGCCGATCCGTTTCATGACGTCTCCCTGTCGGTGAAAGCAGAACGACCCGCATCGTGACATGCGTCGTTGACAAAACGGTGACGCGAAGTCAGGCTGGGAGCGCTCCCAGACATCGCCGTCGACGAGGACAGCCATGAGACGATCGCGCCCTGCCGCGCTACTGGTGTTCGCTCTCGCAGCCGCCACACAGGTCGGCGGGCCACCCGCCGCGAACGCCGCGCCGGCCGGCGTCGACGTCGTCGTCAACGCCAGGGCCGGGCTCGAACCCGTCAGCTCCATGGCGCTCGGGGTGAACCACGCGATCTGGGACACGAACCTCGGCACGGCCGAGGTCGCGGACCTGCTGAAGGGCGCCGGGGTCAAGGCCATGCGCTACCCCGGCGGCTCCTACTCCGACATCTACCACTGGCTCGACCACACGGCGCCGGGCGGCTACGTCGCCCCGAACACCGACTTCGACCACTTCATGGCCGGCGTCCGCCGGGCCGGCGCGCAGCCGATCGTGACCGCCAACTACGGCACCGGCTCGCCACAGGAGGCGGCCGACTGGGTGCGGTCGGCCAACATCGACAAGGGCTACGGCGTCAGGTACTGGGAGATCGGCAACGAGAACTACGGCAACGGCCACTACGGCTCGGCCTGGGAGGCGGACGACCACGCCGACAAGAGCCCGGTCCAGTACGCGACCCTCGTGCGGGACTACGCGACGGCGATGAAGGCCGTCGACCCGACGATCAAGGTCGGCGCCGTGCTCACCACGCCGGGCGAGTGGCCGGACGGCATCACGGCCGACGGTGACGCGGGCACGTGGAACCAGGTCGTGCTGCGGACGGCCGGCTCCGTGATCGACTTCGCGATCGTGCACTGGTACCCCACCGGCTCGTCCGGCCCCGAGGTGCTGACGAAGACGAACCGGACCGCCGACCAGGTCCGCCTGGTGCGGGAACAGAGCCGCAGTTACGCGGGCAAGGAGCTCCCGGTCGCGATGACCGAGGTGAACACGTCCTACGGCCGCAACACCCAGCCGGGCGCGCTGTTCGCGGCCGACTCCTACGCGACGCTGATGGCGAACGGCGTGTTCAACGTCGACTGGTGGAACGTCCACAATGGACCCGACACGGCGTCGACCGTCGCCGGACAGCCGGACTACAACGACTTCGGGCTGCTGTCGAGCGGCACCTGCAACGCGGACGGCACCGTGTGCGAGCCGGCGCTGAACACGCCGTTCGCGCCGTACTTCGGGTTGTCGATGGTGTCCCGCTTCGCGCGGCCGGGGGACCAACTGGTCGCGGCGAGCGCCACCGACCCGCTGGTGAAGGCGCACGCGGCGCGCCGCGCCGACGGCGGCCTGTCCGTGCTGCTGGTCAACCAGGACCCGGACGCGGCGAAGACGGTCGCGCTGAGCTACACCGGCTACTCCCCGGCCGCGGCCGCGCAGGTGCTGACCTACGGCAACGGTGACACCGCCATCACCACCGCGTCGGGCGCGGCCCGGTCGGTGACGCTGGCGCCGTACTCGCTGACGACGCTCGTGCTGCGGCCGTCGACGTCGCAGACCAACCTGCCGGCACGCCCGGGCCGCCCGGCCGCCGACGGGGTCACGGACACGGCCGCCACGATCAGCTGGACGCCCCCGGCCGCCGCCGGCGTCAAGTACGAGCTCCACCGCCAGCTCGGCACGACGAGCGAGCAGTGGGGCGAGACCACCGGCCAGACGTTCACGGTCACGAACCTGAAGCCGGCGACCCGGTACACCGTCAACCTCCTGGCACGCGACAACGCGGGCCGGGTGTCGTGGGCGTCGCCGCCGCTGACGTTCCAGACGCTGACCCCGGCGACGTCGGCGTGCTCGGTGCGCTTCGCGGAGACCACCGACTGGGGCAACGGTTACGTCGCGAACGTGGACGTCACGAACAACCTCGACCACCCGCTGGACCCGTGGTCGCTGACGTTCACCTGGCCGACGACCTGGCAGCGCGTGGACAGCGGCTGGAACGCGACGTGGTCCCAGACCGACACGACCGTGACCGTGCTCGGCGGCAGCCCGCTGCCCGCCGCCACCACCACGACGGTCGGCTTCGTCGGCAACTACCAGGGCCCCAACGTCCAACCGGTGGCGTTCAGGCTGAACGGCACGCTCTGCGCCACGGTCTGACGCCGGCATGGCCCGGCTCCGGCCGGGCCAGTGCCGAAACGCCCGCGAGGGTGTGGGACAAGCCGGGAAAGGAGGCTGCCGCCCGGCCTGGAGCGGGGCCGGACGGCAGCTGGCGTGGTGACACCGGTTGGACGGACGGCGTCGACCAGGCTCTGGAAGCCGGCCACCTGGTGGCCGATGCCGGGGCACGTGCCGCCGTCACGGAAGCAGGTCCAGCCCACGCCGACGTTGCCGGCCGGGATGTCCGGGAACGGCTCGTTGAACAGGTCGAACACGACGGCGTCGTTGCCCTTGAAGGCGTTCGCGACGCCGGTCCAGAACTGCCCCGCGTACTGGGCGTCCGGCATCGGCTTCTGGCAGCGGGCGACGACGTCGGAGCAGTTCGCGCCGAGCAGCCGGTAGGTGGCGCCGGCCGCTCGGCGCGGGCCGGCGCGGGTGCGACGAGCGCGCCGCCCATGGCCAACGCCGCGGCAAGGCCGATGATGGGATCCGTGTTGATCTCGACATCAGCTCGCCTCTCAACGGAGGGTATGACTGGAAGCGCTCCTATTGTCTGCGTTGTCAGGACCAGGACTTGTTTTTGGGAGCGCTCCCAGTTTGCGATGTTCGGTGTGTTCAGTCAAGCGGACGAGCCGCGGGCGCCTCCGTCGGCCTCGGGCGAGGAGGTCTACTGCCGGTAGTACGAGTGGACCGCCGGCTGGCCGGTGTAGTTGGGGCCGGCGCGGTCGTCGGCGCCGAGGTAGTGGAAGGCGAACTCGACGGCACCGGGACCGCGGCGGCTGACCCGGTGTGTCCGGCCGTCGTAGCTGAAGCCCGCCGCACGCAGCGCCGTCGTGACGCGCCGCCCACCCGGATCACCGTCCGGGAACCGGACGGTCCCCGCATCGAAGTTGGCCACGAACAACCCGTCCGCGGTCAGCCAGGACGCGATTCTCGCCAGCAGGCCCAGCTTGTCGCCGACGTAGTGCAGGCCGTGCACACACGTGATCAGGTCGAAGCGCTCCTCGGGCGTCCACCCGCCGACCGGCGCCGTCACGAACCGCACCCCGGGCACCGGGGTGGCGGGCCCGACCAGGTCCACGCCGGTGAGCCGGGCCGGCAGCGACCCGGCCGCCTCCCGCAACGCCCTTCCCTCGCCACAGCACAGGTCCAGCCAGTGGGTGCCCGGCACGGCCAGGCGCGCACGGAGATCGACGCCGAGGACGCGGCTGTAGCCGTCGCGGCCGGACAGGCCGCGTCCTCGGTTCATGTCGCGGTTGGCGACCACCCACGATCCGGTCAGCCGGTCGTCGTCGATCAGACGCACACCGACATCATGCGTGGTCGTGCCCGTGGCCCGGATGCGTGTGGAACCTGGCCACCTCGGGCGGATGCACGACGAACGGCCGCATCATGCCCTCGTCCTCGTGGTCGAGGATGTGGCAGTGGTACATGAACTCACCGGTCGCGCCGGCGAACTGCCCGGCCACGGTGACCCACTCCCCCGCCTGCACCTGGAAGACGTCCTTCCAGCCCTCCTCGTAGCGCTGGATCGGCCGCAGGCCCGGCCCCGGCGCGGGCAGCGGCGCGGTGGTGCCGCCCACCGCCACGTCGAAGCCCGTGACGTTGCCGCCGGTCTGCGGGAGGTTCCGGCGGGTCAGCAGCTGGAACTGCGACATGTGGATGTGGATCGGGTGCGTCGGCCCACCGAGGTGGACCAGGTTCCACACCGCCCACCGGTTGTGGTCGATGAAGAACGTGGTCGTGTCGTCGAAGACGCTCGCCACGCGCCGGAACGTCCGCACCTTCCCGTCCGCCGGGTCGGTCAGCTGGATGACGCCCGCCGCCGGGAATTCGGCCGGCACCTCGTCGGTACCGGTGATCTCCGCCAGCTCCCACATCTGCGGGTGCGCCTCACCAGCCGAGCCCGGCGGGACCAGCGCGACGAACACGTGGTCGTGGTCCTCGGGCACGGTCTTGCCGTGCTCCAGCCGAACATAGGTGGACGACAGCTTCGCCGGCAGCTCGAACGGGTCGTGCCGGTCGCGGTCCTCCACCCGGAACTCCATGAGGTCCGGCTCGACGGCCCCACCCACCGGCACGGCGGTGTTCGTCAGCCGCAGGCGCTGCCCCGCGAACCGGCTGAAGTCGACCAGCACGTCGGCACGCTCGGACGGCGCGAGGATCAGCCCGCCGCCGGGCATCGGCGCCGGCGCCGGCAGGAGGCCGCCGTCGGTGCCGATGACGCGGACCGCGTCGTTGTGGAGCACGCCGGCCTCGTCGATCAGGTTGAGCGTGTAGAACCGCGAGTTCGCCGTGTTGACCACGCGGAAGCGGTACCACCGAGCGTCGACGTCCAGGTGCGGCCAGATCACACCGTTGACCAGGTTGAACGGACCGGTGACCGGGATGATCACGCCGGGCGCCACCTCCGCCGGCTTGAACAGCAGCTGCCCGGTGAGCGCGCCGGTCGCCGGGTCGGTGTCCAGGTTGCGGTCGGTGATCACCAGCGGGATCTCGTGGTCCCTGGACGGCAGCTCCAGCCCGTCCTCCTCGTCGTCGCGGATGAGGTACATGCCGGCCAGGCCCGCGTGGACGTTGAACCTCGTCACGGCCATCGCGTGGTCGTGGTACCAGAGCGTCGTCGACCGCTGGTCGTTCGGGTACTCGGTGAGCTGGGCGTGGCCACGCAGCGTCGCGTTGTGCGCCCAGCCGTCGTTGCCGCCGTTCGTCAGCGCGCCGTGCAGGTGCACGACGTGCCAGGCCGGCAGCTCGGCCACCCCGTCGATGACCGGCAGCGGGTTGCCCTGCGAGTCGCGGCTGCCGGGCCTGTTCGCCTCCGCGACCGGGGCCCGCACGGCCACGAGCGGAATCGTGCCGTCGATGTCGTTGCGCCACGCGACGCGAAGGCGTTTTCCGCCGCGGACCTCGATGGTGGGCCCGGGGAACTGTCCCTCGTAAGCCCAGACCGTGGTCACCGGCAGCTGTGAATGCAGGCGCACGCCGACCCTGGTCATGTTGATCGTGATGTCTTCCTGATGCCACCACGAATGCGGCCGGATCACCGGCGGAATTCGCAGCGGGTCGAGAAACTTCGCCAGCCCGTAATTAGGCGCGACCCCCGGCGCCAGGGCGGGCGACGCCGTCGATGGTTGTGTGATGACCTCCGTCATCGGATTTCCTCCTGGCATCCCGTGTTCTGCCAGGGGAGTACGCATCCGTTGCGACACAACGGATGTTTCGAATATGACACTCCCCCGGTCCCCAGTTCACCGAGGCCCCCGCGCTCGGCTGTTCGCCAGCATAGGTGAATCCGTCACCCCTTGCCAGGCAACCTGGGCAGGACGCCGGGAAATCACGTCACAGATCAGCGCGGTAACCCGCCGTAATCAGCGATGAAACCAGACACCGCGGCACAGAATTCGGCGCACTCCGCGGCACCGATCTCCAGGCTCATCGCGATCATGCCGCGGCGGGCGAGGTGAAATCCCCGGTCGAGCATGTCCAGGTGGAACAGCTCCCGCTGTGCCGGCGTGCTGCGCATGTCCCGCGGCGCGGCGATCGGCTCGCGCTGGAAGTGCACCGTCATCATGCTGCCGAGCCCGGTCCACCGCATCACCGTGCCGCCGATCCTGTTCAGCTCCGCGCGCAGGTCCTCGCCCCGGACGAACAGCTCCCGGCTCACCTCGGGCGGGAACACCTCGGTGAGCCCGGCATGACCGGCGGCCATGCTGAGCACGTTGTTGTTGAAGGTCCCGGCATGCGGCACGGCGCCGGGCCGGCGGGGGTCGTACACGGCCATGAGGTCGGCCCGCCCGCCGAACGCGCCGAACGTCATGCCGCCACCGGTGTACTTGCCCAGCGTGGTCAGGTCCGGTGTGATACCGAGCAGTTCCTGCATGCCGCCGCCGGCCACGCGTGAGGTCATCACCTCGTCGAACACGAGCACCGCGCCGGTCGCGGTCGCGAGGTCGCGCAGGAACCGGAGGAACTCCGGCGTCGCGGGCACACATCCGCCACTGCCGAGCATCGGCTCGACGAGGATCGCCGCGAGATCCGCGGCGTGCTCGGCGACCAGCCGCTCGGTGGCCGCGATGTCGTTGTACTGACCCACCACGAACCGGTGCGGCACGTTGACCGGCACGCCGCCGTCCCCGAACGCCAGCACCGCACCGTGGTAGCCGCCGTCGAACACGAGGACCGTGCGGCGGCCCGTGTGCAGCGTCGCGGTGGCGATGGCGAGCAGGTTCGCCTCGGTCCCGGAGTTGGTGAAGCGCACCAGTTCCAGCGACGGCACCCGCTCGCACAGCACGACGGCGAGCCGGGCCTCGTGCTCGCCGTGCGCCCCGAGGTTCCAGCCGCCGTCGAGCGCGGCGTCGAGCGCCTTCCTGATCACGGGGTTGCTGTGCCCGTAGAGGCCGGCCGTGTAGTCGCCGAGCAGGTCGACGTAGGTGTGTCCGTCGAGGTCGGTCAGCCGGCAGCCGTCGGCACTCGCCATGGTGAGTGGAAAGGGCGGGTAGAAGAGCGTGGTCCTGGTGTTGCCGCCGGGCATGGCCTCGGCGGCCTTCTCGTGTGCGGCACGGCTGCGCGGGTTGGCCGCGACGAACCGGTCCCTCGCCTGGCGGAGCGCGGCGTCCAACGACATGCCGGGAGTGTGCTGACGGGGAAAACGACGCGTCAAGGGCGCTTGAGCGCGGGACAACCGAGGCGAAAGAACACCGCCCTAGCGTTCACCCCGCCCTGCCTGTGGGCGGACCGTCGATACCCGGGAGATTCCCATGCGTGACCGAGTCGTCTGGTGTGTGTCGTTCCTGGTCTGCCTGGTCGCGCTGGTGGTCAACCCGGCGACCCGCACGTTCGCCCTGTGGAACGTGGCCGTCCAGCTGGCGATCTTCGTGCCGTCCGCGTGTGTGCCGGCCTGGCGCACGAACCGTATGTCCTATGTGGACTTCGCGTGGCCCGCGGGAGTACTGGCACTGGGCTTGGAGACGTTCGTGTTCGCGGCGGCGCCGACCCCGCTCACGGTGACCGCGGCCGCCATGTTCACCCTCTCCGGCGGGCGGCTGATGTACTGGGGCTACCTGGTGCTCAAGCCGGGCTGGCTCAAGGAGGAGTTCCCGCGCTACCGGTACCAGCGCCTGGTGTGGGAGAAGGCGGGCCTGCGCAGCGAACGCCTGTCGCTGCAGTACGAGATCGGCGTGCAGGCGACGGCGAACATGTCGTACTTCGCCCTGCCGTCGATCATCGTCGCCACCAACCCGCGCGGCGGCCTGCACGTGGTCGAGCTCGTCGCCATCGCGGTGTGGCTGGGCGGTTACGTGGTCGAAAGCGTCGCGGACGTCCAGAAGGCCCGGTTCCTCGGCGGCTACGCGAGCGAGAGCCGCGAGGTCTGCGACGTCGGCCTCTGGCGCCACAGCCGCCACCCGAACTACTTCGGACAGTGGGTGCAGTGGTGCGGCGCCGTGCTGCTGGCGGTGCCGTCCACGGTGGCCCTCTACGAGAGCACCGCTCTCGTGCCGTGGCTGATCACCACGCTGGGCCTGCTCTTCCTGGTCCGCGCCATCTACACGGTCATGGTCCACTACTCGGGCGCGGTCCCGGCGGAGCACTACAGCGTCCTCAAGCGACCCGCCTACCGCCGGTACCAGACCGAGGTGAACCGCTTCTTCCCCGGCCCCCGCAGGAAGGCCGCCGTCCCCGTCTAGCGGCTCTACGTCTCCTGCAGGAAGAACCGGCTGTTCTCGCGCATGTTGGCGACGATCTCGGCCGGCGCCTTGCGGGGTGACCCGGCGTCGTGCGGCGGCTGCGGATCGTACTCGAGGCCGAGCTGGATGGCCTGTGCCGCGATGTCCCCGGCGATCCGGTTGGCCAGCTCGAGTGCCATGTCGATCCCGGCCGAGACCCCGGCCGCGGTGACGTACTTCCCGTCGAACACGACCCGCTGCTCGGTCGGCACCACTCCGTGGGCGGGCAGCTGGTCCATCGCGAGCCAGTGCGAGGTCGCCTTCCGGCCGGTCAGCAACCCGGCCGCGGCGAGCACGAGTGACCCGGTGCACACCGAGGTCGTCCACGACGAGGTCCGGTCCACCTGACGCAGCCACTCGTGGACCTCGTCGTCGTCCATGAGGTCCACCTGGCCGGGTCCACCCGGGACGAGCACGATGTCGGCCGACGGCACGTCCGCGAGCGGCCGGTCGACGACCAGCCCGAGCGTGCCCGCGCCGGCCCGCACTTCGCCGACCTTCTTCCCGGTGAACACCACCTCGGCGTCCGCGGCGAACCGGAGCACCTCGTACGGCCCGACGGCGTCCAGGGCCGTCATCTTGTCGAAGAGCAGGATCGCGATTCGCATTTGCGTTTCTCCCCGGGTCGTGCCGTGCCGCGGCCAACGTTAACGGTGTTCGGCACGTCATGGCGATACTCGCGGCGCGGAAGGCGATCGCCTGCAAGACTGACCCCTGTGGAGGGGACACGTAGACAAGTCTGGCCGTTCGGCCTGATCACGGCGGGTTTCGCGATCGTCAGCCTGCTGGCCGCACGACGGGTGGCGCTGCCCAACTGGGTGGGCCAGCTGATGAGCCACGGGGGACCTCGCGGCCGGCTGCACGCCGGCCTGCTCGCGGTCGTGCTGCTGGTGCTCGCACACGGGCTGCTCCGGCGCCGCAAGGTCGCCTACTGGATCGCGCTCGCGCTGGCCGGCTGCGGGGTGTTGCTCGGCGGCCGCAGCATCGTGGCCGTGCTGCTCGTGGCGGGTGGCGTCGCACTGATCGTGCGGCGCGAGCAGTTCCCGGCGGTGCCCAGACCGGCGCGGGTACGGCTCGCCGCGGTCTGCGGGCTCGCGGTGCTGGCCGCCGGCGCCCTGTACGACCTGGCGCTGCACGGTCACGGTGAGTTGCGACTCGACCTCGGCTCGCTGGTGCTGCTCGGCGTGAGCGTCACCCTGGTCGTGCTGCTGGCCCCGGCGCCGCCGCCCAAGCCCGCGGACGGGGGCGTCCGCGCCCGCGTGACCGAGCTGGTGCGGCACCCGTCGTCGGACACGCTCGCGCCGTTCGTGCTGCGCAACGACCGGTCGTACGTGTTCAGCCCCGACGGGCGCGCGGCGGTCGGGTACCGGGTGCTGCTCGGCGTCGCGGTCGTCGGCGGCGACCCGGTCGGCGAGCCCGAGGCGTTCGAAGCGGCCGTCACCGAGTTCGTCCGGGTCTGCGACCGGGCCGGCTGGCGGGTCGGGGCGCTCGCCGTGCGCGACGACCTCGCGCCGCTGTGGCACCAGCATGGCCTGCGCACCATCGGCATCGGCGACGAGGTGCTGCTCGACGTCGGCGCGTTCTCGATGACCGGCCGGACCATGCGCAACGTGCGGCAGGCCGTGCAGCGCACGCATCACTTCGGCATCACGACGAGCATCGTGCGCGAGGGCGACCTCGACACGGGCCTGCAGGTCGAGGTGGCCACGCTGTCGACGCACTGGCTGGGGGGCACCGCCGAGCGCGGCTTCTCGATGATCCTGGACGGGCTCGGCACCGGCGTGCACCCGGAGTGCGTGCTCGTCCTCGCCAGGGACAGCGCGGGCCGGCTGGTCGGCTGCCAGCGGTACGTGCCGAGCGGGGACACGCTGTCGCTCGACGTCATGCGGCGCGAGCCAGGCAGCGTCAACGGGTTGAACGAGCGGATGATCGCCGACGTGGTCACCTACGCGCGCGAGAACGCGATCCGGTTGGTGTCGCTGAACTTCGCCGCGTTCCGGACGCTGCTCGACTCGTCACGCCGGGGCCCGCTGGAACGCGCCGCGTACCAGGCGCTGCACCTGCTGGACCCGTTCATCCGCGTCGAGTCGCTGTACCGGTTCAACGCCAAGTTCCAGCCCGGCTACCTGCCGCGGGGCGTCGCGTTCCCGTCGTGGCTGTCGGTGCCCGTGGTGGCGGCCGCCATGGTGGGCATGGAGTTCGGCCTGGTCTACGACCGCCACCGCATCGCCGGGTTCACCCCGCCCGCGGAGTCCCGGCCGATCCGCTCGCGCTGAGACCGTCCCCGGACGGGCCGCGTGGGCCCGCCGGGGTCGGGCGCTACCGCCCGAGTCCATCCTGGGGAGAGGCCGGCTCATAGGCGGAGTGGTTTGCTGGAGTCATGAGGATCGTCATCGTCGGTGGTGGGTTGGCTGGGTTGCGGACGGCTGAGCGGCTGCGCCGCGCCGGCTTCGACGGGGCCGTGACGCTCGTCGGGGGCGAGCCCCACGCCGCCTACGACCGGCCGCCGCTGTCCAAGAAGGTGCTCACCCAGCACGAAGACCCCGCCGAGCCGGCGTACCTGCCCGCCCCCGCCGGTGTCGACGCCCTCGCCGGGGTCCACGCCACCGCCCTCGACACCGCCGGACACCGGGTCGTCCTCGACAACGGGACCACGCTCGGCTACGACCGGCTGGTCATCGCCACCGGGGTGCGGCCCCGGCGCCTCTTCGACGGCTGGCACGGCGTGCACGTCCTGCGGACCTGGACCGACGGGCTCGCGCTCCGGTCGGCCCTCCGTGACGTCAAACGGGTCGTCGTCATCGGTGGCGGGGTGCTCGGTTGCGAGGTCGCCGCCAGCGCGCGCACCCTCGGCCGCGACGTCACCGTCGTCGAGCTGCTCGACCAGCCCCTCGGCGCGGTCCTCGGCGACCGGGTCGGCGCGGTGGTCGCCAGGATGCACCGCGCCCGCGGCGTCGACGTCCGCTGCTCCACCCGGGTCGCCCACTTCGACGGCGCCGGCGACCGGGTCGAGCGCGTCGTGCTCGCCGACGGCACGATCCTCGACGCGGACCTCGTCGTCATGGCCGTCGGCACCGTGCCCAACACCGAGTGGCTCGCCGGCTCTGCCGTGAAGGTCGCCGACGGCGTGCTCTGCGACCGCACCGGCGCGACCTCCGCCGTCAACGTCTTCGCGGCGGGCGACGTCGCCCGCCTGCCCCACCCGTGGGCCGACGGCACCCTCCGCCTGGAGCACTGGACCGCCGCGGGCGACACGGCCGCGCTCGTCGCCAGGAACATCCTCGCGGCGCCGTCCGACCGCGTCCCGCTCACCGCCGTCCCGTACTTCTGGACCGACCAGTACCAGTCGAAGTTCCAGGTGATCGGCCTCCCCTCCGCCGACGACGAGCTGACGGTCATCGACGGCGACCTCGACGGCGACCCCGGCGGGAAGTTCGCCGCCCACTACACCCGCGACGGCATCCTCACCGGCGCGGTCACCGTCGGCATCCCGGCCGCGCTGGCCCCCTACCGGAAGCTGGTCGGCACCCCCGTCTAAGCACTCACGACAGCCGGATCCGCGGGTCCCGCACCAGTTCCGCGGAGTCGCAGGCACGCCAGGACACCGGCCTGACCAACGACGAGTGGATGGCGCCATGGCGAGCGAGTACCGGGAGATCACCACGTCCGGTCGGTACCCGACGATGGCGTTCATGGTCGCCACCGTCGACTTCGAGCTGGATCTGGACGTGATGTTCGAGTACGGCCCGCGGTTGCTGCTCGACGGCGTGGAGCGGCGTCTCGAACGCTGACGGGTCAGGTCTCCCCGTGCGTCGGGAGGACGAGCGTGAAGGTCGGCGGCGCCGGAGCCGCCAGCACGAGCCGGCCGGACTCGGCCTCGGCCAGCCGGCGGGCCAGCGGCAGGCCGATGCCGTGGCGAGTGCGGACGCCACCGGTCTCGGGCGGCGGGCCCAGGGGGTCCGCGCCGGTGATGCCCGCGCCCTCGTCCGACACGTCCACGCCGATCGCCGCGCCGAGGTCCCGGACCGCCACGGTGACCGTGCCCGCGCCGTGGTGCAGGGCGTTGTCCACCAGGACCGCGACTATCTGGCGCAGCACGGGCGCGACGACCAGGCGTCCGGCGACCGTTTCCGGCACGGACAGCCGCAGTGTCCGGTTCCGCTCGGCCAGCAGTCCGCGCCAGTCCCGGTCCAGCCTGTCCAGCAGGGTGCCCACCGGCGCCAGACCCGACTTCGCCGGGACGTTCCTGGCCAGTTCGAGAAGGTCCGCCACCGTGCCCGCCAGCTGGTCCGCGCTCTCCAGCGCCGCGGTGATCGACGTCCGCAGCTCGTCGTCCGGCAGGTCCAGCGCCGCCTCCAGCTCCAGGCGCAGCCCCGCGAGCGGGGTGCGGAGCTGGTGCGACGCGTCGGCCGTGAACGCCCGTTCCCTGGCCACGAGATCGGACAGCCGCTGGGCCGTCGTGTCCAGCGAGTCGCCGACCGAGTCGATCTCCGCGATGCCCGACCTCGGCGCCGTGACGGTGAAGTTCCCCGCGCCCAGCTCGAACGCGGCGGACAACAGGTCCTCCAGCGGTCTCGCCAGCCGCCTGGCCTGCCGGCGGGCCAGCAACCAGACCCCCACGACCGCGACCGCGCCGAGGCCGGCCATGGCCAGCCAGGTCAGGCCGACGCGCCGGTAGATCTCACCCCGTGGGGTCGCGACCCGGACCAGCCCGACGACCCGCCGGCCGTCGCCGACCGAGGCCATCAGTACCAGCTCATCGGCGGTGTCGGCCTCCACCACCTCGTCCGGCGCCAGCGAAACGTCCACCGTGGACGGTCCGGCGCCGGCGCGACGGGTGCCGTCGGTCCGGTACAGCGCGACGGTCGCGCCCGGCCTCAGGTGCGGCAGCGTCCGCGGCACGCTGCCACGCAACAGGTCCGGCCCGACCGTCAGCGCGGCCGTGTCGGCGCCCTGTTCCAGGCCGGCCCGCGCGTCGTCGATGTAGTAGCCGGCCACCGCGGCCGCCAGCGGCACGCCGAACAGCACCAGCGCGAGCACCGCCGCCGACACCGCCAACGTGACGATCCTCCCGCGCACCGGCTCAGGCCTCCCCTCGCCCGCTCCGCGGGGGCCTGTGTGCCGACGGTTCGCTCCGCACTGCTCCGCTCACCCCGCCGCTTCGAGCCGGTACCCGTGCCCGCGGACGGTCGCGATGGCCGGCACCCGACCTCTCACGCGGTCGTCCTCCACGAGTAGCAGCCGTGCCATGGCGACCCTCCCTACGATCCTCACAATAGTGCGCCTCCCACCCGAAGAATCCCTGTACGCCACCCAGGAACGCCCATTCTTACCTTTGTGGACAAATCTCCCCCGGCCGCGGAATGACATTTAATTCAGCGGGTTTACTATCTGGTTGGTTTCAGAAACATTCGGGCAAAGGCCTTGACACGGGTGCCGCGTGGGCCATAGTGCACTCGGTTCGATGCGGGTCCCGAAAGTTTCGGTAGCGCTCCCACGGAGACGGCACCGGACAGGGCATGCGGAGCGGGTGGCCGAAGCCAGGCGCCACGACCCGGTATGGGACCCCTGACGACGGCGTCTGTCCCGCCGCATCCGGCCGACGCCCCGGCTGACCTCGGACGACCGCGTCACCACCAGCCGCGCCCACCGGGACCCGGACGGCGAATCCTAGCCTGCCGGTCAAGACAAAGTAGAAAATTGAACCGCGAAAAAACGTTCACTTTTCCGGAAACGATCTCGTCGGCATCCAAAGACAACTTTTCCCGGCCTTGAGGCGTCCTATGGATGCGTGGACCACCCACGCGGCCCAATTTCCTGGGGAAAGGAAATCCATTGCGGATGAGATCACTGGCCAGTGCCGGTCAGGTGTTCGGGCTGGTCACGGCCATGGCCACGATGGTCGTGCTCGGCGCGACACCGGCCAGCGCCGAGGTCCCGTCGAACGACACCATCGACGGCGCGACGGCGATCACCACCGTGCCGTTCGAGGAGGTCGTGGACACCACCGAGGCCACCACGGACGCCGAGGACGCCGCGATCAACGCCAACTGCGGGGCCCCGGCGACCAACGGCAGCATCTGGTACACGCTCACGGCCGGCACGTCGCCGGCCTACGTGGCCGACGTGTCCAAGTCCAACTTCACCGCCGGCGTGATCGTCGCGACCGGCACGCCCGGCAACCTGTCGATCCTGGCCTGCGGGCCGGACACGGTCGGCTTCGAGGCCACGCAGGGCGAGACGTACTACCTGATGGCGTTCAGCGACAACCCGGAGGTGGTCGGCGGGCAGCTGTCCTTCGCGGTGCGTGAGTCCGGCCCGCCGCCGAAGGTCGCGATGACCGTCGACGACATCGGCAGGGCCAACAAGTCCGGCACGGCGACGATCTCCGGCACGTACACCTGTGTCGGTGACGCCGACATCCTGGTGCTGGACGGCACGCTGCAGCAGCAGCAGGCGGGCGACGTGCAGGTGCGGGGCAGCTTCGACGTGCCCGACCTGACCTGCAGCGGCGTCGGCAAGTGGACTGCCGAGATCACCCCGGAGAGCGGCAAGTTCGTCCGCGGCCTCGCGGCGACGGCCGGGTTCACCGGCGCCTGCAACGCGATCGGCTGCAACACCTACGACACCCTGGAGGTCGTGCGCCTGCGCGGCGGGCACTGAGTTGACGTCGGCGTGCCGGGGCGCGCCCCGGCACGCCGACGTTCGGTCCATTGTGGATCGACTCCGGCCGGCACCTCGCCGAGCGGTCTCCCGGGATTTCAGGTGTTCGTCGATGACGGATGTGCGACAGTGTGCGCGTGTTGGGAGATTTGCCCGTCGTGGCGCCGGGAGTGGCGATCTACGACCACATCCGCGCACACCTCGAGCCGTCGTCGGGCCGGCTGACCTCGGGTGACGACCTGCCGGACGACGAGAAGGCGATGTCGGGCCGGCTCAGGTGGGCGCCCGGTGCGATGGACGGCGTGTTGCGCCAGCACGGTGGCGCCGGTCCCGCGACCGACCGTGCCGAGAAGATCGCCGGCCTGCTGACGCTGACGTGCCGCCGCCCGTCGGTGCGGAACCTGCGCGACCTCTACACGAGCGTCGGCGAGGACGACGTGCTCGGCTACGTCGACGTGCTTGTCGAGGTGCTGACCCGCGAACCACCCAACCGCCAGGCACTGCACGCGATCGGGAGGTGGCTTGCCACCACCGCCACCGACCGCGGCCCGGTCAAGCTGGGCATCGCCCTGCTCGGGATCACCGGGCTGGGCAACGAGGTCGCGGTCGTGCGGACGCTGGGCGCGCACGAGGAGTTCACGCTCTACTGCGCGGTGGCCGTGTCGAACGGGCTGGCGGACTCGGAGTCCGAGCTGTGGGCGCTGGCCGCGTCGGTGGACGGCTGGGGCCGGATCCAGTGCGTGGAACGGCTGCGGGACACGACCGATCCCGACATCCGCGCGTGGTTGCTGCGCGAGGGTTTCCGCAACTCGATCATGTACGAGTACCTGGCACACCTCGCCGCCACCACCGGTGGACTGCTGGAAGCGTTGCACGGCGACGTGGATCGCGGGCTCCTGACGTCAGCGGGCGAGATCCTCTCCGCACTGGTCGAGGGCGGCCCGGCTGAGGACATGGACGACTACGAGGACGGCGCTGACGCCGTCGAGGCCTTCCTCGCCCTGATGACCACCCGGGCGGAGAGCCTGCACGACTTCACGGCTGTCGCGAACATCCGGCGTTTCCTGTCCGGCGAGAACGGCTGGGAGGAGCGCGCGGTCCGTGGCTGGACCGCGACGCGGCGGCAGGCGTTCGAGGACGTGTGCGACGAGATCCTGGGCCGGCCGGCATGGACCGCCCTGATCACCGCCGGCCTGTCCGGCGACGCGAGCGAGTTCCACCTGGCGAACTGGGCGGCCCGGAGGCGCGGCATGGACACCTTCGCCGCACACGTCGCGAGGATCAGGGCCGACCCGTTCGACATGGCCTGGTTCGAGGCGTGGCAGCAGGCGGACACCGGCCGGGCGCGGGAGCTGGCCGAGCTGGCGAGGACGCTGCTGCCGCTGTCCGACATCGCGACCGGGCCCGGTGACGAGCTGGGCCTCGGCGTGGCGTGGCGGGCGCACAGGGCACTGGACTGGACGCTGCAGGCGCTGCGTGACCATCCGGGGATCGGCGCCGACCTGGTGCTGACGGGGTTGCGCAGCCCGGTGACACGCAACCGGAACCTGGCGTTGAAGGCGCTGGAACGTTGGCCACGCGCCGACTGGCCGCCGGCCGCCCTCGACGCCGTGCTCGTGGTGGCCGGCACGGATCCCAACGCGGACACCCGGAAGCTGGCCGCCGAGCTGACGTGAGCGGGCCCGGTAGGTCCGCACGTTCGATACGAGACGGCTCGGTGCCCGGCTCTCTCACTTCCGGCCGGTGATCCACGCGTGGGCGTTAGCCTGGCGGCACATCCCACCCAACTGGAGGTTTCGTGCGGTACAAGGGACCCGTCCCGAGGCGAATGGTCGACTGGGTCAACACCCGGGTGGCGACGTTGCGCACGTCGCCCCGATGGGGGCGGATGGTGAGCCGGCACCTCACCGTCGTGACCTACACGGGTCGCCGCTCCGGCCGCACCTTCAGCACGCCGGTCGGCTACCGCCGGTCCGCGGACGTGGTCACGATCGGCGTCCGGCTGCCGGAACGCAAGCAGTGGTGGCGCAACTTCAGCGGCGAGGGCGGGCCGCTCTCCCTCGACCTCGACGGCGCCGAGCGGCCCGGACACGCGGTCGCCAACGTCGACGGCAGGGGCCGCGTCACCGTCACGGTCCGTCTCGGCGAGCGGTAGCGCGAAGGCCGTCGGCCGGTCGAGCACCGCCGACGCCCGGCTGGGCACGGCTGGGCACGGCCGAGTCGCCGTGCGACGCCGCCCGGCCGCGGCCGGATGCGGGTCCGGCTCGGGGTGGCATTCCGGGTCATTCCCGATGTCCCGTCGTTGCGGCGCCGGCAGAGTCGGGGCATGCGAACCATCGTGCCGGCGGTCCTGGCGGCCGCGTTCTGCCTGCTGGTCGTGCCAACCGCGACCGCGGCGCCGGCCACGCCAGCCGCCCCGGCCGGGGTGGCTCTGTCACTGCCCGCGCCGACCGGGACCGCCGCCGTCGGGCGCACCACGCTCGCCCTCACCGACCGCGACCGCCCCGACCCCTGGGTGCCGGCCGCCGGGCCGCGGCGGCTCATGGTCACCCTGTACTACCCGGCGGTGCGTGGCACCGGCGGCCCGGCCGCCTACATGGACCCCGGCGAGGCCGCCGCGCTCGTCGACTTCGCCCAGCTCGGCCCGGAGTTCACCGCGGAGCGGGTGGCCCACACCCGCACCTGGTCGCGCGTGCACGCCCGCCCGCTGCCCGGCCGGCACCCGCTCGTCCTGCTCTCCCCCGGCTTCACCGTCCCGCGCCACACCCTCACCGCGCTCGCCGAGGACCTCGCGTCCCGTGGGTACGCCGTCGCGGCCGTCGACCACGCCTACGAGTCCGTCGCCACGAGGTTCCCGGATGGGGTGCTGCCGTGCGCGGCCTGTGCGCTGCCCGGCCAGATCGGCAACGGCCCGATCGCGGTCAACCGGGGCGCCGACCTGTCCTTCGTGCTCGACTCGTTGCGCCACAACCCGTTGGTCGACGAGCGCCGCGTCGCCGTCGTCGGGCACTCCATGGGTGGGGACGCCGCGGCCACCGCGATGCGTGCCGACGCCCGCGTCGACGCCGGGGTCGACATCGACGGG
>NZ_DASQCC010000163.1:0-3726 GCF_035634895.1 Actinophytocola sp. | reverse complement strand
ACCACTCCCCTGCTGCTCGCGACCATCGCCGCCACCACGCCGCGCGCCAGGCTGTCCCGGGCGCTCGGCCTGTTCGCTTCACTGCAGGCGGCCGGCCAGACCAGCGGGCCGCTGCTGGGCGGGCTCGCGGCCGAGGCCACCTGGCGGCTGGCGTTCGTCGGTGTCGCCATCGCCGCGGCGGCACTCGCCGTGGTCGGCCTGCCGGACACGCCCGACCGCGGACCGGCCGAGGTCGCCCGGCTGCGGTCGGCGTGGCGGCCGGAGGTGATGCGGGCCGCCGCGGTCGCGTTCGTCGGTTGGGGCTGCCTCGGCGGGCTGACGTTCCTGGTCGCGTTCCGCGCCGAGGACGGCTTCGGCCTGTCCGCCGCCGCGCGCGGGCTGCTGCTGACGGCGTTCGGCGTGGTGGGGATCCTCACCGCCCGGTTCGTCGGCCGCCTGGTCGACCGCATCGGCGGCCGGCGCGGCGCCCTGTTCAGCATGGCGGGGGCCGCGCCGGTCGCGTTGATCGGCCTGGTGCCGTGGCTCCCGGCCGTCGCCGTGCTGTGGGCGCTGTGCGGGTTCTGCGCCCAGTTCGTGCAGGTCGGACTCAATACGCTCGTATTGACAAGCGACCAGAACCCGGCCGGCGCGGTGTCGGTCGTCCAGGCGTTCCGGTTCATCGGCGCGTCCGCGAGCCCGATCGCGTTCACGCCGGTGTACCACGTGTCCCCTGCGCTCGGCTTCCTCCTGCCGGCGGTCCTGCTGGCCGTCGTGACCCCGGTCGCCCTGCTGGCCAGGAGCCGAGCCGGGGTCCGGCGACCCTAGAGCAGCACCCCCAGCAGCGCGTCGACGGCGGCCTGGACCTGCGCGGGAGCCTCGGTGTCCTGGCCGCCCACCGACAGCGCGGCGTCCGTCCACGCGTCGACCGCGGCCAGGGCACGCTCGGTGTCCAGGTCGTTCGACAGGTGGTCACGCAGGCGGGTGATCACGTCCGCCGCCGGTGGCGCAGCGGCTAGGGCGACCGCCGCGCGCCAGCGGGCCAGGCGGGCCTCCGCGTCGGCCAGGACCGCTGGCGTCCACGGCCGGTCCGACCGGTAGTGCCCGGACAGCAACCCCAGCCGCGTGGCCATCGGGTCGACCTTGTCCGCACGCAGCCGTGACACGAACACCAGGTTCCCGCGCGACTTGGACATCTTCTCGCCGTCCAGGCCGATCATGCCGGCGTGCGCGTAGTGCCTCGCGAACGGGTGCTCGCCGGTCAGGGCCTCGGCATGCGCCGCGCTGAACTCGTGGTGCGGGAAGATCAGGTCCGACCCGCCGCCCTGCACGTCGAACCCCATGCCCAGCCGGTTCAGGGCGATCACGCTGCACTCGATGTGCCAGCCGGGCCTGCCGGGACCCAGCTCGCTCTCCCAGCTCGGCTCCCCCGGCCGCGCCGCCCGCCACAGCAGCGCGTCCAGCGGGTGGCGCTTGCCGGGCCGGTCGGGGTCACCACCGCGCTCGGCGAAGTACCTCGCCATCTCCTCCGGCGGGTACTGGGACACCTCGCCGAACCGGCCGGACGCCAGGTGCGCGAAGTAGATGTCCGGGTACTCCTGGTCGGCCACCCGGTAGGCGACGCCGTCGGTGAGCAACTTCGCCACCGACTCGACGATCTCCGGGATGGACTCCACCGCACCCAGGTAGTCCCGCGGCGGCAGGACCCGCAGCGCGGTCATGTCCTCGCGGAACAGGGCGGTCTCCCGCATGGCCAGCACGACCCAGTCGTCCTGGTCGCGTTCCGCGCGCTCCAGCAGCGGGTCGTCCACGTCAGTGACGTTCTGCACGTAGTGCACGTCATGGCCGTTGTCCAGCCACTGCCGGTGCACCAGGTCGAACGCGAGGTAGGTCGCGGCGTGCCCCAGGTGGGTGGCGTCGTACGGGGTGATGCCGCAGACGTACATGGTCGCCGTAGGACCGGGCGTCGTCGGGCGGACCTCGCGGGCGGCGGTGTCGTAGAGCCGCAGCGGGCGGGGGGTCCCGGGAACCCTGGGCACGGGTGTGGATGGCCAGCTCTGCATGGTTCCGACGATAAACGTCCGCTGGGGGAAGTTGATCCGGCCTCGATCATGTGACCCCCGTTACACCACATGCTGGGATCCCGAACCTTCTACAACGCACTTTCGCAGGGGAAGAAGGTTGACCGGCATGACAACAGCACAGGACGGCACCACGGGCAGATACCTGGTCCTCCTCGAGGACGACTGGTCCACCGCGACCGTGGAGCTCAACCGCGTGGCTGGCATCCGCGCGGAGAGCTCCGCCGAGGCCACCGGCAACGACCCGCTCTGGGACGCCGAGGGCCTCGTGATGCACGAGCTGGGCGTCGCGCTCGTGTCCGCCGACGCCGACCAGGTGACCGCGCTCGCGCAGGCCGCGGACGAGCCGGGCCCCATCGCGCTGATCGAGCCGGAACGCTTCGTCCAGGCGATCGAGCCGACCGCGCCGACCGCCGAGGCCGAGGCCACGGCCGTCGACGAAAGCGTGTTCACCTGGGGTCTCCAGGCCGTCGGCGCGCCCAACAGCAGGGCGACCGGCAAGGGCATCAAGGTCGCCGTGCTCGACACCGGCTTCGACCTGCACCACCCGGACTTCGCCGGGCGGACGATCGTGTCCAGCTCGTTCGTCCAGGGCGAGGAGGTCCAGGACGGGCACGGGCACGGCACGCACTGCGTCGGCACCTCGTGCGGGCCTCGGGAGGTGGACTCGGGTCCCGGCTACGGCGTGGCCTACGAGGCCGAGATCCACGTCGGCAAGGTGCTGAGCAACGAGGGCTCCGGCGCGGACGGCGGCATCCTGTCCGGCATCAACTGGGCCATCACGAGCGGGTGCGCGGTCGTGTCGATGTCACTCGGCGCGGCGACCCAGCCGGGCCAGGCGTACTCGCGCACGTTCGAGCGGGTCGCGAACCGGGCCCTGCAGAAGGGCACCCTGATCATCGCGGCCGCCGGCAACGAGAGCGACCGGAGGGTCGGCCGGATCAACCCGGTCGGGCACCCGGCGAACTGCCCGTCGATCATGTCCGTCGGCGCGGTCGACTCCGGCCGCAGGATGGCGTACTTCTCGTGCGGAACCGTGGACACCATCGGCGCGGTCGACCTCGCCGGGCCGGGGCTGGACATCTACTCCAGCTGGCCCACACCGCTGCGGTACAAGCGGATCTCGGGCACGAGCATGGCCACCCCGCACGCCGCCGGGACCGCCGCGCTGATCGCCCAGGCCACCGGCGCACGCGGGTTCGAGCTCTGGGCGCGACTGTCCCAGACGGGACGGCGGATGCCTTTGCCCAGCACCGACGTTGGGGCAGGATTGGTCCAAGCGCCCTGAGGACCGGTTCGTCGAGGAGGCCACGTGGCGGAGGAGCAGGTGGTCATCTCGGTGGCCGACGACCAGGTGGGCGACATGGCCACGGTGGTCGACGCGCTACGGCGGGCGGGGCTGCGCGTGGCCGAGGTGCTCGACAGTGTCGGCGTCGTGACCGGCACGGTCGACGGGGATGCGCTGGACTCCCTGTCGACCGTGCCGGGCGTCGCCGAGGTGGAACGCTCACGCGAGTTCCACCTGGATTAGGGCGTGTCCCGTGGATCATGGAACGGGGTCTTTGAGCCAGATCCGGATGGAGGCGACGTCGATGGTGGCCTGGTACATGAAGTCACGCTTGTCGTAACGGGTGGCCACGGCCCGGAACCCCTTGAGCTTGTTGATACA